>JAZNHT010000036.1:0-20016 GCA_045577175.1 Eubacteriales bacterium | reverse complement strand
ATTATCGCACATTTGAATCTCGTCAATTAAAACGAAATTTTCCTTGTCTTCTGCATAGTTGTTTTCGATATATTCATTTAATGCTTTGTATTCTTTAAGGTTGTCATACTTAGACAGATTAAAGTTGATATGGATAATATTAGCGTTAGCAATGTTCTTTTGCACATAGGCTTTGAAGGCTTCGAGCAACTTTGATTTGCCGGAACGGCGCACACCGGTTAATACCTTAATATCGGGAGTTCCGATAACGCCTATCATTTTATCTAAGTATTGTTTTCTTTCGATCAGTTTCATAGAAAATCACCTCGCAAAGTTATTATACCACATTTGTTTCCCAAATTCAATAGATATTCGATTTTGGGAAGTGAATTTTCTGTAAACCTTCAGAATTAACGATGCCGTTAATTTTAGTCGTTAATTCTCAATTCATTCTTTGTGCCTTTGATACGTGCGGTTTCGGCAAAAATATTTCCAATTAGAACGAAAAAAGTTGGTGCCTACCCCTTGACGATTGCCCCAAAATCGATTATATTATATATGAGCTTAAAAAATATGAAGGAAGCATTCAAAACAAAACTCAGTAGAACCCTCGAAGTAGTGTGTTTCCTTCCGCATACAGCAACAGCAGCACTTATCTTCGGATAGGTGCTTTTTTGTACCTTGCTTTTGTTCTCCGGCAGGCAAGGAGCTTGCTTGGGAGTCAAAATAAATACCAAAATTTCATCAGTTGAAGGAGCGTTTCAAATGAAAAGACTTTGAAAAAGTAGAAAACCTTCTGTCCGACGGCTTTAAGGACAGACAGCGGGTGGCACGGGAATATCCGATAACGTTGGTTACGGATAGTGTCACAATCCTCTGAGAACACGGCAGGCATAGAAGTTAATGTCTGCAACCTTGACGCACCAAGGGAAGCCCTACAGCACAGTGACAGCAAATTCGGACGCAACGATAAATCGGTAAAATAGTTTATCCCAACTATAATATGTGGATGCCGATGGACGAGTTTAGTCCCATACGTTGCAGACGAAAATGCCATGCTAAAACCGAAGTCACAACAACAGTAAAGTGCGGAACCACCTGTATCGGTGTGGACGAAAATCGGATAGCATTTACGCTCGCAGACTGCGACAGTCTGCTGACCAAAATCCCGTTTTCGTACAGAAGAACCGAAGTTTAAGGAATTTTAATCGTTATGAAAGTTCCCACCGAACGATACCTTAGTTGGGGGTATCGTGACGATCTATGGTCGTTGATCGGTGACGTGCGTGAGGTATTTATAATGCCTCCACTCTCATTTTGGGAGCAAGCACCGCGGAGCACTTCGGTGGCTCCATAGTACTCACCTTATGGGAAAATTAAATATGATACTTGTTTTGAAATGATAGATGTTGTACTTATCGAGATGATATATGACCCTCGTTTCGATAGGGCAACAGTTTCTTTGAGACCGCAGGTCATAAAGAAACTGTTGCCGGAGCCTGCGCAGGTGTGGCTTACGTCAAGGCAAAATCGTACCTGTTTTGTAGGTTCAGGCAAGAAACAAGCATAAACAGAGTGTAAATGTCAATGGGGATACTATGCCTTGACGTAAGCTCTTATCGATATGACAGATGATGTCCTATAATTTTGAAATGATAAAGAATGACTGTCTTATCGAAATGATACCCATAGATTTATTATAGAGGGCATTTTTTCGCCTTCGGCGTTCCGGCTGTTTTATGTGTAATACGGACAAACGGTACATACACAAGCCGTATCACACACAAAACAGTCGGCTGAAAAAGAGTCCCGTAAAGTTTGTAAGTATGCTGTCCTATCGAAATGATTTATGATATTCATATCGATATGACGGCGCAAAAAAATTCGTCAATAAAATATTTTTGGTTACGAGCATAAAAGTAGTAATGAAAAGATTTTGGTCAACAAGATCGCGCAGGTGGAAGATTGCTCTCCCATCCGTGCGATCTTGTTTTTTTCGTCAGCAAACAAGAAAAGTAACTTTTCTTGAAGATTATATAATTTCGGCTATGTTATAGACGAACACAAAACCTGTATTTTCGTTCTCATAACGCCGATTACAATTTAAATCCTCACCTCACTTATTACATACATAGGACGAGCGAAAATATCCGGAGTTTTCGTGAGTTCAATCTATGAGAAAGGAGGTTAATGCCAATGGGCGAAAAATTCACAGGTGGGGATAAGCTGATACAACAGACGAACGCATTAAAAAGCAATACCAACGAAAAAAGCTTCAAAACCATAGCGACCTATAGTTATAACATAAACCCGTTCTGTCGCTTCGCATTTGATAAATTTCACCTACAGAAAATCAGCAATATCGAAGGCAAACATATTCGCGCTTACGTTAAACATATGCAGGAGCAAGGGCTTTCACCGTCTACCATCAAGTCAAGACTGTCTGCAATTCGCTTCTTTCACAGATTAGCCGGCGGTAAAAAGCGTTTGCCCGACAATAAGGAATTGGACTTGGAAAAACGCAAGGTAGGCACAGAGGACAGAGCATGGACGGTGGAAGAAGTAAAAGCCGGTATGGAAGTCGCAAAGAATATGGGTCGCATTGATGCTTATCACGCTATAGGTATTGGTTATGCTTTTGGTTTGAGAGTGGAAGAGATCTGTCGCGTGAGACTCGAAGACGTGGAGAAAGCGCTGACAAATGACGGTTTGAAAGTAAAAGGCAAAGGCGGTCAGATTCGCATCGTTCCCGTTGAAGTAGAGGTTCAGAAGGATCTTCTGAAATATCTTTACAACTACGCTCACAACAATCATTTATTGCCTCGGGATTATATTATCAGTCGAAACGAAAAAGGCGGAGTGGAAAAACAGATTGATTCGCTTGAAAATTGGATGTACACCAATCGTCACAAGTTTGCAATGCAGAATAGGGAGACCGAAATAAGAGACGGTAAAAAGCCGAGAAGCAAGGATTTGACATGGCACGGATTACGTTACAAAAGAGCGCAAGAGCAGTATGCCATGTATGAAGCCGAAGGACGTCAAAATCCCAAGCTTATGACCAGTGAGATCTTAGGACATCACAGAACCGATATTACCAATGTCTATCTCGCAGAATTACCGCAGGGTAAGAAAAATCAATAGGAGGCAATCTATGGACCAAAAGTCTGAAAAGGCTTTGTGTCCGAATAAGCCGAAAGAAATCAAGATCGGTAAGACAACGTATATAATAACATCAAATTATGCCGATCAAATAACCTTGTTCGAAAAGCTGCTGCGGCTTATGAACGAGGAACTGAAGAAGGACATATAAGCCAAAGGAAGGGCATCGCCCTTCCGATACATAGCTTTTAAATATATGAAGGAGAGATTCAAATGAAACACACAAACACAATTCATATCATTATTTCAGCAAAACGGCTTGAAGAACCGCCGTGAAATCCGTATAATAGAGATACAAGCTGTTTGTTGCTGAAGAAAGGAGCAAAAATGACACAGCAGCAAAACAGAACAGCGATATACTGCCGCCTCTCCCGTGACGATGGAGATGGCGAGAGTATGAGCATAGGAAATCAACGGGAAATGTTGACGAAGTATGCACGGGATAACGGCTTTTTTGTCTACAAGGTCTACGTGGATGACGGATTCTCGGGGACGAATTTTGAGCGTCCTCAGTTCAAGCAAATGATCTCGGATATAGAAAACGGGAAGATCGATATTGTGCTTGCCAAGGATCAGTCCCGTATCGGTCGTGAGCATTTGCAAACGGGATACTATATCGAGATGTTTTTCTCGGAGCATAATATCCGTTTTATCGCAGTCAATGACGGTGTGGATACCGCTAAGGGCGATAATGATTTCATGGGTATGCGTAATATTATGAACGAGTTTTACGCCAAGGACATATCCAAGAAAATCCGCTCGGCACGAAAGATCCTTGCGCAAAAAGGCTACTACACATCTCCCTATGCACCCTACGGCTACAAGAAAGATCCCATTGATAAGCATCGGTTGATTCCTGACGAAAATACCGCACCGGTAGTACAGAGAATGTTCCAAATGGCGCTTGGCGGCATGAATCCCTATCAGATCGCGAACGTGCTTGAAAAGGAAGAACTGCTTACACCGAGAATGTATATCAATCATACCCGGGGTGGATTTGAGCGATTCGTTGACAAGGAGCATCCGTATGCCTGGTATCCTATTACGGTGGCAAATATTCTCCGTAACCGTGTATATGTGGGAGATTTCACCGGACAGAAAGGCAGTACCCGTTCCTTTAAGAGCAAAAAGCGTATCCGAGTTCCCGAAGATGAGTGGATCGTGATCGAAAACACCCACGAAGCATTGGTTGACCGTGAGACCTTTGAGATCGTTCAGAAGATGGTAAAAATCAAAAAACGCCCAACCACAAACGGCGAACGTCAGATTTTCCACGGTCTTGTGAAATGTGCAGACTGCGGTTGCGGACTGTCCTTTGCAATGGCGAATAACAATGGTAACTATACTTGCTGCAACTATCGCAACAAGGGCAGGCGGCATTGCACGGCACACTTCATTTCATACAATGCGCTGTACCGTATCGTAGAAGCCGACATTCGCAAACAGATCGCGCCCCTTGCAGATAGAGCAATCAATTTTGCCGAGCATATTGCCAAAGACAGAGAAAAGGCATTTGAACTGGAATCCGGGAAGTTCCTCAAGGAACAGCGACGTCTGAAGCAACGTCTTGGTGAATTGCAGACGATCTGCCGTAAGCTATATGAGGACAATGCCCTCGGTAAGCTCACAGACGAGGAATACGCCGCGTATTCTGCTGACTACAAGAGAGAGTTGACAGAGACAGAAAAACGGATTGCAGAGATTGGAGCGTTTCTAACGGAACGGAAAGCCGAAGCGGACAACATCGCCAAGTTCATAGAGGTCGCAAAGAAGTATCTTGATTTCACCGAACTGACAAAACCTATGCTTAACGAACTGATTGACAAAATAGTGGTACACGAAGGTGATAAATCCACAGGCAAACGAACACAGAAAATCGACATTTACTATCGCTTCATCGGTCTAATTGGCTGATGAAGCGAGAAAGATGCTTTATATATAGTCAACACACATCCATGTTATTTTGATTTTGAACAACGGTGCGGCGGGAGCAAGCCCCCGCCCTACGGTTATGGATGTCGTTTGTGCGTATAAATCGTTGACAACGAGAGAATGCAGAAAAAATGGTTTTTTCGGAAGACTGTTTCAAAACTCGTTTTACGAGCATGTGATCCGAGGGCGAGAGGATTATGAAGAGATCTCTCGCTACATCCGCGAAAATCCGATTCGGTGGGTGTATGATGAACTGTATTTTGGGGAAGACGGTTAAAATCCCGACAGATTTTTTGTCTGTCGGGATTTGTTGTTCAGATCAGCTTTTCAATCTTCGCCGCGACCGCCTTCGCCTCGGCATCGGGGATGAATCCGATCTCCATGTCAAAGGAGAACGTCCCGTATCCGCCGAGGAGGCGCATATAGCCGTGCTCTTTTGCGTGCTTGTAGCCGAAATGCTCGCTTGTGGCGGGGAGGACCATGCCCATCGCGTCCTCTGTCGGCGTGCGCGAGATCCAGCGGATGCCGATCGGGAGCGCGTCCACGGGGTGATTGACGTAGCACGCCCCCTCGCCTTCGATGTACTGCATCGTGTGTCCGCGGCCGTTTTCGTCGGCGGCGTACTTCATGGTGAAGCAAATCTCCGGCGCGTACGCCTCATCGGGATTGCCGACCTCGTCCATGTAGGCGATATTTTGATCCAGCATATCCATGTAGCGGCGCATTTTTGCCTGCTCGGTCTCGGGCAGGCTGTCCGGCACGATCTTGTGCATCGTGATGTGCTCGGCATCGCGCGGTACGCTGTAGATCAGGCGTGCGCCGTCAAACGGGCGGAAGTTGATGTGGCAGAGATATGCGTATTCCATCGGCTCGGCGCGTCCGTTCTCGACGGTGACGTTCACGCGCACGGTGCTTGCGCCCTCGTACAGGCGGCACTCGGGGGAAAAGTTGTACTTTTTCACAAACGCGATGTCGCAGGCGAGCGTGCCGCCGACGCTTACGTAGGTGCCGTGCTCGTCTTTGCCGCAATCGATGTACGCCTCGGTATATTCGCCGTTCGGAATCTCGCCGTGCTGGGGATGGCTCTCATCCGGCGCGCCGACGGAGGCAAGACCGCAGTGGTAGAGGAATCCGCCGTATGTTTCGAGGAAGATTTTCGGCTTCTTCGGCTCGTGGATTGTGGTTTTCATTTTGAGATCCTTACCGCCGAAGCAGAAATCCCAAATTTGCTGTCCCTGATACGGCAGGATGACGAAATAGCCGCGGTCGTTTGTGACGCGGAGCGCTTCCACGCCTGTGGAATAGCGGAATGCGTGCACGGTGAGGGAGCCCTCGGAAAGGAGGAGGGTTTCACGCTCGGGGAAGTGGGATTTTTGTAAATAGAGTCTCATGGGGGTAGCTCCTTTTTTTCTTATTCTACTGTCTGCAATCGAGGGGTTACGACGCAGGAGGGGCAAGTCGCGCTTTCTCGCTGCGGCTCGGGCACGGTGCGGCTCTAACACCGCCCCGCGGTGTTATTCACTACCGCACCGCCGCTTCGCTACCCTCCTGCACCACCGCCGCGGCAAGGGGAAAGGGAAGGTTCCCTTTCCCCTGCACCCCTAACCTTCCATGCGCGCTTTTTCAGTGCAAATGCCACGCTGAGGCGCGGCATTTGCGTCGAGGATTCCCTCGACTGCCTAAGCAGTCGTTTCCGCTGACGCGGAAAACCGGGAACCTCGCAACGAAGTTTAGTGCTAACATAGCATAAACGCTATGTTTAAGACGCACCTGCGGTGCGAGGGTTTGGCAGGGATTTATACGTACAGTTTCCATTCGGAAAAAGCACGCGTGGATGGCAGTTTGATTTTAACTGAACATTACCGCGATCTTGCAAACTCTCCGTCAGCCGCAATAGATGGGAGATTCAAAACGCAGCGGCAACGCTTTGCTGTGAGTGGTATGATGGCGCACGATTACCGCTGAGCCCCAAGGGTAAGGGGTGCAGGGGAGAGGGAATGCCCCTCTCCCCTTGCCGCGGAGGTGGTGCAGGAGGGGCTACGCGATTTGCCCCTCCTGCGTTTTTTCGCAAAGTTACTCCATTAGGGGGCAAAAGGGGGCATAAAGCCCCCTTTCGTTTTACTGTATAGCGCGATCCAGATACTCAAGCGACACCTTCACCATCTCGTCGCCCAGCTCCTTGTTCGCCTCCGCGGAGCTCTGCGTGAACCAGTGATACCTGTCGCCCAGTCTCTCCAGCTTGACCGCCTCGGGATACAGCGACATCAGAATCGAGCACTCGTACTTGCCCGCGTGATCGTAGCCGGTCGCACGCTGTGCCTCGGGCGCCATCGCCGGGATCACCTTGATCCAGCTGAACGGATCGTCGCCGCCGCCGAGATTTGCGTAGTAGTCGGAGTAGCTCTCGCTGCCCCACCAGCCCTGTCCCATCGTCTTTTCGAGATAGCGCATCGTGGCGCGCTTTGCCGCCTTCATGTACGAAAGCGTCATGGGCATCAGATTGCCCTCCTCAAACTGGTGATGGATCACGACGTAGATGTTTCTGAGTCCCGCGCCGAGCATACTCATGAATACGTTGTACACATATTCCTCAAACACAACCTCGTCCACGTGCACCGTGCCGGAGGTGTCGTCGCCGACCGCCCAAGAGGACGGGCTGTAGCTGATCGACGGCGCGATGATGATCTCGCGCTTCTCGGCGAGCTTCTCCACAAGACCCTGCGCGATCAGGGTGTCACAGCCGTAGGAGCACTGCGGACCGTGATACTCCACCGTACCGCCGACGATGACGACGGGGGTGCGGTTTTCCTTCGCGGCCTCGATCTCGCGGGGGAAAATTTTATCAAGAAACATACCTGCCTCCTTATTCGGCGTAGCCGAGGGTGGTGTAGTAGGCAAGATTCACCTGACGGTTGTCCAGTCTGCCGTACTGCACAACGATCGGCACATTGGACGAAAGTTTCATGGCGTACTGCGTCTCCAGCGGCACGATGAATCCGGACATATCGTCGGGATTGTTCATGCGGAAGCAGCGCACGCGATCCGCACCGACGTGCCAGGTGATATCCTTATAGCTGTCACGGTCGGTGAAGTAGATTTTCACGTTGATAACGGCATCCGTATCGGTGTCGTTTACGACGATCACAGATTCGTGACCTTTCATTTCGCCCTCCCCCGGCGGCGGAAGCTCGCAGTCGGGGATGATCCAGTATTTCTTACCGATAACCTCAGAAGTCAAGCTCGATCAGTCCCTTCTTCAGATAGTCGGACATGACCTCACAGCCGTCCTTCTTGATGATCGCGCCGGTCTCCCATCTCGTGCCGAACGTCGGACCGGAGATGAACGTGTCGATCTGGAACGCCATGTTCTCCTGCAGAATGTAGTCGGAAGAAGTCTCCATCCACGGAGCCTCAACCTCAATCATACCGGTGCCGTGGCACGGTCCGTAGACGTAGTTGTCCTTGAATCCTGCGTCGATGAACTTCTGATAGAACTCACGCGGAATCTTGTTGGCCGGAATGCCTGCCTTCAGCTCGCGCTCGGTCCACTTGTGCATCTCGTAGCAGAAATCTATGTATCTTCTTCTCTCGGCATCGAGCTTCCCCATGATAACGGGCAGACCGAGTGCGGGGGAGTAGCCGTCGATCTTTGCGGAGAGGTTCAGCTGGACGACGTTGCCCTTTTCGATCTTGCGGTAGGAGGAACGGCTGATTGCGTGGCGGGTGGATGCCTCGCTGAATACGTACATGGGAAGTCCCTCGTACTCTGCGCCGTTCTCGTAGATCACGCGCTGTGCGATACCGACCATCTCCAGCTCGGTAACGCCGGGGCGGAGATTTTTGATGACCTCATCGGTAGCGAGGTTGACAATGCGGAAGCCCTCGCGGATGCAGGCGATCTCGTTTTCACTCTTGATCTGGCGGAGCTCAACCATGATGTCGTTGCAGACGACGAGCTCAGCCTCGGGATAGTACTCCTTCAGACCGTCCAGGATCGGAAGCGTGCACTCGACGTAGCTGCCGAGACCGATCTTGATTTTCTTGCCGGTAACGCCGATGCTCTTGAATGCGTCCACAAACGTGTCGGGCTTCAGTTCGGGATAGGCGGGGTCAGCGCTCTCGCGGAACTCCTTCAGGGTGAAGATGTTGTCGATCTTGCCGACGTCGGCGGCGAAGATGTTGCACTCGGGACCGACGAGCAGGGCAGCCTCGCCGGTTGCGGAGATTGCCACGCCGGCTCTCTCAAACAAAGGCCAGAAGCCGCTGAAGTAGCGTGCGTTTGCGTAGTCGGACTCGGTGGAAACGACGAGCATGAGGTCAAGTCCTCTCTCGCGGATGAGCTTTGCGGCCTTCGCAATTCTCTCCTTGTACTCATAATCCGGGATACAGATGCGGTTTGCCATAGGTATTCTCCTTTATGTAAAAATTTTCTGCGCCGTGCGCCGACGCTGTCTTACAGATATATTATACAATATCTTTGCGCTTTTGTATTTACCGTTTTGTAAATATTTTTTGCACGATCATAAGTATTTTTACTATTGCGCAAGGAAGAAAAGTGTGGTATACTGAAAACAGACCGGAGGTGGGGATATGGAGTACAAGCTGAAGAGCTTTGAGAGCGTGATCGACGTGAAGAAGATTGCGAACATCCACTATTTTGAGTTTACGAAGCAGTTTCATACGCTGAAGGATCGGCACGGATTCCGCGAGCTGATCTACGTGGACAGCGGACACATTGAGGTGAAGGCGGAGAATTACGAGGGCGTTGTCAAAAAAGGGGAGGTCATCATCCACAGAGAAAACGAGACGCACTCGATCAGCTGTCCTTTAGACATTGCGCCGAACGTGATTATTATCGGCTTTGCGTGCGATTGCGGCAGACTCGATCCGTTTGCATCGGCGCCCGTGCCGCTGACGGCGGAGCTGCAAAGGCTGCTCACCGACGTAATCAAGGAGGGGCGGAGCGTGTTTCTGCCGCCGTATGACGTGCCGAATCTGAAGGACATGAAGAAGCGCGTCGACTACCCGTTCGGGGCGGATCAGATGATCAAGCTGAAGCTGGAGGCGTTTTTCATTGAGCTGATCCGCGCGCGAGAGACGTCGGTGCGGACGAATCTGCCGGCATCGGCGGGGGTGAAGATGCAGGAGGTGCATCGGTACATTGAGGAAAATTACCGCGAGCGCATACGGCTCGACGAGCTGTGCTTCCTTTACGGGACGAACAAGACGACGCTCTGCGCGCATTTCAAGGAGGAGTACGGCACGACGGTGCTCGGCTACATCAATGCTTTGAAGATCAAGGAAGCGAAGCGCCTGCTCCGCGAGGGGAATTACAATCTGACGCAGATTGCGGCGATGGTGGGATTTTCGTCGCTCCACTATTTTTCCCGTGCGTTCAAGCAGCATGAGAATCAGTCCCCGACGCAGTATATGAAGTCGATCAAGGCAAAGCTCATGATGTGAGGACGGAATCGAGAGAGGATTTCCCGTAGGGCGGACGGTGCCGCAATCCCGCAGGGACAGGCGTGCGAACGACCTCACAAATCTCGGTAGGGGAGGGGCTTGTTTCTCTTGACACAAGCCCCTCCCCTACTGGAGATACCGAAATTGTTCGCACCGCCGTTATACGTATGTATGCACGAATTGTTCGCGACACCCCGTATATTCGCACAAATCGATAGAACGGGAAGAGTGCAAATGCGGCAAAAAACGCCCTCCGCATTTGCCGCCCCCGCCCTACAACGGTTGTGCGCCCCCTCCACGCAATCATAACCACCGGCTAAGCCGGTGGTTTGCTCAGCCCTATAAGGGCCTGTTACCGGCAGGGCTGAAAGCCCTCTGAAACATTTGACACTTGCAAACTCGCTCTACCGCCACACATGCAGCTACTTTGCTGTGACGAAGGGATTATAAAAAAGCACTCTCAAACAACCTCTCAGTCAGCTTCGCTGACAGCTCCCCTTACACAGGGGAGCCTACCGCTGCGGCGGGATTTCTCAACGGCAAAAGCCTCTTTGGAACCACCAGCTTAGCTGGTGGTTTTCTTTAGACCAAGAAAACCTGCCGCCAATCGCGACAGGTTTTTGTATTCGGTTATTGCGAGACATGCACAGGCGTATAGAAGCACTCTATAATCAGCCGCTGCAAGGCTTCCTCATCCACGTAGAACTCCACGTATTCGTCCCCGAGCTTCGCCTCGCCGGGCAGAGCCTGCATACCTGCATTTTCATACGTCAAAAAGCACTCAAGCAGATTCGAAATCCGGCTGGCAGTGCAATCGGAGTGGAAGTGCGACGAGATTTTCTCAAGCGTATTCAGCGTGCTCTCAACGTCCGTCTGCTTCTGCACATACTGCTCCACCAAAGCCGCGATAAACAGCCGCTGGCGCTCCATGCGCTCCACGTTACTGCCGGTCGCGTCATTGTTGCGGTAGCGAACAAACGTAAGTGCATCCTCTCCCGTAAGCGTGACCGCCGTGCCCTTCACAAATCCCTCACCGAGCACGGGAAAATCATTTTCCAGCGTGACCGTCACGCCGCCCACGGCATCGGCAATAATCGGAATCGCGTCCATCGTTACGGAGAAATAGTGGTCTATCGAGATACTGTTATAGAGCAGATTCTCGACAGCGTCCACTGTATTCTGACAGCGCAAATTCTCCGTCTCACCATAGCTGTGCGCAAGCGCGAGCTGCGCCGTAAACGTATCCGCCCCTTCGCCTATGGCGGTTGTTCGCTGAATATCCGTCATCGTATCGCGGTTGATATGCAGAATCCGATACGCTTCATGGTGTCTGTCCAGAATGATAAGCGCGACAAAATCCGCCTGAGTCGGCTCGTCCTCCGCGCCAAGCGACGCCTCCGGCGAGTCGAGACCCAAAACGAGAATCGTCTCAAGCGAGCTGTTCAATGTGTACTGCTGCCCGTCAAAAAATTTACCGGAATCCCCCGAATCTGCATATCCGGGGGGCTGCGGTCCTTCATTCATGCGGTTCACAATCTTCTCCACAAGGCTGAAGATCATGAACATGGAAACAGCGATAACAACGATAATGAGAAGCCCCAAAAATAGCGAGCCCGATTTTTTGGCAGTCATAATTCTGCTTCCTTTATCGGTTAGTATTTGGTTGCAGACAGATTATGCAGCGTTCTTCTTGGTAGCTTTTCTCACGCAGACGATTGCGGCACCTGCAAACAGAACCGCACCGATCACTGCGGGGAAGAAGTAGCCGGGAACACCGGTCTGCGGAGAATCCTGACCCGGTTCGGGAGCGACACCGCTGTCCTCAACGATTGCGTAAGCCGCCATCGTCTTGCCGGTGATCTCAAGGGTATCGTTGTCGAGCATCTTGTAGTTCTTCTCATCAACGTCCTTCCAGTGCTCTTTTTCCGAGCAGCGATATACTACGAAGAACTCGTCGTGAGAGCCGAGACCGAGGATCTTAACCTGGAACTTGATCTCCACGCCCTTCGTCTCGGCAGCTTCGCTCAGTGCCTCAAGAACGGCGAAATTGTACGTGCCGTTGCCGTTTTCATCGACAAAATTGTAGGTAACACCGCCAACGGTAGCATTCAGAAGCTGAACGTCGGAGCTCGTGTTGGCACGAACAGTCGTTGCGCCCTGATCGCCGCCCTGACCGAGCTCGCAGCGGAGGCGAACGTCGAACAGGTGCGTGATCTGTGCCTGCTCAATCGGAGCACCGCCGGTGATGCGCTCCCAGTGCTCGTCGAAATTCTCAACGAGGTGGTGCAGAAGCTCATCCTTCAGATCCGCGTAAGCTGCCTTCAGAGACTCAACAATGTCATCGTGCAGACCGTGATCCTCGTCGAAGATGTCATCGAGGGGGGTGATAATCAGCTCTTCGCCGTGGTCACCGTGTCCGTCGGGGGCTTCGTAATCCTCGAGCTTCGGATCATCCTTGCGCTCGATACTGGGAACAAACTGGGTTGCCATCGCGCTGACAGTAAAGAGCATTACTGCCACGAGAAGGACTGCGAAAATGCGAATGGTTTTCATAGAGAAATCTCCCTTCAAAAAATCAGTACTGATAAATATATTGTAAATTATGAAGCCTCATGCACGTTATCCGCGAGGTCTTCATTGAGTACTGCCATAACCAGATACCGTCTTGTCGAATCCTCATTCAGACAGACGGAGAGGATCAGCACGCGGTCGCCCCATTCGGGAAACGCATCGCGGTTGAAATTGGCACCGATTTCGCGAACCTTGCCCACCTGCTTGAAAAACATGTTGAACAGGTATCGGCTCGAAAAATCGTAGGTGTCGAGCACGTGCATCTTGCTGAACGGCACGGCGGCGAACACGGTATAGTGCCGCGTCTCGCCGGGCAGGTACAGCGTGATGTCCGAGTTCCGCTCGAAGGCGCGGGCGTCGGAATAGTTCTGCTCGAGCGAACCGAACAGGATACTCCACGGCATCGTGTGTCCGTAGATGATCGTGACGGGATCGTTGAAATCGGTACTGTTGTACGTCGCCTCGGTGAAGAGTGCGCCGCCGACGTACCACGATCCGTCGTATGCGCGGTTCAGGTATTTTTTATCATTATCGGGGCTCTGGAGCACGGGATAGTCGATATACGTCCCTTCAATATCGAGCCACGCAATAATTTCGGGATTTGTCTGCCACAGCTTCTCAAAATTGAGCAGCGGATACGGCTCCGTCTCAGACGGCTCCGTTTCGGGGGGCTCCGTCTCGGGCGCGGTTGTAATCGGCGCATCCGTATCGGGTGCATCGGTCGTATCGGACGAATCGGATGGCTCCGTCTCGGGAGGAGTCGTCTCGGGCGGCTCCGTTTCCGGCGGAGCAGTCACCGGCGTATCCGTTACCGGAGGCAAAAATTCCTTGATTTCGTCTCGCTTGCTTTCCAGTGCCTGCCCGTCATCCTTCATGAGAGCCTGATACCACGCATTCAGAAGGAGGCAGGCGATCACGCACAAAACGCAGATGACAGCGAGAATGATATACAGCTTTTTCATAGTATATGTACATTACAGATCAGCGGTTTGTTTCCGGGGAACGCCCGCCGCAAGATCGGCACGCAGAAGATAGCGTGCGCCCTGCATGATTTCCTGTACGATCTCCTTTCCCGCGCGTTCTTCGATCACGCCGCAGGCATCGCCGAGATTCGGCGGGCGCGACGTCATGTTGTGCGCATCCGTCCCAAGCAGATGGATGAGACCTTTTTTCAGAAAACGGATCGCCTTCCCCGACGTCCGTTTGTCGAGAAAGAAGGAGGCATTGGACTGCATCAGAACACCGTTTTCCAGAAGTGCCAGCACCGTGCTTTTCGGCTGCAAGAACAGATACCGTTCGACGTGTGCGAGAATCACACGGCAGCAGTTCGCCTCACACAACGACAGAATGTCCTCTACAACGTATGAGCTCCATCTTTCGGGCGGCATTTCGAGAAGAATGCATCCCGAACGTCCGATCCGAAGCGCCGGATACTCGCCGATCGACGAGATTCCTTCAAAATATTCGATCTCCGCACCGGGAATCAGCGCAGGGACGGCAAAATCCGCCCGGGAAAGCGCGCCCTTCAGCTTTTCCAAAGAGGCATCTCTCCGTGCGGCAAACCGATCGGGCGAATCGTTTGTCGGATAAAAATGCGGCGTCAGGACAATACCGGTTACACCGGACGCGGACAGTGCGCGCACCATCTGCACGCTTTCCTCCACGGATCGGCTGCCGTCATCCATACACGGCAGGATATGCGTGTGAAAATCGACACGTCCGCCGTTATAGAGCGGCATCGTCAGGTATCCTTATCAGGGGATTTCTTGGACTGCGTGCTCTGTGCTGTCTGCGCTTGCTTCTCAGCAAGCTCCGCCTCGGCTGCTTCCTGCGCAGCCTGCTCATATGCCGTTTCCTCCTGCCAGTAGGAGGAATCACCGCCCGAACGTCCGCGGTAGTATCCGTACGAGCCGGATTTATAGTAACCGCTGCCCGAAGCGTTCTTGCTGAGCTTCTTTGAATACTTATATTTGCCGTACTTGCTCTTGCGCTGGGCGCAGGTGAGAACAAGACCGACGATACGGGCTTCGCTGAGACCGAGCTGATGGATGGTGTCATCGAGCAAACGTTTATCCACGAAGTCCTGACGGACTACGATCAGAATACCGTCCGTGACCTTCGACACGATCAGCGCGTCGGATACCTCCGTGACAGGCGGCAGGTCGATGATGACGTACTCGTACACGCTCTTGAGTGCCTCCAGAACGGCGGCAAATCTCTTCGAGGAGAGAAGCTCCGTCGGGTTCGGCGGAATATCGCCGCACGTAATCATTTTCAAGCCCTCAAGCATTTCCACGCGCTGAATGACGCTCTGGAGATTGCTCTTACCGACAAGCACGTTGGACAGACCGGGTGCACGGCTGACCTCCAGCACCTTTGCCATGCGGGACAGTCGCATATCCGCATCGATCAGGATAACCTTTTTGCCCGCCTTCATGAGATCGTAGGCAAGGTTGATCGACGTGGTGGATTTACCCTCGTGCGCCATCGCACTCGTCAGACCGATGATGTGGCATTTGCCCTCATCCGCGAAGCTGAAAAGGATATTGGTACGCAGTCGTTTGTGTGCCTCCGCCATCGCGAAGGAGCGTTTCTTGCCGACCGTAGAGCTCAGCTCTTCGTCAAACGCCTCGTTCAGCTTTTCTCTCTGTTTATCGCTCGGGGCGGTGCCGGGGGCTGCGCCCGCTGTCTTTTTGCTTTTGAACAATTTCATCACTTATCACCACTTCCCGTCTGATCGCTTTCGGAGCTGTGTTCGTATGCTCTTGCGTAATAGCCGATGCCGGAGTGCCCGTAGTATCCCTTATACGCGTACTTGTAGCCGCCCTTATAATAGGATTTCTTGGAACGGTTATATGCATCGGGAACGATTGCAAGGATCGGGATGTTGTATCTCTGCTTGAGGTACTCCTCATCGCGGACCGTCGTGTTCATGAGATCCTGGATGATGATGATCGCACCGCCGAGGATGGCACCGATTACGGCACCGATCAGCGCGTAGCGGTTATTGGAGGGCGTCGAGCTCGCCTGGGGAAGAACGGCACGGTCCACCTCCACGACATCACTGCCGAGGACGATGCGTCCGATTTCCGCGGGGAGAACATCCATAACCGTATTGACGATGACCATGGCATCCTCCGGATTGGAGCAGGTTGCGGAGATGCTGAAAATCTCGGTATTGTTCACAGAAGCGGCGCTTATGACGGCACGCAGCTCCTCAATCGAGTAATCCCGACTCAGCTTCGGCGCTGCCTCCTCCTGCACGACCTTCAGACTTGTTCTGGACTCCATGATAATGACGTAGACATCAAGCAGGCTCTTCGCAGCGGAGAGCTGGGAGGTCGAGAACGTAATGGACGTGCTGCCGAGGGAGACGGAGCTGTTGTTTACGTACATCATACCGGTTGCCGTATACGTCTGCTCCACGGAAAACATCGCGGCGGAAAAAGCAATCGAGCCGCACAGGACCATGCATATAACGATCAGCCACAGCTTCTTCCAGAGAAGGCGCGCCAGATCGAGCAGGTCTATTTCTATCATATCAACGTCAAACTGTTCGTTTGTGTTCTGATCGTTCATAATAATAGTCCCTTTCGTAATTGTGATTTTCAACATCGCGCGCACAGTCCTTGTGCACACGTATTTTACTGCGAGAGCGCAGATTTGTCAACAGATTTTGCCCGTTTGAGCCGTGTTTTTTCTTATCGGGCACGAAACAGCCGCAGAAGCCGACGGCGCAGGGCGCGCCACACGCGCCGGAAAATCCGCGTCGAATACCAGAAGCGGCAGTAGAGCCGATAGGAGAGCGCGCTCACGGGGATTTCTTTCCCGTCCCGATTGAACGACGTAACAAGTGCAATCATCTGATCGTGGCGAAGCCCGGGCTCACGTCCGATATGGTTGTCGCCGAGGCAGGTGTACGTATCGCCCACGCCCACAATTCTGTGCAGTACATACCGTCCGTTATCCCGCCGGTAGAGCGGCAGATCGTATTTTTTCAGCCGTCCCTCCGGCAAAGGCGAGAGCGTCACCGTATCTCTGTTCGGGCGAAGCATGGGGAGCATGCTCGTGCCGGACGGGGTGAACGTCACGTTCTGCCCGTCGGCGAGCTTCTCCCGAATCATCGGCATCAGAAGATCGAGCTCCGTTTTTTTACTCGTCGAGGAATCCATGCTGTCTCAGCTTCTGCACGAATGCATCGACACCTTCGCGCGCAGTCACTTCATCGATCTCATATTTGGCAAGAAGAGCCGCCACGAGGTCATCCGTCTCTGCGCCGTCCGTGAGTGCCGTCCAGAGAATTTTCCCCGTCTCATTCAGGGTAATCATACCGTTCAGGTTCAGAGCCGCATCCGTCGGAACGACGACGCACGAGCCTGCCACCTCACGGAGAACAAAGCCGTTTTTCAGTTTCATTATGTATATCCTTTCGCTGGTTTTGCATCTTTCAAGTCACGGGTTTCCGCCTGACATCACCCGGTGGGACAAAAGCGCCGCCTCGGGGTCCATATTACATTCCATACGCCAAACGGGAACCTCCCGGAGAAGCGTATCGAGATGTGCCGCAATTTTTGCCCAGTTGGGACCGCCGTTTCTCGTGCGCGAGGTCTGCTCCATCAACGCAGTAAACGCAGGGATGCCGCCAAACGGTGCGATCTTATTCACCTCACCGCGTGCGAGCAGGCAGATACCCGCAATCGGCGCGCGCATATTGACGTTTTTGTTAAACTTTCCGCTCCACGGCGTACCGTAGGCATACCAAGTGCCGTCAATCTTGCGCAAAGCGGGTTTATCATCGTTCAGCATGATTACCTTATCGCCAAACACCCGCTGCCACAGGGCGGTATGCGTCGATTTTCCCGTGCCGCACGGCGCGGTGAACAGATACGCGCGTCCGTCCATCACAACAGCGGAGGCGTGGAGCATCATCCCGTCGAAATCAAGCAGCTGATTGTAGAACGACCATCCGCTTGTAAGGTATTCGCACGCGTCCGCATCGAGATGCGGCTGCTGCGCCTGCAATGCCTGCCAATCGGAGCGGATCACCATATCCGCCGCGGTTTCCTCCGCGAGATACGGCTGTGCCTGCGCGAGCGTGCGCCCGAAGGTTGCCATCTCGACAGTCAGATCCGCGACGCGGTAGAGACCTTTCCGCAAAGTCAGATTTTCCGTCATGTTCCGTCAGCTGGGAGGTGTCATATTCTCAGGAAGCGTGATCCAAGAGAAGTCTGTATCAGGCGTCGGGGCGGTGGTTTCAACCGGAGTCGGCGGAACGGTTTCCTCCGGTGTCGTCACCGGCGGAACATACGGCGGAAGCGTGGTCTCCGGCTCCGTCACCACGGGACGCGTGGTTTCCGGCGCAGTCGTATCCGTCACAGACGGGGTGGTACGTCCGTTTTTATAAATATCCTTGGCGGTCTCATACTTCGCACGCGTAAAGACGCCGGCTTCGATGAGCGTATCGACGAGCTTTACATCCTTATCGGCGCGCTTGGCGTCGAGGGCGTTCCAGAAAATACTGACGGCATCTCCGCGGAGAAATTCGTCATCCGCCTTCGCATTGGGGATCAGACCGACGGACTCGGCAAGCTCGTACGGATTATCCCACGTAAACTGCGGATTTGCGCCCTTATCGGAATAGCCGAGCGCACGGAGCGTGAGCGTGAGGAACATATAATCCGTCATCGCGTCCTTCGCGCCGAAGGTATCGTCTCCGTAGCCGTTGGTGATTCCGTTTTTATACGCATAGCCGACGTACGGCTTTGCCCAGCTGTTTTCCGCCGTGTTCACATCGGTGAACGGAACGGTGAAGTTTCCGTTTTTCGCGGCGGTCTCCTTACCGATCATACGGACGAGGAGCGTCACGCCCTCCATACGGTTCAGCGGATCATCGAGCGCGTAGCCTGCGTCTCCTCCTTTTCCGAGGAAGAGACCGAGCTCATTCAGTGCGTCCGCAGCGTTCTGCTGATCGGGCGTGTGTGCACAGCTGGATACAACGGCAACTGCAATCAGCAGCGCCGCCATAAGTACGGCTAAAATTTTCTTGTTCATGGGGTACTCCTTTTCTTTTTTTGACCGAATATCCTATGAAAGTGCTCTTATCAAGTGGTTCGGACTGGGACACATCCCCGAAAGGATCGGGCACATGTCCCAAGCCGAAGCCCGGGTATCTTGCGGTTTTTGAGTGTATCCCCGGCGGGTTTCCCCGCCGGAAATACGTGCCTCAAACAGAATCAGCTGGGGATGGTCTGGTTCGGACCGGCGGTAATTTCTGCAGTGGTCTCCTCAGCGGACTCGGTCATAACGTCCTCAACTGCGAAGAGAACAAGCTCAAAGCTGGGTGCTACGTACATTGGAATAATCTCCTTTCTCAGAATTTATAGTCACCTTATGTAAGGAAAACTATCGAAAAAATAACGCCGCGGACAAGGGAAGGCGGCTCTTTCCGGGATGCTTCTCACCCTGTCACGACAGCAAGAGCCGATTATTCACAATATATTATACATGAGTTTTCAAAGAGTGTCAAGGGATTTTGTTTATATTTTTCATTATAATAGTCGAATTGGACAGGATGTATCTGACGCAAACGGCATATTTTTGCCTGTATGATAAAATTTTCAAAAATTTTGTCCGCTCGATCACCAATCATAACCGCGGCTGAGCCTGTGGTTTGCGCAACACCTCTGAGCAAAATCAACAGATTTCGCCCACTTCCCCGAGTAACTTGTTTCTCGAACACAAGAGGAAACTTTTTGCTGCTCCGCTCTCCCCCCCGTAAAACCGGAAATTGCTCCGATCGGACAAAAAATCCGGCGGGCTTTCGCCCGCCGGAAGTTTATCGGGAAATTAATCAGTGGAACATGTTGTAAGAAGCCTTACCGAACTTGACAACTGCGGAGAAGATGTCGT
>JAZNHT010000035.1:0-8601 GCA_045577175.1 Eubacteriales bacterium | reverse complement strand
TTCATGTACAGCGTGATCGCGCTGACCGCCATCGCCGCCGCCGTGTGCTTCGTGGTCCACTACGCGGGGATTTACGAAAACGGTGCCGTTTTGTGGACGGGCATCGTCTCGTTTATGATTTTGTACCACTTCGGTTTGCGCATCCTCATGGGCGAGATCACGAAACGATTTTCGATCGATTACAACCACTTCTGGTTCAGAGAAAAACGGTTTGAAAAGCCGCTGTATCGGCGGCTCCTCGTCCGCAAATGGAAGGATAAGGTGCTCACGTTTGATCCTGTCGCGTATGATTTCCCGAATCGGACACTGCCGCAGCTTGCGACCACCATGGCAAAATCCGAGCTCGACCATTGGATCAACGAGCTGATCTCCGTTGTCAGCATCTTTTTCACCCTTCTGTGGGGATGCTTTCCCGCGTTTTTCATCACCGCCGTCGCCGCGATGCTGTTTGACGCGCAGTTCATCCTCGTGCAGAGATACAACCGCCCGATCGTGCTTCGACTGATGGCGCGTCGGGAGAGAAAACAGTCCGCCGCGAAGGAGCCGGCGAGCATATAAGGAGAATCTTATGAACATCAAAGAATTTATGGGCGTTCTGCCCGATGAAAAGCCGCTTGACCGTCTCGTTACGGACGGCGGATTCTGCGGCATCTTCCGCCGTATCGCCGTCATCGGCGACAGCCTGTCCTCGGGCGAATTTGAATCGACAAAAGCGGACGGCACGCACGTCTACCACGATATGTATGAGTATTCGTGGGGACAGTATATCGGCCGCAGCTGCGGCAGCACCGTCTACAATTTTTCAAAGGGCGGGATGACGGCGAAGGAGTACATGGAGGAGTTTGCCGATAAGTTCGGGTTTTGGAACACGGACAAGCTCTGCCAGGCGTATATCATCGCCCTCGGCGTCAACGATATTCACGGGCGGAAGATGGAGATCGGTACGGTCGGTGACATCTGCAAGGAGGATTACAAAAAGAACGCGCCGACGTTTGCAGGCTACTACGCGCAGATCATCCAGAAGATGAAGACGCTCCAGCCGCGCGCGAAATTTTTCCTTGTCACGGAGCCGAGCGACGGCGATCCCGAGGGCAGGGACGAAAAGCGCAAACAGGTGCGCGATCTGCTGGCACAGTTCTGCGAGGTGTTTGATCGCACGTACCTGATCGATCTGTTCACCTACGCGCCCAAAAACGATGACGCGTACCGCGACGTGTTCCGCCTCGGGCATCTCACCGCAACGGGGTATATCTTAACCGCCAGAATGATCGAGAGCTATATCGACTACATCATCCGAAAAAATCCGAAGGATTTCGCGCAGGTCGGCTTCATCGGCACGGATCTCTACTACGAGCCGGAAGAGCCGTTTTTTGAGGAAAAATAAAAAGAGGGGCTTGCCCCTCTTTTTCATTTTCTCCACGTATTCGCGTTGTATCCTTCGTTTGGTGCCTCGCCGTCCAGCGGCAGGATCACTCCCTCCGCCGTTACGGGGCGAACGTAGTGTGCCGATGCGAGATTGCCTGCCGTCGCGATCAGTCCGCGCAGCTCGTCATCGGAGAGATCGCCTTCGATCACCACGTGCGCCGTGCGCACACCGACCGTGTGCACGACCATATCGCCGATCTGCTCCGTTTTCTCCCCGACCGTCTCTGCCGTCACGGAGATGCATTTCGCCTCCGAGCCGATCCGTGCGAGATATTCGTTCAGAATGACATTGGCAGGCGGGATGCCGTCGCGGTATACGATTTCCTCCTCAGTCCACGCGCCGTTCTCGCAGATGAAGTACCAAGCGCGGCTTATCGGCTCAACCCATATGTCCGGGGAGGACGTTTCAAGCGCGATTTCCGAGTCCGCGGCATCGTCTGCTGTGTAGGTGTGATTCCCGTCTGCGTTCTCTGTCTTGAACCTGCCGTCCTCTGCCGGTGCCGCCGCGTTCGGCGCAAAGTCAGCCTCCTCCTTGCTCGATAAAGCGACGTCGAAGCCGCCCATCTCGATCGCGGTCCGGATGCCGCACGCGAGAATGATCGCCGCCGCTATACTGCCGCATGTGCGCCAAATTTTGTTTTTGACAGATGTCTTTTTGCCCGCGGGTTTGTTTTCGGCAATCGCCTCACAAACAAGATCGTCATCGATCCCGCCGATCGCCTTTAGAAAAAATTCCCGTTTCATACCGTAATTCCCCTTTCTGTGAGAAACGCTTTCAGTCGTGCGCGCATCCGATGGAGCTTCACCGATGCGCCGTTTGCCGTGATGCCGAGGTCAAACGCGATCTCCTCCACGGCATCACCGTACCAGTAGCGGCGGACGAACAGCTTTCTTTCCTCCGCACTCCGCGTGCGGAGAAAATCGGATACCGCCGCCGCGACAAGAGTCGCCATCGATTCGTCCTCCGCGCCGTCCGTGTCGGAAACGATCTCCCCGATTTCGGAGAGCAGAACGTCTCCGCCGCTGCTTCTGCGCGCGGCAGTGTTGTACCGATACCGATCCAAAGATAGATTGCGCGCGATGCGGCAGATGTACGGCGAAAGCGGATCCGGCTCATTCGGCGGAATGGAATCCCACACGGCGAGCGCGGTGTCCGACTGGATCTCCTCCGCATCCGCGTCGCTTTTCGTGATGTTCACAGCGATGCGGCGGATCAGCCGTCCGTATTTTTCGTTGAGTGCGGCGATCGCCTCCTCCGCACGGGCGAGAAACAGCGCAAGAATCTGTCTGTCTTCCATGTGCGTCCCTCCTTTCACAGGATATAACGGGATTTTTCGGGGAATCTTACGGGATTATCTTTTTTTGGTGTCCGATTTTTTTCGCGCCTTCCAAAACAGCGCGATCGCCGTGTCGTAATACGCGCAGATCGGCACGAGGCACGCGCATGCGATCGAAAACAGGTGCACGGGTGTGACCAGATCGGCGGCTTCGGTGGCGACCGTGACCGCGTACATACCGCCGCCGAGGAGAATCGGCAAAGCGACAATAGCGGCGGAGAACGTGCGAATTTTCACAAACGGATGGCGGATCAGCGCGGCGACGAGAAGCACGCCGCCGATCACGGCGGAGAAGATACCGATAAGACGCGCCCATGCGCTGTACGCATCCGCTGCCCACGCGGAAAATTCGGCATCCGCGGGGAGTGCGCCCGTGATGTGTCCGATGCGGACGGATGCCGCAATCAGGCATGAAATCCCGACGGCGAGAAGAACTGCCCCGAGAGCAAACGCGGCGACGCGCACGGTGCGCTTCTTTGCAAATACGGATGCCGCGCACGCAAACCAAACGGCGGCGATTATAATAACGGAAGAAAACGTGTACATCATTCACCTCAAAACGGAAACTTTATATCTATTATACCACCGCGAAGCCCCGAAAGCAACAAAAACAGCCGATCCCAAGGCAGGACGGCTGTTTTTTGCAGATGTCGAATATCGCGCGAAATTAGGCGATTGCCAAACTTACGCCGATCAGCTTGCGGATCGGCTTTGCGGCGAGGAGGAAGGATGCCCCTGCGATGCAGAGCGCGAGCTCCACGCCCATGTACGCGCCGTTGTAGCAGATCGAGTAGATGACGGGATTACTCCACGGGCACCAGATTACGAAGAAGATCGCGCCGGAGATGAAGTGGCTCACGAAGCGGAGCGCACACGCGAGAATGATGCCGCCGAGCGCACCGCGCACGCCGTATTTTTTGAATACGCCGGCAAAGCCGAGCAGCGTGAACGCGAGCAGGTAGTCAAAGACGACGGAGCCGACCCACATCGTGGGCGTCATGCCCCAGCTCATCAGAGACGACAGCCCGAGGAAGAGCTGACCGCACGCATAGACGAATGCGGTGCCCAGTCCGATCGCGGTGCCGTGACGGAGCGCGATCAGCATCACGGGCAGCATACTGAGCAGCGTGATTGAGCCGCCCAGCGGCATCTCCCACAGCTTGACCATGCTCAAAGCGGTTGCAAGACCGACCATGACCGCACACTCCGCTAAAATTCTTGTTTTGGAATTGCTTTGCAGTTTCATTACATTTGCCATTGGGATTTCCTTTCTTTTTTGAGATGAGAAACGGAAATACGCACGGCGACAAAAAATCCGCCGCACGGTTTCGGTACCGCACGCCGGATCGCAAAATCAATGCCTTGTTTTGATCTTCGAAGCGAATTACGAACAGCTCCCTACGCCGGTATTACCCGTATCAGGTTATAGGGTTCGGATCACTCCGTCTCAGCTTCGGCCTAAGCCGACGCACCCCTGCCTATTTGTGCCAATCTGGCACGCCTATATGATAGCACACGGGACGCGCCCTGTCAAGAGTTTTTTGAAAAAATCTCCGCTTTTGCAAATTACCGCTTTACTTTGCTGAAAGAATCCGTTATAATAGTAGGTAGAAATCCGTGAAAGGAGACGCCCTGTGCGCACCATTCTTCTCCCCTCCACCGATCCGTGCTTCAATCTCGCCGCAGAGGAGTACCTTCTGCAAAACGGCGAGGGTGATATTCGCCTGCTTTGGCAGAACAGCCGATCGGTCATTATCGGTAAAAATCAGAACACGTGGGCGGAGGTCAACGTCCCGTATACGGAGAAAAACGGCATCGCCGTGGTCCGCCGATTGAGTGGCGGTGGCGCTGTCTTTCACGATCTCGGCAACGTCAATTATACGTTTATCACCGCGTATGACGGGAGCGGTATCGATTTTGCGCGGTTCACCGCGCCGATTCTCAACGTGCTTCGCCGCCTCGGTGTGCCTGCCGAGCTTGGCGGCAGAAACGATATTCTCGCGGACGGGCGAAAGATTTCGGGCAATGCACAGGCGGTCGTCCGCCGTCCCGACGGGACAGCGAGACAGCTCCACCACGGCACGCTTCTGTTCGGGGCGGATCTCTCCGCGCTTGCCGAGTCACTGATCGTGCATCCCGAAAAAATCCGCACGAAGGGGATCGTCAGCGTCCGCAGCCGGGTTGCCAACATCCGCGATTTTTCCGATTTCCCGAAGGAGGTGGACGTCGGGGCGTTCATCGCGCTGCTTGCCGCGGAGATCGGCGAGGGCGGCGAGATCGATGCGCTCACCGCGGCGGAGGAGGACGGCATCCGCGCCCTCGCTGCGGCGAAATACCGCACGTGGGAATGGAATTTCGGCGCGTCCGCCCGTCACGAGACGGAGCTCACGGCGCGGCTTTCCTGCGGAACGCTCACCGCATCGTATACCGCCGCGCACGGCGTGATCGGTGAGATTCGTTTGTACGGCGACTATTTTGGCACGGCACCGATTGCGGAGCTGGAGGCGTGCCTCACGGGTGTGCCGCTTGTGCGCGAGAAATTGCTTGCGGCAATCGCGGACGCACCGCGTGCTCTCGGTGAATACATCGCGGGCGGGTGCGCGCAGGACATCGCCGCCCTCATCCTCGGAGAATTATTATATAATGAAGAAAACGGAGACAGCCATGGCTAAAAATTATATGGACGAGCGCACGGAGCGCCTCTTTCAGGGAATCCTCACGCTGAAATCGGCAGAGGAGTGCCGCGCATTTTTTGAGGATCTGTGTACGGTCAAGGAGATTTCGGAGATGTCCCGCCGCCTTGCCGCCGCGCAGATGCTCTCCGACAACAAAATTTATACGGAGATCGCCGAGGAGACGGGCCTCAGCACGGCGACGATCAGCCGCGTCAACCGCGCTCTGAAGTACGGAAGTGACGGTTATGTGCGCGTCCTTGCACGCCTGAACGGGGAGGAAGAATGATGCCTGAGAAGAATCCCTACGACGTGATGGCACCGATCTACGACCGCATGAACGAGGAGATCGACTACGCCCGCTGGGCGGATTTCATCGAGGCGCAGTTTGCGCGCTTTGCAAAGGCGAAGCCGGAGCTGGTGCTCGATCTTGCCGCAGGGACGGGCAGTATGACGATCGAGCTTGCCCGCCGCGGGTACGATATGACCGCGATCGATATGAGCGAGGATATGCTCTCGGCGGCGGCAGATCGGATTGCGGAGGCGGAGCTTTCGGGCGTGCTTCTGCTTCTCCAGGATATGACCGAATTTGAGCTGTACGGTACGGTGGATGCGATCGTCTGCTGTCTCGACAGCGTGAATCACCTCACCGGTCAGGGCGATTTTGCGCGGTGCGCTTCGCTTGCCCATAATTATCTGAATCCGGACGGACTGTTTCTGTTCGACGTCAATACGCCGCATAAATTTGAGACGGTGTACGGGGAGAATGATTTCATCCTTGACGATGAGGAGGGCGGCACCGTCTGCTGCTGGCGGAATTTCTACGATAAGGAGACGGGGATCTGCGATTTTGATCTGACCGTGTTCACCGAGCGTGCGGACGGGACGTACAGCCGCACCGATACGGTGCAGAAGGAGCGGTGCTATACGGAAGAGGAGATCCGTCTTACGCTTGAGAAGGCAGGCTTTGAGGTGCTCGGCTTTTTTGCCGATTATCACTTCACGGCGGCATCGGAGACGGATGATCGGTGGTACATCGCGGCGCGTTGCAAAAAGGATATATGAGTGAAAAACCGGGCGGAAAATAAAAAAATAAAAAAATTCAAAAAAAATAAAAAAAGGTGTTGACAAACGCGAAAGAGTATAGTATAATATAACACGTCGCAGGGAGCGCGGGCAAAACCGAAGCCGAAAACAGCGAACAAAAAAGTGGTTTGAGGCGGCGCGTTCCGCACGATTTGGGAGCATAGCTCAGCTGGGAGAGCATCTGCCTTACAAGCAGAGGGTCATAGGTTCGAGCCCTATTGTTCCCACCAAATCCCCTGCATCCAGAATGGCCCGGTAGTTCAGTTGGTTAGAACGCTAGCCTGTCACGCTAGAGGTCAGGGGTTCGAGTCCCCTTCGGGTCGCCACTTACTTTTCTTGCAAGAAAAGCAAGCAAAAGAAATCTCAATCCTCGATTGGGCGGCATCGGAAGTCGTTTGCACGTCTCGCGATGGTGAGAAAAATAAGTTTGGCATTAATTTGCCTCTGTAGCTCAGTTGGTAGAGCAGAGGACTGAAAATCCTCGTGTCGTTGGTTCGATTCCGACCGGAGGCACCACTTGCGGATTTAGCTCATTTGGTAGAGCGCGACCTTGCCAAGGTCGAGGTGGCGGGTTCGAGCCCCGTAATCCGCTCCATATTTCTAAAAAGAAGAGATGCAAATTTCTTCTTTTTTAATCGGAAGCATAGCTCAGTTGGGAGAGCATCTGCCTTACAAGCAGAGGGTCATAGGTTCGAGCCCTATTGTTTCCACCATCGCGTAAGCGACAAGGCCATTTGCGAAGCAAACGAGTGCAATTTGGCGGCAACGCCAAATTATGGCCCGGTAGTTCAGTTGGTTAGAACGCTAGCCTGTCACGCTAGAGGTCAGGGGTTCGAGTCCCCTTCGGGTCGCCACTTACTTTTCTTGCAAGAAAAGTAAGCAAAAGAAATCTCAAACCTCGGTTGATGCATCTTGTAGTTGGTGATACATTTCACGAGGGTGTGATTTTTGCTGAACTATGAAAAATATGCGGATTTAGCTCATTTGGTAGAGCGCGACCTTGCCAAGGTCGAGGTGGCGGGTTCGAGCCCCGTAATCCGCTCCATTTTTTATGGTGACGTAGCCAAGTGGTAAGGCCCCGGTCTGCAACACCGTTATCCGCCGGTTCAAATCCGGCCGTCACCTCCAAAAAGAAAAGTCGCGCAAGCGGCTTTTTCTTTTTGTACTCTTCACTCTTCTCTTTTCACTCTTCACTTTTCTCTAATCTCTCCCACGCGACTTTTCCAGAGAAGAGATAAGAGAGAAGAGAGAAAAGAAAATGTAGCTTTTCTCCCGTTGGTCGAAAAGCATTGATTTTTAGTTAAAAGTATGATATAATGACTCCAAAGAGAGGTGAAATCAATGGACAGCCCATTACTTGAAAAATCTATGGATTTCGCAACGCAGATTGTACTTTTTTATGAAGAGTTTTCAAAAAGCAAAAAAGATACAACGATTGCGAAGCAATTATTGCGTTCTGCAACGAGCGTAGGCGCGAATATAAATGAAGCAATCTATGGAAATAGTAAGGCTGATTTTATATCGAAACTGCATATTTCTTTAAAAGAAACGGGAGAGAGCATTTATTGGATCACTTTATTGAAACGAACAAATTTGATTGCTTACGATTTTGATGCCCTCCTCTTGTTAGCAGAAGAGATCAAGCGTATGTTGATTTCGTCTCTTAACACCGCAAAAAACAATAACAAATAATCTTCAAAATGTATTGAAATTTGACATCATATATGTTATAATAAAATTGCTAATCGGGGATGGTACCCATAACAAAAAACGACATTAGCGAAAAAGCAAATCAATACAAAGGGGGACGACACCCATGGAAAAAAACGTAATTGTTGTTGATGAGCAAGGAAACGAATATGAGGCGACCTACCCGAAAAGGGCGAAAGGTCTTGTAAAAAACGGCAGGGCACGCTTCGTAGATGAGAATAAGATTTGCCTTGCGTGTCCGCCAAACATTGATTTGGAGGATAAAAAAATGTCTGAAATTATAAATACCAACGAAACCGAAGCAGTGGTTTGCGAGAAATATACCCTTGCGTATGCTATGGAGATGCTTGAGAAGATCCTTGCGGACAAAG
>JAZNHT010000034.1:0-61345 GCA_045577175.1 Eubacteriales bacterium | reverse complement strand
ACTCGGCCTTTTTTCTTTGTTCCCATATAAACAAAAGAACGTAATATTCAGTGCCGACATTTCGGCTTTCAACGCATCATCGCGCCTGTCCTCATAATAATTGAAGCCACTGTCACCCAAAATAATAAGTACATCATTTCGTTTATGCAAAGCAAACGGCGGTATCTTAATTTCAACCGAACTGTCCGAAGATGACAGTTATAAACTTCTTAAACAATCTGTAGAAAAGGTGATAAAAAAATGAACACTTACGATACTGTACTGGATATTCTGAAAGAACTCAGCGCAACAGAAGCCATCCTCCCCGAGCAAAGTTTACAGGATGATTTGGGACTTGACAGCATTCAATTGGTTACCCTTCTTATTGAAATCGAAGACAGATTTGAAATTTTGCTCGACGAATCCGATATGAATCCGTTTGAACTGACAACTGTAAAAGATGTTGTGGATCTTGTAGAAAGGTATGAGGTGTCACCATGAAAAAAGCGGTAGAACTCCCTCTCGTTGAACCAATTTACAGCACATACATGCAACAAGGCGCCGGATCGGCAGTACTTGCTGAAAATTCCTCTGTTCGAAACTGGTATTTAAATGAAGTAGTTATACTTACCTGCAACACAAAATTCTTATCTGGGTACACATCGCCGGAAATTGATGTAAAAAAATCTAGCTGGGAGGAAAATCCTCATTTGGAAAAGATAATGCATTTTTCTAAATTTTTAGGAACAACTATCCATCCCATTATTCGTAATTTTCTTGACGCTGGATATTATGTATGCTTTGCAGGTATTGACGACTACTATGTTAAGGGAAAATCATGGTATAAAGAACGACACTTCTACCATGGCGGCATGATTTGCGGATATAATCAAGAGGAGAAAACATATTGCTTATATGCATATGACAGCAATTGGGTCTATCAAAAATTCCGGACACCCCAAAGATGCTTTGAGGCAGGGCGAAAAAGTATGGCTTTGCAAGATCGTTACGGTTACATTTGCGGAATCAAGCCATACAAACTAAAAGTTGAGTTTTCTGTTGAAACGGCTTTGAAAAATATTTCCGTCTATCTTCAATCGTGTATGGAAATCAATCCTGCAACGAAAGAAGAAATGCGGTGCGGTATTGACGTACATGATTACATCGCAGAATATGTCGATAGGCTTTATTCCGGTGCGGTACCGTACGAACGAATGGATCGCCGTGTATTTCGACTAATTTGGGAACACAAAAAAGCAATGCATGAAAGAATTACTTGTATCGAATCGGCATTTGGGAAAGGTGATACCCTGAGTACTAAATATAAATCAGTGGTAACTGAAGCGAATACAATACGCATGTGGTATGCTTCTCACCATATGAAACGCCGAGATACTATTCTTCCGATGATTCGGGAAAAATTGATAACACTCAAAACGGAAGAGCAAAAGCTACTGGAGGAATTGTTGAAAATGTATTTCTGACATATTTTTCTTCATTTTAACCGACCCTTCTTTTCTAAGACCGGATTGTTGGTTTTTATTTCCAACTTGGACAAGCCCTGTCCGGGTTACCGGGTACAATGATGCCACCAGGAGGTGGTATAATATGGGTCCTTCCGAAAGAAGGCATGAAATCCTGCGAATTCTCTGCCGCAGACGACATGAAACCATGCGACATCTGGCTGATGAATTAGGCGTTTCCATTCGTACAATCCGCCGGGATATTGAAATACTCAGTATGTATTATCCGCTATATACACAAACGGGTCGTTACATGGGCGGAGTATACGTTGTAGATAATTACAACATGGATCGGATGTATATGAGCGACGATGACATCATTGTTTTGAAAAAACTTCTTGAACTCACCGCCGAAAGCGAATTGCTCAGCTCCGAGGAAAAAACAAGACTCCATTCGATCATAGCACTATATTCAAAACCTACCGTTCAAAAAGCAATGTAAAAAATAATGACAAGGAGATAATATGACTCTTTGGGAGTATCTAAAATCGAATATGCTTCGGCATCCCTGCCAGGTTGTTTGTGAAAATGATGCACAAATGTCATTTGAAGACCTCGTTGTATGGGCCGAAGTGTTCGCAAAAAAACTTACCGGGCTACGCTGCTGTGCCATTCATTGCCATTCTGAAATGGCAGCAGCAATGTCGTTGCTTGCTTGTTTTGCCGCACAAGTCACAGCCGTTCCTTTATCACAGCGTTACGGAGCAGTGCACTGTCAAAAGATTCTGGAAACAATAAGTCCTGATGGAATCATAACAGATACTGACGGTTATTTGCATGTTTTGCAAATAACGGACGCACAGTATATTCCTCCCAAAAAGCATCCTGCACTGATTATGTGCACCTCGGGAACAACCGGTAAGCCCAAAGGTGTGATGCTCAGTGAAAAAAACCTCATAACAAATGTGACAGATATATCTGTTTATTTTGCAATCAAAAAAACAGACACCATCCTTATCACAAGACCGCTGTATCACTGTGCAGTATTAAGCGGAGAGTTTCTCACTGCCCTGATAAAAGGCACGCAGATCCGCTTTTTATCGGAAGCGTTTAATCCATCAAAAGCGCTTTCTTTGATACAGCAATATCACATTACCGCTTTCTGCGGCACTCCAACCTTGCTGTCTATGATGTCCCGATTCAAACGAGATACTGACACAACTACTTTACAGCACATCTGTATAAGCGGGGAATGCATGGATGCCGAAACCGGTCTACGTATCCATGCAGCTTTTTCGCCGTGTAATATCTACCACGTTTACGGTCTTACAGAAGCATCCCCGCGTGTGAGCTATCTGCCTCCCGAATTGTTCACGTCGTATCCTGATTATGTGGGGATTCCGCTATCCTCAGTATCGTTGAAAATTATCAATCAAAACGGTTTTCCATGCCGTGCAAATGAACCAGGCCTTCTTTGGATAAAAGGAAACAACACCATGATAGGCTACTACAGGGGTCCTGACAGAACCGCGAAAACGATAAAAGACGGATGGCTTTGCACGGGTGATATGGCGTTTTTCAATGAGAAAGGGCTGTTAAAAATTCTCGGGCGCAGTGACAATCTGATTATCAGAGCAGGCATGAACATCTATCCTGCTGAAATAGAAACTGCAATAAAAAAAGACCCCCGCGTAAAGGAAGTCTTAGTATACGGATTTGATAACCGATTCGGTAAACAAATCGGAATGAAAATAGCCGGGAATTTTGCATCTGTGGAAGAGGCAAGAGAGCTATGTAAAAAGACCTTGCCTCCTTTGCAGCTTCCTACAACAATTGAGTTATTGAATGAACTGCCAAAAAATCAATCCGGCAAAATCTCTCGTACATAACACTGTTAGCTTGCGTCACACCATTCCGGGTAATAAATGCAAAGGATACTCAACAACATGATTCACTCTATTATAGCAATACCCGCCAAAAGCATCCTTATAGCAGGAGAAACCTCTTTCATTACAATGCGATACTTCTCTTCCTGCGTTATCCTTCCCGAAATACATTGGGAAAGCAGTCATCCCGATATCGTGACGATTGACGAATACGGAACCGAAATCCATGCAAAACGACCGGGTACTGCGCTTATTAACTGCACATTTCTTGATGGAAGTGCAAATATAATCTCATATGAAATTACGGTCATTGATTCTTTCGATATGCTGTTTCAGTAAGGTTACCAATCATTTGCTTAATGTTGTCTCCGAAAAAGACTTCAGTTAAGTTTTCACAACTGCTGAAAGCTCTGAATTGTATTATCTGCATGGTATCTGCCGACAGATCGATACTTGTAAGAGAATCACAGTTCACAAAAGCAAGCCATTGGATAATTGTGATACCGGCGCCAAGGTCTATCTGCCGCAGATTTTCACAGTGAGAAAAGGCGGCGATGCCTACGCTCTCGATTGTATCCGGCAAAACTACGGTTTCAATATCAGATTCTTTAAAAGCAGATTCCCCTATATACTTTACCGGCATGCCTTCAATCATGGCAGGAACGATGACGTTTTTCTCCGTTCCGATGTATTTTGTGATAATTATATCTCCCTGCTCGCGAACATTGTATTCAAAATCGGAAACCGGATTTTCCGGAAGTGTTTCCGGTATGTTTTGCTCGGTATCTTTGACAGATGTTTGTTCGAGATCTGGCTCGATTCCCCCAGAAGATCTTTCACATCCGATGAAAATGACGAGAAAAAGCAGCGCTAAAACAAGAATAAATACCTTTGTTTTCATGTGTGTTCCCCCTACTGGGATATTAAAATGAATATAAAGAATGAATTGGCACTTTAGTTTTCCTTTGCCGCCTGCATTAAATAATTGATATTTTACTCAATCTCTCAATTAGCATATAATATTTTTTGACCTGTTTAACATTTTTATGTGATAACCTCACACAGATCACACCCGTATTCGTATACCGTATAATACTTATTCTCATAAAATACAAGAGCGGCATTGTGCAAATACGGATGTCGATTTTTACTGTACATAGGCAAAATCACCTGACGGGTGAAAAAATTCTTTTTATACAAGGTCGGATTGTTTGCATTGATATACAGCACACTGCACTTCGCATCTTCGGGATGCGGAAATATCTGCATCACGCAATATTCTCCGTCATACCGTTTCCCTTGATACGAAAAGCCGCCTTCGTCCGTTTCAATCTTGCAAAACTTCCGAATATACTCGGCATACGGATGGCGACTGTTATTGTCCAGCAGAATGAGACTGCGGTGGGCAAAATCCTCGATCCCTGTCAAATCGGTGATCTCATGCGGCTCGTATATTCCATACCTCACCTTGATCTTTGCATTGTTTGTAAACATATGCGGAGTGGAAAACTGATGTGCGGATGCATCCATTTCGGCAATTTCGGGCGCAAAATTCACAATGCTGAGCGGTGTCAGATACCCGTCAATCAGTCCCGTACCGTGGTAGATTTTGAACGCTTCGGGATCGGCTGCTCCATGCGTGTATGTTCCGTCCGCGGCTTTGACGATACCGATCTCACCGTTCTCCGCCCTCTCACAAAAGATCGACTGTCCGTTCACGATCAGCGTCACCGTATCCCCCGTCATCTGCGGCGGGATTCGCACAGTGAACCCTGTCAGTCCGCTGCATTCAACCGCAATTGTATCGGCACTCACAATGCGCGCCTCTATATCGGCAAACTCCGCTGTATCTTCAATAGAGTGAACCGTGATCCAATACGCCTCCAGATGACGGTTGTGGATGGCACGGAAATGGATTTCGTTCGGATATTTATCAACCGTACAGCCGGACAAATAATCAAGCAAAGTCGTATTCAGCCGCACAGTCGCCATGCATTTATGGTTAAAATACGGGATATTGTTCAAAGAATACCCCACCACAGCACGCAGTGCCGCTTCGTTTTTCTTGACCTCATTCCACAAATGCGCATCAGATTCGGATTCGGTGTCCAATATCTGTACGTTTGTCAGATTTTTTATCAGATCGGGATGGAACGCCCCGACATACGGCGCAATCGCGGCAAAACGGTGCGGTGCCATCTGCGCCTGAAGCCATGCGGCATACGCGCCGTTGGAATATCCCATCGCGCTGACGCGGCTCTCATCGATCAAAAATCGCTTCCGAATATCCGTCAGAATCTCATTCATGGATGCCTCGCCCACGTAACTGCCGACGGTCATATCTCGCTCTCGCACGTTGGCGATAATTACCGACGAGGCATAATTCGCCGCCTCCAATACGGATGTAATATCCATGGATTCGTTGGTCGCGTGATTGATGATGAGGGGATACGCCTTTGCTTCGTCATAATTTTCGGGAAGATACACCTCATAGTTGTACCGCGAAAAATCCAGCGCCGACCGAAAAATAATCGTATTTCTGCGTGGGTGATACTTGCGCCCGAGCCGAATATCCTCGACCGCACGGTTGATGTCCAGCTTCAATTGTTCCATAAGAATATGCGGCGTGCGCGGTAAGAGCTGATAATAGCTGATCTCCCCCTCGGTAATGCATCCCAAAATCGTGTGTTTAACCTCCAGAACGATGCGGGTGGATTCGGGCAGACGCATATCATTCAGCAAAGGACGCACCTGCTTTTCAAATTTTGCTTTGACCGTCTCAAAATCATCGAAGCAGAAAAACCGCTCCGCGAATCGGACACCGCCGTTCGTTCGCACGTATTCGATCTGTATCTTATAGTAGTTCAGCCGATCGTCCGTGAAAAGCACAATCTCGGAAAGATCCATGTGAAACGGCTCGTAAAAGCGGATGGGCAGCTCCATGACAGGCACATCGGAATCGTAACTCAAGACGCGCGCCACAGCAGTCTGCGAAAGATCCACGCCGACATGATCGAGAGAATACAGCATCCCCTTATAGATACCCGGACGGTTCCACGTGCGCTCAATATCCAAAAGATCGACCTTGCCAAATTCTTTCGTGAGATTGCCGTTCACGGCAGAATCAAACCCGCGCGTCATCTCGTATGAAAGCGTGCTCATGCGGATGCGCAAATATTTCGCTTCACTGACGTTATAGCGGAAGACAAAGCTGTTGTTCCCTGCCTTGAGATGCACCTGCACGGTGTTTCGCATCGTGCAGATACCTACGAAATTTCCGTTCAGCCAAAGTTTCGCCTGCACATTGACGCCTGCGCGGAAATATTCATCTGTCACCAAAACAGCGTCTGTCTCCTTCGGCGTATAAACATTGAAAATATATGCGGCACAAAAAGCACCGTCCGTATCGGAAACATAACATCCCTGCGTCTCACTGTTGTACACCGCCGTGAAAAGCCCTTCGACTGATTCTTCCGCATACAAACGCGCAAGCATGTGTGTAATCTCCGCAGGCATATCCGTATCGGCAAGATCGCTCTGCCCGTTTGTTTTTGCATACGCCATGCACTCTATCATGACAGGTTCACTGCCGATTTTCGTTGTAATATCAGAAACGTGAAGCTCCGTTTTGCTCATTTCATACACCCTCATAAAGCGGTTGTGTTTCACCCCGCACAAATTCTATCAACAGCAGAACATTACCAAAACATTCCGCTGTTCATTGTATCACATTCCTGCGTGCCGTGTCAACACCATTCCCATTCAAACAAAAAGCACTTTTCCCTCAGCCGCAGCTGCCGATGAAAAGTGCTTATAATCATGCAATCAGTATGTCAGCACTGTGCTTCTGCACTGACAAACATTAAGACTTGTTTTTTTGTATGATAATGTGGTAAACTATATAGAGATCATTCTCCGGCATTTTCGCGCACAATCGTGGCTACCGCGATTTTCATGTTGCGGTTGAGCGACGTAAAATCGCGCAGCATCTTTCCGAGGGTATAATCGTTGAGAAGCTGTGCGTCCAATTCACGAATCGCAAGGGGATTCTCCGTATTTCCCAAGAGATAATCCGCCGAAACGCCAAAATACAGCGACAGCTTGCGGATAATATCAAGCGGCGGCGCTATTCTTCCCGTCTCATAGCCTGAAATCGTGGATTTGTCTACAGACAGCTCATCTCCAAGCTCTTTTTGAGACATGCGGGCGCTTTCCCGAAGTGCCCGCATTCGCTGTCCGATTTTCTGATTCAAAGTATTCATCGCACCCACCTGTTTTTCTTTTCTACCTTTAATTATAGTAGAAAGTTGACAAACAATAAATACATGTTGACAACCGCGCAATTTATCGACTTTGTATTGACAAATATGTTGCTTAATGATAAAATAATATTATGATTCGAAAATTCATAGAATATACCCGAATGAATACGAAATTATTTTGATAGAACGTATTGACAACGTATTCAATGTGTGGTAGAATATAGGTGAGGGATCGTATGAACAAGTATGAATTTGTAAAAGAACCCGGCATTCTTCTGGATGCAATGTTCCTTCTGAAACTGCGTTTCAACGGAGAGACTGCGTACAGTTCTTTCCGCGGTGAGGTCGACCACACAGAGCAGGAAGAAAAATTTTATGAATTTATGCGCGCAAAGACGGCGGATGTAAGCGAGAAGATGCTGCCCCTGTTTTACTACATCGCAGGCAACGACCGCGGCACACCGCTTCTCTCTTTCATGCGTGCAAATTGGGAAACCCTGATGCAGAATCCGCACTCTATGATTGATTCGTTCTGCGCTTTACTGCAAGACATGACGAAGCTCAAGGAGCACGTTTTTCTGCACTATTTTCCGAACACTGCGATTCCTGAATTTAATCAAGAAGGGATGGAAGATGTTCGGCGACTGATACTTGAATCTGATTTCCCCGTAGACGTAAAGCTATACCTGTTAGACTTCTTTCTTTCCCCTGAGTCCGCCTCTGCGTTTATAATCCATGAGTTTCAAAAAGCTGTGGAGATCGCGCAGGAAGCATGGCGGCAAAATGAACTGAAAATCGAAAACGAAATCCAAAATCAAGAAGAAAAAACCATGGCGGCGGTATGCGAAAGCATGAACATAACACCCGAGTGGTGTTCGAAGATATATCATACATGTTGTTGCGTTGCGCGAAAGACGATTTCAGCCCAAATATATGGTGACAATATCGTTCTTTTGTATATCGGTGTTAGATCAGATCGCTTTATTGAGTCCGTCCGTCCAGAAACGCCCATAGACTTTTTTCAATTGGGACGTTGTATATACGATGAAACCCGTCTGAAAATCCTCTCTATGTTGCGCACTCAGGAAATGTACTGTGCAGAAATTGCACGCGAGTTAGGTCTGAAAAATAACAGTACCATATATCATTTGAATATGTTAGCCAACCAACACATCTTAAAAAAACGAATGGTTGGAAATAAACTACTGTACCGTATCAATATGGTGTTCTTCTTGGCATTAGATGAGCACTTAAAAAACATCATTGAGGAGGCAAACATCCTTGAAAATGACTTGGAGCAAGCCACAGATAGAAACGATTGAAAAAGAAAAACTGCAGAAGAAAATAGCCGCAAGTGCGTGTTCCCGTTATATTATCTTAGATCCCTGTCGAGTCAGTTATATCGACTCCACCTTCCCCGGAAGCGGAATTATGTAAAACCTGACCACCGGTTTGACCGGTGGTCTTTTCTTTTCATACAGAAAAACAGCATGAGCACAAACTCATGCTGTCTTTCTTTTGCGTCCGTTTAAGGCAATGGTTTTGTAGGATCAAGCAGCTCGGATACAGTGATGCCCATTCTTCTCGCAATCTTCTGCATCGTTTCCAACGTAGGATTGGTTGTTCCGCGCTCGATGATCCCCAAATTGTCCGTACTCATTCCGCAGTCTGACGCAAATTCAAATTGAGAAAGATGGTTTCTATGCCGAAATAAAATGATTTTCTCGGCCATGGTTGTCAATTCAGGCATTCAATCACCCCAAATCAACATTATACAACAAAATCCGTCAAAGTAAATGGAATATATTACGTATATTCGATGAATGATAGAATATATCAGCCGCGCACTGACATGCACGGCAGTTTTGCTCAGCTGCGCAGCATGTATTTGAGGTATTGCCGCAGACGGTATTCGCACTGCCCGTCATTCGCCAACAAATCGCCGCTGTGATTGTACGCCATGGCGGGACATCCCCGTTTGCACACAGAATCCATCAGGCACGTTTTGCATCCGTAATCGCATTCCATGCGCTTTTTTACTGTTTTACCAAGCCGATCGCACGCTTCGCGTATCTGTTCTGCGGAGAAGGCACAGATGTTGCCGAGCGCCAAAGAATCGTCGTATAACCCTTGACACGGGATGATATTTCCGTTTGTTTTCACCAACAGCGACAGTCTCGATGCTGTCCCATCCGCCAGCGGACACCCCGTCTCGCAGAACGGCATTTTGGCTTCTATATTCCATCGTTCATTGAATGTTCGCACCCTATGCAGGACGCGCATCTTCTCATCCGCCGACAAAGCGAGGGCATCCCAATGGTCGCTCCCGTTCCCCATACAGCTCACAAAAGCAAATTCAGGAACACATCCGTATTTCTGCGCCAGGGCAAAATATGCTTCCAAGTCATCCTTATTATGCTGAGAGATCACCATTTTGATCCGATACCGATACGGTTCTCCGCACGCGTGCAAGGATTCAAGGAATGCGACCGCGCGCGCATAGCTTCCCTCTCCGCGCGTCTTGGCGTTCACGCTCTCGCTCGCCCCGTCCAGACTGATCTGCACGAACAAATTCCTGTTCTCGCGGTAGGCATCAAGAAACGCCGCATCGTGCACCGTTCCGTTCGTGGAGAGTATAAATTTTATCCCACTCTCACGGCGGATCAGACCGTACACGCGCTCTCTTTCCGTATACAAAAGCGGTTCACCGCCGCTGAGCAGTACCGATTTACACCCGTACTTTTGAAATTCGCCGATTGACTCACGCAATCTCTCAAACGGAAGCTCTTGTGTTTTTGTATGTAAGCCGGATCGGTTAAAGCATGTACTGCAATTCAGATTGCATCGGTTGGTGAGTTCGAAATAGACAGATTCAATCTTCATTTTCGGAGCCGGTCACCTCAACAAGAAGTCCCTTTTCGCAGAAAGTGTCGATCATACTGCCGCCTTCGCCGCGAATCGTCTCCGCGTCGCCCTCGAACATTTCGCACAGTGTCTGAAGAGCTGTCTCCTTCGCACATGGATTCTCAAAAAGCGAAAAAATGATGCTCGCAATCTTGTTTACATAATGAATATCGCCGTCGGAGGCGGTCATAATTACGGATTCCTCTTCGTCCAGAGGAAGGATCTGCGCGTTTGCAGCCTGCTTGAATTTCTTCATTTGATACTACATCCTTTTACAGTATTTGGATTTCTCCACGGCTATATTATAGCACATAATTCGCCACTCGTCCACAATTTTATGGAATATTTCCCGTTATGTTCTATTGCAGATTGACTGTTTCCGCCGCACATGGTATAATAAACCCATAAATCTGCTGAACAGGAGCAAAAACATGAACAGAAAAGCCATCATAATCGACTGCCTTGCGGACGCATTGGCGCTGACTGCTGAAGAAACGGAAAATTTGCCGGACGATGCATCGCTTTCGGAATACGGGATGGATTCCATCCATTTTATAAACATGATCGTTCTTCTCGAGGAAGAACTGGGCATGGAATTTTTGGACAGCGATCTGCTGCCCGACAATTTCGCAAGCAAACAGGCTATATTCGATACGATTGAAAAGTATTTTGAAAAATGATAGATTTTACGATTCCTTACAAAGAAGTAATAAAAATCTCCCCCGCAAAAGATGCGGAAGAGATCGTATGTATTCGAAAAGGCTCCCTTGAGCCGATATTTGACAGTTACGTGCGGTACTACAATCCGCATCTGACTGTACGCTATACGGACGTACACGGGTACTTGGCCGAGGACGTTCACGCGCCTGCCGTGGCTATCCTCACCCTAAGAGAGATCGCTCCGACACTGTGGGAGAAGTTATACACGCTGGACGAAGCCGAAATCCGCGCGCAGGTGGAAAATGTGAAGCGGCTTCTGACACGGCTTATTGAAAAAATGGAGCGGTGCAGCAGTCGTCCTGTCTTCTTCCTCCTTCACGAGCAAGGCTCTGCCCTGCTCTGCCGAGGCTTGCCTTCTGCCGGGGAGATCGCCGCGGAGCTGAACGCGCATGTGCTCTCCGTCGTACACAGCACACAGTGCATTGATACGGGGGAGATCGCCGCGCAAGTCGGCACGCAAAACTTTTGGGACGAGCATTCTTTGTACCGCTTCGGCTGTCCTTTTTCCAAAGAGGGATGCAATGCGCTTGCGTATTACACAGCGGAGACGATGAAGAAAAAAAAACGAAAAAGTGCATCATATGCGACTGCGACGGCGTTCTTTGGGGCGGCGTTTTAGCGGATGACGGGTTTGACGGCATCGAGCTGTCCGGTCAGTTCGGCGGGCGGCGGTATCGGGATTTCCAGAGGGAGCTTTCGCGTTTGACGGCGTCGGGGATTCTTCTCTGTCTGTGCAGTAAAAATGCGGAAGAGGACGTGCTGGAGGTTCTCAAAAATCACCCGGACATGATCTTGCGCGAAGCGGATATTGCCGCGATGCGTATCAATTATGAAAACAAGGCGGACAACATCCGCTCCCTTGCGTTAGAATTGAATATTTCCCCCGAGGACATGGTGTTTCTGGATGACAGCGCGTATGAGATCGGGCTTGTTGAGGCGGAGCTGCCGGAAGTCCTGTGCGTACACATGGATGCGCATGATCCTGCGAAATACACGTCTGTCTTAAGAGAATTGGCTTGTCTGCAAAAGAGCAGCGTAACCGATGAGGATCGCGTGCGCACACAGCAGTATCGTGCGGCGCAAAAGCGGAACACAGCTATGGCACAGGCAACGGATCTTGCGGCGTTCCACAAGCAGTTGGACACGCGCGTAACGGTCCGCAAGGCGACAAAATTTGATATTCCGCGCGTCGCCCAGCTTGCGATGCGGACAAATCAAGGAAATCTCGCAAACACCCATCCCGACACAGGGGAGCTTCATCGGATTGCGGAAGACCCGCAAAAAACAGTTCTGTGTCTTCACGCCTCGGACATTTACGGAGATATGGGGATTGTGGCGGCCGCAGTCGCAGACCTATCGTCAAACCGAGCGGCAATCACACATTTTTGGCTGTCGTGCCGTGCCTTTCAGCGAGGATTTGAGGATGATCTCATTGCAGAAGCGAAGAGGATCGCCGCCGATGCGGGCTACAGCACGCTTTGCGGCGTGTATGTTCCCACAGAAAAGAACAGGCTGTTCAAGGATTTCTATCAAAAAAGCGGGGTGAAAACCGTTGAAAAAATATGATGATCTGCTCTCGTCTCTCCGCGCCGCCGCGACAGGTGCACCGTATACCGCGGAGTTACAAACGATCCTGCAAGACAATCGATGCTTTGGCTTTCCCGGTCATCCGGTTGAAAGCCCGGACAAACGAACCGATGCTCTGCGGCAGATGATTGTAAACGTGAGATTTCGCGCGGGGAAAGATGTGTTTGCTGCCTTTGCGGATGCGCACGTCCCGTATGCCGTCGTAAAGGGTGCCGTTTTGTCCAAGCGAATCTACGGAAACGAGACTGCCCGTTTTTCGGGAGATATTGATCTTATCATCCCACGGGCATATGCTGACACGGTAAAAAGCTGTTTTCTGCAAAACGGATTTACGCAAGGACGCGTTATGGGTGATACAATTGTTCCTTTCACGCGCAGTGAACTCGTCTTTCACACAGCCAAAAGCCATCAGTTGGCACCGTTTGTTCGGGAAAGCGGGAATCCGCTTTGCCCTTTTGTAAACTACGACGTGAATATCGAGCTGTTCTGGGGCGAAAGCGACATGCGGACAGATATGGAGACGTTTCTGTTCGACACCTTACCGATCACGGTAGGCGGTATAACCGTACAATCACTTCCGCCCGAGAAAGAATTTATTGCCCTGTGCCTCCACCACTACAAGGATTGGAACTCCGTTTACCTGCTGGCGGAAAAAGGCTTTCCGCTGTCCCATTTTTTCGATATATACGGGTATCTTCTTATAAGAAAGCCGGATCCCGAAAAGCTGCGCGTACTCAGCGATCAGATCGGTGCGACAAAATATGTATACTTCTGTGTTCGGTATGCACACGATCTGTTTGGCCAGCCTTGCACTGCCCCGTATCTGCATACGCTTCATACCCCCGAGGGAGAGAACTTGATAAGCACCTACGGGCTGGATGAAGCCGACCGCCGTCTTTGGAATATCCCCTTTGTCCGACGTGTTTTTGACAGTGCGTTCCTTTCGGAATTTGAAAAGGAGCTGACCGATCCCGACCGCAAAAAAATTCTTATGAACAGGACGATGATGTAACTATGTATATTGAAGAAAAAGTTCTGTTAAATACTCTGCTCGCACTGCACAAGGAAGCAGAAATCACCGTGAAGGGAATCAGCATGGAGCCAACCCTGCACGAGGGCGACACAATCCGCATTGCGAAAGGCAGTTACCGACCCGGAGACATTTTGGTTTTTCCCTATAAAAACAGAGAGTTGCTTGTGCACCGATACGTAGGAGAGCGGTGCGGTCGGCTACTCTGCAAAGGAGACAACGCGTTTCGCCTCGAAGATGTTGCCGCCGAGGATGTGATCGGCAAGGTGATAGGACTGTCGAGCGAGGGCATGACTTACGAGCTCCCGACACCGCCGCAGGAGCTGATCGACACATCTTATCAGGTAGGAAAGCTGTTTCGCAGAAACGGTTACAATATCGCGCTGACAAAGGAAACGCAGATATATCAACAATTTATGCGCATGACCGCAGAATATGCGGTGTTTCGCAATCCGTATAAGAAGGAGTAACACCGATGTACTACGCCGTAACACTTCCCTTTCGTACACCCTTTTCTATCATGACGGACTGTACGGAATTTGCAAAGCTGCTCCCGCTTGAATTCGGGCAATATGCAGCCAAAGTATCCTCGCCGCTGAACCCCCTCGTGGAAATCTCCAAGGCATCGGGCGAATACAGATTCCGTTCCCCTGCCAATACGTCTGTTGTCAAGGATCCCATGCTCGCGCTGACCTCCTTTATTTACAGCAGTATTCCGTTTGCAGAATCCGTGCTGCCGTTTCACGGTGCCGCCCTTTCGTATGGCGGCAAGGCGTATTTGTTTCCGGCACCGACTTGCGGCGGAAAAACAACGCTTACCGCGTATCTGCTTCACTGCGGATGCGGATACCTTTCCGACGACTGTATCCTTGTGGATAAGACAACGCTTCACGTGCATCCGTCTGCAACGCCCCTCCATCTGAGAGAGGGCGGATACGCTGTTTTGCAAAAACTACATGCACAACCTGCGGATACACACTCCTTGAAAACGCCGGGTGACGTGCGCATTGCATACACGCCCGAAAACACCGTGCAAACGCCCTTGCCGATCGGCGGTATTTACTTTATAAACCGTTCGGAGGCGGAAAACAGTGTCGTATCCCTGTCAGCCAAGGAGCGCGTGGAAATCCTTCTTGCATCCCAAACGGTATATAAAATGGATTTGAAAACAATCATATCTCTCGCAGGCTATAACTGCCAACGCATCACCTATTCCGATATGCACTATGTTTTTGACACTCTGCGTGCCGCCGATCACTGCTGTGCCAAAAAATCATCCACAATATCCTGAAGATGGACGGGACTTACCTCCAGTTGATTACACAGCTTTGCAAGACGTGTGACCGCCGGCAGATTCCCGCTGATCCGATGCACGGATGTCAGAACAACCGTGCACCCGTTATACACCACAGTAGCCGCAATTCCATACTCGTCCGAATCGGTCGGGTCTTTCACAAACATCGATTTTACAACCTTATAATGACACTCCATTTCATAAAGTCCTCCGTATTTTTCTAAAAGTTCAAAGCGGTGGGGGGACATTTATTCTACACCTCACCATGCAATAAAACAACCGAATAAAATACAGAATATTCCAAAAACAAACAAAAATCAAATCTGACCGAACAAGCAATTCGACATACGCACAAGGAGTACATTAATGATTAAAAAGAAAAAAGCGGCAAAAGACACCGCCAAATTATCGTTTAAGCGAATCCTGTCCAACAATCTGTTCATGCTGAAAATCGTCTGTAAACATGTCCCCGGCGCGTTTGTTCTGCGCATCGTTCTGGCTGTCGTATATACGCTTGCCAACTTTTTCACCTATACATACATGCTCAGATATGCGCTGAACGGAATCTCCGAGGGGAAATCTTTCGAACAAATCCTCACTTTCATCTGCATCTGTATTGCCTCCATGCTTCTTCTGCATTTTACAGGTACTTTGCTCAATTCTCTGTATTTCCCGATGAAGGATCAGGATCTGATGCGCCACATCCGTCACAGAGTCTATAAAAAAGCCGCGGCAGTGGAGCTCAAATGTTATGAAAACACGGAATATTATAACAAATACTCCCGTGCCATTGACGAAAGCACCTCCAGAGCGTGGAGTGTTGTCGGTGCTATCACGAATGTTCTTTCCATGATTACGAGCTTTTCCGCAAATTTTCTTATGCTGTTTGCCATCGATCCCGTTTTGCTTCTGTTTGCAATCATCCCTCTGGTTACCATTCCGATCTCAACAGCATGTAATAAGATCAACTATAAGCTGAACATGGAAACAACGGAGGAAAACCGACTGAAGGATTACACCAGAAGAACGTTTTACCTTTCCGATTATGCCAAGGAAATGCGTCTGACCGACATGCCAACGCTCATGCTGCAAAGATTCCGCGAATCTTCCCAAAGAGTAATGGCCATCATAAAAAAGCACGGCATCAACCGTGCCACCCTCTCCTATTTGAAGGAAGAATGTCTGCAAGTGCTTTCCCCCCTGGGTGCCACCTTGTATGCGGTATGGCAAACAGTGGGACGCGGTGCCATGGAATACGGTGACTGCATTGTTGTTCTCAACTCGATAGGCACGATCTCTTACTCCTTAATTAATTTTGCGGACGGCTTCATTCAATTCCAGAACAACGCCCTTTACATTGAAAATCTCCGTGAATTTTTGGAGCAGGCACCCGAAATGACGGAAGGCAATCATCCAATTCCCGCAGGCGGAGATCTTGTTTTGGATCACGTATCGTTTCGCTATGACGGAGCGGCGGATTACACGCTGAAAGACATTTCCATGCGCTTCGGAGCAAAAGAAAAGATCGCCATTGTCGGACATAACGGGGCGGGAAAAACAACGCTTGTCAAGCTGCTTTTGCGCCTGTATGATCCTGAGGGATCGATCACTTACGGCGGCATAGACGTTTGTGATTTTCCTGCCATGCAGTACCGCGACATCTATTCCGTCGTCATGCAGGATTACGGAATTTTTGCCCTTACCGTGGAAGAAAATGTCCTGCTTCGCCTTCCCAAAGAAAACGACGGTGCTCTTGTGGAGGACGCAATAGAGAAAGCCGGCATTACCGAAAGAATCGAGAAAATGAAAAACAAGTACAAAAACAATCTCACCCGTGAATTTGACTCTGACGGCGAAGTTCTCTCCGGCGGTGAGACACAAAAAATTGCCATCGCGCACGTGTACACGAAAGACAACCGCTTTGTCATTCTGGACGAGCCGTCCTCGGCGCTGGATCCGATTGCGGAGCATGAAATGTACACCCGTATGAAAGAGGCTTGTGCCGACTGCGGTATGATCTTCATCTCGCACCGACTGGCGGCGGCTGTTTCGGCAGATCGCATTTATCTTATGGAGGACGGGCGCATAGCCGAACAGGGGACGCACCGGGAGCTGATGGCACAAAACGGAAAATATGCGGAAATGTTTCGGCATCAGGCGGAAAACTATGCGGAGGTGACTGTATGAAATCGGCTAAAACCTTACGTTCCATCGTAAAAAACAATCTGTGGATGCTAAAGCAGGTATGGAAGCACACGCCGATGTATATTATCGGGATGATTTTTGAAGGTATCGTCTGGGGCATCAACAATTCAATCGGTATCATCTACACGAGAAATGTGCTGGATGCCTTGGGAAACGGCACGCCTTTTCGTGATGTCGCCCATATCGTGATTGTCTACATTGTATACATGGTCGTGTTTTACGTGTTCCATTTCGCGTATTGGTACGTATTCAATCCATTAATCCGTGAGCGGCTGAGTGCAGCATTAAGTCAGGATTTGTTCTCGCACGCATTGCAGCTTGATCTGGCAAAATACGACGATCCCGATTTTTACAACGAATACATATGGTCCATGAATCAAACGCACACGCAAGCCATCGGTCTGATCGAAGACACGGGCAAGCTCATTAACCGACTGGTTGCTTCATCTACATTAATCACCGTCCTTCTGAGTGTAGATGTCAGCGTTGCCCTTGTGATTTTGGCGATTGCCGTTCTTCAGATTGCTCTACAGCAGTACAGCAACAAGCTGAACCTGGAGTTCAGTGAAAAAATCAATCCCACCGAACGAAAGATCGGGTACATAAACCGCATTTTCAAACTGGCCGAATACGCAAAAGAGGTTCGCATCTCTCACGTGGGTGACATTTTCTCAAAAAAGCTGGACGAAAGCATTGAAGAAAAGAAGGGAATCCTTCGCGGCTTTGCACGCAAACGCATCATGATGGGCACCGTTTCGTCTCTGCTTACCGCTGCGGGCAACGGTATTCCTCTTATCATGATTCTCTATAAGGTCATGGTCAGCGGTACGCTGGGTGTCGGCGGCTTTGCCATCGCAGTAAATGCACTTTGGACGATGAGCTGGCTGCTCGGCGACATGCTCGCACGTATTATGAAATACCACGAGCACGGTATTTTTATAGAAAAGATTCACCGTTTTCTCGAAACGGGTGCCGAACTGAAATCCGGCAAGCTCCCCACCCCCGCATTCAACAACTTAACCATACGCAATCTCTCCTTCCGGTATCCGGGAAAAGGAGCGGAAAAGCCTGTGCTGAATAACGTGAATATGGATATTCGAAAGGGTGAGAAAATTGCCATCGTTGGGTACAACGGTGCCGGCAAAACCACCTTGACAAAGCTCATCATGCATCTGTACGATCCCGATGAAGGTGAAATTCTGTATAACGGTGCTCCTCTTTCCGAATTTGATGTTCAATCCTTCCGAAATCGGATCGCAGCCGTTTTTCAGGATCATCGGATTTTTGCAGCTACGATTGCGGAAAACGTGGTTGGCGGATGCTATTCATCGGATAAAAAAGAAGCAGTTTATGATGCGCTTTGCGCCGGTACGTTTGACAACAAATTAGCTGCTTTACCCAAAGGGACGGACACCGTGCTGACAAAAGAATTTGACGCGGAAGGAACAATGCTTTCCGGCGGAGAACAGCAAAAAATTGCGCTCGCCCGTGCCTTTTTCAAAGATGCAGATATTCTTATCCTGGACGAGCCATCGGCAGCACTGGATCCCGAAGCGGAATATGCCCTGAACCGTTCCATAACATCCCATTCGAACGATAAAACAATCATTTTCATCTCGCACCGACTTTCCACCACCCGTCATGCTGACCGAATCTATATGTTTGATGACGGTCGCATTGTTGAATCGGGCACGCATGAAGAACTGATGAATCTCAACGGAAAGTATGCCTACATGTTTTCTTTGCAGGCTAAAGAATACGAGGAGAGTCACAAAATGCTTGAGGCGGTTGGGTAAAATTTCTGTTTTGATTTAACAGCAAAAAATGCGGGAGGGGCTTGCTCCTCCCGTTTGTTGTCTTTAATTAAAGCAGTGCCGGTCAAGAAAAGCAGAAAAACTTTTTGGCGCAAAATCCCAAGGCTCCCTTGTGTAAAAGGACTGACGCCGTAGACGGCTGAGGGATTTTTACAGTGCATCTTTAGCTTTTACAATCCCTCCGTCTCGCTTACGCGAGCCACCTCCCTTTACACAAGGGAGGCTTATCACTTTACCACCTGACAGTACACCTAAAACTATACCTTGCGAGCAAGGAATGTAAAAAGGAGTGCGAACAAACGTCCGTACTCCTTTTTCCGTCGGGCGGGGTTCATCTCCCACCGTACTATTTGATTTGTACCGTTCGCAACGGCGGCAGCAAGCCACCGCCCTACGAGACTTGCGGCAGGTAAACCTGCTTTGCGGAAGACACGCCCATCACAGATGCGTTTTTTATAACTCAAAACTCCGTCTTAACATCTTCCGCGATCACGTCATCGAGGAACACGGGCTCATATCCGTTCTCGTGCGCCCAGATCACACCGGCGCGCATTCTCTCCTCGTAATCGGGCAGGTAGACCTGATACCACGGGTAGAAAAACTGCTCGTGCGTAACCATGTTGATCGTACCGGCGAGATGCGGATTTTTTCTGACGTCGTCAAGGAACATCACGGTCTTATGCGGCGGCACGTTATTCAGATAAATTGAATCCTGCGCAAAGATAATATCCTCCGCGGTGTCCACCCAGAAAGCACGTCCGTTGGCATGCGCCGTCTGTTCTTTATTCAGATAATACGCAACAAACGGATCGCCGTTTTTATCAAAAATATACGATCCGACAAGGCAGCGGATACCGACCTGACGAAGCGCGCGTGCGCCGTCTCTCGTTGATTCTGCCCAGTGGATGCCGTTGACGGTGGATTTCGCCAATTTCTCCCCCGCAAAGCGAACGATCTCGCGGGTAATTTTGACGTAATCCTCATACATCTCCGCATACGGAGCGAATCGGTAGATACGGGACGGCGTATTTCTTCTGCCGTGGAAGGTGATCTTCAGCCAGTCGGATGCTTCTTCAAACTCGGATTTGTACCAATCGGGCATCATGGTAAGATTGAAGTCGCTCAGCTCGTCCTCATAGAAGAGATTGAGCTGCATTTTCGTCCCGAAATCGTCGTGCAGGCGCTTGAAAATCGCCATAAACGGCTGATCGAACACCGATTTGTACCGTTTTTCGGCAAGATCCTTGCACGTCCAGATCACGTCGTCGATAGCCAAGCGGTACTTGCCCCGGGCATTTCTGAACCAAAACAGAACGATACTCGTCTCCGCGTACTCACACCCGATCTCAACGCGGGCAGTCACGGTATTGCGATACCCGTCCAGCTTAACCTCGGCAGTGTACAGACCGCCAGCAAAAACGGCAGGCGTTTCATTCACCGACACCCTCGCTCCGAGCGGCGCACGGATCGACACAGGAACGATGAGACTGCCGTTTTCAATCTGCCCGTCCGCCTGCGTCATCACGTCACCGTCGATGGGCGAAACAAATGCGATTTGCATATTTCCTCCTAAAAAGAACAGGCTCGAGACCGATCGATCTCAAGCCCGTTTTATTCAGCAAATCAGTCCTCGAAATCCTCGGGATCCGGAATCTGAAGCAGTGCGCTGCCATTGTCGGCACTCTCTGCGGCGTAAATGCCCGGAAGGGACATACGGATACCGAGATCGACGTCAATCGGCGACGGCGTATCGTTCTGGATACACTCGATGAACGCCTTGACCATCTTAGCGTCGGCACCGCCGTGACCGCCCTTGTCCTGTTTCTCCATCGGATACTGCATCGTGACGGGAATCTCAAGTTTTGCACCGGAAACGCGTCTCTCGGAGCCGGGGAAGCTCTCAAGGCGCGCAAAGCTGTGCGCATCGAGAAGTCCCTTGGTCTTATCTGTCTCGATCGTACCGCGTGTACCGATCAAAGCGAAGTTATGGTCAAACTTCAAATATGCATCAAAAATCGTCATAATGCGGATAACGGCACCCTTGGCGGTTTTGAAGAGTGCCACGCCGTTGCGCGGACGGACACGGTACGGGTTGTATATGACATCCGGCTGCATACTCGTTACGCTGACACAGCGGTCGTTCATGATATACAGAAGCGGACCGAGGTTGTGCGTAAGATACTTAATAGCAGGCTCAAACTGTCTCCAGTGATCCTTCGGGAAGTCCTCTTCCTTGAAATCGTTGAAATCACGGGAATGGAGATACTCACTCTCCGCATAAATCGCCTGACCGAACTCGCCCTTATCGTACATATGCTTCCACAGATCGATGAACGCCCAGTAGCAGCAGTTCTCGCCTGCCATGTACTTCAATTCGGGATGTGCCTTGACTGCCTTACGGAGAATTTTTGCCTCCTCCAGGCTGTTAATCGTAGGAATCTCGGAAAGGACGTGTTTTCCTGCCTCAAGCGCCTTCAGAACGATCGGAACGTGATAGATCGCGTCCGTCGCGACAATGACGGCGTTGATGTCGGACTTCAGCATTTCATCGTAGTTATCGAAGACGAGCAGCTCCTCCTCGGGAACACCCTTTTCCTCAATAAACAGTTTCTTTGCTTCCTCAACCTTCTTCGGGTTAATATCACAGATTGCGCGGACACTGGCATTTCTCAACCCGACAACGAAACTGCCGACGTGAGCACCTCGTCCGAGACCGACGATACCAACTTTAACCTGTTCAACTTTCATTGGGAATACCTCTCAAAAATTCAAGTATAAGAATGCTCTCAAAAGAAGATCACTCAAAATCCTCAGGATCGGGAATAGGCAGCGGAACGCCGCCCATTGCGGCAGACTCAGCCGCAATGATACCCGGCAGTGCCATACGGATACCAAGATCGACGTCGATCGGCGGATCGGTATCGTCAATGATGCATTTTGCAAAAGCGCGCATCAGCTTCAGATCGGAGCCGCCGTGTGCGCTCGGCACACGCGCTTCGTCCTTGTACTTCACGTTTACGGGAATTTCGATTCTCTTACTTATCGATCCGGGGAAGCTGGACAGACGCGCATAGCTGTGTGCATCGTCGTAGTGATTGATCTTATCCGTTTCAACCGTGCCGCGCGTACCGATGAGGGAGAAGTTGTGATCGTTCTCAAGGTATGCGTCGAAGATGATGAGGATGCGGATAACGGCACCCTTCGCCGTCTTGAAAAGTGCAACGCCGTTCTGCGGACGAACGCGGTACGGATTGTAGACAATATCAGGCTCCATGCACGTAACACTGACGCAGCGATCGTTCATGATATAGAGCAGCGGACCGAGGTTATGCGTCAGGTACTTGATCGCAGGGTTAAACTGTCTCCAATGATCCTTCGGGTAATCCTCCGGCTTCAGCTTCTTATAATCATTGGAATGAAGATACTCACTCTCGGCATACACGATGTCACCGAGCTCGCCTTTGTCGTACAGTTTCTTGTAGCAGTCGATGAAGCCCCAATAGCAGGCGTTCTCGGCATTCATGTACTTCAATTCGGGATGTGCCTTGACCGTTTTGCGGAGGAGCTTTGCTTCCTCAAGGCTGTTGACGGCAGGAATCTCGCTGCAAACGTGAAGTCCGTGCTCCATGGCTTTGATAACAAACGGCACGTGGTAGATTGCTTCGGTCGCAATGAATACAGCGTCAATGTCTGCTTTCTCCAGCATTTCGTCGTAATCATCATAGCACAGCAGCTCATCCTCCGGCACACCGCACTCTTCGATGAACACCTTCTTTGCCGCTTGCAGCTTCTCGGGATCACGGTCACAGATTGCTCTTACCGTCATGTTCGGCTCACCGACAACGTACCGTGTCAGCATACCGCGACCGAGACCGACAACACCCAATTTGATAAATTTCTTATCGCTCATAGTAGTATAATCCTTTCCGGAATGAAATTTCTGAATCGGTAACGCCGTGAAGGGATCAGTATCCCTTCACAACGTTCATGATGATCGCGTTGAGTTTCCAGCGGTAGCCGGGCTTGGTGGAAATGTGGAGACGGACAGGCTCGTCATCCTCGGTGATAAAGGTGAGAAGCTCGGTCTGGAACGTGCCCTTCTCTACGACCTTTCCGCCGCCTGTGCGGGTGTTGTCACCCTTGACGATCGTTACGCTGTCCTCGTCGCTGTCGCCGGAGACGATGAGCAACTCATACTGACCGCGCGGTGCCTCGATGAGGAACGTAGCATCGCCCTCGCCCTCAACGAAATCCTCGCGGAGCAGATCGGGACCGCCACGCTTTACAACCTTCACGCCGGAAGCATCCGCAAAGCCGAAGCCGATCTCATCTGTGAACTCCAGCGCACCGAGGCGCTCAAACGGAATGGTGGTAAGGCTCTTCTGCTCCACGGCATAAGCGTGGTTGATCGCCCAATTCTTATAATTCTTCTCCCAGTTATCGGTAAAGTCGAACTTATAGACAACGTGGTTGGTGTGACGGGAGCTGCCGACGTACCAGTCGCGAAGCGCACCGTCGATGCCGCGCTGGTACGCGGTATCCTTATTCTCACCGACGTAGATGTGGCGGCGAGTGTACGTCTCGTGTACGTTGACCTCGTCATCGTACGGCGTGGTCTCATCGTCAGCGGGAACCTTCTTGCAGTCGCATACGGCGATTTTGTACGTCTTGCCTTCCTCGGTCTCGATCACGATCAGCTTGCCGTCGCGCGTAAATGCGACCTCGGCGCCGTCGCAGAAGACCTTCATATCATCGGTAAGATACGGGGACGTAACCTTGGCGGTGCCGCCCTTCTTGGAAAGAATCTCGATGCACTCAAGAACGCCGTCCTTGATGGATGCGCTGACTTCAAACGCGCCCTTAGCAAGGAGCTTGTTGAAGTGGAGCGTTTTCCATGCGGCATACGGAACGTATCTCTCGTCGTACTCGAAGATGGAGTAGCCGTTTCTGTGGAGGCGACCGTATTCCGGATCGCCGTCGGGCAGTGCCGGGAACACGCGGATGATGCCGTTCTGCGACTGGAGGAGCATCTCGTTGACAGCGGCGAGCATCTCACCGGTGAACTCCATCATGCACGGATAATACAGCGGCTGACGGCAGATGAGGCAGTGGTTCATGAATCTCTCCGTCTCCTCGGCGGTGAGACCGTTGGAACGGAGCATATGGTCGAGGCCTCTCTCGTAAAGGAGGCGGAGCGCCGTCTGACCGCGACCGATTCTCGATGCGGTAGCGGACATCCAGCTGCCCTGGAAGACACCGATCTCGGTGCGCTCCTCCAGGAAATCGACGGTGTTGGAGATAATCTTGACGATCTCGGGATCGCTGTCAATATCGTACTCGCCGATCGGGAAGACGGGCATAAGCATACTCGGATGACGGATCCACATCATATCGGGTGCGTCGGGCGAATCCTTGAAATGCTTTCCGCAGAAGCCTTCCTCGCTGATCGGATACGGAGGCATATTGTCAAGCAGCTTCTGGATTGCAGGGAGTAGCGGATTGTCCGTGTCCCCGAGAATTTCGGCGGATTTCAGCGTGAACTGAAGCAGGTACTTCGTGCAGGCAACAGTGATTACCGTATCGTGCGCAAGCGGACCCTGCTCGGGAGAGATGTCGGGATATACGCGGTAGTAGCCCTTCTCCTCGTCGTATTCAAACAGACCGACAGAGAACTCGCTCAGCTTGAGGAAGAGAGGGTACGCTTCGTTTTTGAGATACTCGGTATCGAGGCTGTACTCATAGAGGAACCACAGATACTGTGCGCACCAGCCCCACGTGCTGTAGTACATGAAGTACGGATAGTCAACGGCAGCGCCGGAAAGGTTATGCGCGCTGATTGCGTAACGCTCGGCTGCCTCCTTGTAGCACATCAGACCGTCGGAGAACACCTTGGCAAGATCGAGGCGGTTGCTGGAGAACACGCCGGCAAATGCCGCTTGGATGTTTACATCCCAATACCAGCAGCTTGCCCAGAGTGCAGGCTGACGGATCGACCACAGACCGTTCAGACCGCACGCATGGTGCTTCATGATACCGTCCTTGCCGCTGCAGCAATCCAGCGCATACTGGTTGACGTAGTATACCTTCTCAAGCATCTTGTCGGGCAGGCTGATGGCGGAGCGATCAAAAAACTCCTTCCAGTAAGCCTTGTGCTCAGCGAACATCTTGTCGATATTCTTCTCAAAGCCGTCGATCACAGCGATGCAGTCGGTCTTGGGGTCCTCGTATTTCCATGCAGTGACGATTGCGGTCAAAACGCGGAACTTCTTCTCGCACTTCTTTACGAGAATGATCTGATCGTTCTTGATCTTATCACCGAGCTCAACCTCGGCACCGACAAAGCGGACGATACCGCTGAACACGAACACGGGATGCTCGGGCGTGCGGCGGAAGCGGCGGTATACGGTATAACGAACCGTATGTGCATCGATGAAATCGTACTCGATCTTCTCGGGTGCCTCGCCGTCCACGCGTTTGGTACCGTAGCACTGCTCGCTGTCGCGGTAATGGGGCATGTAGAGCGTCACGGATTTCACGAGATTTTCGGCGGTTCCCTCAAACGTGCTGACGAAGCAGTCCTCACGCATGACGGCGGATTCAATGGAAAGAGACGTGTCACCCTTCGTAAGGCGAACGAGCGTCTTTGCATCCTCTACATAAAGAGCAGCATACGGCTCGGCATCCGTAAGGGCATCGGCAAAGTCGTAGATCAGCTCGCCCGTGGACGGAAGCGTAGAAGAAAACTTACCGACACCGTGATAATGCTCATCGCTCTTTTTATAACGATAATACATGTACGGCTCACCGTTTTCCGGCTGGTTGAAATCAGCCACTTCTCTCTTTGCGAGGTGCGCCTTACCGGAGTTCTCATCCCGTACTACGGGCGGCGCGTTTCTCAGCGCGTCCACCGGTCGGGTGGTTGAAGTACGGTTGTAGTAGACCTCATAGTGGTTCATCGGCATGTTGACGCGGTTTTTGTGGCAGAAAACCATGGCGCCGAAGATGCCGTTGCCGAGCGGCAGTGCGTTATCCCAATGGTTACCGCAGCCCTCGAAAATGACCGAATGCTTCACTGTGACAATCTCCTTTGTCTTTCTGTTGAAAATTGAGCATACGCACGCGCGTTCGCGTTCGATATACGCTCAAATTGTAGCATGTTCTTCCATAATTGTCAATACAATTATGTCATTTTTTCGTTGGAAAACACACAAAAAATTATATAATCTATACGAACCCGATTCGCGCAAAAAAGGTGTTTTTCGGCAGCCGAGAGGCAAAAAAGGATCTGCGCACGTCTGCTTTTACGATAAAATGAAAAACCGCAGGCGACTTGCACCTGCGGTATACGTTATTCAAAAATCATCTCACCGAAATGGGCGTAGGTGTGAAATTCCGGTGTTTCCAGTGTGACGGGATTCCATGCGAGATAATGCGGCACTACCGTGAGATCGCCGCACTTGTAGCAGTTGGCACGAATCTTCACGCCGGAGGCAAACGTCGTCTGCGGCACAAACAGGCGCAGAAACGAAAGCGGAATGCGGTACGTGATCTGCCAGCCGTCCTCTGTGCGGATCGGGCGCGGATCAAATTCTGCCAAATCGGTCAGAACCCTTACGGCATCGTCTCTTCCGTGGGCAATACCGATCCACGATGCCCCGTTCGGATTGAACTCAAAATTCATATACCGCGTATCGTCTGCGGCGGGCGCGAGGAAAAATTCGAGGCAGCTGTCCTCGCACGGCATCCCCGTCTGCGAGGTGTGCTCCGCACGGATTTCCGTCTCCTTCGCCCACAGGCGGACGTACAGATTTTCCGCATCGTAGGCAATCTTCGCCCATGCGGAAATATCGCACTGCTCCGTCCACAGAAGCGTGTCGATCGCGAGCGTATTCACCTTGTCCCAGTCGGGTGCCCCGCTTACTTTTACAATCGTATATGTTCTCATATTTTCCAAAATCAGACGTGTGCAAGGATGAAATCCGTAACACGTCTGTCCCAATCCTCCAGTCTGCCGTGCGGATGGTGTCCGCGGTACGGGACACGGATCACGGTAAGCAGCTCACGGGCATCGGCGTATTCCTCCTCCATGAACTGACCGTTATCACAATAATCAACGACATCATCCTGACCGCCGTATACCATGATAATCGGAATCTTATGCTCCTTCAAAACGGGAATACGGTTCATCGGATGGTATTCAAACCCGGCAAGAAGTCCTGCCTTCGTCACACCGGGATAGGCAACGATAAACTCGTCTCTCCAGATACCCGGGTATTTCTTCGCCGGGAAGCTGCCGAAATTCAGAACGGGCGCATCTATGTACATGCAGACAACGCACTCCGGGTGGTAGCCGGCAAAGTTGACGGCACATCCGCCGCCGCAGCTCATGCCGACGGGCACGCATTTGTCGCGCAGTCCGTACTCCTTATGAAGATACTCCGTGAAGCGAGCCTTGGCATCGCTGTCCTCCTTCGTGGCAAATCTCGATGTATTTGCGAGATAAGCTGCATGGAAGCCCTCGGCAAGCAGAGCGCACTCCTCCTTCGGGAAGGATTCGTCGTACTCCGTTTTGAGCGTCCAGTTTTTCTTCTCGTCCGCCTTTTCCGGGAATGCAAGACGTGCACGGCGTCCCTCAAATTCAAATTCTACCGCACGGTAGCCAAACCAATCGATTTCCCGACTCATGACAATTACCTCACTTTTTATTTTTGATCCTGCCCTCGCGCAGATGATCGAATGCCTGGGCCACCGCGGTCACAAGCAGGAATCCCGCCGAAATACCGACCGCTGTCTGAAGCGTCGCCGCGAGATATGTAAACGCTTCCTCCACATTTTTGGAAACGATACTGTCCATCGTATAGTACAGACCGCTTCCGGGAACGAGGGGAATCATGGCGGCGATGATAAAAATATTGCGCGGTGCTTTGCGCAGACGGGAGCACACAGCGGAGAAGAAACCTCCAGCCGCCGCGCCGATCATGTTGGACAAAAACACACCGCAATTCCAGTAGTGAAGTGCGATCAGATACAGAAGGCACGAAAGGAATCCGCTCAAAGCGCAAAACGGCAGATGCCTTAATTTCGTGCTGAACACGAGGCTGAAGCCGATCGTACCGATGACACCGGTCAAAAGCACAACGAAATCGTGCGGCGCCGCAGACACAACCACCGGCAGCTGTCCGCGAAAGACGATCATCGAAAGCGAGAAGCCGAGTGCCACGGACAAGGCGAGCAAAATCGCGTGCACAAAGCGAAGCGTTCCCGAAAGAAGCTCTCCGCCGAACAGATCCTGCAAAGAAACGCTGAGCGCGACACCGGGAATCAGAAGCATGATCGCGCCGATCATAACCTTTTCGACATTATCCCCTACACCGCCGAGAACAAGAAACGCGGCAACAAGTCCGGCAATAAACGAACTGAGCGCGGTCACGGCAACCTGATTTGCGTTGGAAAACACGTGCTTGTCGAGCCACGTGACAACGACACCGCAAAGCGCGGCGGCAACGCCGTCAAGCAAAGATCCGCCGAAAAAAACGGCAAACCCGCCCGCCGCAAAAATGGCGCCGAGGTAGTACACCCACAAGGGATACGCCATTTTCCGGCGAGCCTCCGTGACCGCCTCGCGTGCCTCGGCAAGCGTGAGTTTTCCGGCGCAAAGATTACGGGAAATACTGTTGATCGTTTCCAAAGTGGAAAGATTATTGGAATTTCCGTGTACGCGGCGCATCTGCTGCGAGCGCGTACCGTCCGGCATACAAACGGATGCGACGATCACCGATGTAATGGTAAACGCTTCTATATGTATTGCACCGAACGCGGAACAAATGCGCGTGATGGTTTCCTCGACGCGGCGCACGTCACCGCCGCAGCGCAGGGTATGCTCTGCAACGTCGAGGGCGGTGAGCAGAAGCTCCTCCGCATCGACGGCGGTTTTTGCCGCCGTTTCTACTTCTGAAGACATAAACACTCCGCAAGAATGGATTTATTTATCGATATTATAGCATGAAAATTGCAAATGTCAAGAAGGATTTGCTTCCGCGGTCAAAAATCCATCTGTATCTGTCCGCCGGAGGCAGGCACCTCTTTTTCCGCTTCCGCAATCGTGAAGGAAAGCTGATCGGCCGCAAGGAAATACCGCGCGCAGAGCTGCTCGTACCAGCCGTCCTCCTTCAAAAAAGGAGATTTGCGGACAATCTGCTCCGGGCGCATCACACCGGCATCGATAATGTACGTGATCGCCTTGGCAAACGCCTCGTCGAATACCTCCGTGGGGATGCGGTGCAGCATATTCGCACTGATCGTGGAGAAATGCGGCACACTTTCGTCAAGCGGACAGCCGATGAACCAGCGGTAGACAAGATTTGTCTGGAGCTCCGCCGCGGTCGCGCGGAGCGAATCCATCTCATAGACATGCCTGAGCAGTGCGATCGCGAGAAGAATTTCCGGCTCAAACGCAGGGCGTCCGCGCTCCGCGCTGTAGCACGCGCGCATCGGCGCACAGCACGCCTGCCAATCGATCGCGCCGTCGATTTTTCGGATCACGTGATCCGCGGGAATGAGGCTGTCCAGCGACACGGACACGTTCGCACAGCGACCGTCACGCAAGGATTCGGATGCAAGCATGGCGATATACTTCCTTTCGTTTGAACTTTACAGTGCACGCACAATTTCAGCAAAGCGTTCGCCGCGCTTTTCAAAATTGGCAAAGGCATCAAAGCTCGCACAGGCAGGCGAGAGGAGAACGGCGTCCCCCTTCTTCGCAGTCTCGGCGGCAAGGTGCACCGCTTTCGTAAAATCGGACTCGTGCAGAACGGGAAACGCGCCGTTTTCGGGGTGCGCCCCGATTGCCGCGTCGATCTTCTCCGCAGTCGCGCCCGTGAGCACGGCGGCGCGGATATTCCCGTGCGCAAACAGTGCATCGGCAAGCGGCGCAAACGGGATGTTCTTATCGTATCCGCCGAGGATAACGATGAGAGAACGATCCTTCATCGCGGAGAGCGCGGCGGCTGTCCGCGTGGGGGAGGAATCAATCGAGCTGTTGTAGTACGATACGCCGTCCTTTTCGTAGACGAGCTGTAAGCGGTGCGGCACACCGCCGAAGGTACGCGCAACCTCCGCAATCGTATCGGGATCGGCATAGCCGCGCACCGCGGCAATCGCCGCCATGTAATTTTCAACGTTGTGCCGCCCGGGGAGCAAAATATCCGACACGGGAAGAATCGGATACGCTTCCGTTTCACCGAAAAAGCGGAAGACGATCATTCCGTCCTCCTCATACACGGCGGAATCCTCCGCACGCAGTGCGCTGTCGGGGATTCTATCGTGCGCGAACAGGGTGACGGGACACGGCGCGTTCTTCGCCAATGCACGCGTGATTTCATTTTCGTAATTGAGTACGGCACGGGCGGCACCGTCGAGCACCTTCGCCTTCGCGGCGATATACTCCTCCATATCCGTGTGCCAATTGAGGTGATTCGGCGTGATATTCGTGATGACGGCGACATCGGGAGCACGGCGCACACTCATCAGCTGAAAGCTGGACAGCTCAACGACGGCGAGATCGCGCTCGGTCATCCGATCGATGCGGTAGAGCATCGGCTCACCGATATTGCCGCCGAGGAATACGTTTGCGCCCGTTTTCTCAAGCGCACGGCGGAGAATTTCGGAGATAAGCGTGGTCGTGGTCGTTTTGCCGTCGCTACCCGTGATACCGATCACACCGCACGGGCGGTTATCGAGAAACATCTCCATCTCGGAGGTGACAATCGCCCCGCGATCCCGTGCCTCTGTGAGCGCAGGGAGATCGGGGCGGAAGCCGGGGGAGCGAAACACAAAGTCTGCGTCAATTCCGTCAAGATAGCTCTCGCCGCCGATGAAAGCGGCACCGATAGCGCGCAGTTTTTGTGCACTCTCGCCGAGCTGATCGGGCGTTTTCTGATCTCTCACGGTAACATTCGCGCCGACAGCGGCAAGATATTCCGCAAGCGGCATATTGGAAACGCCTGCGCCGAGAAGCGTGACGTTTTTATTTTTGAAATCGGGCAAAGACATGATTTCAGCCTTTCATAATATAGAATCGGGCGGCAAAAAGCACACCGCCTCACCTTATATTATATACCATTTTTGGCGGGATGCAACTTTTTTCTCAAAAATATTCCGCAATTCGCACGCGCAGGCGCGTAAATTTTACAAATATTTCATCTATGTGATGATTTTTGTGTTATAATATAGTATGTATTATTATATCTGTGAGGTGTTCTGCGTGAAAAGCGGCGGTGACCGTACCCCCGTGCTCCCTTCCCTGTCGGCGGTGGGTGCTGTCTTTGCATCCGTGATCCTGTTTGCCGCTTTGGCGGCAGGTGCGCACTTCCCTCTCCTCACCCTTCCGTTAACGGCTGTAGCCGGTGCAATTCTTGCGGCGATGCTTCTTCTGCACCGCACACCGCTGTCCGTGATTGCGCCGCTGCTCTGTGCGGCTTTGATCGCCGTTCTTTTCAAAAACGGTACAGCGGCCGTGCTCACGCTTCTGTTTCTGCCGATCGGATTTTCGGCTGCGTTTGCTGTCTTTATGCACATGAGACGGATGCAAACCGTTGCCGTATGCGGCTGTGCCTCGGCGTTTGTCGGTGCGGTATCGCTCGGTGCGTCCATCCTCGCAAGCGGACAGACGCCTACCGCGTTCTTTACATCGGTGAAGGCGAGCCTCATCCATTGGCTGACCTCGCACACCGTTCTCACGGAAACGGGCGAGCGTATGCCGATTCTGACGGAGGCAAGCGCACAGGCACTTCTCTCCTATTTTACAGTGCTTTTGCCGTCGCTTCTGATCTGTGCGCTGTTTCTCCTCGCGTATTTTGCGACAGGACTTCTCAAGCGGATTCTCTCGCGCCTCGGCGCACTGGAGGATTTTCTGCCGGACGGCTGGGAGCTGATACCCGGAAAACTCACCGCCTCGATCTATCTGTTCACACAGCCGATCTCGTTTCTGTGTGCCGCTTTGCCGGATGCACAGGCACTCTATTTCGGCTTTTACAATGTATCCCTTGTATTTCTCCTGCCGCTTGCCATCCTGGGTTTGCGCGTATGTATCCGTCACTTCAGGCACACCAAATCGCTCGGACGAATCGGAAAAACCGCACTTGCGGCGCTTTCATTGTTGCTTGCCTGTGCCGGACTCTACTGGCTTCTCACGTTTGCGGCGTTCTACGGCGTATACCTCATTTTCAAAGCGGAAAGCTCCGCTCCGACCTCCCCGTGAGGTGCGGAAAGAAAGAAGGACAACATGTCAAAACAACCGAAAAACAAACTGACGCTTCCCTCTCTGTCTGTACCGACGATTGTCACCGCCGCAGCGGTAGCTGTCATCCTCGCGTTCGTTGCTGTATTGGGATCGTTTACAAAAATCCCCCTCGCCCTTTTGTGTGTCGCGGCTTTTATCCTCGTTGTTGCCGCCGCCGCACTGATCTCCAAGCTGCTTGACCACCGCAGTATGCACGGCGCGGACAGCCAGCGGCTCTCGCCCGTGCTCGGCAATATCATGGTGGATACGGTCATGAAGCAGACCGCCCCCGTTTTCATCTGCGATGCGGAGGAAGAACGGATCATCTGGTACAACCGTGCCTTTTCTGCTGCCGCGGATGCCAAGCTCCAGCTGTACGGGCACCGTGCAGACGAGTATCTGAGCCGAAACGTCGCCTCCCTTCTTTCCGAAAACGCCGCAGACGGTGCCGCTGTCACAATCGGCGGACGCTCCTATCGCGGACACGTTTACACACTGCGTGTAAAGGACAAAAACTTCTGTATCGTCACCCTTTCCGACGTAACGGAGACGGAACGTCTGTATCAGCAGCTCGCCCAGCGCGAAGCGGCGATTGCCTATATCCTGATTGACAATCTGGACGAAATCCTACAGTACGAGCAGGAAAAATCCCGTACCGTAGCAGTTGAGATCGAAAAAATCCTGCGCGAGTGGGCAGCGGAAGCGGAAGGTGTTCTCAAGGGATACGAGCGCGACCGCTACCTGTTCATTTTCGAAGCGCGGCATCTGGACGATTTCATCGTGCGCAAGTTTGACGTGCTGGATAAAATCCGCGACATCCGCATAGGCGACGCAATGCTGCCTGTCACGATCTCGGTCGGTGTTGCCAACGTGCGCGGTGAGTTCAGCGAAAAAGAGCGCGCGGCTGCCGCGGCACTCGATATGGCACTGAAGCGCGGCGGCGATCAGGTCGTCGTGAAGGGAGAAACCGGCATCGAATTTTACGGCGGACGCACAAAGACCGTCCAAAAACGGACAAAGGTGCGTGCGCGCGTCATCGCAAACGAGCTGATTCTGCATATCTCCCGTGCATCGAACGTCCTTGTCATGGGACATAAATATGCCGATTTTGACTCCTTCGGCGCGGCGGTGGGCATAGCCCGGCTTGCTATGTTCTGCGGTGCGCGCGTCAACATCGTAACCGACATGAAGGATCCGAATCTGGAAGGCTGCCGCCGTATGCTTGCGCGCGAAAAGGACTACACCGATGTCCTTGTGGACGCAAACGATGCGCTGGATCTTGTAAGCGCAAACACGCTTCTTATCATCGTAGACGTCAACAACGCGCAGATGTACGAATCTGCCACCCTTGCACAGAATGTGGACAACATCGCCATTATCGACCACCACAGAAAGACGGCGGAATTTGAAAAAACGCCTGTCATTTCCTATATTGAGCCGTCCGCCGCGGCGGCATGTGAGCTTGTCTCCGAAATTCTCGAGCAGGTACTGCCCGAGAATCAGCTCCTACCTGCCGAGGCAAATCTCATGATGGCGGGCATTCTCGTGGACACCAAGCAGTTTGCAAAGAATACCGGCGTGCGCACGTTCAGCGCGGCACTGTATCTCCGTGATCGCGGTGCTGTACCTGCCGAGGCGCAGAATCTGTTCAAAACGGATCTGGATGATTATATACGCGAGGCGAAATTCCGCTCCAACGTCGTGATTTACCGAGGCGTTACCGCCATCGCACTCGGCGAGGGAGAAGGCGAAGCCGCAGACCGTATCGCCGCCGCCAAAGCGGCGGACAAGCTCCTCACCGTGGAGGGCGTGCAAGCCTCCTTCGCCCTCATCCGCATCGGCGATACCGTGCACATTTCCGCACGTTCGTCCGATACGGTGAACGTACAGATCATTCTCGAAAAGCTGCGCGGAGGCGGTCATTTCGATGCCGCAGGCGCGCAGGTCACCGCCACGATGCAGGATGCGCTCGTCCAGCTCAAGACGGCAATCGACGAATATTTCGACGGCACGGACGCGCCGGCACAGAAATAACCGAACGCAAAATCATTCCTATATAACATAAAAAAGAAAGGGGCTCCCACGGGAGCAGGTAATAAAAAATGAAAGTTGTACTTCTGCAGGACGTAAAAGCACAGGGAAAAAAGGGCGAGGTAATCAACGTATCCGACGGATACGCGCGTAATTTCCTTTTCCCGAAGGGGCTTGCCGCCGAGGCGGACGCCAAGGTCATGAACGAGCTGAAATCGAAAGAGGAAGCCCGTCTCCACAAAATTGAAGAAGAAAAGGCAGCGGCACGCGCCGTTGCAGCTGAGCTCACGGGCGTTGTCGTGAAGCTGAAATCCACCGCAGGTGCGGACGGACGTCTCTACGGATCGATCACCGCAAAGGACATCGCCGAGGCGCTCCAGAAGAATCACGGCATCACCGTTGACAAGAGAAAGATCGACATGGACGGTCCGATCCGCGCGTTCGGCACGTACACGCTCGATGTCAAGCTGTACACGGAAATCGGCGGCAAGATCAACGTCGTCGTTTCCGACACCTGATAAAGCATGAACGCAGAACTGAGTCGCCGTATGCCGTTTTCGCTGGAGGCGGAGCAGTCCGTCCTCGGCGCGATCCTGATCGATCCCTCCTGCATGGATCGGCTGGCAGGCATTATCGGCGCGGAAGATTTTCAGCTGGAGGAGCACGCAGAGCTCTTCCGCACCATGCAGGGCATGTATCTCCGCTCCCGCACGATCGACGTTGTCACCCTTCTCGATGAGCTGGTGAAAAACGGCGTGTACGACGAGGCAGGCGGCAAGGATTACATACTTCTGATCTCCGAAATCGTACCGAGCACGGCAAACGTGAAGGATTACGCCGAAATCGTGCGTGACAAGAGCACGCTCCGCTCGCTCATCCACGTGTGCGAGGATGTTTCGGAAAGCGCGTACAGCGAGCAGGACGACGTGGCGCATCTCGTCGAGATGGCGGAGCAGAAAATCTTTGCCATCGCCGAGGGACGCGAGAACAAAAACTTCGTCCATATCAAGGACGCGCTGATGCAGGTCTACGACCGATTGCATCTTTTGAAGGAAAACAAAGCGGACGTTCTCGGCGTGCCGAGCGGATTTTCCGGTCTCGACCGCGTGCTCGTCGGCATGGGAAAATCGGACTTCATCCTTGTCGGCGCACGCCCGGGTATGGGTAAAACGAGCTTTGCCATGAACGTCGCCACCAACGTCGCCGAAGCCACAAAAAAAGCGGTGGCGATCTTCTCTCTTGAGATGTCCGCGGAGCAGCTCGTTTCGCGTATTCTCTCCAGCGAGGCACTGATTGACAGCTACCGTCTCCGCTCGGGCGAGCTGACCGACGACGATTGGACAAAGCTGGCGCACGCCTCCTCCCGTCTCTCCGGATGCGATATTCTCATTGACGATACGACGAACATCACGGCAACGAGCATGAAAGCGAAGCTCCGCCGGGTGAAAAATCTCGGTCTTGTCGTGATCGACTATCTCGGTCTTATGCACAGTGACCGCAATATTGACAACCGCGTACAGGAAGTCGCGGAAATCACCCGTTCTCTGAAAATCATGGCGAAGGAATTGCAGGTACCCGTGCTCTGCTGCGCACAGCTCTCCCGAGGTCCCGAAGGAAGAACCGACAAACGCCCGATGCTGTCCGATCTCCGTGACTCCGGCTCCATCGAGCAGGATGCGGATATTGTCCTTTTCCTCTACCGCGATGAGTATTACAAAACAGAAAACGAGCCGCAGAACACCGCCGAAATCATTGTGGCGAAAAACCGCCACGGCTCCACGGGCAACGTGAAGATGGGCTGGTTCGGTCAGTTCACAAAATTCACGACGCTCGCGGAGGAGCACGAGGGATAATTTACCGCATAAAGAAAATTTTTCGAAAATTTGTGACCGTCACCGTTTTTGACACGTGTATATTGTGAAAAAATCGCGGAACTTTTTTCCAAAGCCCACGTCTGTATAGTTGGAAGAATAAATTTATTTTTCCTTTTTATCCCGTTTTTTGCTGTATGGCTTGACAAAATTTGCGCCGTATAGTAGAATAAAAGCAGAAAACCCGACAATGAAATCCATTTATTTAAGTAAGGAGACAAACATGAAACGATTCATCAAAGTGATCGCCGGCGTCTGCGCCTCCGTCATGCTGCTCACCGCTTGCCTGACCGCAGGTGTTTCCGCCGCAACAGGCTCCATTGCCACCACCACGCCCACCACCCCCTCCACCACCCCGTCCAACAATCTCACCTCGCTTGAGCTCTATATGCTTGAGAATCTGCCGACAGCACCTACGTTCCCGGACGGAAGCTACTACCTCCCCAACGGTATGATCGTTACGCCCTCTCAGGCAAACGATCTGTACGCAAAGTACTACTGGTACTGGTACGTATCCAACGGAAATGCACAGGCTCCCATTTATCCCTACCCGGGCTACAGCGTTGTCACGGAATCGATCCAGATCGATCAGTTCCAGACGGTCTCCGTTCCGTTCACTTATAACCCTTCCTACACCTATGAATCCACCAATGCCGCTGTTGCCGCTGTGGATTCCTACGGTCGTGTCTTCGGTATAGGCGCAGGTGAGGCTCACGTAACCATCGCGAAAAACGGCTACGTCATTGCGATCATCAAGGTCACGGTCAAGGCAGCTCCCGCCGGCACGACCGCTCCGATCAAGCTGGTGCTTGCAAGCACCGCTACGTATCTGAAGGTCGGCGGCACTGCAAGCGTATACGCTTATATCACCGTAAACGGTCAGCCGAACACGTTCTTCCCCTATGAGCTTGAGTACGAGGTCAGCGATGACAAAATCATCAAGTTTGATGAGGAAACAAAAACGGTAACCGCACTTGCCACAGGTAAAGCTACGGTCGATGTCACCGTCAAGGGCACAAGCATCACCGAATCCGTCGCATTCCGTGTTGTTGACACAACGCCGACGTATCCGAGCTATCCGTCTTACCCGTCTTACCCGTCCTACCCGTCTTATCCCTCCTACCCGTCTTATCCGAGCCTGCCGAACTACCCCGGCGTCATTTATCCCGGAATTATTTATCCCGGCATGACTCCCGGCATCACGCTCCCCGAGGACGCATGGTACTTCATCGGCACCGATCTCGGCGACTACACCATCGAGTACAGATGGAGATATGTTGACAGCGAATGGAAGGTAGTGCCCGTTCTCGTTCCGAAGGCTGCTGAGGACACCGAAAAAGATGAGACCGAGGATACCGAAACGCCCACCACTCCCTCCGAGCCCACCCTGACTCCCGAGGAAATTCAGAAGCAGGAAGAGGAAGCCAAGAGACTTGCCGCGCTGAAAGCGAACATCGTTCTTGCTCTTGAGGGCAAGCTCGAGTGGTACGAGGTTTACAGTGATATATATGCGGATTCCACCTATTCCGCCGGCGTGAACTACGTTCTGGACAATCAGCTGCTCACCGGCAACGATGACGGCACGTTCACTCCCTACGCAAAGATGACCTACGGCGATGTCGAAAAGCTGTTCGCAAAGTACCTTGCCCTGTCTACCGCCGAGTTCCGCGAGACCGGTATTCTCTCCTATGAGGATGCTGAAGCTGTCATCGACCGCGAGGCAATTGCTCTTGCCTTCTACAACATGGCAAAGTATATGAAGCTGGACACCTCCGCTACCAAGAATCTGAACAGATACTTCGACGTTTCCGCGCTCGATGATAACTGCGCAGCCGCATTCGAGTGGGCTGTAGTGAACAAGGTAATTTCCGTTACCTCCACGAAGCTGAGTCCCGATAAGGTTGTAACCAAGGCGGATCTTGCACAGATGATGTACCGCTTCAACAACTTCGCAGACTGATCTATTATACTCCCGAACAGCCGATGCCGAAAAGCATCGGCTGTTTTTTGCAAAAAAATTTCCGTAAGTCTCTTGCATTTCGGAAGAAAGTGTGGTATACTGCTATATGCATCACGCCGGTGTGATGGAATCGGCAGACGTGCCGGACTCAAAATCCGGTCCTGGCAACAGGGTGCGGGTTCGACCCCCGCCACCGGCACCAGAAAAAAGCACTTGCTTTCGCAAGTGCTTTTTTCAGTGAAATTTGCCCTTCGGGCAAGTGAAATAGCTCCGCTGTGAAATATTTGCTCCGCAAATGTGAAATGTTCGCTTCGCGAACGTGGGCAAATTTTATTTCACATTGCGACCATCGGGAGCAATATTTCACAATTCACGAAGTGAATTATTTCACATTCGCCGGGAGGTGAATATTTCACTTATCGTTTTGCGATGGTTCAAATCCGATCACAAAAACCGCAAAATATCTTTTTTATAGTCGATAGACAAAGAAAAGCAACCGAGCCGTTAGGTTTGGTTGCTTTTCTTTATCTGAAGCGGGGGGCGAAGGGGGCGTGTCAGAAAACAGTCCGGTGGACTGTTTTCCCGCGCCACAGCTCCTGCCAGCAGTGGAGACAAATCGGTGCACGACAGCCAGCCTTTTTGCAAATATTGGCTAAAAATTTCACAATATTTATTGACTTTTCCTTCCCGTTGTGCTATAGTAGATTGATAGGGATTTTGCTCCGCTCAGGCGGCGATTTCCCGATATTCGCAAATCAATTTTTTCAAAAAAAGGCAGGGTACTAAGTATGAAAGAACTCAGAATCGGTATTTTTGGCGGCGCTCGCGGAAGAAACTACTACGGTCCGCTCGCTGCAATTGAAGGTGCTCGCGTTGTTGCCATGTGTGACAAAAAGCCCGAAACCCGTGAAAAGCTGAAGGAAATGGTCGCAGAGGACGTTGTCATCTGCGAAACGTGGGACGAACTGCTCGCAGTCGGTCTCGACGCCGTTATTCTTGCAAACTACTTCCATGAGCACGCATGCTATGCGATCAAAGCAATGGAGGCAGGTCTTGACGTAATCAGCGAAACGACTGCTGCTCCCACGCTCGGTGAGTGTCTCGATCTCGTTGAGTGCGTAGAGCGCACCGGACGCAAGTACATGCTCGCTGCAAACTGCATCAAGATGCCCGGTCCGGCAGAGCTCGGAAGCGTATACCAGTCCGGTGAGCTCGGCGAGGTGCTGTATGCCGAAGCTGAATACTTCCATCCCATGTCTGCCGAGGAATCCAGCGGTCTCGCACCGGAGGAATACCACTGGCGTAAGTACCTCCCCGGCACGTATTACAACATGCACTCGCTCGGCGTTCTGATGGGTGCTACCAAGCTGCTTCCGCGCCGCGTTACTGCTATGGATGTAAAGACCAAGAGCTGCGAGGCGCGCAAGGGTGTTATCACCAATGCAGTATCCGCAGGTGTCGCACTTTACGAGATGGAGAACGGTTCCGTCTTCCGTTCTACCGGTTGGGTTAAGATGAGACCGGCCGGCAAGTGGTTCCGTCTCTGCTGCGAAAACGGCACGATTGAGACCGACCGCGAAAATCAGGATCGCGTTCTTCTCCGCAGCAAGGATCAGAAGTCCATGCTCTACGATCCGATGGATTGGCAGTACACCGCTGAGGAGAGAAAAGGCGGTCACGGCGGTGCGGATACGCGCATCTGCCAGCAGATCTTTGACTACCTCACCGGCAAGGACGAGGAGCCGATCATCGACATCTACCGCGGCGTAACGCTTTCTCTGGCCGCCATCTACGGTCTGTACAGCGTTCTCGAGGGCAAGACCTTCGATATTCCGGACATCACCGATAAGGCTGCACGCGAGGTTCTGCGCGGCGATTACCGCACGCCCTTCGCTGATCCCGATAAACCGGCAACCCTTCCCTGCAACAGAGGCTGATCGTTCAAAAAAGATTTTTCGACAAGTTTCGGCTTCGTGCTTGACAAGACGCGAAAAATCCTGTATACTTAATGTACAAGTGAAAAGAAACTGCATCGCTGGCGGATAAGTGGAAAAACCACGTGTGATGCAGTCCGTACTAAGCCGACCGCCTGGGCAATCCTGCATTTCGCCGGATTGCCCTTTGTTTTTCGGCACACAATATGGAGGAAAGCGCATGAAACAGAAGCTCATCGGTTACAAAAACGCCTTCTTCGCCGCGGTTGCGGCAGGTATTTTCATCGGCATCGGCGGCACGGTGCTCCTGTCTTTGAAGGATGCCGCAAGCCCGATTTCCGGCATCTACAACATTGTAGGCGCGTGTGCGTTCACGATCGCCCTGCTCTGCATCTGCATGATGGGGCTGTATCTGTTCACAGGCAAGGTCGGATTCCTTGTGTACGATCACTCGGGCACGAACATTCTGACCGTCGTTTCGGGACTGCTCGGCAACCTCGCCGGCACGTTTCTGACAGCGCAGGTTGTCCGCATCGCCCGTCCGAACACGATCGCGGTCGCTGAGGCACTCGCCGCACCGAAGCTCGATCAAACATGGTACCAGACGATTCTCTCCGGCATCATGTGCGGTATCCTCATGTACACCGCGGTGCGCATCTACCGCGATCACAAATCCCCTGTCGCCATCTTCTTCTGCGTGCCTGTGTTCATCCTCTCGGGCTTTGAGCACTCGATTGCGGATATGTTCTACTTTTTCCAGGCAGGCATCTTCAACGGCAAGGTGATCGGATTCCTTGCGCTGGTTATCGTCGGCAACGCCATCGGCGGTATGCTGCTCCCCGTGCTCCGCTTGCTCAGCGGCGAGAAGGACTGACTTTCGTTTATCATTACATTTATATATCGGAGGAAATAAAAATGAGTATCTACGACAACGCATCTCTTGCGAATCTTCTCGCAGAGAACACCTATCCCGGCCGCGGCATCGTGATCGGCAAGAGCGAGGACGGCAAATCCGCCGTAATCGCCTACTTCATCATGGGCAGAAGCGAAAACAGCCGCAACCGTGTCTTTATTGAAAACGGAAGCGAGGTCATCATCCATCCGTTTGACGCTTCCAAGGTGGAGGATCCGTCTCTGATTATCTACTCCCCCATCCGCAAGTACGAAAACCGCCTCATCGTCACCAACGGCGATCAGACGGACACCGTTTACGAGGGACTGAAGGCTGGCAAGACGTTTGAGGCGGCGCTGGAAACGCGCGCTTTTGAGCCGGATGCACCGAACTTCACGCCCCGTATCAGCGGTATGCTGACGTTTGCAAACGGCAATTTCTCCTACAAAATGAGCATTCTGAAGAGCGCGGATGCAGAGGGCACGGCGTGCAACCGTTTCGCGTTCACCTACGCACCGATCGCCGGTGTCGGTCACTTCCTGCACACCTACAACTGCGACGGCAATCCGATCCCGACCTTCACGGGCGAGCCGGAGAGAGTTGCGATCCCGTCCGACATCGACGCATTCGCCGACATGATCTGGACAAACCTCAACGAGCAGAACAAGATCTCCCTCTACGTCCGCTACACCGATCTTCAGACGGGTGCGGAGACCAACCGCATGTTCAACAAGAATAAATAAAAAATTACGGAGGATACCATGGCTTACCTGAGTGACATCGAAATCGCACAGTCCATTGAAATGCGCCCCATTTCCGAAATCGCCGCGAAGGCAGGCATCGACAACAAATACGTCGAGAACTACGGAAAGTATAAGGCAAAGATCGACCTCTCCCTCTTGAACGAAACGGATCGCAAAGACGGCAAGCTGATTCTCGTAACGGCGATCACCCCCACCCCTGCCGGTGAAGGAAAAACGACGACCACCATCGGTCTCGCGGACGGTCTCTCCAAGATCGGCAAGAATGTCATGGTCGCACTCCGCGAGCCGTCCCTCGGTCCGGTATTCGGCGTCAAGGGCGGTGCCGCAGGCGGCGGCTACGCACAGGTCGTTCCGATGGAGGATATAAACCTCCACTTCACCGGTGACTTCCACGCCATCGGCGCGGCAAACAACCTGCTCGCCGCTATGCTGGACAACCACATCTACCAGGGCAACGCGCTCGGCATTGATCCTCGCCGCATCACGTGGCACCGCTGTGTCGATATGAACGACCGTCAGCTCCGCTTCGTTGTGGACGGTCTCGGCGGACGCGTCAACGGCACGCCGCGCGAGGACAGCTACGACATCACCGTTGCGTCCGAAATCATGGCTGTGCTCTGCCTTGCAAGCTCTTTGAAGGACCTGAAGGAGCGTCTCGCACGCATCATCGTCGGCTACACCTACGACGAAAAGCCGGTCACGGCAGGCGATCTGAAGGCGCACGGCGCGATGGCAGCCCTCCTCAAGGACGCGCTCAAGCCGAATCTCGTCCAGACGCTTGAGGGCACGCCCGCATTCGTGCATGGCGGTCCTTTCGCAAACATCGCCCACGGATGCAACTCCGTTATCGCTACGAAAATGGCGATGAAGCTCGGCGACTACGCCGTAACCGAGGCAGGCTTCGGTGCCGATCTCGGTGCGGAGAAATTCCTCGACATCAAGTGCCGCTACGCAGGTCTTACGCCGTCCGCCGTTGTTATCGTCGCTACCGTCCGCGCGCTCAAAATGCACGGCGGTCTTGCAAAAACGGAGCTCGGCACGGAGAACCTCGACGCACTCGGCAAGGGACTCCCGAATCTGCTCCGCCACGTTTCCAACATCCGCGATGTATACGGTCTGCCGGCGGTTGTCGCCGTCAACCGCTTCCCCACCGATACGGATGCCGAGGTTGCGCTCGTCATTGAAAAATGCAAGGCGCTCGGGGTAAACGTCGTTCTCTCCGACGTCTGGGCAAAGGGCGGCGAGGGCGGTATCGCGCTTGCCGAGGAGGTCGTTCGCCTCTGCGAGCAGCCGTCCGACTTCCGCTTCAGCTACGAGCTCGATCTCCCGATTGAGGAAAAAATCCGCACGCTTGTCCGCCGCGTCTACCGCGGTGCGGACATCTCCATCCTGCCCTCCGCGCAGAAGCAGATCGCACAGCTCACCGCACTCGGCTTTGACAAGCTCCCGATCTGTGTCGCAAAGACGCAGTACAGCTTCTCCGACGATCCGGCAAAGCTCGGTGCACCCGAGGATTTCACCGTCACCGTCAAAAACGTGAAAATCTCCGCCGGTGCCGGCTTCCTTGTCATCCTCACAGGTGACATCATGACGATGCCCGGACTTCCGAAGGTGCCTGCCGCCGAGAGAATCGACGTCTCGGACGATGGCGTAATCAGCGGTCTGTTCTGATAAAAACACAAAATTATCCAAAAAAAGGAAAGATTCGTGTTGCATTTTTCGTATGAATATGGTATAATAAATATATTCATACAAATCTCACACGAAAGCGGGAAATAAATCATGAAAACTCTGTACACGGGTAAAACGAAAAACGTCCTTCTGGACGAGGAAAACGGCATTGTCCATCTGTTTTTCAAGGATGACATGACCGGCGAAAACGGCAATTTCGATCCCGGCTCCAACACCGTCGGCGGCTCCGTTGCCGGCAAAGGCAAGATCGGTCTTGCACTCTCCAAATATTTCTTTGAGCTGATGGAAAAGAACGGCATCCCCACCCACTATCTGAACGCAGACGTTGAGAAAGGCCTGATGCAGGTCAGAAAGCTCACCGTTCCGAAGCTGGAATTCGTGCTCCGCTACTTCACCGCAGGCAGCATGTGCCGCCGCTTCACACTCGAGGAGGGCATCGTATTCGATCCGCCGTACACCGAGGTGACGCTGAAGGATGACGCACAGGGCGATCCGCTCATCAGCGAGAGACTGTGCATCATGAAGGGCATTCTGAAGGAAGGTCAGTACGACGAAGCGCTCGGCATTCTCGTGCGCGTCGGTGAGGTTCTGAAGAACGAGCTTGCACCGATGGGACTGACGCTGATCGATTTCAAGATTGAGGTCGGCTATGACGAGACGGGCAAGATGTACGTTGCAGACGAGATCACGCCCGACATCTGGCGCGTGCGCGACGAAAACGGCAACATCCCGAACCAGATCGACTGCGCAAATCTCCTCGTAAAGAAGATGAACATCTAATAGAAACACCGCTGTCTTCACGGACAGCGGTGTTTTTTATAAAAGTTTGTTACCAAATCCGCTTTTGCCACACTATATGGATGAAAGGAGGCGAGAGAATGGCAGAAAACAACCTCATGACCGAGAAGTACACCGCGGCTTTCACGGAAAATTATATGGAAAAGCTCTTTTATTTCTGTCTCAGAAAGACCGGAAACAGCACGGAAGCAGAAGATTTGACGCAGGATATTGCACTCACTATTCTGACTGCGCTGAACAAAGGAACGATTCCAAAAAACTTTTCGGCATGGGTATGGCAAATCGCACGCAACCGTTACGCTGTATGGGCAGACAAAAAGCACAAGCGAGCCGAATCGGTTACCGGGACCGATGTCGGTGAGTATGAAATCGCAGATGACAGCGAAAGCACGCTTGAAAAAATGATTCGGGAGGAACAGCTCTCCTTACTCAGACGTGAGCTTGCATTTATCGAGCGCGAATACCGCTGCATCGTCGTTGCCTACTACATTGAGAACAAAAGCGTGCGCGATATTGCCGCGTCTCTCTCCCTTTCCGTCCCCGCAGTAAAGCAGCGTCTTTACCGGGCAAGAAATATTTTGAAAGAAGGTATGCGTATGGCAAGAGAATTTGGCAAACGAAGCTACAAGCCGGAAGAAATTACATTCACGAATAACTGTGATAAGTTTGGAGATTATGGTCAGCCGTGGAGCATTCTTTCTCATGCAATGTACAAAAATATTTTCCTTGAGGCTTATGGGAATCCCTCAACTGCGGAGGAGCTGTCTATTGAACTCGGCGTTGCGTTGCCTTATATGGAAGATGAACTGAAATATTTGACAGACCAAACTTTTTTAATTAAGAAGGGAAACAAATATGAAACAGCCTTTCCCATCATCGGAAAAGATGTGCAAGAGAAGATTTGGAATTACAATAATCGCATAACTGAAAGACTTACCGGGCTCCTTGAAAAGCTTGTGGATGAGTATTCAAAAGCATGCGAGACGCACGATATCAAATATTACGGCGAATATACAACTTACGAAGATGCCAAGTGGGTTCTTTTGATGAAGGCATTTGACACGCTTGCCTATACAAAGCGCAAAGGAAACTTCGAATACACCAAGCGTCCTAACAATGGAAGCTGGGATATCGTTGGATATCAGAACGCTGATATCCCGTACATCCCCTTTGTGGGACATCATGGTTCAGACGCAAGCTTTTCACAGTATAAGTTCAAATATGAAAATATTGAGGCAAAAACCCCTTCGTACCTTTGTACTGAAGAATCACATTCTTTGGCGATGGTTGCAGAGGGCAAATGGGAGGCTTGCGAGAAAATTTGGCTTGACAAACTTCTGGAGTACGGATATATTAAGAAAAACAGTTCTGCCTATGAACCTGCAATAGTGGTATTAAACGCTGATACGGTAGAAAAAGCTTGGTCAAGTTTTACTGACGAGGAAAGGAAATCGATTACTCAGACCGTTCAAAAAATCAAACAAATTGTATCAGAGGCAAAAGAATTTGCTTTTAATCTTACTGCAGAATCACTGCCGCCCTTATTCAAAAACAATGAGAGAATGTGCTATTTCGCATGTAGCAATAGTACAATGTCAAGAAATATTGTTTTTATGCAGGCAATCGCGGACGGCTGGCTGAAATATGATGAAGCCACGCCCGCCACCATCGGCGCATACATGTATCTGGAGTAAAAATCGCATCCTGGCAGGGGTATCAAAGTACTATCCCGATAAATAAGGCTGAGCGGGTACAAAAATGCTCAGCCAAACAAAAACACCGCTGTCCATACGGGCAGCGGTGTTTCTGTATTTATTTTTTCTTTCCGTCTTTTTTTCGGCAGAAGATCGCGCGGCGGAAGAGGATCACGTTCATCACAATGAAGAAACCGATCAGTATAAGCAGCGTGTAGACCGGCTGCTTCGGCGCAAGCGTTGCCAGAATCATCATCGGAAATCCGAACACGATCGCGGGGAAATTCTGATACACAAGGTTATCCGCCGCCGGAGTTTCGTAGTTCGGGTCAATCTCACGCATGAGGATAACGCCCGTGCTTGCCGTACCCGTAAGCATACCGTACATGGCGAGGAACTGCTCCTCGGGATAATCGGGGAACAGTTTTTTTGCTACGAATCTGTTGTACGCATACGTAATTACCGCACCGACTACGCCGAGAATCAGCATAATGCCCCAGTAGCTTTCAAGAATATCGAGACGGATGGCGGCAATACCTGCAATCACCATTATATCAAAGAAGAAGCCGCTGATACGGTTCATGAGAAACGTGTTCACATACTGACGGTGGACAAGACCGCGGCGGCGAAGTGCGGTGACAACGGCGCAGATCACGGTCGCAATCAGAACACCGATGAGGAAGTTGAAACCGTACAGCACGGAGCGCATCCCCGGCAGGAGTTTTCCGAGACCGAACAGCGCAAGGTGCGTCAGGAAATACGCGACAAACACCCACGCCATCTGTACGGACAGCTTATCCATACTGCCGTTCATCGGGATCTCGTCATCGCCCTGCACGTCACCCATACCGAGTGCCTCGGCGTTTTCACTGCCGCGATGGACGATCTTATGTTTCTTTTTCAGAATGTTCAGATGAATCACACCGCCGAGTGCCGCGCTCAAAAAGCCGAGTGCGGCGATCGTGAGGCCGAAGCTCTTGCCGCCGACAAAAGAAGGCGTTCCCTGCTCGTAAATATTGCCGTAGTTCATCGCCTGACCGGTGCCCTGCCCATAGCCGAACGGAAGCAGGATGCCTGCCGCCGAAAAAAACTCCTTCACGACAAAGGCGGCGATAAAGATCGTGATCCCCATACCAAAGATGCCCTGCAAAAGATACGTCGATACGGTCGTCACACCTGTGTTGAAAATCTCCGCGCTCCGTTTGGCGGACAGCTTTTCCTTCGCCGGCTTGAACGCCGTCGCAATAAATCCGAGCGCAAGCGCATGGTAGGTGATCGTTTCGAGATCCGCCATGCCGCTGCCGCCGAAAAAAGCCGTATCAAACAGCACGTTGCCCGTGATCTGCTTATACACGATCGATGCAAGCAGGAGGATAATACCGCCGAGCACCGCTGTCGGAATGAGCGAATTGCGCAAAAGCGGCACCGACCGCTTAATCATATTCGCTACCAGAAGGCTGAGCAAGAGCACGGCGATCAGATTGATGCCGCCCCACACCTCAAAGTCCCAAAAATTCTGCATGTTTCTCTCCTTCCGCCGCGCTCTTTTCGCTCACGGCATGATAATAAAGATTCAGATATTTGAGAACGCAGAAGCGTTTGTCTCCGTGGACCTGGAAAATTCGCCCGTCTATGTACAGATTGAGCTTGTTGCGTCCGAGCGCACTCGCGGCGGTAATTGTCGCAAACGGATAGGTAAGCGTCTGCTCCCCGAAACGCACCGTGAATCGATCCGCATACACCGACAGCGTTGCTTCCTCGGCGATCAGCTCCTTGTGGCTGTACACAACTGTTTCGGAAAAGCGGATCGTATCGCTGTACACAGGCGTATCCGCATACGGCGTGAGATCAAGCGCGCGGACGAAATCCGACTGATAATCATACCAATCCGCGATAAAGCGGAACGGGAAGTCAAATCCTTCGCCCTGAAGCTCCTTCGACGGAAGATACCGCACGGTGCGCGCACATTTTTTGCACGTGATTTTGTCTCCGTTTGTCTCAAACTCGGACAGTCCGCAGAACGGGCAGACGTACATGCAACGCTCCAGATACTCCGCAGAACGCTTGTGGTAATAAAACCCGTCCGCCTTCGCCTCGTTGACGTACAATTCATCGGAAATCAGCCTAAACAGCTCGTCGTCCGTGAGATTCTTGTACTCCTCGTACTCGATCACGCGGGAGACGCCCGCTTTCATCGGTCCTTTTCTGCGCACATCGCTCCAGCGCGGATGCACACCGTAGCCGCCCTCAATCTTAAAAATCGCAACGGGCAGCTTCAAAGAGCGCACAAACGAGGCGATTGACGGCTTGATATGCTCTGTCCGTCCGCTGTATGTACGGTTTCCCTCGGGCGCAAGCGCAATCGTACCGCCCTCGCGCGCGACTCTCTTGCAGTCAAGCACCGCCTTGATGTCCGTCATGGATTTGCGGATCGGAATCGGTGCCACGAGGTGACGGATCAGCGAGGAGACGAATCCCTTGGAAAAGAGATCCTCCGAAGCGAGATAATACACCGGACCGCGGAATGCGACCGCGATGAAAAACTGATCGAACGCAGTCTGGTGATTCATCAGAACGAGATACTGTCTTTTGCCCTGCTCCTTGAATCGGGTGACGCGGAGTCCGTACATGGTACGGCACAAAAGCGCGAGCACGGGACGTCCGAAAAAGGTATAAACACGATGTCTGAAGCGCGTCCACTTTTTTTTCTTGCGCGGTGCACTGCCTTTTTTCCTCTCGCCAGTATCAGAAACATTAGGGATTGGAATACCTGCCTCAGCAAATAACTCATTTCTTATTTTTATCAATTTTTCAATGTCTTCACTATGTACAAGCGTAAATTCTACTTCCGGAACTATTTTCTCTTTTTTTTCTCTACCCAAAAAACCGCACCTCCTTTTTTATTTACGTCATATTTATAACAATTTTTGTCTCTCTATTATTATCTATGCGTAGACCAAGACTTCATACTTGTAATATTGAGAAACTTGATTGATATATTCGAATACTATTCAAATAATTTGGATCACCTATGTTGTACTATTATAGCATATATTTATGTACTTTTGTTAACATTCGTGGAATTTTTCAGAAAAATTTTTACAGAAAATCTCCAGCGCGCAAAAAAGATGTATCCGCTCGGATTTTCGGACGGCAAAAACCTTGCATATTCGGGAAAAGAATGGTATAATAATAAAGTTGGGCATACAGATGTTGAAAGAACGGAGAAAAAGAGCGGATGGGCTTATCGCTGATTATCATACAGAAGATTTTCACAATGTTTATGCTGACGCTCGTCGGATTCATCTGCACAAAAATCGGCATCATCGATGTAAATACGGGAAAGAAGCTGTCCGTGCTCGCTCTCAAGCTCGTCACGCCCATGCTGATTTTCTTCTCGTATCAAATAGAGTACGACATCCGCATTATCAAAAACCTCGGCATCTCATTTTTGCTCTGTCTGCTTGCGTACGCCATCCAGATTCCGCTTGCATTTGTGCTGGCGCGCAAGAAAAAGGGCGAGGATAAGCGTCACAATCTGGAACGGCTGTGCCTCATTTTCTCCAACTGCGGCTTTTTCGGCATACCGCTCATTACCAGTCTGTACGGCTCGGAGGGCGCGATCTATATTACCGCGTTCATTACCGTGTTCAATATTCTGCTTTGGATACTCGGCGTACCTCTGCTCGTCGGAAAAACACCGCTGAAGGATACGCTCAAAAATATAATCTCCCCGGCAACGGTGGCAACAATCCTCGGCTTCCTTTGCCTGATTCTGCGCATCAAGGTGCCTGCCTTCATTCTCGAACCGATTGATCTGATCGGCTCCATGAACACGCCGTTCGCCATGATCGCCGCCGGTGCCTCCATCGCCGGAACGAAGTGGCTTACCGGTTTGAAAAATCCGCGGCTTTATTACATCACGGGGTGCAAGCTGCTTCTCGTTCCTGCTGTGACGGTGCTCGTATTCCGTTTTTTGCCGCTGGAGCCGATGCTGATCCTGATCCCGATTTTCGCCGTTGCCTGCCCCGTTGCCGCCGCCTGTCCGATGTTTTCTCTCCTGTACGGGCACGACACGGACTACGCCTCACAGCTTTTTGCGGTGACAACGGTTTTGTCGATCGTCACGATTCCGCTGATCTATCTGCTCACATCCGCGATCGGTATATAATTTCGACAAACGGCTAATTTGGACGCAGATAGGCACTCGCCTAAATTCATCCGCTGGAGGAGCTATGGCTAAAATACAATGGAAGGGCGGCACCCTGCTCGGTCCCGTACCGCCGACGATGGTCACGTGCGGCACGATGGAGGACGCCAACATCATCACGATCGCCTGGACGGGGATTGTGAACACGATTCCGCCCAAGACGTACATCTCCATCCGTCCGACGCGCCACTCCTACGGAATCATCAAGGAGCGCGGCGAGTTCGCCATTCATCTGACCACGCAGGAGCTTGTGCGCCATGCGGATACGTGCGGCGTTTTCACCGGACGGAAGGTGGATAAATTCGCCCGCTGCGGCTTGACAAAGGAGCCGAGCGCCTTTCTTTCCTGCCCGCTGATTGCGGAGGCTCCGCTTTCCCTCGACTGCCGCGTTACGGATATTATCCCCATGGGATCGCACGATATGTTCCTTGCGGACATCGTGGGTATCGAAGTTGATCCCTCTCTAATTGACCCAAGCGGCAAGCTCTGCCTCGACCGCGCGAATCTTGCGGCGTATCTCCACGGCGAATATTACGCGCTCGGCAAATCGCTTGGCACGTTCGGCTTCTCGGTAAAGAAAAAGAAGAAGCATCCTACAAAAAAGGCATCCGCCGAAAACAAAAGCGAACGCCCTGCGAAAAAATAAAAAGCGCCTGCCGCTCGGGCAGACGCAGTATCGGTTTCTTGATTCGTTATTCGGTGACTACGCTTTCCTCGGCAAGCGGCGCTTCTGACTCTGCCCTGGCAAGCTCCTCGCGGTAGGCGGCGATCACGCTCTCCTCGAGATCGGCACGGAACGACGCATTGATCGGGTGCACAATATCGCGGTACGTGCCGTCCGGATTCTTGCGGCTCGGCATCACGATAAAGTATTTCTCCCGTGCGTAGATGACCTTGATGTCGTGCAGTGCGAGCTGCCCGTCAAAGGTAACGGAGACGACCGCTTTCATCGGTCCCTCCTCAAAAAGTTTGCGGATTTTGATATCGGTTATCTCCATTGTTTTTTCCTCCCGGTGTTTCACCTGATTTCGCATACGATGCGGGACACAGCCTGTCCTGCATCCTATATCATAGTATACAATACGAATATGACAAATATTCAACGCGGATGGAAGTTTTTTTTGAATTTACTATTTATTTTTTATAAATCAGCCGTATAATAAACGTGAACAAAAAAAGAACTCCATTCACAATTTGTCAAACAAATCTCTCATTTTCGGAGGTACGGATATGGCATTGCCCAATACCCATTTCGGCGCGGAGAAAATTGCAGCATGGCTCTCCTCCCCCAAAAAGATCGTTTTTGCCGGCATAGGCGGTGTGAGTATGAACTCACTTGCGCACATCACGCATCTGCGCGGACACTCCGTCTGCGGATACGACCGCACGCCGTCCGCGCTCACAAAGCAGCTTGAGGAGCTCGGCATTGACATCTGGTACAAATCGGATACCGCGCGCGTCGCTGACGCGGATATGCTCGTCTACACCGTGGCGATCCCTGCCAATCTGCCCGAATACGCAGAGGCGTGCCGTTTGGGGCTTCCCGTTGTCTCCCGTGCGGATTACCTCGGCTATATCATGAGCGGATACAGCCGCCGCATCGGTGTCAGCGGTATGCACGGCAAGAGTACGACGACCGCCATACTGGAATGCGTATTCCGCGTGGCAGGTCTTGATCCGACCGTAAGCTGCGGCGCACCGATGAAGGACGCGGACAACCGCTGTGACCGCATCGGCGCGGAGGATTTCTTCATCTTTGAAGCGTGCGAATACATGGATTCGTTCCTTGATTTCTACCCGACGGATGCCGTTGTTCTGAATATTGAGATGGATCATCCCGACTATTTCCGCGATCTTTCGCAGATTGAGGATTCGTTCAAAAAATTCATGGTGCGCACGGGTGCGGACGGCACAGTGTATCTGAACGCCGGAGACGAAAACGTCATGCGAGCCGCCGAGGGATATGACGGACGCACCGTGACATTCGGTGTAGAACACGCGGAAGCGGACTACAACGCCGTGGACATTTATTTCACGGGCGGATGCCCCACATTCACGATTCTGAAAAACGGTGAGAAGCTCTGCCGTGTGAGGATGCAGGTTCCCGGCTCGCACAGCATCACCGATGCGATTGCCGCCGCCGCGGTCGCACTGGAGTGCGGTATCTCTCCCGATACAGTAGCAGATGCGCTCGCACAGTTTGCCGGTGCATCACGCCGCATGGATTACCGCGGAAAAACAAAAAAAGGGGCGGATGTGTACGACGATTACGCCCACCATCCGACCGAGATTGCGGCGACGCTGAAGGCGGCTGTCTCCATGCAGCCCGAGCGGCTGTTCTGCGTATTCCAGCCGCACACCTACTCACGCACGAGGGAGCTGTTTGATGATTTCGCGGATGCGCTCGCCGCAGACGGCGTGTGCGAGGTGATTATCGCGGACATTTACACCGCACGGGAGACAGATTCTCTCGGTGTATCCTCCGAGCTGCTTGCTGAGGCAACCCGTGCACACGGCGGAAACTGCCGTGCCGTATCTGACACGGAGGAGATTGCATCCTATCTTCGTAAAAAATGCACCGTCGGTGACACAATTCTCGTGATGGGCGCAGGCGATATTGGTGCTCTCTGCCCAAAACTCGTCTAATCGGAATTTTGTGTGAAAATCTCCGCCGAATTGTGTGATATTTCTCGGAAATCATGTTGACATTTGCATGTGAAATATGTTAAAATATATCAGATTGAGATTTCGGCGCAGAGATTTCTGCAATTTCCGGGAAAGGATGTGCGCATATGTATAACGAAAGACGCGAACGGATCCGCGATCTGCTCGGCACGAAGCCGTTCGTTTCCATCAAAGAGCTTGAAAGTATGTTCCCCCAAGTCTCCGGCATGACACTGCGGCGTGACATCGAATACTTTGAAGAACAGGGCGAGGCCATCAAGGTACGCGGCGGTGCCCGTTCCACAAAATTTATCACGACATCGACGGACGACACGATCACCACGCGCATGAACGAGAACGTGGAATCCAAAGAAAAGATCGCGCGGCGTGCCGCCTCTCTTCTCGAAACCGGACGCTCCATTTTCATCGATTCCGGCTCCACGCTCCAAAGGATCGTTCCGTACGTGCCGAACGAGCGTTTTACGTTCACCACGACGAATCCGATGGCAGCGCTTGAGCTTTGCAAGATCGGTTTGCCGATCGTGAATATCGTCGGCGGCAAGCTCGACCGCGATTATCAGACGGTAACCGGTATGCACGCGATGCATTTTCTTTCCGATATTAATATTGACATCGCGTTCCTCTCCCCGTCCGGTCTTTCCGTAAAAAGCGGATTCACCGGCGGTAATTACAGCGAATGCGAGCTGAAGCGCGTCGTTGTCGAAAAGGCACGGCTCGTGGTTATCCTGCTTGACGGCTCCAAATTTGATAAGAGCCTCCCCTACACCTTCTGCCACATGGAGCAGGTACATGTCATCATCACCGATGCCCCCCTGCCTGCCGAAATGATGCAGATTGCCGCCGAGCGCGGCATCCGTGTCATCAACGTGTGCGAGGAAGATTAAACCGAAGGAACGCCGGTCTCCGGCTCCGATATAAACACATAAACTATTCATGAAAGGAATGATTTACATTGGCAACCCCAGTAATTATGCCCCGTCAGGGACAGAGCGTTGAGAGCTGTATCATCACCGCTTGGAACAAAAAGGTGGGCGACACCGTTGCAGAGGGCGACATCCTGTTCTCCTATGAGACGGACAAGTCCGCATTCGATGAGCCTGCACAGGTAAGCGGCACGATCCTTGCAATTCTCGCAAACGACGGCGACGTCGTTCCCTGTCTTGACACCGTATGCTACATCGGTGAGGCAGGCGAGGACATCTCCGCCCTCGTAAAGGCAGATGCTCCGGCAGCAGAGGCACCGGCAGCCGAAGAAAAGAAAGAGGAGGCTGTCGCAGCAGCTCCCACAGCAGCACCGGCAGCAGCCGTTGCTACGAAAGCAGAGGGCGACACGATCCGTATCTCCCCCCGTGCCAAGAATCTCGCACTGCAGACCGGCGTCGATATGACGAAGGTCGTTCCGACCGGTCCCCACGGCCGCATCATTGAGCGTGACATCAATGCCGCACTGGATGCAGGCTACGTTGCAAACGCAGCCGCAGTCGAAGCGTTCCTCAGAGGCGAGGCGGTTGCAGTCGAGGAAGAGGCTCCGGCAGCAGCAGCTCCCGCAGCAGCACCGGTTGCAGACGACGTTCTCGCATACACCGAGGAGCCGATGTCCGGCATCCGCAAGGTTATCTCCCGTCAGATGCACGCTTCCCTCTCCGAGATGGCTCAGCTTACGCTGAACGCTTCCTTCGACGCTACGGCTATGATGAATTTCCGTGCTACGCTGAAGGCAAACGGCGAGGCTATGGGTCTCGGCAAGATTTCTCTGAACGATATGGTGCTCTACGCCGTATCCCGCACGCTTATGAATCACCCGACGATCAACGCAAACCTCGTCGGCGACAATTTCCGTCTGTTCAAGCATGCCAACATCGGTATGGCTGTTGACACCGAGCGCGGACTGCTCGTTCCTACCATCTTCGGTGCGGAGAAGATGTCTCTTGCAGAAATCTCCGCCGCTGCCAAGGGCGCTGCCGCTAAGGCACGCGACGGCAAGCTCTCTCCCGATGAGATGTCGGGCGGCAGCTTCACCGTTACCAACCTCGGCTCGATGGGCGTTGAATCCTTCACTCCCGTCATCAATCCGCCGCAGACCGCCATCCTCGGCGTTTGCGCCATCACCTACAAGCTCCGCGCAGACGGCACGACGTATCCGGCTATGGGTCTCTCCCTCACCTTCGACCACCGCGCAGTGGACGGCGCTCCTGCTGCCCGTTTCCTCGCTGATCTTTGCAAGGCTCTGGAGAACTTCGGTCTGCTTCTGGCGAAATAAGGAGGACAAAACAGCATGATTTACGATCTGATCGTACTGGGCGGCGGTCCTGCCGGCTACAATGCGGCTGAGCGCGCGGCGCACGGCGGCATGAAGACGCTCCTTTTTGAAGAGAGAGCGCTCGGCGGCGTCTGCCTCAATGAGGGATGCATCCCGACCAAGACTCTGCTTTATTCCGCGAAGATCTACGACTATGCGCACCACGGCGATGCGTACGGCGTTACCGTTACCGGTGCGTCCATCGATCACGCCAAGGTTGTTGATCGCAAGGAGAAGGTCGTTCGCACACTCGTTTCCGGTATCGGCTCCAAAATGAAGGGCGCAGGCGTCACCGTTGTCGCTTCCACCGCTGTCATCACGGGCAAGACCGCCGACGGCTTCACCGTCAAGAGCGGTGACGATACCTACACCGCAAAGCAGCTCCTTATCTGCACCGGTTCCTCTGCGGCTGTTCCGCCGATTCCCGGTCTGAAGGAGTCTGTGGAAAGCGGATTCGCCGTTACCAACCGCGAAATCCTTGATCTCAAGGTTGCACCGAAGCGCATCGCCGTTGTCGGCGGCGGCGTTATCGGTCTGGAAATGGCTTCCTACTTCAACTCCATCGGCTCTGAGGTCACCGTTATCGAAATGATGGACAAGATCGCAGGTCCGACGGACAAGGAAATGTCCGCTCTGCTCCAGAAGAACTACGCAAAGAAGGGCGTTAAGTTCCTCCTCGGCGCAAAGGTTACCGCCATCAACGGCAACCCGAATGACGGCACCGTTACCTGCGAAATCGCAGGCAAGGAAGAAAAGATCCCCGCCGATCTCGTCCTCGTAAGCGTTGGACGCCGTGCACGCACCGCCGGCATCGGTCTGGAATCCGTCGGCGTTCTCACCGAGCGCGGCGCAATCGTAACCGACGAATACAGCCGCACCTCCGTCCCGGGCATCTGGGCGGCAGGCGACATCAACGGCAAGAGCATGCTGGCGCACACCGCATACCGCGAGGGTGAGGTTGCTGTCAACAACATGCTCGGCAAGAAGGACCGCGTAGACTACCGCTCCATTCCGGCTGTTATCTACACGAATCCCGAGGTTGCTTCCGTCGGTGAGACGGTTGAGTCCGCCGCTAAGGCAGGCATCAAGGCAACCGAGCACACCGTTTCTCTCCGCTACAGCGGTCGTTACATCGCTGAGAACGAGGGCGGCGACGGCTTCGTGAAGATCGTCATCGGCGAGCACCGCGAAATCCTCGGCGTACACATGATCGGCTCGTACGCATCCGAGATCATCTTCGGCGCGGCTGCTATGGTTGCCAAGGCGGAGAGAGTCGAGGACGTCCGCAAGATCGTATTCCCGCATCCTTCCGTCTGCGAAGTTATCCGCGAAGGAATGTTCATGATCTAATCCGCGGTACATGCCCGCCGGATAAAACAGATTTCATTGTATCTATAAATACATAAAAGGAGATATACACCATGCCTAAGAGTCAATACGTGGATCCCGGTAAAGTATTTGTACCCGGTTCCATCACGTTCACCGACATCCCCTCTTGTCAGTACAAGAAAACCCTCGCACAGGAGAAGAAGATCTACACGAAGGACGACTTCCTCCGCATCTACCGCGATATGCGCATCATCCGCGAGTTCGAGACGATGCTCAACGACATCAAGGTAAAGAGCGAGTACAACGGCATCAAGTACAACAACCCCGGTCCGGCTCACCTTTCCATCGGTCAGGAGGCTTCCGCTGTCGGTGAGGCTTACTGCCTGGACATCAACGACTTCACCTTCGGTTCCCACCGTTCCCACGGTGAGATCCTCGCAAAGGGTCTCTCCTCTATTCACAAGCTGGATGACGCAGAGCTCTACGACATCATGAAGGACTTCTTCGGCGGCGATATTCTGAAGGTCGTCGAGGGCAAGCAGGAGAAGGCAGGCGACGTCCGAGACCTCGCTATCGACTTCCTCCTCTACGGCGCACTCGCTGAGGTATTCGCACGCACGACCGGCTTCAACCGCGGTCTCGGCGGTTCCATGCACGCGTTCTTCATCCCGTTCGGTATCTTCCCGAACAACGCAATCGTCGGCGGTGCTGCTCCGGTTGCACTCGGTGCTGCTCTGTACAAGAGAGCCAACCACAAGAAGGGTATCGTAATCGCAAACTCCGGCGACGGTGCTACGGGTCGCGGTCCTGTTCTTGAGTCTCTGAACATGGCTGCTATGCGCCAGATCACCGAGCTTTGGGGCATGGACGGCAAGTACTCCGCAGACGGTATGCCGATCCTCTTCAACGTATTCAACAACTTCTACGGCATGGGCGGTCAGACCCAGGGCGAGACGATGGCTTACGACTCTCCCGCACGTCTCGGCGCCGGCTTCAACGTTGCACAGCTCCATGCTGAGCGCGTAAACGGCTACGATCCGCTTGCTGTTATCGACGCTACCACCCGCAAGAAGGAGCTTCTCCTTGCAGGCAAGGGTCCGGCTCTCCTTGAGGTTGCTACCTACCGTATCAGCGGTCACTCCCCGTCCGACTCCTCCACCTACCGTACACAGGAAGAGATCGAGGCTTGGAAAGAGGCTTGCCCGATCGCCGCTTACCGCGCAAAGATGGTCAAGGGCGGCATCGCTACCGACGAAGAGTTCGCAGCTATCGAGGAATCCATCGTTCGCCGTATGGAGAAGATCTGCAAGCTCGCAATCGACGACGAGCTCTCCCCGAGAATGGATCTCGACAAGGATCCCGCAATGATCTCCTCCCTCATGTTCTCCAACAACTCCGTCAAGAGCATGGATCCCGAGCGCGAGGCTGAGGTTCTGATCCCGAAGGAAGAGAACCCGCGCGTCAAGCAGCTCGCTACCAAGGCTCGCTACGCTTACGACGAAAAGGGTGCCGCTATTCCGAAGATCAAGCTCTTCGGTGTCCGTGACGCTATCTTTGAGTCCATCCTCGACAAGTTCTATGAGGATCCGACCACGATCGCTTACGGTGAGGACAACCGTGACTGGGGCGGCGCATTCGCTGTCTACCGCGGTCTGACCGAGGCTCTTCCCTACCACCGCTTCTTCAACTCCCCGATTTCCGAGTCCGCCATCGTCGGCTCTGCCGTCGGTTATGCAATGGCAGGCGGTCGCGCCATCGTTGAGCTGATGTACGCTGACTTCATCGGCTGCGCAGGCGACGAGATCTTCAACCAGCTTTCCAAGTGGCAGTCCATGTCCGCAGGCATTCTGAAGATGCCCGTCGTTATCCGCGTTTCCGTCGGTTCCAAGTACGGTGCGCAGCACTCTCAGGACTGGACCGCACTGACCGCGCATATCCCGGGTCTGAAGGTTTGCTTCCCCTCTACGCCGTATGACGCTAAGGGTCTCATGAACGCAGCTCTGAACGGCACTGACCCTGTTATCTTCTTTGAGTCCCAGAGAATCTACGACAAGGGCGAGGAGTTCCACAAGGAAGGCGTTCCGACCGAGTACTACGAGGTTCCCTTCGGTGAGCCCGACGTTAAGCGCGAGGGTAAGGACGTTACGATTTTGACCATCGGTGCCGTTCTGTACCGCGCTATGGATGCCGCTAAGATCCTTGAGGAGAAGTACGGCATTTCCGCTGAGGTCATCGACACCCGTTCCATCGTTCCGTTCAACTACGAGAAGGTTCTCGAGAGCGTCAAGAAGACCGGTCGTATCATCATCGTCGGTGACGCTGTTGACCGTAACTCCGTCATGCGTGACATGGCTTCCAACATCGCTGAGATGGCATTCGACTACCTCGATGCTCCGCCGGTTGTATTCGGTTCCCGCAACTGGATCACGCCCGCATTCGAGCTTGAGAAGTACTTCTTCCCGCAGGCTGACGGCATCGTAGACGTTATCTGCCAGAAGATCATGCCGATCGCAGGTCACGTCTGCACGATCAACGAAAGCGAAATCGAGCACATCGAGCGCAACAAGAAGGGTATCTGATTTTGATTCCCATGATCCCCGTGGAGGAAACTCCATGGGGATCTTTTTTCGTCGGTTGACAAAAACGGACGGGAATGTTATAATGGAAACAACCGATACATAAGGGAGATACCGCTATGACCGATGTACTTTTTATCACACCGACCGTGTCAAAGAATGCGTTTGACGAATCGCTCGGCACTCTGATCCTTTCGACGATCCTGCGCGAAAAGGGCGTGCAGGCGGATATTCTGCCCTTCCACCGCATCGGAGATACGGCGGATTTTGCCGCATTTCTTGAATCTGCGTCCGAAAAAATCGCCGCGGCACAGCCGAAGATCGTCTCCTTTTATACACGCTGTGACTGCTACCACATCATGCTGAAAATTGCCGAAGCGGCAAAGGCAAAGCTCGGCTGCTATATCGTTTTTGCCGGTCCGCAGGCGGACATCACCGCTAAGGAAACGATTGCGGAAATCCCATACGTCGATTTCGTCTGCTGCGGCGAGGGCGAAACGACGGTATATCCGTTTTTCTCCTCCCTCCTTGTCGGTAAGCCCGATCTCACCGTGCGCGGACTCGTCTACCGCGGGACGGACGGCGTAACAGTCAATCCGCGTCCCGAGCTGATTGTCGATCTGGATAATTCCCCGCTTGTCGATTATTCCGTATTCGGAGAGGATGCTGTCTTTGATACATCTGTACCCTTCCCGATCGATGTCGGTCGCGGCTGTCCGTTCGGATGCACCTATTGCAGTACGAACAATTTCTGGGGACGGAAATACCGTCTGAAATCCCCCGAGCGGATCGTGGAGGAGATTAAGTTCTACCACGATCGGCACAGCGTGGAGTATTTCGCCTTTGAGCACGATATGTTCACCATGAACAAAAAGCAGGTGATGGAAACATGCCGCCTGATGCGCGAGCTCGATTTTTCGGTGAAGTGGAAATGCAGTGCACGCATCGACTGCCTCGATAAGGAGCTGATCGACACGATGGCAGATGCCGGACTGAAACAGCTTTACATCGGTATCGAAACCGGATCGCCGCGGATGCAGAAACAAATCAACAAGAATCTGAAGCTCGACGGCGTTCTTGAAATGCTCGCTTACATTACGTCCAAGAATCTCGCTGTCACCACGTCATTCATTTACGGATTTCCCGAGGAGACGGAGGAGGATATTTCTCAGACTCTTGCACTTATTACGGAGATTCTGAAGCTCAGGCACGTCACAGTGCAGACGCATCTCTGCACATTTTTGCCCGGCACGGAGCTGTCGCGCCGATATAAGGACGAGCTCGTCCCGGCCGAAACGTTTTCCGACATCACGGGCACGGTTGCAATCACGGAATGCGCCGATCTGATTGCAGCGCACCCGAATCTGTTCTGGCATTTCAGCGAATACAAAACCGGTTTGCGTGAACGACTGTCGTTCTTTTACATGTTCGTGCGCATGTTCCACTTCTTTCCGTATGCTTACCGCTATTATATGCAGCATTACACCCAGGACAATCTGATTCGGATGTATTTCGATTTCACCGCAACGAATGAAGAGGTTCTCCTCTCAACCATTACGGATAACGAAAAACTCCGCCGTATTTTGAATGCGGACGGCATGCTAAAGCTGTTCGCAGGCGATCCGTGTGCCGATATGCTTGCAGATGCGTACCGTCTGCACACAGCAAGAATGTCAGTGGTGGATGGGCATGTACCGAGTGCCACGGAAATCGCCTGCATTTCTCCGATCGATCTGGAGAAATATGAAAGCCTCGCCGACTGCCCGCGCGGCATTTACATGGTCACGTACACAAAAGACGCAAACGGTGCTTTGAAAACCTCCGTCCGCCGAGCATAACAAAATCCGGCTGAGTTTCGCTGACAAGCGCTTCAATCCCGATTTTCAGCTTTGGATTAAACGGAATAGACTGCTATCTCGTCACCGCCGAGGCGGATATATCCCGTGGCCTGCCCTCCTTTGACGTTGTCGGGCTTCCCGACGCGGCGGTGAAAGAGTCCAAAGAACGGGTAAGAAGCGCGGTGAAAAACAGCGCTTTGGAATTTCCCGCGCATAAAATCACTATCAATCTCGCGCCTGCTTACGTAAAAAAGGAAGGCTCGGCATTCGATTTACCCGTAGCCGTCAGTCTGTTGCTTGCGGAAGGCACGTTGCAAGCTAACGCAGACGGAATCATTTTCCTTGGCGA
>JAZNHT010000033.1:0-5159 GCA_045577175.1 Eubacteriales bacterium | reverse complement strand
GACGGTTCCCGCGTACATTTGCCATGCGTTTACCGATCCCGCCGTGCCGGTGCAGAATGCGCTTCTGTTTATGAATGCGATGGCGGCGGCGAAGGTCCCGTTTGCGGCGCACATCTTCCACGAGGGACCGCACGGATTCTCCCTCGCCAATGAGGAGGTCTCGCAGGGGCAGGTCATGCCGTACATTGATCTGTATGAGTGGCTCGGTGAGGCAATCGCGTGGATGAGGAAAATGTGACACACAAAAACAATCTTGGCGCATCTGCGAAAAAACTAGTTCCGGTAACGAAGTAAATCAAAAATACAATAAATATCTTCCAAAAGGGAATAACAAAAGCAACGCAAAGGCACTGGTGGCAATTTTGACACCCGTGCCTTTTGAAATACTAACGAGGGAAGCAAGTGCCTCCCTCCGAGAGGGAGGCGGCACGGCGCAGCCGTGACGGAAGGAGCCTGCGTGACTTTGAGTTATTGTGACGCGCTCTCCCTCAGTCAGCTTCGCTGACAGCTCCCTCCCGGAGGGAGCCTCTGTCGTCGTACTTTACCGATAGTATATCGATAAAGGCTTCGTTATCGCTGCTTAGCATACGGCGGATGCGCCTTTTCACTTTGTTGGTGAAAAAAACTCTCTGCACGTGATATTGCGTGTTCTTCTCCGATATAGTACAATAGAGTCAGAAAGAAGCGCGTCTTTCCATTTTTGAAACAAGAGAGGTTTATTATGAAACTGCATATCGGAGACACGATCAGAAAATTGCGAAAGGAAAGAGAGATCACGCAGGAGGAATTTGCAGAAGTGCTTGGCGTATCCTGTCAATCCGTTTCGCGCTGGGAGAACGATACCTGCTATCCCGACATCGAGCTGATTCCGACCATAGCCGCTTTTTTCGGTATATCCACAGATAAACTGATGGGAATCGATGAAGCCGCAGAAAAGGAAGCGGTCGATCGGTATCTGAACGATTTTCAGACGGCGATCAGTGTGGGAAATATTGACGAATGTATTCGGATTGCCCGTGCGGGCGTGGCGGAGTTTCCAAATAACTACGCGCTTTTGAACAAACTGATGTATGCTCTTTTTGTGGCAGGTGACGAGACCGGCAATATCCCAAATTGGAAAGAAAATATGGAGAAATACGATGCGGAGATCGTCTCTCTCGGCGAGCGTATTATCAAGTATTGCCCCGATGCGGAAATTCGGTTTGATGCAGCCGAGCGGCTCGCCTTCCAGCATTGCGAAATGGGGAGAAAGGCGATCGGACGCTCTGTCTGTGAAACACTGCCGTCCATATATAATTGCAGAGAAGGGGTTGTCTGGTGGGCACTGTCCGAGGAGGAAAAGTTGCCGCACACGCGAGAGTATATCAGTAAAGCATACGGCATTTTGTCAAACGCGCTTTACCGCTTGACGGGTCTGGTTTCTGCCGGGGAGGCAATGCAGGTGCTTGAAAAAACTGACGCATTGGACAGCCTCATGTATGACGGCAACAGACCGGGCGTCGATTGGGAAAATGCAAGGAGGGCTTTCGACCGTGCGGAATACTGTATGAAACTTGACCGCCGCGACGAGGCTTTAGAGCAGTTAAACATCTCAGCCGACATGGCAATTGCGTTTGACAACCGTTCCGACGAGATAAAAACGGAGTCGCTTTTGCTTGGGGAAAAGATGCGCAAAAAAACGGATTTCGATACAGCCGATTCCCGACCGCTCTGCAAAATTCTCCGCGATACATGGATGGGAGAAAAAATATTTGACGGTATCAGAGATACTGCCGAAGTTAAAGCGATTTTGGAAAAATTGAGATAATAGCTGTTCCGATATAAAAACAAACTGCCACAGATGTTTGTCTGTGGCAGTTTTCGCTTGTCTTACGCCGTGACGATATTCGCGGCTTTTTGCAGATTCAGCTTCTTGACCGCTTCCTCGCGCATCTTGAACTTCTGAATCTTGCCGGCGGCGTTCATCGGGAATCCGTCCACGAAATCGATGTAGCGCGGCACCTTGTGGCGCGCCATGTGATCGCGGATGTAGATTTTCATCTCGTCCTCCGTCATCGTTTCGCCGTCCTTCAGGATGATGCACGCCATGATTTCCTCGCCGTACTGCTCATCCGGCACGCCGATGACCTGTACATCCTTCACCTTCGGGTGCGTGTAGATGAACTCCTCGATCTCCTTCGGGTAGATGTTCTCACCGCCGCGGATAATCATGTCCTTGAGGCGTCCCGTGATGCGGTAGTTGCCGTCCTCCGTCTTTGCCGCAAGGTCGCCCGTGTGGAGCCAGCCGTCCTTGTCGATCGCGGAGGCGGTCGCCTTCGGCATCTTGTAGTAGCCCTTCATGATATTGTAGCCGCGGGCGACAAATTCGCCTGTCACGCCGATGGGGAGCTCCTCGCCCGTTTCGGGATCGACGATCTTGCACTCGATTTCGGGCAGCGCACGTCCGACCGTGCCGACGCGCACCTCCAAGGGATCGTCCGTTGAACTCATCGTGCATCCGGGGGATGCCTCTGTCTGTCCGTAGACGATCGTGATCTCCTTCATGTTCATCTTGTTGACCACATCCTGCATGACGGAGATCGGACAGGGGCTGCCTGCCATGATGCCCGTGCGCATGTAGGAGAAGTCCGTTTTCGGGAAATCCTCATGCTCAAGCAGGGCGATGAACATCGTCGGTACGCCGTGGAAGGCGGTGATGTGCTCTTGATGGATGCAGGCGAGCGACGGCTTCGGTGAAAAATACGGAATCGGCAGAAGCGTGCCGCCGTGTGTCATTGTGGCGGTCATGGCAAGCACCATGCCGAAGCAGTGGAACATCGGCACCTGGATCATCATGCGGTCGGCGGTGGAGAGATCCATGCGGTCGCCGATGCACTTGCCGTTGTTGACAATGTTATAGTGCGTCAGCATGACGCCCTTCGGGAATCCGGTCGTGCCGGAGGTGTACTGCATGTTGCAGACGTCGTGGACGCTGACCATCGCGGCGCGGCGATAGACCTCCTCGACAGGGACCTCGCGGGAGCGTGCGACAGCCTGCTCCCATGTCATAGCACCCGGCATGGAGAAGCCGACGGTCACGACGTTACGGAGAAACGGCAGGCGGTGCGCGTGCAGAGGCTTGCCGGATTCCGTCTCGGCAAGCTCGGGGCACAGCTCCGCGACGATCTCCTTATAGTTGGAGTCGCGGTAGTTTTCGATCATCACGAGCGTGTGCGTGTCGGACTGACGGAGCAGGTACTCCAGCTCGTGAATCTTGTATGCGGTGTTGACGGTGACGAGCACCGCGCCGATTTTCGTTGTTGCCCAGAACGCGATATACCATTGCGGCAGATTCGTCGCCCACACGGCGACGTGCGATCCTGCCTTCACACCGAGTGCGATCAGGGCGCGTGCGAACGTATCCACATCGTCGCGGAATTCGGCATACGTGCGCGTGTAATCGAGCGTCGTGTATTTGAACGCGAGCTGATCGGGGAACTCCTCCGCCATGCTGTCAAGTACATCGGAGAAGGTTTTTTCGATCAGTGCGTCCTTTTTCCAGAGGAATTTGCCCGTGCCGGCACGGTTTTCGTAATAGACCGTCTCCGCGCGGGAGGTATCAGAGAAGCGGCTCATCGTGCTGACAAAATGTGAGAAAATGATCTCCATATCGTCGATTTCGGGCATCCATGCGGGATCCCACACGAGGGAGAGAAACCCATCGTAGTTGACGGAGCGGAGCGCCATCATGAGTTCATCAAGCGGCAGATCCCCTTCACCGATAAGGCGGTATTCAACCTTGCCGTCCACCTCAACAGAATCCTTCAGATGGACGTGCTGAACGTATGCTCCGAGATTTTCGATCGTCTTGTCGGGCGTTTCGCCGCCGACGCGGTACGTGGAGTGGATATCCCACAGCGCGGCGAGGTAGTCGGAAGCAAAATGATTGAGCGCATCGCGCAGCTTCTTCGTGTCGGCAAAGATTCCGACCGTTTCAACAAGCAGCGTGATGCGGTTTTCCTCCGCGATTTCAAGCGCACGCGTGAGGCATGCCATCGCCTGATCGACAGAAGCACCTGCGGTGTGCTCATACGCATGTACGCGCACAAACGGGATGTGCAGATTGCGTGCGGCTTCGATACAGCCGGCGATCTCCGCGCAGTTTTCCTCCGTTTTCGTCTCATCCGCGATGTCGCAGACGGAATCGATGCAGGGGAGCGTGAGCTTCCGGTTAATCAGCTCGCGGATGGTGGCGGGGGCGTTTCCTTTGCTGAACGGACCGCCGTTTTGGGTAAAGGCGGATTTGGTGATGTTATGCAGCTCAATGCCGGCAAATCGGAGATCCTCTGCGATGCGGCAGAAATCGTCAAACGATCTATCGTGCCAGCCCTTGGTGGAAAATGACAGTTTCATGTGCCTGACCTCTCTTACGCTTCTTCGTACACGATCTTGTTCAGTGCGTTCAGATATGCCGCGATGCTTGCGCCGATGATGTCGGTGGAGATACCGTTGCCGGAGTAGAGCTTGCCGTTTGCGCGGAGCTTCACGAGGGAGGAGCCCATTGCCTCGCGTCCTTCGGTGACAGCCTGGATGCGGAACTCATCCAGCTCGTAGTGGTGACCGATGATCTGTTCGATGGCAAGGAAGGAGGCGTCAATCGGGCCGTCGCCGATGCAGACGCCGGAGATCTCGCGGCCTGCCTTCTCCAGAACGATCTGCGCGGTGGAGGAGATGATGTTGCCGTTGTTGACAACGTAGCTGACGAGCTTATACGTCGGCGGCACCTGCAGTGCACTTGTTGCGATGATCGCTTCGAGATCCTTCGTGCCGACCGGCTTTTTGGCGGCGATTCGTGCGAACGCCTCATATACCTTGGCGGTGTCCTCCTCGGACAGATCGTAGCCGAGGGAACGGACAGCGTCTGCTACAACGGCAATATTTGCGTTTTTGTCCAGCGCGATCGTGTCGGGCGCGCTCTGGGAGGTGACCTTGGCGGCAGGCTGTTCTGCCTTCTTGCCGCTGCGGATCCACTCGATCTGGGAGGTGATGCGGGAGATTTCTGCCGTGTTCAGCGCGGTGGCAACGCCGAATGCATCGCCCCGCCTCTTCATGAATGCGGTGATCTGCGCTTCGCTCGGCAGAACACCGTTGCCGGCGGCACATTTGATTTCATCCGCACC
>JAZNHT010000032.1:0-9807 GCA_045577175.1 Eubacteriales bacterium | reverse complement strand
ACAGTTTTACAACAATGTTCGTATTCAACTAAATACAAAACTGACACCACTTGAAAAGCGATGTCAGTTCGTTGCCTAAATTTTATTTTTTCTACCACAGGGGTGTTTTTTGTACTGTCCGCACAATTTGGGGCAGTTCACTGTCGGGCGCGTATGCAAACAACCATCGGAGCGTACAAAAAAATAAAAAAGTGCGCCCCAAATGGGACGCACCGCAAAGGTGTCATCCCTCATTGTAGCGACACAAGCTCTTTCCGAATTTGGGGATGAGCAAAGAGAGAAAACACTTTTTGCCAAAGTATTTTCCCCAAAAAGTCGGAAAAAATATACACTTATGTCGCATATTCATTATACCATATTGCAAAAAAATGTCAAGAAAAATTTTTACTGTTTTCGGATTTGCTCCCCACCGTTGACAACAGCACAAGATTGCGGTATAATGTAAGGAAAGATCAGAAAAGGATTTGTCACTATGTATAAAGATAAAAAAGTTGTATTCTCCGGCGTACAGCCCTCCGGTATGCTGACGATCGGCAACTACCTCGGCGCCATTCAGAATTTCCCGACGTTTTCCGAGCAGTACCGCTGCTACTACTGCGTCGTCGATCTCCATGCGATCACGGTGCGTCAGAATCCCGCGGAGCTGCGCCGCCGCACCTATGAGACGCTCGCACTCTACATGGCGTGCGGACTCGATCCCGAAAAGAACGTTTTGTTCGCCCAGAGCCACGTCTCCGCCCACGCAGAGCTCGGCTGGATCCTCGACTGCTACACAATGTTCGGCGAGCTTTCGCGCATGACGCAATTCAAGGACAAGAGCGCGAAGAACGCGGACAACATCAACGCAGGTCTGTTCACCTACCCTGCCCTGATGGCGGCAGATATTCTTCTGTATCAGACGGAGCTGGTGCCCGTCGGCAGCGATCAGAAGCAGCATCTGGAGCTGGCACGCGATATTGCCACGCGCTTCAACGGCATCTACGGCGATACATTTATCGTCCCCGAGGGATTCATCCCGAAAGCGGCGGCTCGCGTTATGTCCCTTGCCGATCCGATGAAGAAAATGAGCAAATCGGACGAAAACGAGAACGCCGTCGTGCGTATTCTCGATCCGAAGGATGTGATTCTGAAAAAATTCAAGCGTGCCGTCACCGACTCGGGCTGTGAGGTCCGCCGCGGCGAGGGCAAGGCGGCGATTGAGAATCTGATGTCCATCTACGGCGCGTTTGCAAAAAAGACGCCCGAAGAGATCGAGCGTGAGTTCGACGGACGCGGCTACGGCGATTTCAAGGCTGCCGTCGGCGAAGCCTGCGCGGACGCACTCGCCCCGGTACAGGCGGAATTTAACCGTCTGATGGCGGACAAGGCGTATCTGGAGGAAGTGATGGCGAAGGGCGCGGCAGAGGCAGCGCACGACACGCTCCGCACGATGTCCAAGGTCCGCAGAAAGATCGGCTTCACCGAAATCAAGCGCTGAAAAGAAACACGGCTTGAGATGCTTCATCTCAAGCCGTTTGTTTACTTATTTTCCGTCCGCGATCATGTCGGACATCGTGTACATGCCGACGCTTCCTACATCTGCAAGATAGAGTGCGGCACGCACCGCCCCGGTGGCAAAAACGTCGCGGCTGTACGCGCTGTGCGAGATGCGGACAACCTCATCCTGTCCGGCGAAAATGACCTCATGCTCGCCAACGATCGTGCCGCCGCGCACGCTGTGGATGCCGATCTCGTTCTCCCCACGCTCACGGCGCACCGCATGGCGGTCGTACACATATTCGCTGTCCTCACGCACCGATTTTGCCGCATCCGCAAGCATAAGCGCGGTGCCGCTGGGCGCGTCGAGCTTCTTGTTGTGGTGCTGCTCGACGATCTCGATATTGAAATCCGCGCCGAGTGTGGCGGCGGCTTTCTTCACAAGCTCCAGAAGGAGATTGATGCCGAGGGACATATTGCGCGAATACATCACGGGAATCACTTTGGATGCCGCGCGGATCGCCTCGGTCTCCTCCTCGTTGTGTCCCGTGGTGGCAATCACGGCAGGAACACGGTTTTCCGTGCAGTATCTGAGAAGCGGAATGGCGGCGGTATGGTGGGAGCAGTCGATCACGACATCCGCCTTGCCGTCAAATGCATCAATGGAGGCGTACACGGGAAAATCGCACCGTGCGCCGACGTTCTCTGCTTGAATATCAATGCCTGCGACAACGCGGCAGTCCGCGCTCGCGGCAATACGGTTGACGATCGCCGTACCGACACGGCCGCCGCAACCCGAAACAAGTATGTTCTTCATCCTGTATTTTCCCGATTCAACTCGGATTCCTTATCGTAGATTTATTTGATGAGCCCGACCTCGCGCATGGCGGATTCAAGCACGGCGCGATTTGCGTCCTCCATCTCGCAAAGCGGGAGGCGCATCTCCTCGGAGCAAAGTCCCATCATGCCGCACGCGGTCTTTGCCGGAATCGGATTGACCTCGATAAACAGCGAATTGATGAGCTTGAGCAGTCTGAGCTGCAAATCAGCCGCGGATTTGTAATTCCCGTCGAAGCAGAAGCGGCACATATCGTGCGTCTCCTTCGGCATCACGTTGGAGAGGACGGAGATAACACCGCGTCCGCCGAGCGACATGATCGGCACGATCTGGTCATCGTTGCCGCTGTAGACCGCAAGCGAATCACCAAGCTCCGCACGGATCTCCGCAATCGCACTGAGGCTGCCGGACGCTTCCTTCGTTGCAACGATTCGCTCGTGCTTGGCAAGCTCCTTATAGACCTTCAGCGGAATATTCACGCCCGTGCGTGATGGCACGTTATAAAGAATAATCGGCTTATCGGTAGCATCCGCCACAGCGAGGAAGCTCTTGACAAGTCCCTTCGGCGTTGCCTTGTTGTAATACGGCGTGACAAGAAGGAGGGCGTCGCATCCGACCTCGCACGCGTATTTCGAAAGCTCCACGGCATACTCCGTATCGTTGGAGCCCGTACCGGCAATAATCGGCACTCTGCCTGCCGTTCTTTCCACGGAATAGCGGAGGCACTCGCGGTGCTCCTCGTCGGTGAGCGTCGATCCCTCACCCGTCGTACCGCAAATCACAAGCGCATCAATACCGCCGGCGATTTGCCAATCGATCAGTCTGCCGAACGCATCGTAATCGACCTGTCCGTTCTTGAACGGAGTGACAAGCGCGGTTGCCGCGCCGTCAAAAACGATTTTCTTCTGAAAATTCCCCATAGCACACCTCTGAAAAAGTAAATTTTTTCTCCGGCTCTTCATGGTATAACAAAAACCGGCTTGCAAACCGGCTTTCTGTGTACTATAATATAAGCATGGATTCTCCACGTTAATACACAGATAGCGCCCCACAACAGCCTAAACTGAAGTGACAGTACAGCCGCTTTCGCCAAACTGTCCCGACACGCGCGCCGTCCGTGCGCACGCACCTCGGCATCTCTCGCCTTTCCGCATGGGTAATCGGTCACGGACGACCTACCCCTGCATACTGATCGGAGACGCACCTCTATCTTCATTTTATGTACGGACACCTGTCCTGTACAAAAATATAGTAACATATTTTCCCGCGTATGTCAAGGGGTATCGAAAATATACGAAATTTTTCCTCAGAAAGGACGTCAAACACCCATGATAAAAAATACCCTTCCCGAAACGGATCTCACTCTGTCCGATTTCGATTACGATCTGCCCGAGGAGCGCATCGCGCAAACGCCGCTTGAGCCGCGCGATTCTTCGCGTCTGATGCTGATCGACCGCACGGCGGACACGGTCAGCCACGCCATTTTCCGCGATATTATCGACTATCTCAACCCCGAGGACGTGCTCGTCATCAATGACACGCGTGTGCTTCCGGCGCGCATCATCGGGCGGCGCGAGATGAAGATGACCGCCGAGGGCATCCTCACGCCATCGGAAAGTGACGCGCCGGTGGAACTTCTTCTGCTCAAACAGCGCGAGAACGACGTCTGGGAAGCACTCGCCGGTCCCGGAAAGCGGGCACGCACCGGTGACGTTCTCACGTTCGGCACGGGATTTCTGAAAGCAAAAATCGAAGGAATCGGCGAGGAAGGCTGCCGCATCGTGCGCTTCATCACCGACAAGGCGGAGTGCGAAACAGTCTACGAAGCGCTCCACCGCTTAGGTTCGATGCCCCTGCCGCCGTATATCACAAAACGGCTGGAAAATCCCGAACGGTATCAAACGGTGTACTCCCGTCACGAGGGATCGTCCGCCGCACCGACGGCGGGACTCCACTTCACACCCGAGCTGCTCGACCGCATCCGCGAAAAAGGATGCGCTGTCGTCCCCGTGCTTCTGCACGTCGGACTCGGCACCTTCCGCCCCGTCAAGGAGGAGGCACTCGCCGATCACGAAATGCACGCGGAATACATCTCCGTGACGGAGGAATCCGCGCGGATCATCAACGAGCGCCGTGCCGCAGGCGGACGTGTGATCGCCGTTGGTACGACCTCCTGCCGCACGCTGGAGAGCGCGGCAGATGAAAACGGCATCCTGCACGCCGTAAATGCCGACACGGGTATTTTCATCTATCCCGGTTACCGATTCAAGATCACGGACGCGCTGATTACGAATTTCCATCTGCCGAAGAGCACGCTTCTGATGCTCGTCTCCGCCTTGGCAGGACGGGAAAGAATGCTCTCCGCGTACAAAACCGCGGTAGAGGAAAAGTACCGATTCTTTTCGTTTGGCGATTGCTGCCTTATTTTTTAAGCCGAAAAGTCAATTACCAAGCGGTAAATTTGTATTTCCGCTTGGTAATTACATTTTTACGAACTTTACGGTATATAAGAAAATATCTGCATATACTATTGACAACATCACGGTATCGTGATATACTATAATTGAAAAATTAAGGAGTTGATGTTATGCCTGTTTTGTCACGCTTTTACGGAATTGTTATAAGAATGTATTTTTTACAAAGCGAGCACAATCCGCCTCATATCCACGCTATTTATAATGACGATGTGGCTGCTATTGATTTTATGACAGGTACGGTTCTTGAAGGACACTTGCCGGCTAAAGCAATGAATATGGTACAAGAATGGATATCCATTCACAGAGAAGATCTAAAAACAATTTGGGAAACGCAGGAGTTCAAAAACTTACCGCCATTAGAGTAAAGGAGGATTTGTATGTTTCACAAAATCAAAAATGTTTCTGCATTACCTGAATATAAATTGAGTGTCCAGTTTTCAGAGGGCGTGACAAAAATATACGATGTAAAGCCTTTATTTGACAGGTTACCCGTTTTTAGGTCGCTTGAAAGCAATAATGATTTCGGCGGCGTTTATGTTGATGTTGGCGGTTACGGCATCATTTGGAACGATGAGCTTGATTTATCCTGTGATGAGTTATGGGATAACGGCACCCCAGTAGAAACACCTTTTGACGGACTGATTGCATTTTCCGATGCGACTGAACTTTGGGGACTAAATGAGAGTACACTCCGTAAGGCGATTTCTTACGGTAAACTTATAAACGGTGTTGATGTTTGTAAGTTTGGTAAACAGTGGGTAGTTTCCATTGATGCAATGAAACGAGAATACGGTAATGTTACCAATCGGTAATGCTTCGTTACCAATCTTATATCCCGTAAGCATTGGCGACGCGATGTTCATTCAGTAAAGGATAAAAACCGTACCATGGAATTGAACGAAAAGCTGCAAAAATTACGAAAGCAAAAAGGGCTGACGCAGGAGGAGCTGGCAGAGGCACTTTTTGTCTCCCGCACAGCCGTTTCCAAATGGGAATCGGGGCGCGGCTATCCGAACATCGACTCGCTGAAGGGTATCGCAAAATTTTTCTCCGTGACGCTGGATGAGCTTTTATCCGGAGACGAAATTCTGACTATCGCCGAAGCGGCTACAAAGCAAAAGGAAACGCAGTTTCTCGCTTTGGTATTCGGTCTTTTGGATGTCAGTGCCGCGATGCTTCTGTTTCTGCCGTTTTTTGCCGAAAATGCCGACGGAATGCTTCGCGTAAGCTCCCTATTATCGCTGAACGGCGTACAGCCGTATCTGAAGATCGCCTGTTTGGCTGTCGTGATCGGCATGATTTGCGCAGGCGTGCTCACCCTTGCCCTCCAAAACTGTCATGCACCCGTCTGGACCAAAAGCAAAGAGCCGCTTTCCTTCGGATGCAGTGCTGTCGCAGTGCTTCTCTTTATTATAAGCCGACAGCCGTATGCAGCCGTATTCACGTTCGTTCTTTTGGCAATCAAGGTATTTACGCGGATCAAACGGGCGTGACACGAAGCGTATCGCCGATGTGACGGTCTGTTTCTTGCGATTTTCCCCACCTTCCTTTACCATGTATACAGGCGAAAGCCGAAATACTGTAAAGGAAGGTTTTTTCAAATGAAAAAAAGTTTTTTCGCGGCGATTGGATTTCTGTCGGCGTTCGCGGTGTGGACATGGATCGTTTCGCACGTTGACATGCAGGCGATCGGTCCGACGGGGAGTCGTGTCGGACTTTCATCACTGAACGGATTCGTTCACAACCTGATCGGGGTGCATATGTCTCTGTACACGCTCACGGATTGGCTCAGGCTGATCCCCGTCACGGTCGGATTCGGCTTTGCCATACTCGGTCTTGCCCAGTGGATCAGACGGAAATCTATCACGAAAGTGGATCGGGATCTCCTCGTCCTCGGCGGCTTCTACACCGTCACGGCGGGTGCCTATCTTCTCTTTGAAACCGTGGGTATAAACTACCGCCCCGTACTGATCGGCGGATTTTTGGAAGCGTCATATCCGTCCTCCACCACGCTGCTCGTGCTGTGTGTGATGCCGACCGCCATCATGCAGCTGAACACCCGTATCAAGCATACCATCCTTCGCAGGTGTACCGCTTGCGCCATTACCGCGTTTATCATTTTCACGGTATCGGCAAGACTGATTTCGGGCGTGCATTGGGTTACGGATATTATCGGCAGCACTCTGCTCAGCGCAGGACTCGTTCTGCTGTACCGTGCATTCAGCCTCTCTATATCAAACAAAAGATGAAAAATCTCCCCCGACACGGCTGCCTGATACGGCCGCCGTGTTTTTGCCTCCCCTCTCCCGTGTGCCGAGGGAGTACGCCGGATTCCATTTTCCGCTTTTGTCTAATATCGCATCCTCCGTGTCCGTCAGCGTAAGATACGATGCGCTGGTGAGGCTGTGCGCACCGTATCGCGCACGAACGGTGTCCAGTACCCCGTCCAGACGATCCGCCTGCTTCTCCTTTTCGGCTTCCTTGAACAGATCAAGCTGTGTCGGTGTATCCGCATCGCTCAGCTTGAACACCCCCACCGATACGGAGCGCACAGGCTGTGCCCATCTGTAATTTTCTCGAAACAGGCGGATCGCCTCCCGTGCAATCGTGTCCGTGTGCGCCGTCGGCTGTGGAAGCGATGTTTGATAATCCGATGTCCTAAGAAAAACATCGCGCACGGATACGCGCACACCCGACGCTATCATGCCGTATCGGCGAAGCCGCTCACCCACCTCCTGCGCCATCTCCAAAATAAATGCCGCCATCTCCGCATCCGTGCGAATATCCCGAAGCGGCGTCATCCCGTGCGACACGCTTTGGATTGGCACTGCCTGCGCCTGCGCAATCACGGGAGTGGAATCGGTGCCGTTGGCGTAATGCCACAGCGTTTCGCCGCCCTTCCCCATCCACATCCTGAGCGAGGCAAGCGGCGTATTCGCAAGCTCGCCGATCGTGCGGATGCACCGTTTTTCCAGCGTGCGCATCACAGAAGGACCGACCCCGAGAAGCTCTCGGACAGGCAAGGGCCACACAACCGTGCGAAACGTCTCCGGCGAAATACAGGTAACCGCGTCCGGCTTTTTCATATCGCTGCCCAGCTTGGCAAAGATTTTGTTGAAGGAAACGCCGACGGAGACCGTCAGCCCCGTCTCCCGTTTTACCGTTTCACGAATCTGCTCCGCAATCGCTTTGCCGTCTCCGAACAGACGGGTGCTGGCACTGACATCGAGCCAGCTCTCATCGCACCCGAACGGCTCAATCTGATCGGTAAAGCGCGCATAAATCGCCGTAACGGCGCGGGAAAAGCGGTCGTATTCCCCGTAGCGCGGCGGCGTGATAACCGCATTCGGACACTTCCGCAAGACAGAGGAAACAGTATCCCCTGTACGGATGCCCAGCTTTTTCGCCGTCTCGTTTTTCGCCAGGCAGATCCCGTGCCGCTCCTCCACCGAGCCGCAGACCGCGATCGGCACGCCGCGCAATTCCGGACGTATCGCGCACTCGACCGAGGCAAAAAAATTATTCAGATCACAGTGCAGGATAAATCTCTCCGCCATCTCCGCCTCCTGAACAAACGTTTTTGTATACAGTATACAGAACAGATGTTCTTTTGTCAAGAGGATGACGAAAAAAGATTTTTGGAAAAAGGCGGGACAGAGGAGAGATTTCCAAAAAATTCTCGAAACGGTATTGACAAGAGGCATAGAGTGTGGTATAATAATTGAGCGTTCGAAAGAATGCGTTCCATGCGGGTATGGCGGAATTGGCAGACGCGCTAGATTCAGGTTCTAGTGGGGGCAACTTCGTGAAGGTTCAAGTCCTTTTACCCGCACCATAAAGAGGCTATAAAAAAGATATAGCCACAAAAAACCTCGAGAAAATCGAGGTTTTTTGCTGTTTTTGGGGCAAATTTGCCGTGTAAATTTTTTTGCAAAAATATAGATATAAAATGGGTGTTTCCCCATTCTGTAATGATTCGAACCACCGTATAATCGAATAACACACCACTCGGCGCATGGAAGTAAAAACCATGCGCCTTTTTTGTTTTCTCAAAACCATCAGAAAGGACGGAATGAATGCTCCCCCAAACCGATCTCAATCAAATAAAAGCAAAAGCCAAGCTCTTTCTCATGTTCGATCTTCAACCTGTTGAAAACTTCCCGTTCATTGTCAAGCATCCCTTCACCGATTCGAACTACACGCTCGATCAGTCAACCGGAACACTTGTCAATTTACTGGAAGATGATACGGCCATTGACCGATGGCGAACACAGATCACAAAGCAAATCGAATCGGCGGACAATGTCCATCGGCTATCAATGATGCTCACCAAATCCTACCGGTCAGCGTTTTTGAAGTACACGATGGAATATATGGATGTGAAGGACTTCTCGGAATACAAGAACCTGTGCGAACAAGTCACGTCCATATACAAGCACTGCAACGAGAAAAGCTATGAGACACGAAAACGGCACTTTGAAGCAACCAAACGGTTCTGCGGCTTTCTAGCAGATCGCTATCGTCTCCAAAAATTCAAGAATGTAGAAGACCGACATTTTCGTGCCTATGCTGAATATCTGAAGGAGATGGGTTTCTCGCCGGCAACCATTCAATCCGATCTGTCCGGTATCCGCTTTTTCCACAGACTGTCCGGCAGCAAGAACAAGCTGTCCGAAAATAACTGTTTGGATCTTCCCAAGAGAGCTGTTGGTGTAGAGAATCGCGCATGGCTCCCCGAAGAAAAAGAAAAGGCAAGAGCAATTGCCGAGGAAATGGGCAGAACAGATGTGGTGATCGCTTTAGATTTCATCGAAGCTTTCGGTTTAAGAATCGAAGAAATGTGCAGAACGAAGCTTGAATATTTGATGTCGGCACTGAAAAACGGTCAGCTTGTAGTCCCCAAGGGTAAAGGCGGTCAAAAGCGTAATATTACGCTCGATCCTGCACAAAGAGTGTTGATCGCCAGATATGTTGAATATTTTCAAGCCAGAGGATTACGCCCCGGTGATTATCTGA
>JAZNHT010000031.1:0-22832 GCA_045577175.1 Eubacteriales bacterium | reverse complement strand
CAGTTTTACAACAATGTTCGTATTCAACTAAATACAAAACTGACACCACTTGAAAAGCGATGTCAGTTCGTTGCCTAAATTTTATTTTTTCTACCACAGGGGTGTTTTTTGTACTGTCCGCACAATTTGGGGCAGTTCAGTAGGAAGATGATATTGAATTTTGTTTGGCAATTTCATTATAACACACAAACTTCCGCTTGTAAATATTTTTCACAAAAAAAGCACGGAACGCTTTCACGTTCCGTGCTTCTCTATTCCATTTTTTCGATTCAAGCGGACATCTCCGCATACGCCCCGGATTCATAGGCTCCCTCCGGAAGGGAGCTCCCGACAAAGTCGGGTGAGGGAGAATGCGTCACGATAAACGCAACTCAAACGCCAACATATGCAGGCTCCTTCCACCACTTCGTGGTCCCCCTCCCTCTCTGAGGGAGGCTTTTGGACAACTCAGTTTCCTTTTTTCGCTCTTGCTTCTGCTTTGAGGCGAAGCTCGGTATTGAGAATCTTCTTTCTCAGACGGATGCTCTTCGGCGTGACCTCGATGAGTTCATCATCCGCGATGTATTCGATCGCCTGCTCCAGAGAGAGTACCTTCGGCGGCGTAAGGATCAGTGCCTCGTCCGCGCCCTTGGAACGGATGGAGGTGAGGTGCTTCTTCTTGCACACGTTGAGCGCAATATCCTCCTGCTTCGGACATTCGCCGACGATCATGCCCTCGTACACGGGCGTCTGCACGCCGATGAACATGGCACCGCGATCCTGCGAATTGAACAGACCGTAGGAGGTTGCCTCGCCGTCCTCGGAAGCGATCAGCGAGCCGGTGAAGCGCGTGGTTACCTCGCCCTTATACGGCTGGTAGCCGTCAAACAGCGTATTGATGACGCCCTCGCCCTTCGTGTCGGTCATGAACTCACTGCGATAGCCGAACAGGCAACGGGACGGAATCGAATACTCGATTCTCGTGCGCGAGCCGACCTTGCCCATCTCGATAAGCTCGCCCTTGCGTGCGCCGAGCTTCTGCATAACACTGCCGACCGCATCGTCCGGCACGTCGATGGAAACCTTCTCCATCGGCTCGCAGAGCACGCCGTCGATCTCCTTATACAGAACGTGCGGCATGGAGCAACAGAGCTCGTAATTTTCGCGGCGCATCGTCTCAATGAGGATGGACAGATGCATCTCGCCGCGGCCTGCGACCTTGAACGAATCGGTCGTATCGCCGTCGCTGACGCGCAGAGACACGTCCTTGAGCGTCTCTTTATAAAGACGGTCGCGGATCTGACGGGAGGTGACAAACTTTCCCTCCTTGCCGGCAAACGGGCTGTCATTGACGGAGAAAGTCATCTCCATTGTGGGTTCGGACACCTTGACAAACTCCAGCGGCTCGGGATTGCTCGGCACGGTGACTGTATCACCGATGGAAATATCGGCGGCGCCGGAGAAGCAAACAATGTCACCCATCTTCGCACTCTCGACAGACGCACGGTCCAGTCCCGCAAACTGATAGACAGAGACGATCTTCGCGCGCTTTTTGACGCTCGGATCGTGGAAGTTGCAGATCGTGACCTCCTGATTCTGCTTGATCGTACCGCGCTCGATACGTCCGATACCGATACGACCGACGTAATCGTTATAGTCGATGGAGGAGACGAGAAGCTGCAAATCGCCCTCCGCATCTCCCTCGGGTGCGGGGATATATTCCAAAATCGTGTCAAGCAGCGGACGGAGATCCGTACCCTCCTCCTCGGGGGAAAGGGATGCCGTACCCGATCTGCCGCAGCAGAAGAGCATGGGGGAATCGAGCTGCTCGTCCGTGGCGTTCAGATCGAGCAGAAGCTCCAGCGTCTCGTCGATGACCTCGTGGATACGCGCATCCGGGCGGTCAATTTTATTGACAACGACAATGATGCGGTGATTGAGCTCCATGGCTCTCTGGAGAACGAATCTCGTCTGCGGCATCGGTCCCTCCGCGGCATCGACAAGGAGGATAACGCCGTTGACCATCTTCAGAATCCGCTCGACCTCGCCGCCGAAATCGGCGTGTCCGGGCGTATCGACGATGTTGATCTTGACGCCGTTATACTGAATGGCGGTGTTTTTCGCAAGGATCGTAATGCCGCGCTCCTTCTCAATCGCGCCGGAGTCCATGGCGCGCTCCACAACCGCCTGATTTTCATGATACGCGCCGCCCTGCTTGAGCATACCGTCGACAAGCGTCGTCTTGCCGTGGTCAACGTGCGCGATAATGGCTACATTTCTTAAATCTTCTCTGATCACTCTTGTATACCGTCCCTTTTATTCATTCCAAACATATAGTATACCATAAAATTCCGCATTTGAAAACAGGATTTTGACATTTTTTGCAAATTCGGCAATCCTGTCAAAAAAATCCCGTCCTGAGACGGGATTTTGTTCAGTTTCCGCCTTATTCCCACTGCGCCCAGAATTTTTCGAGAATCGCTGAAAGCGAATAGGCGTCGCCCGTGTACTGCATCCGATGCCAATGCGGCGGAAACAGTGCGCGGATACCGGGATCGGCATAACGGTCGTCGATCAGCACGACAACGCCGCGGTCGTCCTCACTTCGGATCACGCGTCCCGCCGCCTGCAAAATTTTGTTGATCGCGGGGTAGGTATACGCGTATTCCCGTCCGTTTTCGCGCGTGCGGTCGTAGTATTCGGTGAGGATATTGAGTTCACTTGAAAGCCCCGGCAGTCCCAGTCCGACGATGACGGAGCCGATCAGCTTCTCGCCGCGGAGATCGATTCCCTCGGAGAAGATGCCGCCGAGCACGCAGAAGGCGACCAAACTCTCGCCCCGTGCCTCCGCCCGTGCAAACGCACGGAGGAATCGCTCTCGCTCCCCGAGGGACATCCCCGGCTTCTGCGCGATCGTACTGCCGCCGGGGGAGAGGCGCAGATACTGCTTCAAAACCGCCGCCATGTACGCATACGACGGGAAATAGACGATATAGTTGCCCTCGCGGCTCTCCGTGACGGTCACGATCAGCTCCGCTATATCGGCGGCAGACATTTTGCGCGAGGAGTAACGCGTACTGACGGAATCGACCGTGACGAGGCAGAGATTGTCCGTCTCATACGGTGAAGGAAGCTCCAGCCGCACGGCATCCTTCATGCCGCACACGTCGGCGTAATACTCCATCGGGGAGAGCGTTGCGGAAAAGAGCGCGGCGGACACGCCCTTGGAAAGTGCCTGATCGAGCATCGCGGACGGATCGAGGCACATGAGCCGGCAGAGCGTCTCCCCGTCCGCCGCCTCGGCGTAAAAAGCGAAGCGCTCGTCCGCCCATGAAAGCGCATCCGCCATGTCACGCAAAGCCGCGCGCATATCACCGAAGATCGGCATAGCGTTCTCGTAATCCTTGCGGATGTAATCATCACAAACGGCACGAAGACGTGCAACCGCATCCGAAACGAACGGCGGTGCGTCCTTTTCAAGAATACAGCCGTGCACCGCGCCGTCCCCGTCTGTAAGCTCTGCCTCTTTCATGCAGAACGCGTCGATCCCGTCAAACATCGCGCGGATACAGTCATCCGCATCCTTCAAAGCGCGATCGTCGGGCAAAGCCGCCTCGGCGGCTTCGGCGTATTTTTCAAACGCCTTTCGCGAAAGGGCTGCGGAGTACATCTCGCGGGCGCGGTCGGGCAGGTTGTGCGCCTCATCGATCAGAAATACGTATCGCTCGGCATATCCCTCCTCGGAGAAATACCGCCTGAGCATGACGCGGCTGTCAAACAGGTAGCCGTAATCGCACACAATCATCTCGCAGTATTCGCTCAGATCAAGCGACAGCTCGTACGGGCAGAGGTGGTACGCCTCGGCGGTCTTTTCAATCTCCGCCGTATCGTACACACGCGACTCGGTGAGCAGCGTGAGAAGCGCGGCATCGCGCCGCTGTTCATAGGATACGCCGTCAAAAAATCCGCAGTGCGAGCAAAGGCGGCAGTTTGTGAGAGCATCCCGATCCTGCCGTCTGACGGGACAGGCGCGCTCCTTCGCCGTCAAACGGATGCATCTGAGATTCTCCGCCTGTTTGCCGAGCGTGCGCACCGCGTCAAGCGCGGCGTTGCCCGTGACCGTCTTTGCCGTGAAATAGAACACCCGATCCGCCGCCGATGCGCCGACCGCCTTGAGCGCGGGATACACGGCGGACATCGTTTTGCCGATACCGGTCGGCGCGCTGACGAGCAGCCGCCTGTGCGTGCGGATACAGCGGAACGTCTCCTCGATAAAATCGCGCTGTCCCTCGCGCACGGTGCGGTAGGGGAATTTGAGCTTGCCGATCGCGTCCCGTCCGTTTGTCTGTCTGGCACCTTCGATCTCGATAAACGGGCACGCACGGGAGAAAATCTGCTCAAATATCCGTGCAAGGACCGCGCGCGCAAATCGGCTCTCGTACACAGCGCGCTCGCCCGTTTTTTCACGGATGAACGTAAGACGCACCGTGACGTCCTCTCTCGCTTCACTCTCGGCGAGCAGGTATGCGTTGATAATCGCCTCCGCAACAAACACGGGATCGTCCAAAAGATACACAGAACCGAGCGCACGGCGGATTCTTTTCTGCTTTTCGACAACGACAGATTCTCCGTGCAAAAAAACACCATCCGCACACCCCTCCACACGGCAGGCAAATGCCCCGGCAGGCACATCGACCGCACAGGTCACGTCCGCGCGGACATCCGCCTCCTCCCCGTCATCGATCACGGCGGAAAAACCGAGGCGCGAAGCGTCGCCGTTTTTATTGCGCGCAAAAGATGCCACTGCGCGTGCCGTAACGGTCAGCACACCCGTTTTTCTGTCCGCGTAAAGCTGCATACGCTCCCCTCCCCGTAATAAATTGCCGACTCGCGCAAAATGCGCGGAGAACAGCACGTTTTTGCTGATAAATTGTCTCACAAGTCCCTATGTACATTTTCACCCGTTGACATAAAATATGTACAGGTGGTATAATAAAAGCAGAGCTTTCCGAATACACATAGGAGATATGATTCCGATATGATACTGAACCAGAAACAAACGACCGTTGCCTACCGCTGTCCCGAATGCGGCTGTACCGTTTTGAGCCTCGTCGGTGCGTTCGCGCTGAGTGCCGATATGATCCGTCTGAAATGTCCGTGCGGCGGATCCGATCTGACCGCCGTGATGACGAAGGACAAAAAGGTTCGCTTAACCATCCCGTGCTATCTCTGTCCGTCGCCGCACACCGTGACCGTCTCCTCGCAGATGTTTTTTGAGACGCCGCTGACCGCGTTCCCCTGCCCGTACTCGGGCATGAACGTCTGCTTTGTCGGGCGGCAGGAAAATGTACAGAGCGCACTGAACGAAGCAGAGGCGGAGCTGCGCGAGCTGCTCGGCGAGACGGAATTTTCCTCTCTTGCAAAAGCGCGCACCTCCCGCGCCGCCTTCAGCGATCCGCAGATTATGGACATCGTGATGTATGTGATTCACGATCTCCAGGCGGAGGGCGAGATCACCTGTCTGTGTCCCGACCGCCACGGCGATTATCTTGTTGAGATTCTGGACGACTGCGTGCGCATCACGTGCAAAAACTGCCGCGCCTCCAAGGACATTCCCACGGACAGCCTTGCCGACGCGAATGCATTTCTGCACTGCACGCATATCGACCTCGAATAAATTTTGTAGCGAGCACAGCGCCTTCGTCATACAATAGTAGCAGAGAGGCGAAAAACCTCTCTGTGCGGCACATACGCCGACATTTTGACAGAAAAGGAACTGTGAATATGAGCTGCTTCTGCGAACTGTTTGAAAACGAGACCCTTTGGCTGATCATCCTCACCCTGCTTGTTCTGACGCTCGTCTGCGGCAACGGCTGCGGCACGACCTATCCGGTAAACAACGGCTGCGGCTGTCACTGATCGCTAAGGAATACGGGGGAACGCCTCACGGCGTTCCCCTTTTTCGTTTGTATTATTGTCCCGATCTGAGTTTCTGCGCACGGATGTCCTTGCCGCCGAAGAGCAGCGGTCGAAATTCCCCGAACAGGCGGCTCGTGATGCGATCCGCATACCGCGCACGAAGCTCCGCACTTGTCAGATTCGTATTGATGATCGTAGAGCGTCCCGCATTGACGCGCGTATTGATGAGATTGTACAGGCACGACACCGTGAACTGGTTCGTCATCTCCGTGCCGAGATCGTCAATAATCAGAAGATCGCAGGTGAAGTAGCGCTCCTCCTCCGCCGCGTCCGTCTCATTTTTGCCGAAGCGGCTCGCCTCAAACACGGAAAACATCCCCTGCGCGGTATCGTACACGACGTCAAATCCGCCGTCGATCACCACCCGTGCCACCGAGGTGGACAGGTGCGTTTTGCCCAGTCCCGTGCCGCCGATGAGCAGATAGCTCTCCGAAGAACGCTCGGCAAATCCGTGCGCAAACGAGGACAGCGTCTCCACATTGATGCGCATATTCTCGCGCTCCGCGCCCGTGTAATACTCCATGCGGAAGGAAGCAAAGCTCTGCTTCTCCATAAGCGCGGCGATGCCCGAGCTTTCGTATCCGGCGCGGATCAGCTCCTGCCGCATACACGCGCACATCTCCGTGCCGACAAAGCCTGTGTCTCCGCATCGGTCACAGCGGAAATGCAGATCGGTATAATCGGCACTGTACCCTGCCGCTGTCAGAATTTCGGCACGGCGGGCGCGCAGTGCGTCGTGATCGGCACGCATTTTGGCAAGCGCGCTCTCCACGTCACCGCCCTTGAGTGCCGCCTCCATGACGCGCAGTCCGATCGAGGAGATTTCCCGATCCATAAAACGCAGTTCGGGGAGCTTTTCGTACACTTCTCCCTTGCGGCGTTCGCTTTCCTCAAGCACGGAATGGCGACGCTCTATAAATTCCGCACGGATGCGGCTCACGTTTTCCCGGCTGAATGCCATACTTCCTCCTTACGGATCCGTCGGATCCTCGCTTGTTTTCGTTGATTTCCCATAAGAACGGTCCAGTGCCGCTTCAAAGAAATCGTCTGTATCAAAGCTGGAATTTCCGCCATTGACGGCAGAGGACGGGCGGCGTGCCGCCTCAAATCGTTCGACTTCCTCGACAGTGCGGACACCCTCCGCGTTCCATCTTTCAAGCACCGCATTGGTATACGGCACGGACGGCTCCTTGGTTCGCGTGACCGCGATCTCATACGCCCGCTCGATCACCTCAACGGGCATGTGCCACTCCGCCGTCCAGCGGAAGAACGCCTCCTTCTCCTTTTTGAGAAGAGCACGCTTGCCGAAGCCGAACATCTCTCTGAGTGCCGCTTCCGTTTCCGCCGCCTCATCGACCTTTTTCAGATGCAACTCCAGCTCGTCGTACGTCAAAATCCCCTCGTCATGATACGAGATCGCCTTTTTTTCGATATAGCGCAGCGATCGCTTGCCGTGCTTCGCGGAATGAGCGCAAAGCAGAAGAACGTATTCGGGATCGAGAGACAAATAATCGAGCAGACCGACAATCGTTTCAACCTCGGAGGTGTTGAACATCTTCCCCATCTCCTGCTGACAGCACTCAATCAGTCCCGACACGCCCGGATTCTTTTTGAGAAACCGTGCCGTCTCCGCCGTATTGTAATGCGGCAGCTGGGCAGCGCCCTCAAGATACGTGCCCTCTTTCGCCTTCGGTTTCGTCTTGACCGGTATCTCCTCCTGCCGGACGGCAGGCTTCACGTCCTCCACGCTGAGCACGCCTGCCTTCTGCCAGAACTGAAGCGCATCCTCGATCTGCGCACGGGTTGCACCTGTCTTTTCGGACAGCGTGAGATACGAAGTCTCGTTCTCCTCCATCAGTGCAAGAAGGATCGCCAGCTGTTCGCGCGTAGCCTCGCGCAAGGCATTCCCCTTTCGCGGCACAGGAACGACCGCCACACGGGAGCCGTACATCGGTTTTATCTTTATATTCGTCACATGCATAAATTAAGCCCTGCATTTTTTATAATTTTTCGATCGTTTTTTGCACAAAGAGAGATATGCTTCTTCTGCCTTTTCGGTTCACAAATGGGCTTCGTTCCGCAAAAAGGCTTGATTTTGCGAGAGTTTTCCACGAAAAAGGGGCGAGTTTTCCACAGGCTGTGGAAAAACCTGTGGGAAATTAGGCACATGTACTGCCGAAAACGCGTTATGCAAATGTCTAAATCTGTTCCGTTTTAGACAAACGCCGCGTTTTCGTCGGATGCGTATGCATTCAGCGAAGAATCGGCAAAATTGCCTGCGAGTGCCTCAAAATATGCCTGTGCACCGATCATGGCGGCGTTGTCGCCGCACAGAGAAAGCGGCGGCACAGTCAGGCGGATACCGAGCTCCTCCGTCGTTTTGGCGATACCGGCACGGAGGTGCGAATTGGCGGCAACACCGCCTGCGAGCACCAGATCGCGGATGCCGCACTGCTCTGCCGCACGGCACAGCTTAGCACAGACGCCGTCCACAACGACCCGCGTAAACGATGCCGCAATTCCCTCGCGGACGTCCTCCGGCAAAGGCGCATGCTCATCGCCCAGCTTCTGACGGATCGTGTGCATCTGATTGATGACCGCCGTCTTCAGACCGCTGAAGGAGTAGTCGAGCGTATCATCGGGCACGGCGGGAGACGGAAACGAAAACATATCCCCACGCCCGTTTGCAAATCCTTTAGCGGCGAGCTTATCCATCGCCGCGCCGCCCGGATACGGCAGTCCCATGACGCGCCCGACCTTGTCAAACGCCTCGCCTGCCGCATCATCTCTCGTACCGCCTATCTCATAAAAGGAAGTCGGCGTTCTCACGTCATACAGAGACGTATGTCCGCCGGAGACGATCAGCGCACAAAACGGCACGTGCAATTCCGGATTGACAAGATACGCCGCTGCCGCGTGCCCCTTGATATGATTGACGGGCACAAGCGGCTTATTATGCGCAAGAGCGAGCCCCTTCGCAAAGCTGACACCGACGAGCAGCGAGCCGATCAGCCCGGGCGCGTAGGTGACACCGATGACGTCAATATCCGCCATCGTGACGGATGCCTCTCTGAGCGCGGAGGACACAACACCGTCAATCGATTCGATATGTGCACGGCTTGCGATTTCGGGCACGACGCCGCCGTACAGCGCGTGTATATCCACCTGCGATGCGACGACGGAGGAGCGAACGGCGCGCACGCCCTCCCCCATTTCGAGAACGGCCGCAGCCGTCTCGTCGCATGAACTTTCAATAGCCAGAATCCGCATGGGATCTCCTCATTCCTCTACCGATTTTTCTGACACCGCGCAAAGATCGCACGTCATCAGCACCGCGTCTTCACGCGGATTTTTGTAATAATTCTTCCGCCCTCCGCACACGGTAAATCCGAGCGCGGTATAGAGGGACAAAGCAGGCGCGTTGGAGGCACGCACCTCCAGAAAAATCGACTCTGCCCCCTGTGCCTGCGCATCGGCAAGCACCGCCTGCATGAGCGCACGGGCAATCCCGCGCCGACGGAAATCCGGTGCCACCGCGACGTCGATCACGTCCGCCTGATCGGCGGCGATGCTGTATCCGCCGAAGCCGACGAGCACACCGTCCGCCTTCGCGGCAAAAAAGCGGTTTGTCTCCCCGGTAAAGCAGGAACGAAGCGACGTCTCACCGCCGCCCGGAAATACGGCAAGCGAAAGCGCGATCGCCTCAGACACATCCTCTGCCGCAAGCGGTGCGACTGTTACGCCGTTCACGCTTCTCCCTCGTGCACGATCTCCGTCAGAAGATCGCCGAGTGCGGTATATTTGCGCGTGTTGCGGTTGTACAGATACGCGCCGTCCTCATATTCCTCGTATTCGAGATTGATATAGATCATCGGCCACGCAGGTGAGGAAAACTTCATGTCATAGGAAAGCAAAAGATCGCCCATCGGCTCCTCTGCCGCTTCGCCGTTCACAGCGAGATCCACGATCTCGGCGACCAGATCGGCATCCTCAATTGTAAACTCCACAAACGTGCGCTCCGCGCTCACACAGGCGTAGATCCTCTCCGCCCCGAAATCGGCAAGCGTGGGAAGCGTGATCGTATCGCTGTAAAAGACGGTCGTTGCCGTATCGGCGTACTCCTCCGTCAGCCAAAGCGTGGGAGATACGCCGGGTATCTCGTACATGGTGATATTGCCCGACGCATAGTACGCATACGCCTCCCCGACGCTTGTCGGCTCATAGGAGACGGGCGCGGGAATGTAAGACAGCTCTTTTGAGGTATTGATAAACTTGCCGTCCTCATATTTCAGCCGAACAAGTCCGTCGCCGCAGGCGGTGAGCAGAATGCACACCAAAAGAAACGCGGCGGCGCGCAGAACGAATTTACGCATAGGCACACCTCAATAACCGAACGTGCCGGTGAGGCTGTCGTCGTTCGTGATCCAGTCCTCCACTCGGTACACGGTGAAATTTTCTTTATCCTCACGGACAACGACCGTTTCGATGCCGGCGTTGATGACCATGCGCTTGCACATCGCACAGCAGCACATGCCGTTGTAGACCTCGTGCGTACGCGGATCGACACAGCAGAGATACAAGGTCGCGCCGAGCATTCTCTCTCTCGGTGCCGCAATAATCGCATTCGCCTCGGAATGGATGGATCGGCACAGCTCATACCGTTCGCCGCGCGGAATTTTCAGCTCCTCGCGCATACAGTAGCCGAGATCTGTGCAGTTTTTCCGCCCGCGGGGGGCACCGTTATAGCCTGTGGAAACGATGGTGTCGTCCTTTACGATGATCGCGCCGTACGCGCGGCGCAGGCAGGTACTTCTCTCCGCCACCGTCTGCGCGATATCGAGATAGTAATTCGTTTTGGATACTCTTTCCATACGATCCTCCGTAGCGTTTGATTCAATAGGCACAATTCGCCATTTTCTACTATAATATATTGTACCAAGAACTTGCACCGATTGCAAGAGGTTCGCGTGACTTTTCAAAATTTCCGCCGCATACCGACAGGATTTCTTTCATAAAATGGCATACCGTCAAAAAGGAGAGGAATCCACGTGCGCTCTGTCAAACTGTTTTTTGCAAACGCTCTTCTGCTCGCCTCTGTCAACGTCCTGCTCAGGCTGATCTCCGTCGCCTTCAACACCTATGTATCCAACAAAATCGGCGCGGAGGGGATGGGGCTTTTCACGCTGACGATGAGTGTATACGGACTTGCCGTCACGCTGGCAACGTCGGGCGTGCATCTTGCCGCCGTCCGTCTGACCGCAGAAGCGGAGGTAAACGGCATATCCCGCCGGGCTGTCATGCGCGGATGTATGCTGTACAGCCTGCTTTTCGGCATTTTTACGGGCGTTACGCTCTTTGCCCTCTCCGCCCCGATCGGCACGCATCTGCTTTCCGATGCACGCACGATCCCCTCTCTCCGCGTACTTGCTGCAAGTCTGCCCGCGATCTCCCTTTCGACCGCGCTCGCAGGCTATTTTACTGGGGTACGCCGCGTATACAAAAACGCGATCGTCTCCGTCAGTGAGCAGTTTGTGAAAATCGCGCTCTGCTCCGCGCTGCTTCTGCTGATCGCACCGGCAGGAGTGGAGTACGCGTGTCTCGCCGTCGTCGGCGGCTCCGCGATCTCCGAGGGGACGTCGCTGGTCTGCTCGCTTCTCCTCTATCTCACCGACCGCGGACGGCGCGGCGGAACAAAAGGCGCGCACCCTCTCCGCCGCACGGCATCGATCGCCCTCCCCGTCGCCGTCGGCAGCTACGCAAGGCAGGGACTGCTCACCGCAGAGCATCTTGCGATCCCGTGGGGACTGAAGCGAAGCGGCGCGTCATCCTCCGCGGCACTCGCTTCCTACGGTGTGTTGCACGGGATGGTCTTTCCGCTGATTTTCTTTCCCTCGGCGGTGCTCGGTGCGTTTTCGGGACTGCTCGTACCCGAGTTCACCGAAGCGCACGAGCGCGGCGACGGCGCACACATCCGTCGGATGGCGGAAAAGGTGCTTCGCACCTCGCTGCTCTTCTCCCTCGGTGTATCGGGAATCTTCGTAAGTTTCGCCTACGAAATCGGCACGGGAATGTATCCGGGCACGGATGCCGGACGGTTTCTCTCCCTGCTCGCACCGCTGATTCCCGTGATGTATCTGGATTCCTCCGTGGACGCGATGCTGAAAGGGCTCGGCGAGCAGATGCACTGTATGCGCGTGAACATAGCGGATTCCGCTGTCAGCCTTGCGCTGGTGGTGCTTCTGCTCCCCCGATACGGGATCATGGGATACATCGCCGTTTTGTACATCTGCGAGCTCATGAACGCCGCACTCAGCATCAGCCGTCTTTTGGAAGTCACAGCACTGCCCGTCCGTATCGGACAGTGGATTGCACTGCCGATTGTCAACGTAATCCTCGCCACGTCGGCAGTGCGGCTGCTCTCCGCTTACGGCGCGATTCCGCTGATCGGCGCAGGAGAATCCCCATGGGGGCGCGTTGCCGCCGTGGCGATTCTGTACGCGATTCTCACCGTTCTCACAGGTGCCGCACGCGGACTGCTTCCCAAAAAAGAGAAAAATATTTTTCAAAAAAATCCGCATCCCCTCTTGTGAACGGCTGTGTTTATGGTATAATATATCTGTACCATATAAAAAGGAGGCAGTTTTATGCCGGTTATTACCATCACAAAAGAAAACTACGACGCAGAAGTGCTCGCATCCGACAAAACGGTGCTTCTCGATTTCTGGGCAAGCTGGTGCGGTCCGTGCCGTATGCTCTCCCCCACCGTGGATGCGATCGCGGAGGAGCGTCCCGACATCAAAGTGGGCAAGGTGAACGTGGATGAGCAAAATGAGCTCGCCGCACAGTTCGGCATCATGAGCATTCCTACGCTCGTAGTCATCAAAAACGGACAGATCGTCACGCAGTCCGCAGGCGTACAGCCGAAGGCAGCGATCCTTGCCATGCTTGACTGAGCAAACGAAAACAGCACCGAAAAATCGGTGCTGTTCTTTTATTTCTCGTAATAATCGTGCTTACAGATCGGGCATTTCGGATAATCGAAGTCATGCACCGCGCCGCATTTCGGACACGTTTTCTGCGGAAGAGAGTCCTCCTCCACGACACCGTCCTCGGCGGCAAAAAATTCCAGCTTCATGCACTTCGGGCAGACGTAAATCTCGACAGGCAGCGCACCTGCCACAAGATTCGGCAAATCGCCGAGCACCCAGCCGGTCTGCCCGAACTGGATTTTCGTCTCCTTCAAAAACTGCATCGGAACGCCGCAGCGCAGACAATTTATCTCTTTCATAGAAATTCTCCTTTTTCTTCAATTAAACACTTTAATTCTTTGCCACATCCAATGCAACCTTGAATTTTTTCTCAACTTCAAAATGCAATTGAATCTCTGCGCCTCTTGTCTTGCACTCGGTTAAATGCCCTTTCAGATATTCTGCAGCCTCCGCATGATTCTCTCCGATAACGGTAATATCGCCAAAGAATTTTTTACCCACGACGGACACCTGTGTATCATCAGCGTTGGCAATAATATCGTTTCTGATCTTCCCTCTCATTGTTTCATCACTTGCCACCATAATCATAAATTACGCCTCTATATGATTCTTATAATTCCGCCAGTGCCAACGCTGTGCGGAGCGCGATCTCCAAACCCGTGACCATGGACGCCTTGTCCACCCATTCCTCGCGCGTATGCACGCCGTAATACTCATTCACGCCGATGCAGAGCGCCGGCACGCCTTTGGAAAGCGGAATATTGCAGTCCGTGGACGCGCTGATAAAGGAAACCGGCTTTCCCGTAACCGATTCGATCACCGGCACGACGATCGCCTTCAGCCGGTCAATTGCGTCCGCATCCACGTCTCCGCAGGGACGGTCGCCGACCTGATTGACCGTGATTTTCACCCCGTCCGCCTCGGCTGCGCGGAAGATTTCAAAGAAGCGTTCCCGCATATAAGCGAGGCAGTCCTTGTCGTCCGAGCGGTATTCGCAGAGCATTTTCGCGCTTTGCGCAATCGTATTGACGGACGTGCCGCCCTCGATCGTGCCGACATTGTACGTCGTTCTCGCGCCCTCTTTTTGAGGCACGCGGATTTCATACATCCGTGCAATCATGGCGGAGAGCACCGCGATCGCGTTCGGCAATCCGAACGCCTGAAACGAGTGACCGCCCTCCGTTTTGACCTCCACCTCATAGCGGTGCGAGCCGACACAAAGATCATTGACGACGTTCAGTCGGCTGTCAAAGGATATAAAGGAAGAAATTCTTCCGTCATAATCGGCAAAGAGCTGCTTTGTGCCCTTGAGGTTGCCGAGTCCCTCCTCTGCGGAATTGCACACGAACAAAAATCCGCCCGGCGGCGTGATATTGTTCTGCAGGCAGAATTTCGCCATCAGGAGAAGAACGACGAGGCTCGCCGTATCGTCTGCGGCACCCGGGCAGTGGACGCGCGCTCCGTCATCAAGATACGGCATCGGCTCCGTATCGGGGAAAACGGTATCCGTATGGGCGACAAAGGCGGTGATGTTCCGACTGCCCTCGCAGTGAAACGGGAAAATCACGTTGAGCGCGTCATCGATGTACACGCCCTCGGCACCTGCATCCTCAAGCCATGCCTTGCACCACTTGGCACGCTCGTGCTCGAAATGCGACGGCGCGGGAATGAGGCACAGCGTTTTCAGCATACCGTACATCTGCTGTGTATTTCCACGGATAAACGATTCGATTTTTTCTGTCATGGTCAACCCTCGTCTATAATGATTAAAACAATTATAGCACGGGGGCGGTTTTGTGTCAAGGAGAATGGAGGAGGTTTCATCCGTTTGGGTGGGCGGAGGAGGGGGATGAAAGGCACCCCGAACGGAGTGCCTTGGATTTTATTCTGTTGCCAACTCTGCCAGCCTTTCTTTAAGCTGAAGATACCGCGGTGTTCCGCTGATAGGGGCAAACAAATCCTCGTGGTTTGTGAGATACCTAAGCTGAGTTTGCGCAAACGTTTCCTCGCTGATGCTGGCGAAATCCTCCCGATTACTCTTCACCTTGTTTACAAGCAAGGACGTGTGCGCAAGTGACGTAAAATTTTGGAAGCACTCGATATGCGTGAGCATTTGTTCCAGTTCGTCCAGCGCCCGATCATGTTCTCCCATTTTCATGCTTTCCATAGACATAAAGAAGCAAACACGTGCCAGCCGCTCCTCCCAAAAGCCCAAATCGCCGTCCGGGAAGATCATACCAAAAATATCACACAGGTTTTTCCACGCCGTATGCTTTTGCTCATGTGTGTAGCCGGATTCCTTGCATTTCAGCAAATAACCCATGTAAAGATACATCTCATCGCAAAGCTTCCAAAAGTAGTTTTGGCAGTGTTCGACAAGCGCATCTCCTTCCAGAACGTGAACCCGCAAATCGCGCCCGGGCGGCATCATCTCTGCATACTGCATGGCTTTCTTTTTGTCTCCCCTGTGCAGATACGATAGGCACAAGGCGCAGATCGCCCCTGTTTTATGCTCGATATCAGAGGAGTCCAAAAGCTGCTCCCCAAGCGAAGTGATTTCATCAAAGCATTCATCAATATACGCGTTCTGCAGCACACACAGCAAATAAAAGCGCACGGTTTCATCATTGGGATATTTCTTTTGCATACCTCGACACAGTTCCAGTCGCTCCGCGTTCTTACCTTTGCTGTGCAACTCGTGATACCGTCGGGTGAAATCATCCAACTCTGCCTTTTTCCTGCTTTTTGCGATGTCAATTTCCAAAAGAACATCCGCGCTGACTTCAAAAACATTCGCAAGCACGGGGATGTGCGAAATATCGGGCGCGGTTTTGTCACACTCCCACTGCGAAACCGCATTGGTGGAAACGCCCAGATATTCCGCAAGCGCCTCCTGTGTCATCTTTCTGTCATGGCGAAGCTTTTTTATTACCGTTCCTACAGACATATCATACTCTCCTTTTTGTTTATCAAAAGCGCTTTTGTATTTTTATTATACATAGTTTTACGTTTCGTGAACACCAAGCGTTTTGCGAACAGAAATCAAGCAATGCTTTATTTTATCATGTGCGGTTTAATAAATCAAGGAGAAGCAGATGTGACCCGTGGGGGAATCGCTCTCGCGCGACCTACGCGCTCGTGTCAGGTCGAGGACGCAAGCGTCCTCGCGCAGATGGCGGCGGCCTTTTTGCCGCCATCTGCACCGTTCAGATTCCCCCTTTGATTCAATCAGAAAAAACAAGGCACTCCGAATGGAGTGCCTTGTTTTTTGGTGACCCGTGGGGGAATCGAACCCCCGTCTTCGCCGTGAGAGGGCGACGTCTTAGCCGCTTGACTAACAGGCCGTTTTTCAACTGCCCGTATAGTATACCACAACAGCGACCGCTTGTCAACACCTTTTTTCGCTTTTTTCAAAAAAATTTCTGTTTTTCGTATGCGTGCGCGCTCACTCCGCCATCGGCGTGCCGTCCGGATGAAACAGCGGCAGGGGATTCAGATACGTCAGATCCTCTCTGCCCTGCGCATCTCCCTCGGCAAGGATCGCCATTTTTCCGACGATCACACCGCCTGCGGCTTCGACCAGCTTCTCCACCGCCTTGAGCGATTCGCCCGTGGAAATCACGTCATCCACGATCAGCACGCGCTTGCCGCGCATGAGCTCGGCGTCCGCGCCGTCAAGGTACAGCTTCTGCTCGCCCTCGGTCGTGATCGAATTGACCGTGACCTCAAACACGCTCGTCATGTACAGCTTCGCCTTTTTGCGCGCGATAAAATACTTCTGATTGCCCGCGAGACGCGCCATCTCGTGCGCCAGCGGAATCCCCTTCGCCTCGGCGGTAATGATGTAATCGTAGGCAGGCGCACGCTTCAGAAGCGCGTCGGCGCACGCAGTCGTCAGCTCGGGATCGCCGAAGATCACGAACGCACCGATGGACAGATTTTCATTGACCGGGCAGATCGGCAAAGCACGCTTCACGCCCGCAATCGTCATTTCGTATGTTTTCATATCGTCACCTCATAAGTAGATCGGCGCACGGGGGGCGTGCGCCGATATTTTGTTCGGGATCAGCTTCTGAGAACGGCTCCGCAGTCGCTCTCCAGCTTCTTCAGAATCTTCTTGACGGCACCGTTTGCCTCCTCGTCCGTCAGCGTGCGGTCAGCGGCGCGGAGCATCACGGAGAACGAAACGCTCTTCTTGCCCTCGCCGATCTTCTCACCGCGGTAGATGTCGAACAGGCTGACCGATTCGACCAGTGCGCCGCCTGCCTTCTTCATGCAGGATGCAAGAACGGCGACCGTCTGCTCCTCATCGCAGACGAAGGAGAAATCGCGCTCAAGTGCCGGATACTTCGGCAGCTGCGTGTACTCGGGCATAACCTCATGCGCCGCAAACAGAGCCTCGAAATCAAGCTCTGCGACGCAGGTAACCGCGTCGATGTTGTAGTTGGCAATCGTCAAGGGATGAATCTGACCGAACACGCCGACCTTCTCGCCATTCACAGTGATCACGGCACATCTGCCGGGGTGGAATGCGTTATCGTCCGTGCAGGCGGTGTACTCGGCACCTTTGACGCGCAATGTCTCAAGCAGAGCCTCAATCGCGCCCTTCATGGCGTAGAACGCGTCGCCGCTCTTTGCCTCCGTGCTGTACGCGCCAATGACGACACGGCGTGCCTCCACGGGCAGCTTGTCTGCTTCCGTCGGGAGATAGACGTTGCCGAGCTCGAACAGCTTGACGTTCGCGTTCTTCACAGCGGCATTGTTCTCCAGAATTTTCAGCATGGACGGGATGGCTGTCGTACGCATGACGGACGTATCCTCGCCGAGCGGATTGGAGATCACGACGCTGACACGTCGCGGATCGTCCTCCGCCATACGGATTTTGTCGTAAAACTTCGGGCTGATGAACGAGAACGTCTCCGCCTCGCACATGCCCATACCGACGAGGGTATCGCGGATCGTCAGCTCAAACTGCTGACGTGCGGTGCGGCCGCCCTGCGTCGTCACGCCCATGAGGGGCGCGGACTCGATCTTCGTGTAGCCGTAGATGCGGAGAACCTCCTCGGCGACATCGCTCATGCAGCGGACGTCATCGCGGAAGGACGGAACAGTAAGCGTTTTGCCGTCCACCTTGAAATCGAGAGATGCAAGAATCTCCTTCATGTACTCCTCGGTGAGATTCACGCCGAGGAACGCATTGATGCGCTCTGCCTCAAGCTCCATCGTGTACGGGGTTGCGGGTGCGGGATACTCATCAATCGTGCCGTCCACGATCTCACCGGCACCGAGCAGCTCCACAAGCTCACAGGCACGGTCAAGTGCCGCCATCGTCTGCTCGCGGTCAAGTCCCTTCTCAAAACGGGACGAGCTCTCCGTACGCATACCGAGCTTCTTGCCGGAAACGCGCACAGATGCGCCCTTGAACATCGCGCTCTCAAACACAACCGTCTTGGTACCGTCGGTAATTTCGCTGTTCTCACCGCCCATGACACCTGCGAGAGCGACGGGCTTTTTCGCATCGGCGATCACGAGCATGGACGCATCAAGCGTATGCGGAATGCTGTCGAGCGAAACGAACTTCTCGCCCTCCTCGGCACAGCGGACAATGATACGGCTTCCGTCAAGGCAGGCGTAATCAAACGCGTGCATCGGCTGACCGTACTCCAGCATAACATAGTTGGTGATGTCGACGATATTGTTGATCGGGCGGACACCTGCGGCACGCAGGCGCATTCTGAGCCACAGCGGTGATGGCGCGATCTTCACGTTTTTGACGACACGCGCGCTGTAGCGGTAGCAAAGCTCACTCTCGCGGATCTCGACGTTCAGATAGTTCTCAATCTTATCGCCGTCGTTCTTTGCAGTCGGCTTCTTCGGCGTGGGGATATTCAGTGCCTTGTCGAAGCTGACCGCGCTCTCGCGTGCAAGACCGATGACGGACAGACAGTCGGGACGGTTGGAGGTAATTTCAAACTCGACCACATCATCCTTCAGCATGAGCACGTCGCGCACGTCCGCACCGATCGGCGCATCGGCAAGTCCGACGTCGTTGAGGATAAGGATACCGTCCTCGATCGCGCCGGGCATATCGTGCGTGGTCAGTCCGAGCTCGGCGATGGAGCAAAGCATACCGTTCGACTCAACGCCGCGGAGCTTGCCTGCCTTGATGTGCACACCGCCGGGCAGATTTGCCGGTGCCTTCGCCACGGGCACAACCGCGCCCTCAAACACGTTCTGCGCACCGGTGACGATCTGGATATTCTCGCCCGTACCGCAGTCGAGCATACAGATCTGGAGATGATCGGAGTTTTCGTGCTTCGTGATTTTCGTGATCTTACCGACAACGACGTTTTCAATATCCTCGGCGAGCGTTTCGTAGCCCTCCACCTTGGAGCCGGTATCCGTCATGCGGTCACAGTATTCTTTGATATTCACATTGCTGACGTCGGTGAAATCCGCCAGCCATTTCATAGAAAGTTTCATTCTTATCTACCGTCCTTTATCAGAATTGCTTGAGGAAGCGCACGTCGTTTTCGTACAGGTGGCGCATATCGTCGATGTGGTACTTCAGCATGGCGATACGCTCGATACCCATACCGAACGCAAATCCGCTGTACTCGTTCGGATCGATACCGCTCATGGTGAGCACGTTCGGATGCACCATGCCTGCACCGAGAATTTCAATCCAGCCCTCGCCCTTGCAGAGACGGCAGCCCTTGCCGCCGCAGGCAAAGCAGGACACGTCAACCTCCGCCGACGGCTCCGTGAACGGGAAGTGATGCGGACGGAAGCGCACGCGCGTATCCGCGCCGAACATCGTCTGCGCGAACATCTCAAGCGCACCCTTGAGGTTGCCCATCGTGACACCCTTATCGATCACAAGTCCCTCCATCTGATGAAACAGCGGGGAGTGCGTCGCGTCAACGGCATCGGAACGGTACACGCGACCGGGAGACACGATGCGGATCGGCGGCTTGCGCGTCTCCATCGTACGTGCCTGCACGGAGGACGTCTGCGTGCGGAGCAGGATATTCTCACTGATGTAGAAAGTATCCTGCGTATCGCGTGCGGGATGATCCGGCGGAATATTGAGTGCCTGGAAGTTGTAGTAATCGTACTCAATCTCGGGACCCTCGACGATGTCAAAGCCCATGCCGATGAAGATTTCCTCCATCTCGCGCTGGATGCGTGCGATCGGGTGCACGTGACCGACGCTGACAGCAGCACCGGGAACGGTGACGTCCAGCTTTTCGGCGATCAGGCTCTTGTTCAAAGCCTCCGCCTTCTGCGTCTCGGCTTTCGCGCCGAGCTCCTTCTCGATCGCCTCACGAACCTCGTTGGCGATCTGACCGATGACGGGACGCTCCTCGGCCGTGAGCTGTCCCATGCCGCGAAGCACGGCGGTCAGCTCGCCCTTTTTACCGAGGTAGCGGATGCGGATCGCTTCCAGATCCGCGTCGGGTGCGCTTATGGCGGAAAGCGCATCCTCTCTGATTTTAAGCAAAGTTTCTTTCATTCTATTTACTCCTTTTTGGATGTACTGTATAAAACGGACACATGTCCGCAGAAAACAAAAAAGCCCCGTCTCGATCCATGATCGGGACGGGGCGAAAAAACGCACCGCGGTACCACCCGCATTCCGGCGAAGAGCCAACACTCACGGGATCTGTAACGGGATCTCCCGGGCGAGAACTACCGACTGACGCCTTCATTCTGCCAACTCCGAAGCGAAATGCCCCTCCGGGACCGATAGACGGCTCACAGCCACGACCGTCCTCTCTGTATCGACCTTTGCGGAAGCGCGAACTTCATCACAGTTTTTATACTAAATGTAAGTATACCATATTTTTTCTGAAAGTGCAACAGGGTTTCCGGATTTTTTCAAAAAAATTTCACAGACCGCGAAGCACGACACAAACGCCCCTGCATTCTCAAAAAAATGCATGATTGGCAAAAAAACTTGCGTATTCCTATTGCCAAGCGATCAATGTTGTGATACAATATAAGGGTAATTTTTGAAAGGAGTCACAAAAAATGACTATTTCTAACGCTTATCTTGCAAAAGTATATGCCGATGTCGAAGCACGCAACCCGGGCGAGCCCGAGTTTCTGCAGGCTGTCGGCGAAGTTCTCGAATCTCTCTCTCCCGTTGCCGATCAGCGCCCCGATCTGATCGAGGCAGGCGTGTTCGACCGCATGGTTGAGCCCGAGCGCATGATCACCTTCCGTGTAAACTGGGTGGACGACAACGGTAAAGTCCAGGTTAACCGCGGCTATCGCGTGCAGTTCAACTCCGCGATCGGTCCGTACAAGGGCGGTATCCGTTTCCATCCGTCCGTCACCGCTTCCATCATGAAGTTCCTCGCTTTCGAGCAGACCTTCAAAAACAGCCTCACCAGCCTCCCGATGGGCGGCGGTAAGGGCGGCTCCGACTTCAACCCGCGCGGCAAGTCCGACGCAGAGGTTATGCGCTTCTGCCAGGCATTCATGACCGAGCTTGCCAAGCACATCGGCGCGGACACCGACGTTCCCGCAGGTGACATCGGCGTAGGCTCCCGTGAGGTCGGCTATATGTTCGGTCAGTACAAGAGACTGAGAAACGAGTTCACCGGCGTGCTCACCGGTAAGGATCGCTCCTGCGGCGGCTCTCTGATCCGTCCCGAGGCTACCGGCTACGGCGCTGTTTACTACACCGTTGAGATGCTCAAGACGGCAGGCGAGGACATCAAGGGCAAGACGTTTGCCATCTCCGGCTTCGGCAACGTTGCATGGGGTACGGTCAAGAAGATCACCGAGCTCGGCGGTAAGGTTGTTACGATCTCCGGTCCCGACGGCTACATCTACGATGAGGACGGCGTTTCCACCGAGGAGAAGATCAACTACATGCTCGAGATGCGTGCTTCCTGCCGCGATAAGGTACAGGATTACGCAGACAAGTTCGGCGTTCCGTTCTTCCCGGGCGAGAAGCCGTGGGGCGTCAAGGCTGACATCATCATGCCGTGCGCTACGCAGAACGAGGTTACGCTGGAGGATGCGAAGAAGATCGTGGCAAACGGCGTGAAGTACTACGTCGAGGTTGCCAACATGCCGACGACGGCAGATGCGGTTGCTTGCCTGAAGGCAGGCGGCGCGATCATCGCTCCGTCCAAGGCAGTAAATGCAGGCGGCGTTGCCGTATCCGGTCTTGAGATGTCCCAGAACTCCATGAGATACAGCTGGACGGCTGAGGAAGTGGATGCAAAGCTCCACCAGATCATGACGAACATCTACAACAGCTCCTACGAGGCAGCGAAGAAGTATGGCATGGAAGGCGACCTGATCGCAGGTGCAAACATCGCCGGCTTCCTCAAGGTTGCCGAAGCCATGAAGTGGCAGGGCGTTGTCTGATCAACAACCGCATACAAAAGGCTGTCCCTTTTGGGGCAGCCTTTTCGTATTCACAGCATTTTTCGCATCCATACGTGCGGGCAGTCTTCCTCGTAGTCGATACCGCTGACGGATTCGTATCCGATTTTTTCATAAAACGGAACCGCTTGACACTGCGCGTGCAGGCGGATTTTTTTGCCGCCCCTCTCCCGGGCGTAATTCTCCGCCGCGTTTACGATCATTTTGCCGAGGTGCTTGCCGCGGTACTCTTTGAGAACGGCGATTCGTCCGATAAAGTACGTTCCCTCCTCCTCGGTCAAGAGAATGCGGCTCGTAGCGATCGGCTTCTCTCCGTCAATCAGGACAAAGTGCGTCGCCGTCGAGTCTGCCTCGTCAAATTCTTCCTTAAATCCCTGCTCGTTGACGAACACGATCTCGCGGATAGCGCGCGCTTCAGCCGGCAGGGCGGTGTAGGTTTTGATTTGCATATTTTCCATCATTTATGTACCGCCTTATAAC
>JAZNHT010000030.1:0-14399 GCA_045577175.1 Eubacteriales bacterium | reverse complement strand
GAGGTGGACAAGTCCACCTCGGTTGAGCTTTCCTTTGCGCCATAAGGCAGGCGCAATTTCCGCTTCGCGGAAAACGGAAATCTCCCGCACTCCCCACCTCATAGCGTTCTCTTATCTGTAATTGCACGCCAACATACCACTTTATCTTCATCTTAGAGGAGAGTTGTGATCGACGTGCGGTGCTAACACAGCAAAAACGCTTTTGCAAAAGACGCGCCTGCGGCGCGATGGGTGTGTGCAAACATAGCGGATATGCTTTATGTATGGGTGCGAATCTCGTACAAATTTGTACGTACAGTTTTCGTTCGCAAACAACACGCGTGGACGGCAGGTCGGTTATAGATAAGCATTAGCGCGATCTTGCATCCTCCCCCACTGTCAGTGCAGGAAGGTTCTAAAACGCAGCGGCGATGCTTTGGCTTGGACGGTGGGCAGGAGACAGTTACCGCTGCACCTCGGAGGGGGAGTTCCAAGAGGGGGAGGTCTTTCCCATCCCCCTCTTTGGTGTGGCGGTGGTGCAGGAGGTGTTCCACATTTAACACCTCCTGCATTCCCCATAAAATTTTCTCAAACAATATAGACAAAAACACCAAATATGTGTTATAATATAAGGTAGCGAAACTGTGCGCACAGCCACAGCTTCCCAAAGATGAAAAAACGAACCATAAATAAGGAGTACCACCATGAGCATTCTCAAAAAATCCAGCTTCGCCGGCGTTGCCGGTCCCGTACTGACGATCGTGATGGACGGCGTCGGCTTCGCTCCCGACGGAGAGACCAATGCCGTTTACGCCGCCAATATGCCGAATCTGAAGCGCATCCTCGCTTCCTACCCCACCGTCCGCCTCAAGGCGCACGGCACCGCCGTCGGTCTCCCGTCCGATGACGATATGGGCAACTCCGAGGTCGGTCACAACGCCCTCGGCTCCGGTCAGGTGTTCGCACAGGGCGCAAAGCTCGTCTCCCAGTCGATCGAAAGCGGCAAAATGTTCGCATCCGACACGTGGCAGACGCTCGTCTCCCGCGCAAAGGCAAACGGCTCCACCCTCCACTTCCTCGGTCTTTTCTCCGACGGAAACGTGCACTCCCACATCGATCACCTGAAGGCCATGCTCGCCCGTGCGAAGACTGACGGCGTAGAGCGCGTCCGCGTGCACATCCTGCTCGACGGACGTGATGTCGGTGAAACCTCCGCACTGGATTACGTTGAGCCGTTTGAGGCTTTCCTTGCCGATCTCCGCGATGCTTCCTTCGACATCAAGATTGCATCCGGCGGCGGACGTATGCAGATCACCATGGACCGCTACGAGGCGGACTGGAGCATGGTGGAGCGCGGCTGGAAAACGCACGTGCTCGGCGAGGGGCGCACCTTTGCCTCCGCAAAAGAGGCAATCGAAACCTACCGTGCGGAGACGAAGGTCATCGACCAGGATCTGCCTCCGTTTGTCATCGCCGAGGACGGAAAGCCGGTCGGCACCGTTGAGGACGGCGACAGCTTTGTATTCTACAACTTCCGCGGAGACCGCGCGATTGAGATTTCCAAGACGTTTGAGGCGGGCGCGGACTTTGACAAATTTGATCGCGTGCGCGTGCCTGACGTATTCTACGCAGGTATGCTGGAGTACGACGGAGATTTGCACATCCCGTCTCACTACCTCGTAAATCCGCCCGAAATCACAAACACCATGGGCGAGTACCTCGCCGACACGGGTGTGGCGCAGTATGCGATCTCCGAGACGCAGAAATACGGTCACGTCACCTACTTCTGGAACGGCAACCGCTCCGGCAAATTCTCCGACGAGCTTGAGACGTACGTGGAAATCCCCTCCGACGTCGTTCCGTTCGAGCAGCGTCCGTGGATGAAGTGCGCCGAGATCACCGATGCGCTCATCGAAGCGCTCAGAAGCGGCAAGTATCCGTGCCTCCGCGTAAATTTCCCGAACGGCGACATGGTCGGTCACACCGGCTCCCTCGCCGCTACGGTCTGCTCGCTTGAGGCGATGGATCTCCAGCTTGGCAGAATCCTCGCCGTTGTCGATGAGCTGAAGGGCGTTGCCCTCATCACCGCCGACCACGGCAACGCGGACGAGATGGCGGAAATGGACAAAAAAACGGGCGCGCCGAAGAAAAACAAGGACGGCTCCTTCAAAGCAAAGACGAGCCACACGCTCAACCCCGTTCCGTGCATCGTGTACGATAACTTCTACACCGATGCATACACCGTCAAGGCGGACGCAGGCACGTTCGGTCTTTCCAACGTCGCCGCAACGGCGGTAAATCTCCTCGGCTATGAAGCCCCGGAGATGTGGGACACGTCCATCATCACCCTGAAATAATGTTTGAAAAGCAAGGGATTCTGTTTTGCTCCGATCTGCTGGACGCGAACGGCATCCGCCACGGATTTTCCACGCGGGAGGGCGGTGTCAGCACGCTACCCCACACCGCTTCGATGAACGTCGCGGACGGACACGGCGACACGCCGGAAACGGTGCGCGAAAACATCGGCATCCTCGCCCGTTCGGTCACGGACGGCGCGATGGATGAAACGTCCGCCGTATTCGCGCCGCAGATTCACTCCGCCACCGTCCGGTATGTGACGGAAGCGGACTGCGGTCATCCCTGCGAGCCGTGCGACGGATTTTTCACCGACCGTGCAGGCGTTCTGCTCATGGTACGCACAGCGGACTGCGTACCGATTCTGTACACGGCACGGCGCGCGGACGGCTCGCCTTTGATCGCCGCCGTTCACGCAGGCTGGCGCGGCACCGTATCGGGCATCGCCGCCGAAGCTGTGCGAAAGCTGACAGGCGCAGGCGCGGAGACTTCCACCGTGCGTGCCGCGATCGGGCAGTGCATCCACGACTGCTGTTTTGAAGTCCGCGAGGATTTCACCGCCGCCGTCACCGAAGCACGCGGCACGGATTTCGCTCTCCGGCACATCCGCGCACGGGACGGCAGACTGTACGCCGATCTTACCGGCATGAACACGGAAATCCTGCTCTGCGCAGGGCTGACCGAGGCACAAATCGACGTCTCGCCGTACTGCACCGCGTGCGCCCCCGATCTTTTTCATTCCCACCGTGCCTCGCACGGAAAACGCGGCGCGATGGGCGCCGTGATCGGTATTCTTTGATTAAAACACAGGAGGTATGAACCTATGTTACCCGATATTCTGACCAACTGTCGGCAATACCTGCCGACGGACGCGCACACCGAGGTGCGTGTGCAGAAAAACCGTTCCTGCCGCGTGACACTGCTCAGCGGCAATCTGACCGCGAATGCGAAGTCCGAGACGTCCGGCGTCTCCGCGCGCGTCTACAAGGGCGGCGTGTACGGATTTTCCTCGATGGCGGAGTGCTCCGAGGATGCCGCACGCGCCGTGCTCAAGGCGGCGGATGAAAACGCGCACTTCATGGATCGCCGTGTCGGACGTGGCAAGGGCGCGCTCCCGACGATTGCGGACGGATATTTGCCGCTGAAGGCGGACATAAACGATCCTGAGCAGAAGCTGTACGCCGATTTTGCCCGCGAGATCGACGCGTACATCGTGGAGAAGTACCCGAATCTCGCGTCCCGTGCCGTCATCGCCACGGCGGATTCTTTGGAGAAAATGCTCCTCACCAACGACGGCATGAGCGGACACACGATCCTGCCGCGCAGTTATGTGTACGTCTTTCTCAACAGCGAGACGACCGCCGGCACACCGATTGAAATGTTTGAGGCGTTCGGCACGTCGGGCACGTTTGACGAAAACTTCACCGATCCTTCTGCCCTGCACGGCAAAATCGACGCGCTCTATGAGCGTCTGATGAAGAAGCGCGAGGGCGTGTACGCCGATGCAGGCAAGAAAACGTGCATCCTCAGCGGCGGACTCGCCGGTATGCTTGCACATGAGGCGGTCGGTCACACCGTTGAGGCGGATCTCGTCCTCGGCGGCAGTGTGGCAGGACCGAATCTCGGCAAGGTTGTGGCTTCCGAAAAGGTGAGCCTTACGGACTTTGCCCACACCGCGTTCGGCGCGGAGGTTCCCCTGCCCGTTTATCTCGATGACGAAGGCACGCCTGCCACGGATGCGCCGATCATCAAAGACGGCGTGCTGGTCGGCTACATGAACAGCCGCGAAACGGCACAGCATTTCGGTATGCAGCCGACGGGCAACGCCCGTGCGTGGGCATTCTCCGACGAGCCGCTGATCCGTATGCGCAACACGGCGATCCACCCCGGCACGGATAAGCTCGAGGACATGATCGCCTCCGTCGAGGACGGCTATTACCTGATCGACACGAACAACGGACAGGCAGACACGACGGGCGAGTTCATGTTCGGTGTGACGTGCGGCTACGAGATCAAAAACGGCAAGCTCGGACGCGCGATTTTAGACACGACGATCTCGGGCGTGGCGTTTGAGATGCTCAAGACGGTGGACATGGTCTCCGACACGGTGGCTTGGCAGTCCTCCGGCTTCTGCGGCAAGAAACAGCCGATGGGCGTCGGTCTCGGCGGACCTGCCATCCGCTGTGAAATGATGATCGGCGGACGCTGAGAAAGGAGAGAACTATGCATAATCTGAACGAAATCGCGGCAAAAACGCTTGCCGCTCTGAAGGAAAACGGTGCCGAGAAGGCTTACTGCACGGCGCGATTCACCGAAACGCACGAATTTAACGTGGACGGCGGCGAATTTTCGCTGTTCCGCACCCTGTTTGACAACAATCTCTCCATGACGGCGATCTGCGAGAAGAAAAAAGGCTCCGTGGGCATCAACCGCTTCGATGACGAGGCGATCGCAAAGGCGGCTTCCGACTGTGCCGCCATCGCCGCATCGGGTGCGCCGGATGAGGCATGGGATTTCGCCGACGGCACGGAAAACGCACCGACAACGGACGGCTGTCCCGAGGCTGATCTCGACCGCTTCTTCGACCGCACGAGAGAGCTGATGGAGGACATCAAAAAGCGCCATCCGAAGATTCTGATGGAGCAGATGATCGTGACGCACAAGAAGATTCACAGCGTCTATATGAACTCCAAGGGCACCTCCTTTGACACGACGGAGGGATACTACTCGGTCGATCTGATGTTCTCCGCGCACGAGGGAGACAAATCCTCCTCCTTCTTCGGTACGGGCGTTATCACCGATTCGCTCGACATGCGCTTCATTGAGCTCGGCTCGATTGAGAGCGATCTCACCGATGTGGAAAAGCAGCTTGATCCCGTACCGCTGACGGGCAAATTTACGGGCGTCGCCCTCTTCCCTGCCGGCTCGCTCGGCTCTGTTCTGTACAGCGTTGTCGGCAATTTCGCCTCCGACATGACGATCCTCGACGGCACGAGCCCGTGGAAGGATAAGCTCGGCACGCCCGTTGCCGATGAACGGCTGACCGTATCGCTCAATCCGTCCGATGACCGCATTGTCTGCGGCGATCGCTACACCGCCGACGGCTTTGTGGCGGAGGATTACGATCTCATCAAGGACGGCGTGCTTGAGAGCTTCATGCTGTCCTTGTACGTGGCAAACAAGACGGGACTTGAGAGAGCGAAAAACTCCTCCGGCTCCATGATCGTGAAGCCGGGCGACACGCCTCTCGCAGACATCATTGCAGGCATCGAGCGCGGCATCATCGTCGGACGCTTCTCCGGCGGAGACCCGGGCACGGGCGGCGATTTCTCCGGCGTTGCAAAGAACAGCTTCTTAATCGAAAACGGCAAGATCACCTGTGCGCTGAGCGAAACGATGATCAGCGGCAACATCGGCGATCTTCTGAAAAATATCCGCGCGATCTCAAAAGAGACGGTGGCAGACGGCTCGACCGTGCTGCCGGCAATCGCCTTTGACGGCGTAACGATCTCCGGACAGTAATACAAGCAAAAAACACCGCCTGAACAGGGCGGTGTTTTTTAAAATAAGCGGGGCGCTGCCCCTGCACCCCACGAGCTTTTAAAAAAGCTCGACCAAAACTTTTGGACAGGGGTAAAACTAAATCCATTCTTTGCCCCAAAGGTTTTTGAGGAGGGGTTTGGGGAGGGACTTTTTGCAAAAAGTCCCTCCCCATCGCTTCCTTATCCAAGCAGCACGTCGCTCACGAGCATGAGGCAAAAGCCGACGAGAAGCGCGTATGTAGCACCGCGCTCACTGCCGTGGGCGTGTGTTTCCGGAATCATCTCGTCGCTGATGACGTACAGCATTGTGCCTCCGGCGAATGCAAGCGCGAACGGCAGAATGGCGGTAGACACGCTCACCGCGAAATAGCCGATCAGCGTGCCGACCACTTCGATCAGCCCCGTTGCCGTCGCGCAGAGAAACGTCTTTTTCGGCGTAACGCCTGCGGCAAGCATCGGTCCGATAATCACCATGCCCTCGGGGATATTCTGAAGCGCGATACCGCCCGCGATCAGAAACGCCTGCGCCGTATTGCCGGAGCCGAAGCCGACACCGGCGGCAATTCCCTCCGGGAGATTGTGGATCGCGATCGCGGTCACAAACAGAAGCACCTTGCTGAGACTGCCGTTGTTGTGCGATTCGCTGTCTCCGCCGACAAATTTGTGCAGGTGCGGCACGACCTTATCGATCAGATTGAGACAGAGCGCACCGGCGAATATACCGGCAACGGTAACGATCAGACCGTATTTTCCGCCGTAATCAAGCGACGGCAAAATCAGTCCGAGCACGGCGGCGGCAAGCATAACCCCTGCCGCAAACGAAAGCACAATATCCGAAAAGCGGTGCGAGATTTTCTTGAACGCAAACCCGACAAGCGAGCCGAACACCGTCGCTCCGCCAACGCCGAGCGCAGTCAGAAGTACCATTTTCATAGTCTTTCTCCTTATGTAAAAAGTATCCGAATGCCTGAGGCGAACGGATACTTTTTCTCATTTTATGCCTCTCCGTGTCCCATCAGGATCTCGGAGATCACGTCCAAAACCTTCGCGTGGCAGCCGCCGCAGCCGGTGGAGCAGTGCGTGACCTTCTGCACGTCCTCAAACGCCTTGAGCACGTCAGTGAAATCCGTCTTTTCATGAAGCGCATCGGCAATGTCGTTGTAGCTGACCTGCTTGCAGTTGCAGATCATATAATTCTCTTTCATTTTACTCTGCCTCGGAGAAGGAATCCTTGCCTACGCCGCAAAGCGGGCACGCAAAATCGTCCGGAAGATCTTCAAATTTCGTGCCGGGGGCGATTCCGTTATCGGGATCACCGACTGCCTCATCGTACTCCCAGCCGCAAGCGTCACATACATATTTTTTCATGATTGTAAGTTCCTTTCAGATTAAAATTTATCACAGCACCAGAGAAGGCGCGGTGTATACTCTTGCCCCCAGCTCCTGATTGAGCATGTAAAGGCTCTTCGGGTCGGAGCCGAACAGCTCCATCTTCGCAATCAGATCGTTCGCGTTCGTCTCCTCCTCGCCCTGCTCTTTGACGAACCAGTCCAGAAACTGCATCGTACGGAAATCCTTGACCTCATAAGCGGCGGCGTAAATGTCATTGATAAGAGACGTTACGTAAATCTCGTGGGTAAGTCCTGCCTTAAGGACATCCATATGGCAGGTAATCTCCGCCTTCGGCTTGTCAATTGCCTCAAGCGTAACCTTCTCGTTGTTGTTCTGCAAATACTGATAGAACAGCATCGCGTGATCTCTTTCCTCCTGCGCCTGGATCATGTACCAGTTGGCAAAGCCGTCCAGATTGGCGTCCTTGAAGTAGTTGGAGAACTCCAGGTACAGGTAAGCGGAATAAAATTCTTTATTGATCTGCTGATTGAGCAGCTCATGCACCTTTTCATTCATCATACATTCCACCTCGTTTTCTTTTTACAGATCGGTTTTCCAAAGCCCGTGGAGATTGCAGTACGCGTAGACCGCGCACGGTGTCTCATCGGCAAGCGCGAACGTAACCGTCGGCGCATCGCCCGGCTTCAGGTTCTTTCTCTGACCGCCGCTGCACGTCTGCAGATATACCCACTGAATGCTGTGCTCTTCCGTCATCGGATGAGCGGCAGAGCCGATCTCTACCTTAACAGTATTGCCCTCCACCGTAACGACGGGGATGTGCTTTTCGTGGCTTGCTTCCACCACGCCCGGCTCGAGCATCTTCATGTTCTGACCGCAGCACTTCATCGGAACGCCTGCGTTGTGGATCATGCCGATCAGGTTGCCGCAGTGCTCGCAAATATAAAATTTCGTTTCACACATAGTTTTATCCTCCAAAAATAATGTATTATAATTTATTCGATCGGTTCGAAATCGGCCGCGCCGTGCTTGCACAGCGGGCAGACGTAATCGGCGGGAAGCTCTTCGCCCTCATATACAAAGCCGCAGACCTTGCAGACATATCCTTTTTTGCCTTCCGTTTCCGGACTCGGCTTGACGTTGTTCTGATAGTACGTGTACGTCATCGTCTCCTTGTCGGAGAGGACGCGCGCTTCGGTAACGGCGCAGATGAACATACCGTGCGTATCAAGATCGATATACTGCTCGACCTTCAAAGACATGAACGAGTTGATATACCGAGGCAAAAATACCAGCCCGTTATCGGAGCGCAGCGGCTCGCAGTTTGCAAACTTATCGACATTCCGTCCGCTTACGAAGCCGAACGCCTCAAAGACCTTGAACGGTGCATCGGTGGACAGGCAGTTGATGTTCATCTTGCCCGTCTGCTTGATAATATGGTGAGAATAGTTTTCCTTATTGATCGTCACGGCGATGCGGTTGGGCGTGTTCGTCACCTGCGTGACTGTGTTCACGATCAGACCGTTATCCTTCTTGCCGTCGTTGGACGTGACCACATACAGACCGTAGCCGATATTGAAAAGCGCAGTCAGATCGTTTTTATTCGCCGTGGAGGATTGCTGTGCGAGGTATTCCTTGCAAAGCTCGCCTGCCAGTGCATCGATCTGGGAAAGGCTCTCCTCATTCAAAGCGGAGAGGATCTTCACCGTCGTGTCGGTGTAGGTGATATTCTTCTGCTTTTCAAGCATCTCTTTCATCACCTTCGCGGCGAGAGGCGCCCAGCTTCCGTTTTCGATCAGCGCGACCGTGCGGTTCTGGAAATTTCTTTCCGTCAGATGATCGATAAACTCGCGCATGAACGGGAAGATGTCGGCATTGTACGTCGTTGTTGCGAGAACGATCTTGCTGTACTTGAACGCATCCGCCACCGCCTCTGCCATATCCGTGCGCGCGAGATCGTGCACGATCACCTTCGGGCAGCCGTTCGCGGTCAGCTTTTCGGAAAGAAGCTGCACCGCCTTCTTCGTGTTGCCGTACACGGACGTATACGCGATCACGACACCCTCCTCCTCCGGCTGATAGGACGACCAGGTGTTGTAAAGATTCAGATAGTAGCCGAGATTCTCCGTCAGCACGGGACCGTGCAACGGGCAGATGATCTGAATATCCAGCCCTGCCGCCTTTTTGAGAGGCGCCTGCACCTGCGCACCGTACTTACCGACGATGCCGATGAAGTAGCGGCGAGCCTCGTCCGCCCACGGCTCATCCGTGTCGGGCGTGCCGAATTTGCCGAATCCGTCCGCGGAAAAGAGCACCTTATCCGTGCTGTCATACGTGACGATAACCTCCGGCCAGTGCACCATCGGTGCGGTCACGAACGTAAGCGTGTGCTTGCCGAGCGTGAGCGTATCGCCCTCGCCGACCACAACGCGTCTGTCTGCGAAATCCGTTCCGAAGAAATTCCGCATCATGGTAAATGCCTTTGCCGAGGAGACGATTTTCGCCTCGGGGTACGCCTTTGCGAAATTCAGAATATTCGCGGCGTGATCCGGCTCCATGTGCTGGACGATGAGGTAGTCGGGCTTTCTGCCGCCGAGAACGTTTTGCAGATTGTCGAGCCACTCATGCGTGAAATTGGCGTCCGCCGTATCCATGACGGCGATTTTGTCATCGAGAATCACATACGAGTTGTAAGAAATCCCGTTCGGAACTCTGTACTGCCCCTCAAACAGATCAACCTTACGGTCATTTACGCCGATATATTTGATGTCATTGGTAATTTTCATAGTATATCTCCTTCAAAAGCACTATACAAATTATAGCATATCTGTATTCAATATGCAACGGTTTCCATCCGTTTATTCAAGAATTTTTCCGTCGGTGGAGATCGTCACGACGCGCCACGGAATGAACTTTCCGCTCTCCATGAGCGCACGCTTGGCGGCGTTCTCAATTCCGCCGCAGCACGGGACCTCCATGCGGACGATCGTGACACTCTTGATATTGTTATCACGGATGATCGCGGTCAGCTTTTCGGCGTAATCGCCCTCGTCCAGCTTCGGGCATCCGATCAGCGTGATGTGATTCCTTATAAATTCGTTATGGAAATTCCCATACGCATACGCAGTGCAATCGGCGGCGATCAGAAGATTGGCGCCGTCGAAGTACGGAGCGTGTACGGGCACGAGCTTGATCTGGCACGGCCACTGCATAAGCTGGCTCGTCACCGCGGCGGATTTCTGCGGAGCGGGGCACGACTCGCGCCTGATCGCCTTGGCGTTCGTTCCGGGGCATCCGCACGGGAGCTTGACGCCGTGCTTCTGCATCTTCGCCGCACGGACAGCGTCCTCGTCGTAAGCGGGGGCTTCCCTCTCCTCAAACGTGATCGCACCGGTCGGGCAGGCAGGCAAGCAGTCGCCCAAGCCATCGCAGTAGTCCTCGCGGGTGAGCACGGCCTTGCCGTCGATCATTTCGATCGCGCCCTCGTGGCACGCGGCGGCGCACGCACCGCAGCCGTTGCATTTTTCTTTATCTATTCGGATGATTTTTCGTACCATATAGTTTTCCTCCAAATTCAATCTTGCTTTTACGGTACTATTATAGTATAATAAAAGCGTAAAATCTGTTGAATTTTCAACAGAACGAGGTGGAAAATGAAAAAATATTTGAAAATTTTACGGAAGTGCCCCCTGTTTTCGGGAATAGAGGAAGAAAATCTTCTTCGGATGCTGACGTGTCTCGGCGCGAAAATCTCCTCATTTGATAAGAAATACACCGTCATCGCGGAGGGAAATCCTGCGAAGTACATCGGCATCGTGCTGAAGGGATCGGTGCAAATTTCGCGCACCGACTACTTCGGCAACCGCAGTATCCTCTCCGAAATCTATCCGTCGGAGCTGTTCGGCGAGGCGTTCGCCTGCGCGGAGATCGACGCGATCCCCGTCACCGTGATCGCCAACGAGCCGAGCGAGATCATGCTGATCGACTGCGGACACATCCTGCACACGTGCGAGAACAACTGCGGCTTCCACCAGCGACTTATATTTAATTTAATGAAGGATCTCGCAACAAAGACGATCCTGTTTCATCAAAAAATGGAGATCACGTCGAAGCGGTCAACGCGAGAAAAACTTTTGGCGTATCTGATGATGTACGCGAAAAAGGTGAACGCTAGCCGCTTTGAGATTCCGTTTGACCGTCAGGAGCTTGCGGATTACCTGGAGGTAGACCGCAGCGGTCTCTCCGCCGAGATCGGAAAGCTCCGCCGCGAGGGCGTGCTGGAGAGCGAAAAGAACACGTTTGAGCTGTTATAACAAAAAAGCGGTCGCATGAGCGACCGCTTTTTTCATTTCTCAGTGGAGAGAATTGTTCATGTTGTTCTGTACTGCATTGGTAGGCTGCGCAGCAGGACGGAGTCCGTAGGTTGCGCCGAGCTTCTGGAGATGCGCGATTCTCTTGTGCTTGTCGGGATGGCTGCTTGCCAGGGTAGCAAAGAGTCCCTGTGCACCGCCGCCGATGACGTTCAGAAGCGAGCAGAGCGCATTGCCGTAGCCGATTTTGAACGAGAATGCGTCCGCCTCAAACTCGTTGGAACGGCTGGATTTCATAACGAGAAGCGTACCGAGCTTCGTCCAGATCCACATGAGACCGTCGATGGCAATCATGATCGCCATTCTGTACAGCATGGTGAAGACAGCGGCAAGTGCGCCCTCCGAACCGCCGATGAACAAAGAGACGATCATCATGATGAAGTTGAAAATCTCGATAACGATACGGATGAACGTGATAACCGCCGTTACGATAAAGTTGCCGATCGTGACAAGCAGAATCAGATCGGTGTCCTTGTGCGCCAGATGACCGAACTCATGACCGAGCGCCGCCTTGATCTGCTCGGGCGGCATACGGAGAAGCCCCTCGGTGATGCAGATCGTCTTTCTGCCCGTTGCGAACGCGTTCGGCGTTCCGTCGGAATTGATGAAAAGCTCCACCTTATCGGAAATCGTGGGATCGAGCTTTCTCGCCCGTGCGTACACTTCGTTGAACAGAGGCATGATGAAATCGATCTGCTGCTGATCCGTCAGCCGCTTGCAGCCTGTCTGCACACGGAGAATCCACTCACCGACGGGGGACAGTGCCACCGCAAGGGAGCCGAAATAGATGAGAATACCGAGAAGAACAGCCAAAACGGGGTGCATACTTCCTGCAAAAAACAGGCACGCGAAGAAGCAGATAATGATCGTGTTGAGAATCAGATAGATGATGACGGGGATGTTGGATTTGCGCATCAGTCGCTTGAAAAAGTCTACGAGATACATAATATCCTCTCCTAATTTGAATTTCATCCCATTATACACCTTTTCGGAATAAAAGTCAATGAAAAGCGTCATTTTTCGCGCGGTTCCCGCGCCATCCGACACGGAAACCGCTTCCCCAAACAAATGCAGGACTCTTTTGCATCAAAGTGCCGCTTGCTTCGGCAGTTTTTATCCGATTTCCGGCGTATTCTTTCCCGAAAAGAGGGTAATCCTTCTCTGCGCAACCCACTCCTCACTCCACCGGTCGCTCTCGCCGTCGCAGTTGGGGTAATTATCCACCGTTACCACGCATCCGAATTCCAAGGAAAGCGTGTCCTGCTTCCAGATGAGGATCACTTTTTTGTACGAATCCGCGCCGCCCTCAGCCCGTGCGATCTTGCGCCCCTCGGCATCGTAAAAGACAGCCTCGCCCGTATCGGAAACGATCACCGAGCCGCCTCTGAAAGACGATTGGCGCAAGGTCTCCCCACCGAGTGAAAGGGAAAAATCGTGCGGCTCCACGGTCAGCTTCAGGTGTGTATCCTCGCCGAACGCGGTATCCTGCCCGGTGACGTATGCGCCGCGGTTGGCAAATGTATAGAGAATCTCCCGCATGATTGTGCTCCTTCGTTTTTTCTTTATTATAGCATATTTTTTGAAAAATGGCAAGGAAGGAAAAATCCCTCTGCCGATTTCCCAGCAGAGGGATAGTTTCGCTTTTATTTGGCGGCAGGAGCAAGCCCCTGCCCTACAAAAAGCTGATTACTTTGATTCCTCAACAGCAGCCTGTGCTGGTGCTAACATAGGGAATGTGATCAGATGCAGGGCTTGTATTCGTCGAGGCCCATTTCACTGTAAGGTCTTCTGTAATGTTCAATGCCGCGATAAGATTCCCAAGTTTCATCGTTAAATTGGTTTCGGATCAACTGATATGCCTTTTCCAATGCCGCATCGCATTCATCCAACCGATTCATTCTAAAATAACAAGCTGCTATTCTCACCATAGTAATTCCCAGAGATACCTCGCTTCCCATCGGATTGAATCCTGCCGGCAATTTGCGACGGCAAAAAGCATCGATCGTTGCATACTCCTCTCGAAATGAAAGAAGAGCATTTTCCCAATCCCTCGATCTATAGTAAAACATTCCTTCCATTTGGCATAAACAATAAAGTTCCTGATGCTCCAGCACCTTCCACTCTATCATTGCATTGATTTTATCTTCGCCTTTCAGTAGATAGGCAGAAGAGCGCATTCTGTCTAAAATATCATTGGGATACCGATACGGCATAGATTCGATCAGCTTTTTGCCTTCCTTATCTCTTCCACTTTTGATATAGATTTCTGCCATATCATGCATAACACCGCAATAAATGAAGGAATCCTCACATTCTTCGCAGATCTGCTTTCCAAGCTCCAATGCTTTTTCCACAAGATCGGTACGTTCACCGGAACGAATTTGAATGGTATACATATCCAACAGTTCCCATTTCAGAATATATCCGGTGGGATAATCGGCGATTCCTTCGAGAAGAATCTTTTCAGCCACTTCAAAGGGTTTTCCGCCTCTGGACTGATACAGCACATCCATAATCTTTTCTTCCAGCTTATCCGCATCATAATTGAACAGCGTATCCATGCTCACGCCGAAATACCCCGCAATCACCGGAAGCATGGCGATATCCGGGTATCCTGTGCTCATCTCCCACTTGCTGACCGCCTGCGATGTAATACCCAGCGCAGAGGCAAGCTGCTCTTGTGTGATTCCCTTTTTCTTACGCAGTTCACGGATTTTGTTTCCAATATTCATTTCCATAATCATTACTCCTTTCGGAAGATTTCGCATCGGTACCTTGCTTGATTACAGTATATCATATCGCC
>JAZNHT010000029.1:0-13862 GCA_045577175.1 Eubacteriales bacterium | reverse complement strand
CTGAGCTTGGAATCCAAATTGCCAAAGAAGAACTTGCTAAGCCGATTGTCACAAGAGAGCAGATCATTTGTTGGCTCGAATACTTCCGAACCTTTGATACAAACAAGTTTGAACACCGTCGCCGATTCATTGACACCTTTGTAAACCGCATCTTTTTATACGATGACAAGATGGTCATCACGTTTAATTACAATAAGGGAACAAAGACTATAACCTTTGCCGAGCTTGAAGCTTCGGGTATTCTCTCTATTTCGAATATAGCTTCCACGGGGGAGCCAGAAAAAAGCACTTGCGATTGCAAGTGCTTTTTTCAATGATGTTTGCCTTCGGCAAATGATGTTGGGCAAGGCCAATGATGACGCTAACGCTAATGATGTGTGGCTTCGCCACATTTTATGGCAAACATCGCATCATTGCGACCATCGGGAGCAACATCATTATGAGCGTAGCGAAGACATCATTTCTCATTAAAGCGGACACAAATGAACGAGGTTGTGCTTCGCATCAATGGCGCACGAGTCGACTATGTTTTGGGAAGATTAGACTGTTAAATCTGATGTCGCTGGTTCACTCCTTCGGAGCCCGGTCACCGTCGTGTGTCGTATTGCTTCGGCTCGATACCCTCGCCTTGCACTACTCGCACTTTGGGTGACACCGCTTGAGAAAACGATACTTAATCGTTTTCTCTGCACTAACCCAGCAGGGGGAGCTATAAAAAAGTACTTGCGATTGCAAGTGCTTTTTTCAACGATGTGTTCTGCTTGTGCGGAACGTGATGTTTCCTTCGGAAGAGAAGTGCGCTTTGCGCGTGAAGAGGCGGAGCACATCACTGCGACCGAAGTGAGCAACATTACTTTGCCAAGCATAACATCACTTCCAATGAGTGGCTTTTTCTTGCGTCGGAGGCGTCACCCTAACCTTTGAGGGGAAACTTGCCGTCTCCCCTTACAAAAAATTCACTTCCCGTCGCTTTTATGCTATGCTCCCTATATTTTATACTATGAACGATACAAAACCGAGCCCAAAGTGACGCACAACGACGTTGCAAAATTGACCAATGAACAACCAGAAGAAATTTTTGGAATAAAAATCATTCGATTTGAGTTCAGCATGCCTATTAAAAATACGTTCGAGAAAGGCACCTTTTTCGGCGGTGTCTCTTTTTGTACAGGGGAGATGGGAAAATTTTGGTTTTTGCATATAACCTATTTACAAGCTTTCGACATTTTGGTATAATATTCTTGACTGCAAAAGAGTTTTCATGCAGTACAAATACTTTTCTTTGGAGGTAAGTCTATGTATTGTCCGAAATGCGGCGCATACAATGACGATTTGGCAATGTTTTGTACGCAGTGCGGTGCGGCACTTGCACAGAATGCGGGAGATGAGCCGTATCAGGAGCAGACTCCTGCGGCACCGATGCCTATGGGGTGGTATAAGTTTTTGATTTACTTTTCCCTGTTTGCCAGCGCCGTCATAAATGTTATAAATGGATTTACGTGTCTGCGCGGTACGCATTATGGGGATGTGGCGGATTTGGTGTACGCCATGTTCGGTGGGCTGAAAACGGTCGATCTGCTTATGGCGGTCGCATCTTTTGCATTGGCTGCGTTCAGTATTTATGTCCGCTTCCGTCTGGCGCAGTATCGACAAGACGGTCCCACCATGCTGACTTGGCTGTATGTCGCATCAATCGCGGTCAGCATTCTTTATATTGTAGGTGTGGCGGCAGTTCTTCCCGCAGAGGTTCGAGGCGAGGTCGTGTCCTCGTCTGTGTCGTCTGCGGCACCGTCGGCGGTAGTGGCAGTTGTTATGATTTTTGTCAATCGTGTCTATTTCAAGAACCGCGCGCATTTGTTCAATACGTGATTCTGAAAATAATAAAAAGCACCCTGCGGGGTGCTTTTTCGTTATTTCTTTACCATCTCCGTGATATTCGTGTCGGCGGTGTGCGGGATCGGCTTCCATTCCACCTTTGTGAACAGAGCGATACACATCGTAATCTTGCCGATCAGATCAAAAATCGGGAACGTGAAGATGTACCAAAGAATCCGATACCACTTCATTTTCGGAAGTCTCGCCCGTTCCATGAGCATGGTGTACGCCGCCAGGAGCATCGCACCGAGCCACGCGCCGAACAGACCGCCAAGGACAACGGAGAGGAGGATGGGCAGACTGCCGTGTGCCTCCACCGTGCAGAAAATCGCGAGCAGCACGGACAGAATCACGCTGAACAGCGGCTGCGGAAACGTGATGGACAGCATGTCGTAGCAAACGAATTTTTGCAGACCGCGCGTCTTGAAAATCCCCTTGAGAAGCCGCTTTCCCTCGTGGAAGAATACCCACAGATTGCCCTTCGACCAGCGCAGACGTTGGCGGAATGCGATCTTCAGATCCGTAGGCTGTTCGTCATAAAATACCGCGTCAAAGCAGAACGAGATGCGCTCGCCGTCCGCAACCGCGTGGGCGCACAGCTCGCGATCCTCCGTCAGGGAGGTGAAGTTCCATCCGTCCCGCAGAAAATCCTTGTGCAGAAGCACGCCCGTCCCCTGGATACGCGTGGCAAGTCCGAGAAGGGAGCGTCCGCGGTGCTCCGTGCGCACGGTGCGCAGCCAGTGGATCGCATAAGAGGCGGAGATCCAGTTGTCGTCGAAGTTTTTCGTGTGGCGGTACGAGGTGACGATTCTCTCCCCCTCGTCGAACGCTTCGTTCATGCGCGTTATGTAATCGGGCATGAGAAGATTGTCCGCGTCAAAGAGGAAGAAGCCGTCAAAGGCGTCCTTCCCGTAATCGCGGTGGATGTTCTTCATCAAAAATTGCAGTGCGAAGCCCTTTGTGCGGTGCGCGTCGTCAAATCGCTCGTAGCAGACGGCGCCGCCCGCCCGTGCGATTTTCGCCGTGTCGTCCGTGCAGTTGTCCGCAACGACAAAAACGGTGATCAACTCGGTGGGATAATCCTGCTGACGGATGCTTTCAAGCAGATTTCCGATCACGGTCTCTTCGTTTCGCGCGGCGATCAGGATGGCGTATTTGTGTAATCTTTCCGTCCGTGCGAATTTGCGTGTCGTGAACGCACCGAGGACGGTGTACAAAGCGAAATGGCTGAAGCACAGATCAAGTACGGCTCGTACAGCGCGAATTATTTTTATCAATAAAGTAATCATAGCGTTTTTATCATACCACAAAAACCGACAAAATGCAAGGGGGGGTGCAAAATGCTTGACAGCGGCTTTTGGGCGTTGTATAATGGATAAAACAAAACGGGAGAGCTTTTATGAAATCATTGGGCAACGTACTGATTTTGGGCGACAGCTATTCGACCTTCTGGGGACATATCGCAGGCGACTGCCGCCCGTATTATACACCGACTTATAAGGATTCCGACGTGCACCGCGTCGAGGATACGTGGTGGCACCGCGTTCTCGCCGCGACGGGGAGCACGCTTTTGGAAAATTCCAGCTACACGGGCACGTGCGTGTGCCACAGAGAGTATCACGGCGGCGATAATAAGGAATTTTCCTTCATCGGACGGCTGGAGAGACGGATCGCCAACGGATTTTTTGCGACGCATCCGGTCGATACGGTGATTGTGTTCGGCACGACGAACGATTCGTGGTCGAACGCGCCGCTCGGGGAGGCGAAATTTTCCGATTTCGCACCCGATTGGACGGCGGAAGAGCTGTACACGGTGCGCCCGGCGTGCTCGTACCTGCTTTACAGAATCCGCGCGGTGCTGCCCCACGCACGCGTGCTCGTGCTTCTGAATTACGGACTGAAGCCCGAGATCGGTGCGCATCTGAAGGAGGCGTGCGAGGTGTTCGGCGCGGAGCTGATTACGCTTCCCGATATGGATAAGATGAACAACCATCCCACCGTAAAGGGCATGGGCGAGATTGCGGATACGGTGCTGGCGCATCTGAATAAGGAATAAAACAAAAGCGGAAAGAGCAGGGACACGTCTCTGCTCTTTTTGTATGGGCAGATGCTTTATTCCGTATATCGGTTATATATCGCCGTTTCCTCTTGTCCATCTAATGAACCAAGATAATACCCATCGGGAATGCCGTTTTTCTCTGTGGTAATTCTTCTGAATAAAACTTTTTCATCCCAAATGTAGTATTCTCCGATGTTCCCTTCAAACAGCAACCGGTTATCCGTGCCGTCTTTATGCACTCGATACAGGTTTCCGCACTCACTTTGATTGCGATAAAAAATATCATCCTTGTAAAGAAATACATTCCAACACACCTGTTCAAGAAGCAATTGCGGATCGCTTCCGTCAAGGTTTGCACGGTATAATTTCCCGTTTGTATATCCGTCCTCGTGCGAGTAATCGTAACACGTATAATAAATAAACTCTCCGTCACTGACTATATTCCGAATCTCGCCTGTATGCATACACATGTGTTGTTTGGTGGAAATATCGTATACGTTCAGGGAATACGTTTCATATTCAATGTAAAACACCTGATTGTCAATTACGGTATAACTGGATATACTGTCGGCGATTTTTGTTTTCAATACACTCCCGTTTGATATATACAATCCATCGTCTGTGGGATCGATATAAAACATTTTACCGTCCTGCACCCACAGACTGTGTACCCGCTTCAGAGTGAGTGTTCGAAGCAGACCGTTTGCGGATTTGCGGTAGACTCTTCCGGGCGAGCCATAGGTGTAATATATATCCTCACCGTAGATCAGAATATTATATGCCATTTCCGGCAGAACCACCTTTTTCTGTGAAACAGATCCCTGTTCAAACAAGTATTTGCTGTCGAAGCTGAAGGCGGCACATATCAGCTCGTCTGTAAGAGCAAGATTTCCGCCGCATGTTACTTGAAAGGGATCGCTGACCTCGGAAACAGGCAGCGGTTTCGGCAGAATTAGTATGAGAAGCAGTAAAAACCCCGATGCAAGTATCAGGCAGGATGTTCGTTTGTGCCTTTTTTTCTGCACAGTATCACCTCGCTTGGAGCGTCGTTTTTTCTGATCCGGCGAAGCATTCCCACTGTAAGGCGCGGCAATCTCACCGTAGGGCGGGGGCTTGCTCCCGCCGTTTTTTATTCCAAAAGCCCCGCGTCTGAAAGCGCCTTTCGCGCGCGGTACGCCGGGATGTTGAAGCCGAAGAAATCCGCGTCCTCCTCGCTAAGACGGATCGCCTCCGTTTTCAAAACGGCGGCAAGGGTGCGGTGCATCGAAGTGCCCCGGCCGCGCTCCGGCATCGTTTTGACATCCGTGCCGAGCTTTGCGCTCTCGATTTCCGCAAGACGGATCATTTCGGGGATCGCCGCGTCCCCAAGCTCGGCGAGGGCGTGAATGTCCACCTCGGCAAGCGTGCCGTCGAGATACCTGTCCACGTTGTACCGTGCGATCTGCGCGTCCGCGTTGCCGAGGGCGGCGGCGGAAAACAGCGCAAACACGCACAGAATCGCAATCGCGGACGGGGTGCGCGGCAGAAATTGCTTCGCTAAAATCACGGCGAACACCACGCCCAGCGCGATCATGAACACGGATGCGTAGACGCGCTTCTGCGTCAGTCCGTACGTGTCGATATAGAGGATCATCTTCGAGAGAGCCGTGGCGATCAGCACAAGCGTGAAGACGGCGTACAAAACGGTGATCGCCTTCAGAAATACGGGCGGCTTCTCGCCTTTCCGCCGCGTGAGAAGTCCTGCCGCCGCCGTCATGCACAGATTGATGACCGCGACCGCGCAAAGCTGGAAGAATCCCTCCCTCGCGTACTGCGCGTAGCTGAGATTTTCGGGCAGTACGCCCGTGAACGCGGAGACGTAATACCCCCACTGGGAGACGAAAAACACGGCATACAGAAACAGAATCGGCACGGTCGCCGAAAGGACGGTCATGCAGGGGAGGCGGCGGAAAGCGCGCGCGGCGGCGGTGAGTCCTTCGCTTGTGACCGTGCATGAGCAGGATTTGTCTGCGGCGGAGACGTACAGGCTGAAAAGGCACATCCCGAAAAAGATGCCGAACAGCGCACTGTTCACGTGCGAGAACACGCCGGAGATGCTCACATCCGACGAGAAAATCCGATGCATCAGATCGATGAATCCGTCATCGTAGGAGAGGAGCACGGCAACCGCCACCGTCGGCACGAGGGCAAGGCAGACGCCCGAGAAGATGCGCAGGGCGATTTTGCCGCCGCTTTTTGCCGCTTTGCCCGAAAACGCCGCACGAACGGAGCTTTCGAGGGAGGCAAACGGCAGAATGAGTGCCGCATTCAGGTAATCCGCAAACAAAGCGCCCGTGATCCCACGCGAGATGCCGCCGCCGCACGAAGCGTTGACAAAATACAGATACGAAAGGATCGAGAACGTGTACGCAAGCGTGCAGACACCGCGGTTGGCGCACAAAATCAGCGAAGCGGAGAGCACGCACGCGGTTGCGGCGATGCACACGGGAAGCATCGGCGGTTTGATCCCCCGTGTGCGGAGGAAAACAGCCGTCCCGCCAAACAGGAGGAGCACGAACAGAAACGCGCCGAGCCGGTGCTCATACGGCGGAAGCAGGCGGAAAAAGAGGTATCCGGCAACAAAGCAGAGCCACGCAAACGCGGTCTCCGCCGGGGAAAACGTGCGCTTTGGCTCCTCGGCAAACGCTTCCGTGAGCGCGGCACCGTCCGGCAATTTTTTCATCTCATTCATAAGCCCCTCCGTCAGTCCTCATCCGTGTATTCGAGGATGTCCTCCACACGGCAGTCCAGCGCGCGGCAGATCGCGTCCAGCGTCGAGAAGCGGATCGCCTTCGCTTTGTTGTTCTTCAGTATCGAGAGATTCGCAAGCGTGATGCCCACCTTGTCGGAAAGCTCGTTCAGGGACATTCTCCGCTTCGCCATCATGACATCTAAATTGATCCGGATCATAATCACACCGTGAGATCGTTTTCGGATTTGATCTCAGCACCCTCCTCCAGTACGTTTTTGACCACGCGCAGGCAGATGCCGAGGAACACCGCGGCAAACGCGAGCGTGAAGGAGACGAGGAAAAAGTACCCGAGCACGGCAAAGAGCGCGCCGAGGAGGATACAGCACCAAGAAATGCCGCGCAGAAGTGCGATGCTTCCCTCCGTAAAGACGAGATGCTTGCGCACGCGCAGAAGAAGCACAAATACGAGCACATCCGCCGCCGCGGCTACGGTGAGGATTGCGTAGGCAAGGGCGAGCACGGTGCTTGCGCCGCCGTCGGGGAATCGCTCCTTCAGGGAGATGAGCGTGTTCGTGATGTGCGGCAGAAAGATTGCGCCGAGGATGCACAGTGCAAAAAACAGCACGGACAGCACCGCAGACAGAGTAAGGGAATACCGTTTCGGAATTTTCAGCATAGATCGGTCCTCGCTTTTCTTGATTTTGGTTTCCGTATTTCTATGATACACGATTCGTTCTCGTTTGTCAATATATTTTTATCGAAAAACGATAAATTTTTTATCCGCCTGCGGATGCGGAGAAAAATCATTTACACAAAAGCGCGATTTTTCGAAAAAAACTTGACGAAGTCCCCCGTTTTGCGGTAAGATAAGATGAATAATAATGTGCGGAGGGAAAGACATGGCACAGAGTGAAGCGGCAACAGACAGCCGCACTCCCATGACGAAACAGCAGACGCGGCGGATGCATATGCTCATCTGGGCGTGCTGGGCGGTGTACGCCGCATCGATGATGTCGAAAAAGGTGTACGCGGTCGAGCTGGTCGAGGTCACAAAAGCATGGGGGACGTCCAACACGCAGGCAGGCGTGCCGCTGACGTGTTACTATATTACATACTGCATCGCACAGATTCTGTTTGCGGTGTTTATCAAAAAGCTGAATATGAAGAAGTTCGTTCTGGCGACGGTGTCCGCGTCGTCCGTGCTTCTGATGGGGGTGGCACTCACGCAGTCGCTTACCCAGCTTTCCGTCATCATGTCGCTGATCGGCATCACCCACTGCGGCATCTGGGCGGGGGCTTTGTATCTGATCTCTTTGTACGTCCCCGAGGAAAAGCACGGCTACGCCATCAGCGTGATGAGCACGGGCTTCTCCGCCGGCAACTTTCTGGCGTATATCCTCTCTGCGGCGGCGGTCGGACTCGGCAACTGGCAGTATGCGTTCTGGGTGTCGGGCGGCGTTCTGCTTGCGGCGGTCATTTTCCTCTTTACCGCGATCGGCAAGGCGGATAAGGTGCTTGAAAAAATCGTCCGCACCGCGCCGGAGAGCAAGTTGTCGGACAGCGGCAAGCGCAAAAGGCGGCACGGCTACTCGCCGAAATTTATCGTTTCGTTTTCCGTCATTATCCTTTCCGCGCTTGTGTATCAGCTCATGGATATGCCGATCGGCACGTATCTGCCGAAGCTGTTCGTTTCCGAATACGGGATGCCGGAGAGCTATTCGATTCTGATCTCCATGTTTCTGCCGATCGCCGTCATGGGCGGTCCGTTCCTCGGTACGGCGGTCTGCTCGCACCGCCACGTTCCGTTTATGAAGGCGGCGAATCTGTTCCTCGCCGCGGCACTCGTCTGCCCCGTGATTCTTCTGTTTGTGTACAGAGTGAATCTTGTTCTGACGCTTGTGCTCACCGTGCTCTATGCGACGCTCATCCGCGGATTCAGCACGTGCTCGGGTACGGTTGCCTCCTTGCAGATTGACGACGAGATGAACGCAGGCTCCATTACGGCATTCTCCAATGCGGGCGCCACGGTCGCCTGCGCGATCGTACCGATGCTGTTCGGCTATCTGTTTGACAATTACGCCGCCTCTGCGTGGACGATCTTTTACTGGATATTCATCGGGGTTATGCTGCTGATGATTTTGGTCAATACCGCCGCGGCAATCGCAATCCGAAAGGCGGAAAAGAAAAAATAAAGAAAAGCCTTCCGGCACGGAAGGCTTTTTTACGGATGAAAGCGGTCGCAAGCGGCGGCAAGCGACTCTGCGGCGGCGAGATTGACCGTGTACATGGCAGGATACGTGAAACGGTCGATTTTCTCGTATACCCCGTTTGTGATGTACGCCTTGTCATCAAAAATGTGCAGAGAGAAAACCGGCACGGGGACATCGTTTTCTCCGGGCGCGTCGGTTTCGTAGAAGCGGAAGCTGTACGTCCATCCGTACGTTCCGCGGGAGCTGACCGGATTTTGCCCGACAATCGGCAAAGCGGCGGATACGATGGCGGCAATATCCTCCGAATCGGTCAGAAGAACGGTCTTACCCGTCATGCCGCTGCGGATTTCCACGGCGCGCACGGCAGAGAAATCCGATTCCGTGAGGGAAAACGTGTCTGTGTACGGCTTTTCCGCTTCCGGCGGATTTGATTCCTCCTCCGCGACGCCGCATCCGACGAGCAAAAGCGTGCAGAGCACCGCCAAAAAGAGAAAGAACAGTTTCTTCATAAGGACAACCTCCTTTGTGTTGTGTATATATAGACGAAGCTACGATCGGAAAGTTCCCGCCTGTATGCTTGACAAGCATTTCCGATGCGTGCTATAATAGAAAAAACAATTTTTTGAAGGATACCGTAACGATGAAAAAAGCCGTACTGATTCCCGATTCGTTCAAGGGAACGATTTCCTCCTCCGATATTTGCGCCGTGATGAAGGCGGAGATTCTGCGCCGGTTTCCCGAGTGCGCGGTCGTGTCCGTGCCCGTCGCGGACGGCGGAGAGGGAAGTGTGGACGCGTTTCTGACCGCCCTCGGCGGTGTGCGCGTGATGCTCCCCGTAAGCGGTCCGTTTTTTGAGGAGACGGACAGCTTTTACGGGCTGATCGACGGCGGCGAAGCTGCTGTGATCGAGATGGCGGCGGCGGCAGGTCTTCCGCTGGCGGCAGGTCGGGAAAATCCTTTGACCGCGACGACGTTCGGCGTCGGCGAGCTGATTCTGCACGCGGCACAGTCGGGGGTGAAGAAGATCATCCTCGGTCTCGGCGGCAGTGCGACGAACGACGGCGGATGCGGTGCGGCGGCAGCGTGCGGCGTGAAATTTTTCGATAAGGACGGGGGCGAGTTTACCCCGACCGGCGGCACGCTCTCTGCGATCGCGCGGATCGATACGGCGGGACTTGCGCCGTCTCTCCGTGGTGTGGAGATCATCACCATGTGCGACATCGACAATCCCATGTACGGCGAACGCGGCGCGGCATACGTGTTCGCACCGCAGAAGGGCGCGGAGCCCGACACGGTGCGCGTGCTCGATGACGGGCTCCGCCATCTGTGCGCCGTGATGAAGGAGAGCCTCGGCGCGGATGTATCCGACATGCCGGGCGGCGGTGCCGCAGGTGCGATGGGTGCCGGTATGGCGGTATTTTTCGGCTCGAAATTGCAGATGGGCATCGAGACCGTGCTCGATACGGTCGGCTTTGACGGCATGATAAGTGACGCGGACGTGATCTTCACCGGGGAGGGCAAGATTGACTCGCAAAGTCTCGGCGGCAAAGCCGTGATCGGGATTGCCCGTCGGGCGAAAAAGCAGGGGATTCCCGTGATCGCCGTCGTCGGCGGTGCGGAGGGCGATATGCAGGCGGCATACGATGAGGGCGTCAGCGCGGTCTTTTCGATCAACCGCTTGCCGATGCCGCTGTCGGAGAGCCGTGCGTACACGCGCGAGAATCTCGCCTTTGCGATGGCGAATATTCTCAGACTGATGGAGATTTGAGTCGAAATCGGGGGATGCCGTGCGGTGTCCCCCGAAAATTTTGGCAACTTCGGAAAATCCCCTTGACAAACGGCGGTAAATCTGCTATTATATCATAGTACAAACGGCGTCATAGCCAAGTGGTAAGGCACGGGTCTGCAAAACCCTTATCCCCCGGTTCAAATCCGGGTGACGCCTCCAATGCGTCTTGACAAAAAAGATGCCAACCGAAAAACCCGAGATTTTCTCGGGTTTTCTTCGTTTTACGCCGTTTTCCGGCACTTTGCGCGCAAAGTGCGGCTTTTCTTGAAAATCGGATTTTAACGAAAATAAAAAGATGCCAAACGGCATTTTCGAGCAAGGGAGCAGAAGTGAACCTTTACCGTGCATTTTTAACGATGAATATTGAAAAATATTAGAAATTGTGGTATAATGAAATTAGAAAGGCGGTGGAGAGATGAAAAAGATTATTGCAGTACTGTTTGCTGTCTTAATAATGTTGAGTTTGTCGGGATGTGAAAAGAAATATGAACCAGCACCGCAAATTACGGAGGGCGAGTTCCCTTTTGTTTTCGAATATGAACTGAATGGTCAAAGGTTCTTGATAGAGGATACCGTTGTTTGCAGGTTTGAAGGATATGATCTTTCAAACCCATTTCCGTTTATTCCTTATTCACGCACATGGTTTGCCTCATTGAAAAGCGGCGAAGAAGAAAAGCGCATGATTATTGAATTTGATGAAAACACCGAATCTACACTTGTAAGTGGTAGAGTTAATACAGAATCAAGGGTACACCTTTTTTACGGCTCAGGTGGATATTATTTGGGCGATCCGGAAGATGCGGGTAGAGGACCGAAAATAAGATATACCGAAAAATATCAAACAGGGTCCAAGGAAAGCACTATTACGAGAACTGACTTGAGTTATGAACAGTTGGAAGAACTTTTTGGCATAAAAGTTATTAGATTTGAGTTTAGTTCTCCCATTGATAACACATTTGAATAAGGCATCTTTTTTGGCACGATGTGTTCCGCTCTCGCGGAACGTGATGTGCCCTTCGGACGTGATGTTTGCTTCGCAAGTGATGTGCGCTTCGCGCGTGAGGATGCGGAACACATCACATCACTTTGCGACGAAGGAGCAATACATCACTGTGCGATAGCACTACATCACTGCGGCTTGCCGCTACATCACTCTTTACAAACGATCAAGTTTATGCTATAATAAAATCAGAAAGGCGGTGGAGATATGAAAAAGACGGTAGCATTTCTTATGATCCTGATACTGCTATTCTGTTTATCCTCTTGTGCTAATATCAATGAAGAGAGTGCATACAACGCTGTTAAGGAACACTATGATGATGTCGAGATAATAGCAATAGTGCCTGTATATTCTAACGGTGAGAAAGCCGATACCGCTTGTGTTGCAAGGACATCGGAGGGCGTAGTTGCGGGTGAGCTTTACGTTTTTACTGGATCAATGAACGTCGAATTTGAGCCTCGTATATTGTTTGCTAATAACGACAATGGTAGAGAATCTTTCAACGCGATGGTATCAGAGCGGTTTATCCTGCACGGATTTTCCGAGGAAAAGGAGAGTATTAACGAGGAGCATCAAGATGAAAGTCTTGAAATCGTTGAGTTTGAGGAAAAAGGAAAAACGTACTATTATTATGTAGTATATCTTGACTAATTACATTGAGCGGAGTGAGATATCTCACTTGCTTTTTCTGAATATCGCAATATTTACCAAAATACTATTTGACGAGAAACTCAAATGACAGAAAGGCGGTATTACTATGAAAAAATTATTTTCTGCTTTGTTATGTTTGCTATTAATCATTAGCGCGGTTTCTTGTGCTGACACTTCAAATACAAATAATCCTGACTCCAACGATACACAAAATAACGCGAACGGTGATCCGTACAAGTCAATAATAGAAAAATATACGGAGCTACTGATTTGCAAAAAGAATAATACAGCCATTCCCGCACCGACCGAAACAGACTCGTCGGCGCTTAAAACGGTGTATGAGCTTGCAAAAAAATGTAAAGGCCCATTAGATATGGGATATGCAAAAAAGGATATTAACAATGACGGAACCGAAGAGCTGATTTTTGCGGAAAGCACACTGGATATTGTTGCAATATTTACCGTAAAAAACGGTGAAGCCGTTACGTTGATAACGCAAGAAGATCCCAACTCTCTTATCTGGCTCGATGCAAACGGCTTGATTCGAATGGAGCAGCTTGTTATGGAAGGTCAGTATTTGGTGGGTAGAAAGTACCTTGTTTACGAAATTTCCGAAGGAGCGCTTAAACCGCAGGTTGCTATTGGATGCGATGCGATGAAGCAAGGTGAGTGGCACAAATTAGAAAATCAACAACAAGTCTCCGTTTCCAAGGAAGATTGGAATGAGCTGTATGCGAAATATAATATTTGTCCTTTTGGCTGGGACGAACGCGAGTACACGAAAAATCATGCGGATTTAACGATTCTTCCATTACTTGAAACTGCTGTGCCGAAAATTCAAACGTATAAGCTCGCTTCGATCATTAAAGACGATCGGGTTAAGATCACTTCTGCTTCGGCAGAAAGCGTTTCTTTTACAATGGCTTATCATAAGTACACAGAATCAGCTTTGGTATACCAAACGGAGCTTTTCGTTACAGCAACACTTGCCGATGGCAAATACCTGTTTGATAATGAAACGGTAAAGGGTAGCATTGAGTTTGGATATAACAGTGTGTGGGTAAATATCAATGAAAGCACAAACGAGCATATCGATTGCAGATCGTATTTGTTCGATTATGTAATAGCTGAGTGAAACAAGAAGGCATGCTGGCATCTTTTTTGTCAACACGTGCCAAAAAGAAAACCCAGCCAATTGGCTGGGTTTTCTTTTTGCAGAAGCCATCCTTTTGCGAACCGTGTGCGCAACGCGCGCCCGGTTCTAATCTGAAAGCGAAGCGAAAACGATAGAGGATCGTTTTCGCGATGCTTTTCGCCGCAAAGCAAGGAGTCTGCCGAGGCGAGTGTATCGAGCCGAAGGCGGACGACTATGCGACCGGTGAGTCGTGACCCCAGCGCAAACGCACCCAATTGGCTGGATTTTCTTTTTGCAGATGCCATCCTTTTGCGAACCGCGTGCGCAACGCGCGCCCGGTTCTAATCTGAAAGCGAAGCGAAAACGATAGAGTATCGTTTTCGCGATGCTTTTCGCCGCAAAGCAAGGAGTC
>JAZNHT010000028.1:0-45319 GCA_045577175.1 Eubacteriales bacterium | reverse complement strand
GTCAGACGAACATAACTATATTAGTACTGTTAAAAGATGGGAACGCGCATATTTAGAAGAAGGAGCCGAAGGCCTGATGAAAGATAAAAGAGGCAGAAATAGTGCGTTAAATAGTAACAAGAGAGGTCGTCCACCTAAATTTGATAAAAATGTTGAAGAAGATTTGATTGCCGAAAACCAGCGTCTTAGAATGGAGATAGACTACTTAAAAAAACTGAGCGCCTTAGTTCTTGCGGAAGAGCGAAAGAACGGCAAAAAGCAGAAATAATCTCTGAATTAAGGCAAAGATATCCGCTGAAAGATTTGTTGAAGTTGTCGGGTATGCCAAGAAGCACGTATTACTATTATTTGAAGCATCCAATAAAGGACAAATACGAAACTGTAAAGAATGAAATAACAGCAATATTTGCCCAACACAAAGGCAGATATGGATACCGCAGAATAATGGCAATAATGCGTAACAAGGGATATATTCTTAATCACAAAACCATCCTAAAGCTGATGAAAAGCCTTGGTTTAAAAGGAAAACAACGCAAAAACGACAAGTATCATTCCTACAAGGGTACGGTTGGTAAGGTTGCGGATAACCACTTGAAACGTGAGTTTTATGCAGACAAGCCTTTTGAAAAACTGACAACAGATGTTACACAATTCAAGGTTGGTGATGAAAAGGTGTATCTTTCGCCCATTATGGATCTGTATAACCGAGAGATCGTCTCCTATTCAATTTCATTAAGTCCTAATTTGGAACAAATTCGAGAAATGTTAGACGGTCTATTCTCCAAGCTTCCTGCCGATGCAACGCCTTTATTCCATTCAGACCAAGGTTGGCAATACCAACACGCAGAGTACCAGCGATTATTAGTAGAGCATAACATAAAGCAAAGTATGTCCAGAAAAGGTAATTGTATGGACAACGGAGCTATGGAAAACTTCTTCGCCAGACTAAAGGTCGAAATGTTTTACGGCGAAACATTTGAAAGCGTTAACGCTTTCATTGATGAATTGAACAAGTACATTCATTATTACAACAACGAAAGAATTTCCTTGAAACTAAAAGGAATGAGTCCGGTACAATACCGAACTCATTCAATAGCAATTTAATTATTATTTTTGTCTAAACTTTGGGGGGCACTTCACTATACCGTTTGCGGGATTTCAATTCTCAGGCTTATCCTTTTTTCTCGATCTCCATGATGCGTGCAACACGCTCGGCGTGGCGTCCGCCTTCAAATTCGTGATCGAGGAATGCATCCACAATATCCAGTGCCAGACCTTCGCCTACAACACGCGCACCCATGCAGAGAACGTTCGCGTCGTTGTGGCAACGCGTCATTTTTGCCGAGTACGGCTCAGAGCAGCATGCCGCGCGAATACCGTGGATTTTATTCGCAATCAGGCTCATGCCGATGCCCGTGCCGCAAATCAGGATCGCGAGGTCTGCCTTGCCACCAACAACCGCGCGGCACGCAGGCTCGCCGTGATCGGGATACTCGCATCTCTCCTTGCTGTCTGTGCCGAAATCGAGAATATCATATCCCTTATCTTTGATGTGCGCAAGTACCGCATCCTTCAGAATGTATCCGCCGTGATCGCACGCGAATGCAATTGTCTTTTTCGTTTCTGCCATGTCAGTGTCCTTCCGTTTCTTTGTTGAATGTAGATTCAGCGGCTTCGGCTGCGAGTTTTTCCTCGCGCTCCTGTTCCGCCTGTGTTTTCCGAAGATAAATCGGGGTAAGCGCGGACGGCGTAAATACCGATTTGTCTGCCGTCTCGGTGTAGAGATCAAACGCAGCCTCCGCTACCGCAAATGCGGACGGAATCCGCAAAGCCTGCGGCGTATTCATGAGATTCGGGAGCGTGATCGCTTCATGCGCCGCATCATAGCCGTCGCCGATCAGGTGAATCGGATCGCTGTACGGAGAAAGATATGCATCCAATTCCGAAGTAAGAACGATGCCGTCCTCGGTCAATCTGCGCACACGGTTTCCGTCGGAGACGAACAGGGCAGAGTAAAACTGCGACCGCCGCGCTCCGATTACTGGGCAGAGAATGCCCGAAAATCCGCGGAGTGCATATGCCATTCCGAGCAGAGAGGAAACGCCGACGCACGGCTTGCCCGAATCAAACGCGAGTCCCTGCGCCGTTGCGGCACCGATACGGATGCCTGTGAACGATCCCGGTCCGATCGCGCAGGCGAACAGATCGATGTCGGAAACGGTGCGTCCGGTCATTTTCAGAAGATGCTCTGCAAGCGGCAAAAGCGTTGTGCTGTGCGTGTTTCCTGCGGTGAGGGATGTTACCGCAAGCGGCGCTCCGTCCTGCCACAAAGCGGCAGACGCGGTCAAAGCGGTGCTTTCCAGTGCAAGGATCAGCATGTCGTTCCTCCTTTCTTACGGCAAGCATCAAAGCCAATCGTATCGGGCAGGCTGAGCGCAACAGATCGCGTCTCCTCGCCCGTTTTCGTAATCGTTACCGAAATTGCATCCGGCGGACATCTGTCCCCAAGATGCTCGCTCCACTCCGCGATGCAGATGCCGTTTGCCAGATATTCGTCAAAGCCGATTGAGTCGAGCTCGTCCGGATCCTCCACGCGGTACAGATCAAAGTGGAATACGGGATATGCGCCGCGCCTGTATTCGTTCACGATCGTGTACGTGGGGCTTTTCACGCGGCTGCCGGGGGAGAGCACGGAGACAAATCCGCGCACAAAGGCGGTCTTGCCCGTGCCGAGATCGCCGTACAGGGCGATGAAGCAGGGCGAGTTCGGGCGTGAGGACGAAACAGCGCGTGCAAGGTTTTGACCGAGCGATTCGGTTGTTTCCACACTTCCGCTTTGTATCAAAATGTCGGACACGGCTGTCCCTCCTTTGCGTCTTAATTTTGCATACCACTTTATTATAGCACCACTTGGCGTGAGAATCAAGACACGGACGAAAAAATATTTGAAAAACGCTTGCATTGGCGCGTGATTTGGTGTATAATAATAAGGCTGATCCGCCCTTAGCTCAGCTGGATAGAGTATCAGATTCCGATTCTGAGGGTCGTAGGTTCGAATCCTGTAGGGCGGGCCAAAAAACCTCGTCATTTGACGGGGTTTTTCTTTGATTTTCACGAAATGCGTCAAAAACCGCGGAGGGCATATGACGAAGCTGTATTTCATCCGTCACGGAGAGAGTGAAGCAAACCGCCAAAGGCGTTTTGCCGGAAATTACGATGTCGATCTGACCGAGCTTGGCTACAGTCAGGCGGCGCACATTCCGTTCGCGTTTACGGATGTGCGGATAGATGCCGTTTTTGCATCCGATCTGAAGCGTGCATATCAGACTGCCGTTCCGCTTGCCGAGTCGCGCGGTTTGGAGATCATCAAAGCCCCCGATTTCCGCGAGATCCGTGCAGGCGCATGGGAAGGCGCGCTGTTTGACGAGATTATGCAAAAACACAGCGCAGAATACGCTGTGTGGAAAACAGATATAGGACGCGCAGTGTGCACGGACGGCGAGAGTGTCGCACATCTTGCCGAGCGCGTGCTTGCCGCCGCGGAGAAAATTGCACGGGAATATGACGGAAAAACGGTTGTCATCGCGACGCACGCGACACCGATCCGCGCACTTTCAACACTGTGGACAACGGGCGATCTTTCGAGCATGAAGGATGTTGCATGGGTGCCGAATGCGTCTGTCACCCGTGTTTCTTTTGAAAACGGTGTTTTTACCTCGGAGGAGATCGGCAGTACGGGGCATCTGGACGGATTGCTCACGAGATTGCCTGCCAACGTGTAATTACTGCGGCTTGCACGTGCCGCACGGCTCGTAGCCCATTTCGGTAAGCTCCGCAAGCGTGCCGACGTACTCGAGCTTGTTATCCTCGTTCATCGTGGCAACGCCCGAGCAGTCCGGTGTATGTGTTTTTTTGGAGTTGGTATTCAGTATATACGTTTTTTCGCCCGCTGTGTCTTCGGATGCGTCGGGCGAATTTTGATCCGCATCGGTTTTGACGGAAAGATCGTTTGTGACGACGTCGATCGGGCGGGGCTTTACGGTGATCGTGCGCTCGCGCGCAAGGATTCCGCCGAGCAAAGCACCCAGAATCAGCACGAAAAGTACGGCATAGAATCCCTTTTTCACAGTATCATCGCCTTTCTTTTGCATATACTGTATTATACCATATTTCGACAAACGGTGCAAGTGGAAAACAAAAAAGAGCCGACATATGCCGCCTCTTTTTATTAGCAAAAGAAAACACGCCCTTTCGCGTTAAGCGGTGGGGCGTGCTGTTTTTAATCAGTCGGGTGTTTCGATGTGATGGATTTCTCTGTCGGGGAGCGTCATGACGTGGATGCTCCACATGTTGTTCAGGCAGATGCCGTCCCCCTTGAGCGTCATCTCGTGCTCGCGGTTTTTGCCTACGCATCCGTGGCCGTAGAGGTAGTAATCCGCTTTTTTCGTGATCTGATCGAGCCAATGTGCAACGCAGAAGGTCGCGCCTTCGATTTCGAGCACCGTATCCGGCTGTACGATTTTCCAATTCGGTGCGAGCGTCGGAATTTCGTCGGGCAGATCGTTGTTTCCGGGGATCCAGTAGACGGGGCAGTTTGCCTGCGCGAGGATGTCGGAGAGCATCTTGACCTTCATGCGGTACGGCTCTATTGCCTCAAGATCGCGGCTTACCTTGTCCTCATCCGCCGTGTCGCCTGTGTGGATAATCACATCCGGCTTTACGAGGCGGATCAGCTGCTTATAAAACATATAGGTAGCAGAGTGCGTGTCACCGATGTGGAGGAGCTTGAATTTGTCCGTATTTATGACTTCCTCGGGAATTTTGATTCCGAAGGGCGTCAGAGAGTCCTCGGGAATTTCGTAGCTCAGTGCCATTCTTGCGTTGCCGCTGACCATCTGTCCGGGGAGGAAGGAGATGTTCTTGCCGTAATTCTTCTCCGGGTGCTTGGAGTCGTACATACCGATACAGCAGTTCCAGAGGATACCGCCGCGCTTCAGGTTCAGATGGATGTTTGCCGCACCGGCGGACGCACCGTGCGCGACGAACAGAAACTCCTCGTCGGTGTCCTTGTACTCCGCAATCAGCTTGTCAACGCCTTCGACGACGCGCTCGCGCGCGCTGTCGTGCGTATCTGCCACAAGCGACCACCACGGATACTTCAGCGTTGCATCGGGCGCAACGTGCGGGAACATCTTTTTGAGATCATCGATCGTCGAGCCTTGGTAGGTGTCAATGAAATCCTGGTCGCCGAAATGCTCGCGTGCCCATTCGGTCGGGTAGATCGTGGCACCTGTTTCGATTGCGATCAGTTCTGCCGTCTCCATTGTGCGGATGAGGGGGGAGGCGAGAATTTTGCCGCGGAAGTTTCTTTTCGCCAGAAACTTGCCGAGCAGCGTCGCCTGCTCCCGACCGAGCTTGGACAGCGGTACCTCGCCTACCGGCAAAGCGGCATCGCCGTCGAAATATTCCGCATCTTCTGCCACCTGACCGTGGCGCGTTACGTAAAGTTTCATAAGAGGATCTCCTTTGTATTATTCTCAGCGGTACGCTCCGCTGCTGTTATCAATCTGCGGTATCAATTGCCCGTATCTTGTTGTTTGTGACCATCTCCCACGGGAGGAAGGAGACGTCCTTGCCGAAATTCTCGGAGGGATTTTTCGTGTTGTACATGCTGAGACAGCAGTTCCACAGCATTCCGTCCGGATTCAGCTTCAGATACTCATCTGCCTCGCCCGAGGATGCACCGTGTCCGACCAGCAGAATCTCCTCATCGGTGTCGCCGTATTCGGCGATGAGGCGGTCGATTCCTGCGCTGACACGAGCCAGCACGTCCGTGCCCGTTTCGATCTGCTTCGGCCACCACGGATACTCAATTGTCGCATCCTTATCTACGTGCGGATAGCGTTCCTTCAGTTCCTCGATCGTCAAGCCGCGGTATGCGTCCAGAACCTCCTGATCGTTGAAGATTTCGTGCATGAACGGTGTCGGATAAATGAGCGATCCTGTCTCCTCAGCGATCGCTTCCGCCGTTTCCATCGTTCTCCATAAGGGGGAGGAGAGAATTTTTCCGTCAAATCCCAGCTTTACGAGATGTTTTCCGAGCAGGGTTGCCTGCTCACGACCGAGGTCGGACAGATTCATTTCCCCTCTCGGGAGAAAGGCGTTTCCGTTCAGATATTCGGCGTTCACCCCAACCTGACCGTGACGTGTTAAGTAAAGTTTCATACTGCCTCCTGACATTTTGCGAAAGCAATTTTATAGATATAATTATACACTTTTTATATTTCTTGTCAAGTCAAAATATGAATTTCATGTCCGTTGGCAACGAATTTTTCAAAAAAGAACAAGTCCCCCCGAGTTTCTGCGATTCGGGGGGCGTATGTTATGTTTCTGCTTTTCCGTATTTGTAATAGCGGTTTACCAGACTTACATAGCCGAGCGCCTTCATTTGCTCGTATCGGAAGTTGTACGCCGCTTTTGTGTGCTTGCCCGTTGCCAGATACCGAATACAGCTTTGGCTGTAGCTGTCGATAATTTTCAAGGATTCCGCCGTGTTTATGAGAGGAAAATACCAGCGTATCCACGTCAGCTCGTGATCGACGGGGTTTTCGAAAAGTTTTTGATTGAACACCCGGATGAACGCCTTTGCCGCTTTCTCGCCGTCCAGCCCTTTCCGTGCTTGCCAGCGCGCCAGTGCACGGGTTTTCCGGCGCATTTTGGCTTTCAGCTTTGCGACCGATACGGGGGCGACATCAATGATGCCGTCACGGTAGCAGATGCCGAGAAATACCCACCTCTCACCGGGTGCGGTGCACTCCTCCTTGTCGGGATTGATGCGGAGCCCTCCTTCGGAAAGACAGCGGTGAATCTGCGCAATATCCGCCTCCAGTGCTTCTTTGGAGGTATCAAACACGATAATGTCATCGGAATACCGTGCGTAGAGGATGCCTTTTTCGGCAAACAGGTGATCCATGTGTGCGAGATACAGATTGGCAAGAAAGGTGGAAATCGGCGTTCCCGCCATGATTCCTTTTTCTTCCGGGATCAGCTTGCCGCCGCTGTTTACCAGCGGATTCATAAGGAGAGATTCGACAAAGCGATACGTTTCCGGCGCGTCCGCCAAAGTATTCCGCAGAAGCGGCAGCAGCAGATGCACGGGGATGGAATTGAAATAGTTGCTTATATCGACCTTGTACGACCACATTTCACGGATGTTTTTCGTGTGTGTCAGCTTTTTTACCGCGTCCCGCACGCCCTTGCGCTGACGGAAGGAATACAAATTGTCGGCAAACAGGCAGTCGTATTCTCTTTGCAGGAGAAAGGTGAGGAGCTTCAGCACCCGATTTTCATCCTCGGCATAGGTGTAAACGATTCGCTTTTTATCGCTGTGGATTTTGCTGATTTCAATTTTTCGCGGTGGGGAGAAGGTGCCTCCGTTTTGGATTTTCTCACAGACGGGCAAATAGCGGTGCTGCTGTATGAATTGCTCCAGCCGCGCAAGCTCTTCGGGACGAAGATGACCGCCTTCTCGCTTATGCTCGTAATACTCCTGCCAAACGGCAGGCTCCGAAAGGGATTTCAGCATGGACACACCTCCCGAGTAAAGGATAAAAAGAAAAACAGAGGGAAAGGACATTAAAATCCACGACATCGTGGATTTCTACCGGACCGTACACGGATCGGCTGCCTGCAAAGCCTTTTCTGCTCCGTGCTGTGCCCTCCGCAGGCGCAAAGCGTTTCCCTCTGTTTCTCACGAATGAATCGGGGAATTATCCCCAAAGCGAACGGCTGCGCATGGCAGTCCGAACACGGTCTGCGACGTAAGACGCGTCGTTTCGGTAATCCTCATAAAAATGCGTGGCAGGTATGCGTGCCGACGCCAAAAAGCGAACGGCTCTGCCTACTGCGCTGCGGTTCAGATTGTCGTGGCTGTCCAGCAAAAAGATTGCCGCCGCAGGCTTTCCGTCCTTGCACAGCATAAAGGTGATCGGGATTTCCAGCTTTTCGTTGGGGACGTTTGTGTAGAGCTCACAGTCGGGGAAGCCGTGGGAAAGAACGGTGCGGAAATACTCCTGAACCGTGCCCGAGAACGCATACGCACTGACGGCAGGAGCCTGAGAGTACGTCGTTTTCGGCGCGGTGTTCTCCGTGTGGACAAAGGAGTTGTCGGGCATAGCGGCAGGTGCGGACTGCGGCGCGGTTTGTTTCGGAGAAGCGGGAGTCTGTATGACACCCAGTTTTTCTCTGAGACGGTCCAGCGAGTACGTCAGACCGCAGGCGGTGCAGGAGGCATCCTTTCCGCCGAGATTCATCCTAAGCGAGCCGCCGCAAAGATCACAAGTCAGTTTCATTACGGTTTTCCTCCATATACTTTCCAGGGTTTGAAAATAATCAGTGTAAGAATAAGAGCGATGAGACAACCGATGAAAAGGGTGCCTTCCTGCTCCGGGGATTCGGCAGTCAGCGTACCGATGAAGGCGATAAGACCGATTATGCCCCACAGCACCCACATGACGGTCATTTTTTTGCGCTCCTTCGGAGAGGGAGCTGTTTTCTTTGCCGTATTCGGTACGGAATACGTGTTTCCGATGATCGGTGCCGTGTTCGCATATTGTTGCATTTCGCTTTGCTTTTCCCTGAGCCGATCGGGAGCGTATTCCAGACCGCAGCTGCGGCAGACAGCACCGGAAGTGCCGACGGTCATTTCAAGCTCTCCGCCGCAGAGATCACAAGTCAGTTTCATAGTGCGTTCCTTTCGCTGTCAATCATTTTGTGTATCATATACATTGTACCATACAATTCAGAAAAAGGAAAGAGGAGATGCGATTTTTTCATATTGTTTCTCATCGGTTTTTTCTTCGGGAAGGCGGTGCTTTCAATATTTTTTGATACATACGGTAAAAGTTGCTGTAATTCTCGTATCCCACCTCCATGGCGGCAAGCGTAGGCGGCGTTCCTTCCGTAATTCGCTTGTGCGCCAGCGCGAGCTTTTTTTGCAGGATATACTGCTTCGGGGAAATATTCATTTTCTCCGTAAACAGATGGCATACCGCGGATTTCGACCGCGCCGTATGTGCGGCAAGATCGTCGAGACAGATTTTTTCGCACAGGTGCGCGTCAATGTACGAGATAATTTCATACAGAAAAGCGTCCGTTTCCACATGGGTCACGTTTCGCTCGGCATGGACATCCGCATACAGAATCTGCGTCATCAGACTTTGCAGAAGCGGCTCGTAAAAGGCTTGGTCCTTTGTCTGACAAATCCGCTTGAGCTCCACGCTTTGCGGAAAATAAAACGGTGTCAGATTCATATCCTTCTTCAAAAAATGCGGATGCAGCACAGACGGTATGGCGGTGCTGTCGAAAAGCGCGGTTACCCGTCGATACACACCTTTTCTGTTCGCCGTCACGGTATGGTAGAACAGCGGCGGTATAATTACCGTCTGATTTTCCGTAAGGCGGTAGCTCCTGCCTTCCGAGAGCACACTTACGTCTCCTTCCAGCACGGAGATTATTTCGTATTCCGTGTGGCAGTGGCTCTCCCATAAAACAGGCGTATCTGTTTTGCTTTCGGTGTATTCAAACGTAAAGCCCTTCGCATGAAAAGCATGTTCCAAAACAGTCACTCCTTCCTCTGCGTATATTGTACAGCAGATTTGCAAGAAAAGCAATATAATATGCAAATTTAACTATATAAATTTCTTTTATTGTTTGCTATAATGATAAAAAAAGAAGGAATATCGGAGAACGGAAATGATCGATACAGCGATTGAAGTGCGGAAAACAAAAATTCCAAACCGCATCGTTTTGCAGCCCATGGAGGGATGCGACTGCCTGACGGACGGCAGTCCGAGTGATTTGACAATACAAAAATACAGAAACACCGCCGCAAGCGGCGCGGGTGTGATCTGGTTTGAGGCAAACGCGGTCTGTCCCGAGGGGCGAACAAATCCGCGCCAGATGATGCTGACGGAGGAAAATCTGTCGGTGTTCCGCGATCTTCTTGCAGAGATGCGTCAGATCGCCAAGGAGACAAGCGGTACCGATCCCGTATTCGTTTTGCAGCTCACCCATTCGGGCAGGCAGAGCATCACGCCGATGATCGCCTACCGACATCCGATTTACGAGGCAACCCGTCCCGTGACCGATGAGAATATCGTAACGGACGAATACCTCGACACGCTTCCCGAAAAATTCGCGGCGTCCGCCGCCCTTGCCGTGGAAGCAGGCTTTGACGGCGTGGATGTGAAATCCTGCCACGGCTATCTGTTGCAGGAGATGCTCTCTGCGTTCACGAGAGAGGGACGCTACGGCGGCGCTTTTGAAAACCGCACGCGGCTGTATTTCGACTGCTTCCGCGCGGTGAAGAAGGTCATCCCCGAACACATGCTGCTTACCGCCCGATTGAGCGTTTCGGATATGGTGCCGTATCCGTACGGATTCGGCACGACGGCGGAGAACACGCTCGATCTCACCGAGCCCGACCGACTGATCGCCCAGATGATTGCGGAGGGGCTTGACATTCTGAACGTCACGCTCGGCAATCCGTACTACAATCCGCACGTCAACCGCCCGTATCGCAAGGGCGGATACACACCGCCCGAGATGCCCGAGGCGGGGCTTGCACGATTTATCGAGGTGGAAAAGCATATCAAGGAGAAATTCCCCTCGCTTGCCGTGGTCGGCTCGGGACTGACCTACTACCGCGGCGACGTGATCGCGGAAGCCGAAAGACAGCTGTCCGACGGTGTGTGCGATCTCGTCGGGTACGGCAGGCTGTGGGTCGCATACCCGATGTTTTACCGCGATTACCTGCGCGGCACGTTTGATCCGAAGAAAACATGCCTCACCTGCTCGAAATGCACCGAGCTGATGCGTGCAGGGAAGGTGTCGGGCTGCGCGGTGTTCAACGAATACTATCAGACGCTGTATAAGGAGATACAAAAATGAAAATAGCCATCGTAACGGGCGTTGCCGGCGGTATCGGCAAGGCGAGTGCGCTGATGCTTGCCGAGAAGGGATTTCATATCGTGGGGATGGGCAGAAGCGATGTGCCCCAGCTTTTGCACCCCGCGATCACCTATCTCCGCGGCGACGTTTCCTCCGCCGAGGACAGGCAGAGACTTGTGCAAATGGCTGCCGCCATAGGCGAGATTGCTGCGCTCGTCAATGTCGCCGGTGTAGCCCCGAAGGAGCGCCGCGATATTCTCGAAATGACGGAGGAAAGCTATGATTTCGTCATGGGAGTGAACACCAAAGGCACGCTGTTTCTGACGCAGGCGGTCGCCAATCGCATGGTGGAGCAGCGCAAGGGCGGATCGATTGTGAACATCTCCTCCTGCTCGGCGTACACGAGCTCTGTAAACCGCGGCGAATACTGCATCTCCAAGGCAGGCGTGTCCATGATTACGAAGCTGTTTGCCGACCGATTGGCGGCAGAGGGGATCACGGTCAATGAAATCTGCCCGGGTATCATCGAAACAGGCATGACGGCGGCGGTCAAGGAGAAATACGATCGCTTGATTGAGGGCGGTCTTGTGCCTCTCGGACGCTGGGGAATGCCCGAAGATGTCGCCAAAGCGGTCGTTGCGCTCTGTGACGGTACGTTCGGATATACCACGGGTGAGTCGTTCATTCTCGACGGAGGTATGCACATACGGAAATTATGAAAAAACGGTATCATACAATCGTGATCGGCACAGGCTGTGCCGGATACAACACGGCGGACAGGCTGTTTGACCTCGGCGTGACGGATATTGCAATCGTTACCGAGGGCAGGTTTATGGGCACATCCCGCAACACGGGAAGCGACAAGCAGACGTATTATAAGCTCTCCCTCTGCGGCGGTGACGGCGACAGCGTGCGCGAAATGGCGGATACGCTGTATCAGGGCGGCGGCGTCATGGGCGAGCACGCTCTCACCGAGGCGGCGTACTCCGCGCGGTGCTTTTACCGTCTTGTCGAGCTCGGTGTGCCGTTCCCGACGAATGAATACGGGGAGTACGCTGGCTACAAAACGGATCACGATCCCCGAAGCCGTGCGACCTCCTGCGGTCCGCTGACGTCGAAGTACATGACGGAGGCACTGGAGCGTTCGGTGCTAAAAAAGGGTATTGAAATCATCGATCATCAGCGTGTGATTAAAATCCTCACCGAAAACGGCGCGGTCACGGGTATCGCCTGTGTCTCCGCCGTCACGGGGGAGTGCACGGTCATCGGCTGTCAGAATGTGATTCTCTGCACCGGCGGTCCTGCGGGGATTTACAAAAATACGGTCTATCCCGAAAGCCAGCACGGTGCAACGGGACTCGCCATCGATGCAGGTGCGTCGCTTTCCAACATGGAAGAGTGGCAGTACGGCATTGCCAGCACGGCTTTCCGATGGAATCTTTCGGGGACGTATCAGCAGGTTTTGCCGCGGTATATTTCGGTGGATCAAAACGGAATCGAACGCGAATTTCTGTATGAAGCACTCGGTGAGGCGTCTCTCGGTCTGATTTTTCTGAAGGGATACCAGTGGCCGTTTGATACGCGAAAGACGGACGGCTCCTCCCGTGTCGATTTGCTCGTGGCGGAGGAGATCAAGAAAGGCAATCGCGTCTGTTTGGATTTCACTCGCAATCCGCGCGGATTGGAAAACGGATTTTCTGCCCTGCCCGAGGAAGCGTATGCGTATCTGGAACGGTCCGGCGCGCTGTTCGGCACGCCGATTGAACGGCTTGCCAAGATGAACGCAGGTGCGATTGAGCTGTACGCCTCGCACGGAATCGATCTGTATACGGAACGTCTTGCGATCGCGGTTTGTGCCCAGCACGCAAACGGCGGCGTGGCGGTGGATGAAAATTGGCAGAGCGACGTGGACGGACTGTACGCCGCAGGAGAAGCGGCAGGTACGTTCGGTGTTTACCGTCCGGGCGGAAGTGCGCTCAATTCCACGCAGGTGGGGAGCCTCCGTGCGGCGGAGCATATCGCACGGTGCGGAGATCGACCGACGAAAACGCCCGACTATACGCTGCCCGCGATCCGATTCGGTGAGAGCAATCTTGGCGCACTCCGTGAGGAATATCAGTGCGCGATGAGCCGTGTTGCCGATTTCGACCGATCGACGGACGGAATGAAAAAACTGCTTGACAAAGTGAGCAGTCTGTGCGACAATTTCTTTACGGAGGCTTCAATCCGTGACGTTTCCGAAACGGCGGCACTGTTTACGCTCTACGATATGGTGCTGACGCAGCGCTCCGTTCTGTCTGCCATGATCGCCTCGGCGGAGGCGATCGGTACGCACGGCTCGGCGCTGGTGGATCGCCTGCCCGACCAAAGCGGCGGTGCACAGCGCAAGACACGCACGGTCACGAAAAACGGCGTATCCCATATGGAGGATGTCTCGCAGATGCCTACGCCCGAGCTTTGGTTTGAAACACTTCTCGAGCGGCAAAGGAGGAAATCGGCAAATGTGTAAAATGAATTACCGACTGGGGCTTGTTTCGGTTTCATTTCGGGATCATACGCCCGAGGAGATTCTGACGGCGATGAAAGGCGCGGGGCTTTCCAGTATCGAATGGGGAAGTGATGTGCACGCACCCTGCCGTGATAGAAACCGAATTTCTGCAATCGCCGAATTGCAAAAGAAATACGGCGTTACCTGCTCCTCCTACGGTACGTATTTCCGATTGGGCGAGACGCAGATTGCAGAGCTGGCTGACTATATCGCCGCCGCAAAAATGCTCGGTACGGACATCCTGCGTCTGTGGTGCGGCAAAAAAAGCGGTGCCAATATGACCGCGGAGGAGAGAGCGGATTTGCTCGATCAATGCCGCCGTGCGGCAGAGATTGCAGAGACATACGGAGTGACTTTGTGCATGGAATGTCATCGGCATACCTTTACGGAACATCCGAATGATGCCGTATGGCTTATGCAATCGGTCGATTCGCCGCATTTCCGTATGTACTGGCAGCCGTTTCAGTGGCTGACAGCGGAGGAGAGCATGGAGATTGCCAAAAAAATCGCGCCGTATGCGGAGCATATTCACGTGTTCAACTGGAAGGACGAAAAACGGCTTCCTCTCAAGGATGCCGCGGACGAATGGAGCAAGTATCTGACGGCTTTTCCCACACCGCGCACTCTCCTTTTGGAGTTTATGCCGGATGACCGATTGGAAACCTTGGCGGCAGAAGCGGTCGCCCTGAAAGAAATCGCAGGAGACAGACTATGAACGTAAAATTTTTATGCGAAAGCGCAGAGAATATCGCCGAAGTATACGCCACGCATGTTACCGAGCGAATTTCGGCATGCGCCGAATTTGACGCTGTGCCGTACAAAAAAGCGGATGTGATTTCTGCACCTGTCGAATTTGCGAATGCGGAGATTCTGTTTTCCACATGGGGAATGCCGCAGTTTACTGCGGCGGAGATTCGCACGTATCTGCCGAATTTGAGATGCGTGTTCTATGCCGCAGGAACGGTGCAGGCGTTTGCCCGTCCGTTTCTGGAATGCGGTGTGAAGGTGTTTTCCGCGTGGGCGGCAAACGCCGTGCCGGTCGCGGAGTATGCCGTCTCACAGATCATTCTCGCTAACAAAGGATTCTTTACGCAGACTCGGTTGATGGCAGAAAAGCGGCTGGCGGATGCGCAAGCACTCAGGAACGCCTGCATCGGCAATTATCGGGAGAAAATCGGACTGATCGGCTGCGGTATGATCGGCTCGCTTGTCGCTCAGATGCTGAAGGCGTACGATCTCGAAGTCCTCGTATTTGATCCGTTCTTGTCGGCGGAGAAGGCGGCGGCACTTGGTGTGAAAACGGTTTCGCTTGACGAGCTGTTTTCCTCCTGCAGGGTTGTTTCCAATCATCTAGCGAACAACGAGCAGACGAAGGGGATGCTCGGCTATGCGCAGTTTGCCTCCATGCCGCCCTATGCCACCTTTATCAATACGGGGAGAGGCGCGCAGGTGCGCGAGGACGATCTCGTGCGTGCGCTTTCCGAACGTGCCGATCTGACAGCGGTGCTTGACGTGACGTATCCCGAGCCGTGCGCACTTGACCATCCGTTTTATACCCTGCCGAACTGCTTTATGACACCGCATATCGCAGGCAGTCTCGGCGGCGAGGTCGTCCGCATGGCGGAATATATGGTGAGCGAATTTGAAAAGTACATAGCCGGCGAGCCTTGCCGCTACGAGGTGACGGCCGAAATGCTTGAAACGATGGCGTGAGGTGGTATGATGAAACAAAAATATATTGACTTGATGGAGAAATCGCTCAGCGCGTATCCGACAGAGCATATTCTCCGTTATTTCACCGACGTGAAAACAAACGGGCTCACGGAGCACGGCTTTCCCAGACTGACGGCGAATATCGGTATCCTGATCGCGCACGGACGGCGGCTCGATCTGCTTCCCCTTTTCCGCGAAATGATGGCTTTCTGCTGTAAAACGATTCCGCGCGTGAAGGCGGCAAACGATTTCTCCGTACAGGAGATCGTTATATGTCTCACGGAGGTGGAAAACGCGAAGATTCTGCTCCCCGAGGAGATCGCGGCGTGGAAAGCTGATCTTGCCTCCATTGAACCGACTGCCTGCTACACGCGATTTGCGCTCTCCCCCACGGATGATCTCCGCAACTGGGCGCTGTTTACAGGCGTGAGCGAGTATTTTCGTCTCCGTGCCGGACTTGGCGGATCGATGGATTTCATTGAGATGCAGATTGCGATTCAGATGCCGTGGCTGGACGAAAACGGGATGTACATGGACTCGAAAGGCACCGACGTTCATCAGCCGATTTTGTACGACATAGTTTCAAGAGGGCTGTTTGCGCTTCTTCTCCATGCAGGATACCGCGGTCGGTATTATGACGCGATCGATGCGTGTCTGAAAAAAGCGGGACTTTTGACGCTTGCCATGCAGTCGTCCACGGGAGAGATGCCGTTTGGCGGCAGAAGCAATCAGTTTTTGCACAATGAGCTGTGCGGTATCATTGTTTTGGAATATGAAGCTAACCGATACGCCAAAGAGGGGAATATCGCCCTTGCGGCAAAATTCAAGGCGGCTGTCGCCCGTGCTTTGCAGGTGACGGAATACTGGCTCGAAAAGAAGCCGATCCGACACATCAAAAACCGCTTCCCGACGGAGACGAAATACGGCTGTGAGTTCTACGCCTATTTTGATAAATACATGATTACGGTCGCGTCGAATCTGTATTCGGCGTATCTCCTTTGCAACGATACAATCCCCGCAGGAGATTTGGACGACAGTGCGCCGTGCGTCTTTCAGACGACGAAGCATTTCCATAAGATTTTCCTGAAAAGCGGCGGCTATGCGCTTGAATTTGACACGAATGCCGAGCCGGATGAGGACGCAAACGGACTCGGGCGCGTGCATCGCGCAGGTGCGCCGTCCGCCATCTGTCTGTCGATGCCGTGCTCGGGAGAACCGTTTTATACGGTGGATATAGAGAAGCCGTTCGGGTGCTCGCTCTGCTCGGGCGTATGGACGGACGGAGAATGGAAATTCGCCGCCGACGGTGGGGTGTCCTATGAAGAGATCGACCTCACCAAGGATGACGCTGCCGCCGCCGCATCCATGCTGTGCCGATTTGCGGACGGGCAGTCCGTGCGCGAGAGCTACACCGTCGGCGAAAACGGCGTACAGATCGATGTGACGGGGGAGGGAACGCTTGCCTATATGCTGCCTGCCTTCTTCTTCGACGGAGAAGCGCATCCCGAAATCCGCCTGGACGGACGTACATTGCGGATTTTTTATGACGGATGGCTCTGCCGATACTGCACGGACGGCGAGATTACGGATCTCGGAAAGATCGCGGCGAACCGAAACGGGCACTACCGTGCCTTTGCCGCCGTGGCGGAGAAAAATCTGCGCGTGCGGATTGAAATTACACGTATATAAAAACGGCTCCCACCCGATTCGGGTGGGAGCTGTTTTGTATCAAAGCATATCTGTGAGGGTATCGCAGGAAATAATCTTCTCTGCAAGCATCGCTTTATTGAAGTAGTAATGGTTGGCGGCTTCGTAGCCGATGGCAGGATTCTTCTGCATCAGACGGTACATCAAAACGGCATTTTTGCGCTCCTCGGCAAGGATTTCGCGAAGTGCCTCCCGCTTACCCGCATCCCGTTTCATGATGAAATCCGTTTGCAGATAGGAGGAGTAAAACAGCAGGTATCCCGCCCATGCTGCCTGCTTGAATTCGCAGTCGTCCATGCTTTCGATTTCGGCAAGACCGTCTCTGTAGCGCACGGCGAGCTTGCGGAATTGTTCGCGGTAGATCTCCTCCGGATAGATCGAACGCCAATGTGTCAGATCATCGTAGCAGTAGCAGGTCATCGTCGCACCAAAGCCGGTCGGGTTAAGATGGAGCAGATTGGAGGGACCGGGATTCTGCGGTCCGTTATAGGCACAGCCGATGTTGAACGGGAACTCGCGGAATGCTTCTGAGAAGATGGCGGCGGCTTTCTTCACGCGCTGCCAATCTGTGCCAAATTCCTCCTTGAGCAAAGCATCGTATGCGGCTTCGTCGGGATTATCGAGACATGCAGATGCAACCTTCAGATTGATGGACGGGTATCCGCCGAGCGTCCAGCTCATCATCATATGCTTGACGCCGGTGTTTTTGAGTCCGATCATGTGCTCGCGGAGCAGATCGAACACGGGCAGAAACGGGATCGTACTGCATTCCCATGTCACGTTCAGCTGTACCTTCGCACTGACCTCCAGCCCCCGTGCAAGCGCGTGCGACCAAAGTCCCTTCGCCCATTCGCCCGGACCGGGCTGGGAGATGCTGTAATCCCGTACCTCGCCCGGGATACCGCCGATACAGAGCGGCATTTGCGCTTCGCTGTTTGCCTGCAGAATGATGCCCTCGGGGAGCATATCAATGCACGAAAGACACTCCTCGGGCGTCATGCGTGTCCATGCCCACGTCCAGGCGATGATCCGCAGTGTGGGATCTGCCGCCATAGCACCCTCGTGAATGGCGGTGATGACGTCCGCAATCAGCTTCGGAAGCGGCGTGTCCTTGCAGCGCGGACATTCCTCGCCTTCGGGACGGGATTTGCAGTGCGTCATGTTTTCCGACTGGTTGATGAGGAAAAAACCGCCCAGACCGGGGACTGCTTCGGCGAGCGCACGCACGCCGTCTCTGACGTATGCCAGCACACGGGGATCGCTCGTGCAAAGCGTTGCTTCCTTGGTGACACGGTTCGTGCGTCCTTGAAGCTCGGGATATTTTTCAAAAAAGTGCAAGGGCATTGCGCGCGGCTCATTTAAGTAGAGATAGATTTTGATGCCGTACTTTGCGGCAAGGGCGATCAGCTCACGAAGCCGCGCCTGTCGGTCTTCCCAGCCGGTCGAAAATTTCTCATCAAAGGGGAAGGGGACGAGCTGATACAGCACCACGGACACCCAAAGCGCATTTACGCCGTAGTCGCGGTACCGTTTCAGCAAGGATTCCGGATAAGATACGGCAATATCCCGGTCGAGCGAGGTGGTCAGAAGTCCCTGATAAGAAAAGATCATGCGGATGCCGTCGGAATCGGTGTTGACCGTTTGCGCCTCGTCCGCTTCCGGCTGATCGTACAGAAAATCAAAGGGTGCTTTCCCTTCAAACAGATCGGCACATTCCGTCTCCATCACCTGCTTGATCCGCGCAAGCTGTGCTTCTTGTGCTTCGTTCAGCGTCTCGACACGGATACTCTCGCAGTACGGCTTGAAGCTGCCGAGCTTGATGCCCAGAAAATCCTCCTCACGCAGGGCTTTTTCCAAATCCTCCTCCGTCATATCGAGGACAGCGAGCAGCTGCTCGTACGGAAGGATGTGCCAGGCGTTGCGAATCGTCGTGATATAGCCTCTGGACTTCCAATGCTCCATGTTTTTCTGCGGCGGCAGTCCCATGGCATCGGCGGCACCTTGCACCGCTTCGGGAGCGATGCCGAGTCCGTGCGCGATCTGCTTTGCGGGAACCGTTTCCCAAAGGCGGAACACCGCGGCGTGAAACGGGGTGGGAAAATGGGGAAGATCCAATTTTTTATCCTCCTTGACAGGAGGCAGAAGAGAGTAAAGCATAATAAATCTCCTTGCTTGGGTTATGGACAAAACTATTATACAGGAAAAGAAAGCGGATGTCAAGGAAGAAAACGGAAGATAAGTAAATCGATTGAAAAAACCACCCGAACGGGTGGTTTTTGATGCGATCGGCGGTGCCGTTGCTTACTGTCCCAATGCTTGAAAATCAGCGTCATCGCGGAGAAAATCGAACATCTTGTTCTTCATAAACCGCATTACGGCATCCGTGTTGGTGCAGGTGTAGTTCTTTGTGAATCCGGATGCATCGGACGTTGCCGCCTTGACAAAAGCACTCGTGTAATGCTGTTCTTTCGGGGGAAGGGTATCGTAGCATGTGGCGTGGTACAGCGCGTTTTTCAGCGCCTCGACCGTTTCCGCGCGCTTTTGCTGCTTTGCGTAGGACATGGCAAGCGCTGTATGGATTTTTTGGATACGGCAGTGGAAAAACTGATAGTTTCCGTCATAGATCAGCGTTTGCCACAGTGTCAGCGCCGCTATACAGGCGTCGATTTTTTCTTCCTCCGTGTCATATTTTCCGTAATACAGATTCATTGTGAGCAGATCCATGTAATTCAGAATATTCATCTGCTTGGTGCGCCGCCATTTTTCCTTGCTTTCCTCGGTAAAGTAGACGGATTCTAAAAGGACTTCGCGGCAGGCAAACAGGGAATCTGCCATACAGGCGTATTTCTTTGCGGTCGCTTCATCGGCAAACGGAAAATCCTTGTGAGAATACAGATGCACCAACATCTGTATTGCACTGTTTCGCGGATCGCTTTCCTTGCAGTCTCTTAAAATTCTTTCGCATATGAAAATGCATTCCTTGGCGCTTCCCTCGATTTCATCCGATTCACCGCCGCTGTATACCGTGTGTTCCAGCGCATACGCCAATTGTGACAGGCAGAAAAAATCCCCCGGATATTTCTGCACGGCTTCTCTCCACAAGGCAAGATTGTTTCGGATTTCACCGTGGTTTTCATATTCGGTTGACCGGCGGCAGTATTCCTCAATTGCCTTTTTCTTGTCCATTGATGAGCGGTCAAACAGCTCGTCAAGCGTAATGCCGAAAAAGGTGGCGATGGATAAAAGCATGGGCACGTCGGGAATCGTTTTTCCGCTTTCCCACTGGGACACCGCCGACACGGATACGTTCAGGTACTCGGAGAGCTGTTCCTGCGTCAGATCGCGGGCGTTTCTGTATTTGCGGATCATACTTCCTATGTTCATATGTATACCTCACAAAAAGGATTCAAAAGCGCTTTTGTACTTCTATTATACCATGTTTGAATCCGATTGCAAGAGAGCCGTTCTGAAGGAAAATTCAGCGGGACTGAAATATTTCAGCCGTCCTGAAGCACCGCCGCGGACACCTTTTTTCAAAAAACGTCCTCTCCGTGTATTGCCAAATCTCCGCCGCTTTGGTATAATCATTATAATCAAGGAAAAGGAGTCTGGATTATGGAAGGAACCGTATTTTCCAAACTGCATGAGATTGTGAAAAACCGCGAGGCTATCGGCGAACGGCTGGCGGAAGACACATGGGGGCGGATGTCCTTTGAAACCGCCTGTGTTGAGGGGGAAGCGCTGATTGCCGGAGATTTCGCCCATCCGGCGGATGCCGTCCTCTCCCCGAAGCTCAACGGATGGCATAAGATTTTCGCCGCATCCATTGAGTTTAATTCCGGTTTTTCGCTTTACCTGAGACTCGATAACGAGAAGCAGTTTTCCTTGCTCACCTCCCGGTGGTCGAAGGGCGTGCCCAGTCAATGGGGCGGCTTTGATTTTGTGCGCGAGGTGTTTTGGTGCTGCGCCGATCTCACCGATCGGGAAATTGTGCTGAAAAAATCCCCCTCGGACGTAACGACGCTTGCGTGGATTCGCTGTGTGCCGATGACGGAGGCAGAGGTCGCCGCGTATCGGGAGATGATAAACCCCGAAGGGAAGCGGAATCTCCACGTGCACTATGACAATATGTTTGAGTACAAATACGGGCCGGATTCCGAGGAAAATCTTCTGCTTGGATACAAGCCGCTTACTAGGTCCCATGCAAAAATCTGCTCGCAGGAAACGCTCATTGATCTGTACGATCCGATGTGCGCGGAAATCGATTCGCTGACGAATACACGCCTTTATCGTGCGAGAACGCTTTCACCGGCTCTTCTGGAGGCACAGGATCGGAGTGTCAAAATGCGTGCGGAGTATCTCCACGAAATCGGGATACAGCTGTACGCGGCGCCCCGTATGTGCGTGGCAAATACGACGCCGCCGTATAAGCCGAGCCATATGCGTTCGTTTGTTGCCGAGCATCCCGAATATTATATCAAAACGCGCGACGGACGGGCAACGACCGTGTGCTCGTATGCATTCCCCGAGGTGCGCCGATTTGTTGTGGAATCGATCAAGCGCACCGTGGCGCGCGGATATGACGGTGTGTCCTTGATCGCGCACCGCGGTATGCATGTGGCATTTGAAGAGCCTGTGCTGGACGAATTTGCACGTCGTTACGGCGGACTTGACGCGCGCCGTGTACCGATGGACGATCCGAGACTGAAGGATCTCTGGTGCGAGTATGTCACCGCATTCGTCCGAGAGCTGCGGGATGAGCTCGACCGCACGGTGGGACGGCACGTCCCGATCAATATGATTACCTGCCATACGCCCGAGGCATCCAGACGGATCGGTGTCGATATTGAAATGCTCTGCAAGGAGGGGCTGATCGACCATTTCTGCGCGGAGACGATGGATACTTACGAAAAGCTGGAGGGCTGTCTCGCCGAGGACGGTTTGATCGATCTCGAAAAATACAAGCAGACGCTGAACGAGCGATACATCGTCCGCCGCAAAATTTCAAACGATGTCGAAAACGTGAAGATCGGCACGCCTTTGTTCGCGGCGATCTCGGAGAAATACGGCGTGGAGTTTTTCGCCGGCATGGATCCCTGCCACGGGCGTCCGGATCAGTTTGTGGACTGGATCAAAACGCAGAAATCGCTCGGTGCGAAGAATATTTCGTTCTTCAATTATCTTGAGTACACCCGGTCGCCTGCCGTTATGAATGCGGCATCTCTTACGGGCGTCGATGAAGTTGATCCGCAGTATTATATGCCGAATTTCTACCGTATCCTGTCGCTTGACGGCGTGGATATTTCCACCTATCAGCCGAACTGGTTCTGCTGAATACAAAACGGCACCTTACGCACAAAGCGCAGGGTGCCGCTTTTTTTATTTTGCCAATTTGCCGGAGCACTGCTCGGTGATGCTTGAAAAATACGAATACAGCGCACGCACGTCCGAGCCGAGATTGATAAACTGGTATCCTAGATCGATCAGCATGTCCTGATTCTGCACACCGCCGACCGTGCCGGCAAATTTTCCGTGGCGGCGCGCACATTCGGCAACACGCTTGCGCGTCTCCAGCACGATTTCGTTGCCCATATCGCACGGAACGCCTGCGCCCTGCGCGAAATCGGCAGGACCGAAGAAGATCATATCAATGCCCGGGAGCGCGCAGATTTCCTCAAGCTCCGCAAGCGGCTCGGGATCTTCGATTTGCACCACGACAAACCGCTGCTCATTCGCCTCGCGGATGTAGTCTGCCGCATTGACCGCACAGAATTTCCCGTCCGCGTTTCCGCCGTCAATCGGGCGGCGTCCGATCGGATGAAATTTTGTGTAGTACACGATTTCCTTGGCTTCCTTGAGGCTCATCAGATGCGGCACCATGATGCCTGCCGAGTCCGCTTCAAGCGGACGGATGAAATCGCTGTAGCATCCCTTGGATACGCGCGTCAGTACGTCCGTGTCGTACATTTTTGCGGCACGGATCATGTTTTCGATGCCCGCCATATCGTTCGGAACGTGCTCCAAATCCAGCCAGACACAGTCAAATCCGCACATCGCCGCCATTTCGGCGACACGGGGATCTCCCATATTCAGCTTGATGGACGTGGCAACCTCGCCTGCGCGCAGCTTTCTGAGCACGCGGCTTTCTCGCATATGTAACTGCATAATTGTCTCTCTCTTTATAATGATTCAATTGAAGTCAAAGGAAATAACGGGCGTTTTTTCCGTGCCGCCCCAGTTTGCAAGCACGGTCAGCTTCAAAGCACGGATCGGCTTGTCGATGGCAACGTGGTATGCGCGCTTCAGATTGTTTTGGACGGACAGAAGCGTGATCTCGCCGTCCTCGGTCTCCGCGGTGAGCGTAAAGGTGCGGCAGAGCGTTTTCGGCACGTACATCATCGGACTGTCCAGAAGAACGTTTGCGCGGGTGACGTGCTTTCGCTCGCACCAGTGTCCCTCCAGCGTATCCCTCTCCAGATCGCTGTCGAATACGATATGTACCGATTTTACAGCTTCGTATCCGTCAAAGGTGTAGGCGATCGCCGTGCCGTTTTCAATCACCGTGCCGCACGTCTCCGTGCCGTAGATTCCGTTGGCTCTGTCCTCGCCGGAGCGCAAGGTATCGTCTCCGCCGGAAATCGGCGTCTGCATACAGAGTGCGGAGATTTCTCTTTTGAAATGCGGCAGGAAGCAGTCTCCGTCCATGAGCGCGTGCTGCAGCTCTTTTAGATGATCGAGATACACACCGTGCGGCGTAGCTTTGTGCTTTGCCGCGATCGCCGCCGCGCATCCCACCGCCTCTCCGAGCAGACCGCACGTTGCCATGACGCGGATACTGCTCATCGCCATATGCGTCATGCTGATGTTGCGTCCGGCGAAGAAGAGATTCTCCACGTGCGACGAATACAGCGCGCGGTACGGCAGGCAGTACGGTGCAGGTGTTTTTATATCCGTGTTCGGCGTTCCCTTGTGATAATATCCTGCCGGATAGTGATCGTCAATCGGCCAGCCGCCGAAGGCGACGGTGTCCGCGAAAACGGTGTTTTCCGAAATATCCTTCTGGGAGATAATGTATTCGCCTCGCATCCGCCGCGATTCGCGCTTCGCGGGCAAAAATCCGAGAAATTCGAGTTCCCAGTTTGCCGCGTCGTATTTGCCGCTGTTTTTGATGTGATCCCATGCGCCGAGCGCGAGAGGGATCAGCTTTTCCTTCGTCTTCTCGGCGTTGTCGATCGTGTTTTCAAGACCGCCCAGCTCTAAATACCAGAAGTTCTCCGTCGGATCATAGATGTCCATCGGACGGTTTTTTACGTCCTCTTCCGTGAGCTTCGTGACAAACTCGGACGGGATAAACGGAACCTCTCTGTCCGTCTTCCGTCCCTGGATGAGACAGCTCATGCCCATTACGGCGCGGTCGCGCTCCTTCACATGCGTCTGCTCGCCGAAATCCTCCGCCGATTCGCGTCCGTACATGAACGAAGCACCTGTGAGCGGTGCGAGAATGCTGTCGCCCGAGCAGTCCGCGAAATACGAAGCGGTGACCGTGATGAAGGTCTGTGTTGTCATCTGGTATCCCTTCACGGAGAGAATCCGTCTGTCGCGTCCGTGCGGAAAGTCGCCCGTTTCCGTGACGGCATCCATGCACGTCGTGTTGAGAAGCAGGGTGATATTCTCCTCGCGCTTGATGAAATCAAGCAGGATCGAATCAAAAATGTAAAAGTTCTTCGTGGGATTGCGGTGCATATTTTCCAGCATGATTTCCTCGATGATGCCGGTTTCGCGGTTGTTTTTACCGTGCGCGCCGCATACCCACATGCGGTTTTCGGAGGAGGCGTTTCCGCCGAGAACCGGTCGTTCTTGCATGAGAACAACGTGCGCGCCGTGTCTGGCGGCGGCGATCGCAGCGCAAACACCTGCCATGCCTCCGCCAACGACGCATAAATCGGTATTCAGTATTTTTTCATTCAGCATAGGTGCTGTCCTCCTCGAAAGATGTAGCTTTTGCCCTAAATTCACTTGGCGTCATCCCGTGAATCTTTTTGAAGCAGGCGGAAAAATACGCCGTGCTGTTGAAGCCGCAGTCGTGGCTGATCTGCTCGATTTTTACCGCAGAATTGACGAGCTTATGTGCGGCGCGGCGGACGCGCACCTCCGATAGCTTTTCGGAAAACGTCAGTCCGTAGATTTGCTTTAGTATTCTCGCGGTGTGCCGTGGGGAGAAGTTGATCTCCGCCGCCAAATCTTCGATTTTGATGCTGTGGATATAACACTTTTTTGAAAAGAAATGCTCGAGCTTCGTCATCATAAATCCGCTGTACTTTACGTCCTCGGAGGGGAACAGCGGTTTGATATTCTTTTTTGACAGACGCACGAATTCGGTCAGAATAAGGGAGATGAGCATCTGCATATTGCAGACGTAGCCTTCTTCCTTGCGGGAAATTTCGTACACAAGCCGTTTGAACATATGCGAAAGCACTCCCGACGTGTCTTTTACGCATCGGGTGGAGGACAGAAGATCGGAGAGTGCCCGAAATGCCTTTTCTTCGTTGGCGGAGCCGTTCGGCGTGCGCTTGCCGAGCTCAAAGCGCAGACTGTACTGAACGACAGAAGCGTGCGTCGGGGAAGGCTCCTGACAGTGGTATTCGCCCGGACGGATCAGGACAAAATCCCGTGCGAGCAAAAGGTGGGTGGTACCGTCGATCTCCTGCACGAGACCGCCGGCATCGATGTATTTGAGCTCATAAAAATGGTGGCAGTGCGGTGCGACGGTGCATTTTTCTTTTTCCGCACGGATGTTTTCATCCACGTACACAAATAGCTTGGTCTCTCCGAGCGTAACGGGGAAATACAGAGAGTATAGAACCGTTTTTTCTGACATGCTTCCTCTCCTTTTCACTATCGGATGTCCATCTGTCCTTCATTGTAATACACGGCAGATTTTTTGTCAATAGGATTGAACGGTTGATGTTAACCATACTGACGAATTTCGGGCGATGTGGCAATATTGAAAACGGAACGAATCGGCGCGGAAATTTTTTGAGATTGTTCGAAAAAACGGTTGACAAACGTCAACTTGTGTGCTATACTGGATATAGGGTTAACAAATGTCAACCAACTCAAGCGGAGGAGTATCATGGAACGAATTACATTATCGGAAGGCGAATGGAAGATCATGAAGCTGTTGTGGGCAGCCGCACCGCGCACGCTTGGGGAGATTGTAAAAGCACTCTCTGCGGAGACGGGCTGGAGCAAGCCGACCATCTTCGTCATGCTGAAAAGACTGATCGGAAAAGGTGCCGTGCGCATGGACGACAGCGGAAAGCTGCAGGAGTATTATCCCATTCTCACCAGACGGGAGATCACGCCCGAGGAGACGGATTCGTTTTTAGCGCGTGTGTATGACGGAAGCGTCGGCTTGATGCTTTCCTCCCTCGTCGGCAGAAATTCACTTTCGAAAGAGGATATTGCCGAGCTCAGGCAGATTCTCGACCGTGCGGAGCAAAACGGAAAGGAGTAAACCGTGTCCGAATATTTCATCACCTTATCGGCACTGATCGCCGTCATTCTGCTTGTGCGCGTGCTGTTTCGCAAAAATATATCTCCCACGGTGATGTACGCCTTGTGGCTTGTCGTCGTTCTCAGGATGTGCCTGCCGTTTTCGCTATTTACGCTGGAGGTACTGCCGCCGAGTACGAACGTGCCGTCTTTGGAAGCCGAAACAAATGCATCCGCAGAGGGAACGGATCCTTTCCCGGACGGGCAGGGAAGTACGCCTGTGGAAACAACGCCCGATTTGCCGGGAACGACCGTTACGCCGGGCGCGAGCACTGCCCCGGGAACGACCGTACCCGTGATACCGAGTGTGACGGAGCCGTTTACGCAGGGCGATCCGATTACACCGATTGAGCCGACACCCGATACGGGCGTCGCCGATCCGATCGAGCCGGATGTGCCCGACGTGCCGACCTCGGTGCCGCTTAATCTGAAAAAGCTCGCCGTTACGGTGTGGATTGCAGGGGCGTGCATCCTTGCGCTTTGGTTTGCCGTTACGGGATGCATTTTTCACATCCGTTTGCGCGGTAAGCGGACGCTTTATAAAAAAGTGCATCACACGCGCGTCTACCTCACCGAGGATGCAAGCGCACCGTGTGTTGCCGGATTGATCCCGTCCATCTACATCCGTCCCGAAACGCCGCAAACGGGCGATGCACACGCATTCATCGTCCTGCACGAATACATGCACCTCAGACACGGCGATCATATCTGGACAGTTGTGCGGATTCTCGCACTGATCGCGCACTGGTGGAATCCGCTCGTGTGGGCGGCGGCAATCGTGTCAAAGCAGGATGCAGAGCTTGCCTGCGACCACGCCGTTGCCGGAAAACTGAAAAATGAAGACCGAATCACCTACGCACATATTCTTCTCGATACGATTCCGCAGAAGCACCGCTATGCCGTTGGTCTCGGCTCTTCTCCGATGAAGGAGCGGATCATGGCACTGACGAAAAAGCAGAAGAACCGTATTTTGTGCGTCGTCCTTGCCGCTGTTCTCGCAATCGGGGCGGTGGTCGGATCGTTTATCGCGCTGACGGAGAAGCCGCCGCAGGGTGACGAAACGGTAAGCGGAGATACAGCACCGGACGGTGAAACGGAAAAATCCTCCCTCGGCGATTATGTGATGCTTACCATCGCGCCGTCGGGCGGTATGGAGGTTGAGGATTTGCCGCTTTCGCCGTATACGCGTCTTACGGTATCCCCTGTGGGATACAATCCGACCGTGTATGTCTATAACGACGATATGACGTTCTACATGGTGTACAGCAGTACGGGCGAGTTCACGCGGTATATGAGCGTGCTCCGCCTGCCCGACGGGTATAAAAACGGATACATAGCGTATGCCGAGGGCGGTGCAGGCAGCGGAGAGCTGTTCCTTTACGTCACCGCCGAGAAGGACGGCGAGGACGTGCTTCTCGCGTATTATTTCCTCTGTGACGGCTCGCAGCCGCAGCCGACGGAGGTGATTCTCCTTACAGGCGAGTGGGCAGACCGCATCCGCGAAAATCTCACCGAAAAACCGACCGATGCACAGATTCTTTATATGTGGCGATCGGTTGAGGGAAAGAGAGAGCCGTACGGTCTGAGATACGGTGCATTCTCGCAGTTATTTTACCCGATCGCGGGTACGTTCACAAGCGCGGATTACTATGCGGACGGCGGAGTGCGCCTGAACGAGGTGCTGAACGCCTATGACGAATCCACGCATCAGATGCCCGTGCTTGCGTACATCGTGCGCGAGATGGAGATTCCGCGCGAGCAGCTGGTTATGTTTCTCGAAAAAGCCAAGATTCCGTACACGGAGCAGATTGTGGACGGACTTCTCACGGCAGACATCGGTACGCTCAATAAGCTCTTCCTCAATCCCATGGCGGAGTACCATGACGGAAGAATATACACCACCAAGCTGATTTATGAGATGGATGAGGCAGGACAAGAGATTCCGCTTTCCTTCCAGAGCATTCAGCGCATGGCAAAGAACGCGAAGGCGTTCGGGGAGGAGAGCACAACGCCCCTGCCCGAGGAATACGCGAAAATGTACACCCGTCTGCTGACAAAGAAGCTCGGTGAGCTGTCCGAAAGCGACGTGCAGGCGGAGTTTGATTCGTATGTCACCGAGTATTCCACCTATCCGCGCACGATGACGCTCTTTGTCGGCACGGATCGCTTCAACGAATGGCTGGAAAGCACGCCTCCCCTTACGATTGATGAAGACTACAATCTCACCCCGAGAAGCATCATCACCATGCTTAAGGATCTCGGTGTGACGAAGGAGGAGTTTGAGCTTCTCTCGTACATTGAGTATTACGGATCGCTCTATGATGTCGAAGTCATGTACGAAGGCACGCCGGAGGAGATTGACAGCTATTTCCGCAGTATCCCCCGTTGGCGCGAGCTGTACCCGGAGCGAGAGGATCTTATTTTTGTGAAAGGTCTGCTCCTTGACGCGATGCCGGGATACACAAACGATGTTGCCCTCCGCGAAAAGTATAACTCCTTGCCTTTAACCTGCTGGACGTTCTCCGATCTTGCCGCGGACGGGATTTATACAAAGGAAGAAATGCGCTCCCTTCTGGAAAGCGCAGTCCTCTACGACACGATCGGGTTGCAGATGACGAACCTCTACGATGTGGACGCGATCTTTGCCGAGGCGGAGAGAAATCCCGTATCGGTCAGCGGTCACTGGAGCCTCTCCGACGATTCGACGAGGGAGGAAATCCTCGCCTACGGTGCGCACTGCAAGGAAGTCATCGAAAAGGAGCGCACCTTCTACACACCGTGGTATGAGCTTGAAAGATATGAGGAGGAAAAGGTCGCCGTTTCGGTGAACTACGCGGGACCGTTTGTCGGCTATGTTGCGGATGCACAGACACCGTGGATTGAGCTGTACACGGAGAAGGACGGGCAGTATGTCGGGCGGATTCCGTACAAAATCTTTGACGGCTGGCCGGCGACGGAGCGTGACCGCGAGGGATGGACACCCGGATGGCAGCCGGAATACTTGCACTTCTATTTTGACCGACTCGGCACCTTCGTCTGGGCAGGCGTACATCTGACGGATACCGTGGCGGGAAGCGGCAGAAAGAATATCGCAACCTCCGCCAACGGCGGTACAACGTGGTATATGCGCCCGTATTATGAGACAGACTTCGGCGGAAACCACGTGACCGGCATGGGCTTTGCTTCAAATCAGATCGCTTTCATGAGCTTTGATCCGCAGTTTGAGCCTGTCGGAACGGTGGCGATCAGCCGCACAACGGACGGCGGCAAAACGTGGGAAAGAATGCCTATCGAAGTTCCCGAGATCATCTCCACAAACAGATTGACGCCTCTCGTCCCCCGCTTTGACGGACTGACGGGAGAGTACCCGATTCTTGTACAACATGCACAGAATCCGGAGCGGATTCTCTATCTCGTCACCGAAGACGGCGGTATGACATGGGTGTGGGACGAAACGCGCCCGCTTTCCACATACAGATTGCCGTATACGGGCACGTGGGAGGCGCACTATACTGTCGCCGCCACGTACGATTACGATGTGAGCGAGATGGTTGCCCACTGCTACTATGATCCGCATGCAGGGAACTACGTCACCGAGTTTTACGCATCTTCCAATAAAGAAGTAACCGTTGTCCTCGGCGTGCAGAATGACCGTCAGCCGTACGGCACGTTCACGGATTTCAAGACGTATCGCGTTGTGAGAAAGGCGAACTACGTCGATTCCGTCACCGAACTGCCAACGATCACAAAAGAGATCGTCTACCGTGAGGGCAAGCCGTTCACGGGCACGCTCTCGGGCATTTACCAATCCAAACTGTACGGCGAGCAAGGTCTGATGAACCGCCGCATTATCATTGAAGGCAATACGCTCTACGTTCACGTCGGACTGGACGCAACGGACGCGGGCGGCTCCTACGAGGGTACGTTCACTTACGATGAGGCGACGGGTACGTTTACCGTGACGTTTGCAAGTGAAACATCGTGGGGTAGCGGCGCGATCGACAGCGATCCCGTAACCGTCTCGGGCAAACTGTACGAGTACGGCGGATACGTCCATTTCCTTTGTGAAAAGAGTGAAACATACTCCCTGTCGGCGGATTCGCTTCTGCCTCTGACGTTCCGCGCAGAGGGCGCGCCCCTGCCGGACAATTCCGATATGATCGGGGAAAATCAGGCAGGCGACTGGTACAGCACGTACACGGATGATTACGGAAATCTGCAGTATGTCTACCGCCTGACGTTTGAGCCGGAAAGCCGCAAAATCACTTTTTCTTCCGACTATCACTTCGGCGAGTACAGGCACGTGTACGAGGGTACGTACACGGTCGATGCCAACTATGACGTTCGTGCAACACTCCGCGAGGGTACGGAGGAGATCACGATGAAATTTTCCTTCGGCTACTCGCAGAGGGCGCTCGGCACGGGCGGATGGAAAAAGATCATCGCCATCACCATCAAGAAGTGCGATGCGGAGCGATACAAAGACCTGATCGGTATACGGCTGATTTTTGAGGAAGAGCTCAACAGCGGAGTCAAGTCGTACACCGTGGATATGCCGATCTCGGATAACGGACGCGAGTACATCGCCTGTGCCGCGGCTTACGGCGACAGCTTCGTCGGGACTGCTCCGTATGCAGGCGAGATCAGGGCAGGGGCGGACGGTACGATGTACTACGTTCTGGGTATCGGCGATTCCTACCGCTCCTCCGGCTATTTCAAAACGTACAAAACGTACCGTGCGACCTCTGCGGGAGGATATCTGACCTCCGTCGAGGAAACCGAGACGTTCACAAAGGATGCTATTCTCAAAAACGGTACGCCGTATAAGGGCACCTTCTTCGGTGAGCATACCGCGTATGCTGCGAAGGCGCAGTCCGGGCACTACGGCACGGTCCTTCGCACGTATGTCCTCAATCTGGAGGAGAACGGAAAAATCTCCCTCTCCTCCACCGTCGTCGGCACAGGTCCGGCGATCCGATATGAGGGAATGTACACCTATGACAAGGGCACAGGCTTGTTTGCCGCTTCGCTTACGGGAAGGTATTCAAACGAGGGCGAGGTGACAGAGTATCCCGTCGCAGACGTGCGTGGAAAATTGTACGAATACGGCGGATTCGTACACTTTGTATGCGAGGAAAGCGGTATCCTCGTCCTATCCCCCGACGATCCGCTTCCGCTGACGTTTGTAAAATCCGCCGCCCTTACTGCGGGTAAATGGGAGATGTACACCCCCGCCTTTGCGCAGAACTCGTCCGTGAAGTATCTCAAAACAGCCGCATACGGTGAGAGTATTTTCTATGCGGATACGGCGATTCATCCCTATCTGACGGGCGTTGGATACGTCACGTTCGGCGTAATCACCAATACGCCCGGGCAGTTCAGCCGCTATTACACCTACCGCGTGACCTCTGCGGACGGGTATATTACCTCAGCAGAGGAAACGGAGACGTTTACCGGGGAAAACGTGCTGAAAAACGGCACGCCGTACAAGGGCAGTCTTGACGGGGAGTACAGATGCGAAACATACAACGGCGACATGCTTCTGTACCGTTACATTAAGATTGACGGCGATACGATCTCCGTGTCCGTCTCCCGCAGCGGAACGGACGGCGGCGGAACGTATACCGGCACGTACGGCTACGACGAGACTACGGGCGCGTTCCACGCCGACGTAAGAGCGAACGGCACGGGCACTCCGCACTCTGTTACGGGAAGATTGCACGAGTACGGCGGATTTGTCCATTTCCTCTGCCGAAGCAGTACGATAGGCACGATCTCCCCCGACAATCCGCTTCCGCTGACGTTTGTGAAGCCAACCTCTTCCCAATATCGCACGGCTATATGGCACACTGTGCCCGTATACGGCGGTGGGGATGTGACCCTCCGCATACCGAAAGAATGGGAGTGGGACGGCAATTACTTTGACGAAATCGGTGTGCGCGGCGAGCCTTATCCCGACATGAAGCGTGTCAGTATTTATACTGCGAACATTTCTCTCGCCCAATGGGAGGACGGACTTCGCAATCCCGAAGGTCCGTCGCGTGATTATCACATGGATTCCCCCATTACGGGTACGACCGATTACGGTTTCGCTTACACCGGCTACTACGGCGACGGCTATGCGGACGGAGACGATGAGCTTACGCGCCGCTACCTGTTCTACATCGATACAGGAGAGGGCGGATATGTGCTGGAGGTCTGGCAGCGGCTTGCGTATGACGGCGACAGCAGGGAATTTCTCAATGAAGTTGTTCTGCCGATCGTCCGCTCCTTCTGCGAAGCCCCGTAAGATTTACGCACATTTTCGGTACATATCGGGTGGAGGCTCCGATTCTCCGCCCGATTTTTATTGAAAAATGCATTCAGCCCGTAACATTTTCAGAAAAAAGTTGTTTATATAAGTGAGAGAATCCAAAAGGAGATGACCGACAAAATGACAGACACATACGAGGAAGTCTGCGAGACAAGCATCGACGCTTTGTACCGCGCGGCGTATCTGACGCTCGGGAATGACACTGCTGCGGCACAAACGGTGGAGGATACCTGTGCGGCATGTGTGCATATCTGTGCGAACATGCGCACGCAATCCGAGATCCGCCGCGCGCTGTTTTTCGAGCTTGCGCGGCGGTGTGAAGAAAATCTGTTCTGCGTTCATCTGGATGACAGCGCACTGCCCGCACCGATTCGCGCAGTCGATCCCTACAAACGGCTCCGTTTAGCTGTGCAGATCGCCGCAGCGGAAATCGGATAAAATATATTTCCCCCTGTAAGATTTTTCTTCCATATCGGTACATACCTTATGAGACCACAAAAGGAGGTATCAGAAATGAACGATGCAGAGATCATCGGTCTGTTCTGGGCGCGATCCGAAACGGCGATCACGGAGCTGGCAAGCAAATACGACCGTCTTGCCCGTTCGGTTGCCATGAACATCCTGCACGACAGATTGGATACGGAGGAATGTATGAACGACAGCTATCTCGGTATGTGGAACAGTCTGCCGCCGGAAAAGCCGCAGGTCCTGCCTGCATTCTTTACGGCAGTCACGCGGAACATCGCGCTGAAGCTGTACCGATACAAAAATGCATCCAAACGAAACGCGATCATGGAGGAGCTTACGGACATGACAACGGCGACACCATCTCCCGAGGATGAGATCGGTTTTGCCGCCGAAATTATCTCCGATTTTCTCGCCGAACAGGATAAGGTGTCCCGCGTTTTATTCATGCGGCGGTATTATCTCGGCGAAAGCGTTGTGGATGCGGCAAAGGCTGTTGGTATCACCGAAAACCACGCGGGAGTCAGGCTCTCCCGTATGCGCGCAAAGCTCAAAAAGCTTTTGGGAGAGGAGGGGGTCCGCGTATGAAGGAAATCGATTTTCTCGATGCGGTCGGCCGAGTCGATAAGCAGTATGTTGAGGAATGTATTACATACAAGCCGCCGAAGAGGATGAACGTATGGGCTAAGCGAATCAGTGCGATCGCCGCCTGTTTTGTGCTGATGCTTGGTGCGATACTGCTTGTGAATCACATGAACCGACCGGTTATCATTGACAAAGACGGCTTTTACATCAAAAACGGTGTTCTGCTCAGATACACCGGCACGGACACGGATATTACGATTCCCGAGGAAGTGAAAACCATCGCGGACTTCACGTTTCTTAAAAACACAAATGCAAGCAAAATTGAGGTGATCCGTCTCGGCGCAAGCGTACAGACGGTGGAAACCAACGCCTTGGCGGGACTTGAAAACCTCGTGGATATTATCATTGCGGAAAACAATCTTTCCTTTGTGGAAGAGGACGGTTTGATCATGACCTCCGACGGCTCCATTCTGCTCCACTACGAGTGTGAGGGAGAGACGAAATTTACCATCCCCGAATCCGTCCGCTTTGTGGCGGCTCATGCAGTACAGGCGACGGAGCTCACGGAGATCGACTTCGGGAATATTGAATATATCGGGTATAATGCCTTCGCAAGCAACTATAAGCTGAAAGCGATCTGCCTCCCCGATTCGGTAAAGTACATCAGCGAAGGGGCGTTTTCAAGCTGCTCATCGGCTGTTGACGGATACATTCCCGAGGGTGTGGAGTTTGGCGGCGAAGCATTCAGCGGTGTGCCGTTCTATCTTACCATGCTGGCAGGGCAGATGAGTCCGCTTGAGGAGCGAGTCAGAGGACTTATTACCCCTCCCGAGGAGGTTGTAAAGAGCAATCTTTCCTCCCTTGAGGAGCAGATTATATACACCCTCGCCGCTTTGCGCGGAGAAGTGCTGACTCCGACAAGCGAAAGCACCCGCCGTGCGTATTCCGTCGGGCAATATGCGCCGGAAATTCCTGACGGAATGGCAGTTCCGGCATCGTTCACGATGAACGATGTGACGTACATGGACGGCACGTATGTTTACGATTTGGACATCCATATTCCCGCCGGAGAGTACACCCTCGTTTTGCAGGCAATTCCCGAAAATCTGAATACAGCCCTGTACTGGGAAGAAGTGATCTACCGCATTTACGGTCTGTTCTATATGAAGAATCCCGAAACGGTACAGCCGGAGGAAACCGTATCCGCATTCGGATGGACAGCGGTGCTTGAACGGGACGGCTTGTATTACGGGGACGTGGCCTTCACCCATGAAGACGGACGGATTGTTCGCAATTCTCTGGCTTACCGTTCAGCAGTGCGCCCTGTGATTACCTTCTCCCCGAACGGAACGAGAGCCGCTGTGGAATACCGCCACGAAAACGGTTTTTACAGCTTTTATGTTGTCACTCTGAACGGGGACGTTCTCATGGAACCCAACTATCCGTATGCGGAATACCTGAGCAGATACTACGGCGAATACGTCAAAGGTTCGCTCTACTGGGCAGATGAGGATACCGTCGAAGGCAGAAACGAATACGGCTGCTTCAGGTACAATATTTACGACTATTTTGTGACGCAGCTCGATTCCGCGCCTGCTTTGGATACGGAGTTCTCCGATATTCCGACTTGCGCGGGCAAAAAAGAGGATTCTCTGCCTGCCGCGGCCGAGGAAGCGCGAATCAAGTATTCCATCATCGGCGGTTCTCCCGTAATTTACGTTTTCGATGATGATCTGCGCTTCTATTTTGCAATTCTCCATGCGGATATGAGCATTGCCTCACTGTCCTCGTGCACGGTTTCACTCCCCGACGGATATACGGACGGCAGAATCGTTTCTGTCGAAGGCGGAGGGGGGAGCGGTGAGTTCCGTGTATTCGTTGCGGCAAAGACAAAGGGAATAAACGTGATACTGGACTACTTGTTCTACAGCGAGAATTTCCCCCGACCGGAGAGCGTAGTGCTCTGCAATCCCTCGGATTCCATGCTGTATATGACGGTGGCGGAGTTGGAAAAACGCTGCGGCAAGCTGACTCTCGAATACTCCGAAAACGGTCCCGGTCAGCCTGTGTATTCCGTGGAATACATGGACGGCGTGTACGTTGTGTTCCACGATCACAACATGAATGATCCGCTCCCGCCCGACAGATTCCCCGATGAGATCATCGTAACGGATGAAGTAGCGTATTCTGTTTATGAAATCACGCTCGGAGGGGATATCTCCGAATTTACGCATATTCTTTACAGCAATCACCCCGAAGCATCGTATTCTGTGATAAACGGCACGGTACAGGTGAAATTTGACGTGTACGGAATCTATTCCGTTACATGGACCGTAAGGGGAGAAAATCTCGACTTGCCCGACGAGGTTTCCGCCACAGATGCCGATTGGGAGAAATGGGCAAAGGAGTATCTGCTGAATCCTACCGGGGAAATCATTCGGATGCGCGTTTCTGTCATTCATCAATAAAAGTCATAACCAAGTTGTCTATAGAAAACGGAAAACCACCCGAGAGGGTGGTTTTTCATTTTCGGTTCACCGAAGTGGGACTAAAAGCAAAATAACAGTCCCCATAAGATTCCTCATTCTTTCGGTAAGGAAGAATGAGGAATTTTGTCGTTTTTTGGACAAACGTAAGGACTGCGGGATTTGCGAGGGAATTTTTTACGTGATACAATAATTACGATGCAGGGAAGGTGGTGATAGCGTGGAAGAAAATGAGGCTGACCTTTTGAATGAAATTTATCGCGAAATCAGCACAGTAGTAGGACTTGACAGTGCGATAGCAATCTATCAGATGTACAAAGGACAGCAAATCACTTTTCCTGTGCACCTGTTTAATGCCAAGCGCATTCAGCATAGCATCATCAAGGAATACGACGGATCGAATTTGCGTGATTTGGCAAAGCGGTATGGGTATTCCGAGAAAACGATCAGAAGGATGATTAAGGATAGTTTAGAGGAAGCAGAGTAACTTTCGAATCTAAATTAAGATAACTATCTTTATTGATAATTTGTGGGAAAGGAGAGAAAACATGCTTGTCTATTGCAAGAAATGCGGATTAATATGCAAACCAAAGAAAGATACCGTTGTTTGTGAGGTTTGTGGTAATGAAATGGAAACCGTTCCGAGAGAGTATTTAACATCGAGTGGTTTGATGTTTGCGTCGCAAGAAAAACGAGAAGAATTTGAGGCAAAAATCAAGCAAAACGCTGAGTACGATGAGGAAACGAGTTCCAGAAAAAAGAAAATCATAAAAGAAAACGAAGAAATGCGAGCGTGCGAAATTGCGAAAAAAGTTGATGAATATAACAGCGGCGCAGTAAAAGCGCATTGTCCTGTATGTCATTCGATTACATTAGAGAAGATTTCTAATGTAGGCAAGGTGGTTAAGGTCGGTGTCTTTGGTATTTTGGGCACCGGCGATATTGGGAAAAAATACCGCTGCAAAGCATGCGGTTACAGATTTTGAAAAATTTTGGAGGATACAAAAATGGGATTGTTTGACAAGGTAACAAAGGCAGTAGGAAATGCAGGAAACAGTGTTCTTAAAACAGCGGCTACTGTTGGTTCGAGTGTTGCGGTTACTGCTCAAGAGCAGAGTGAACTGGTTGCATTGAAATCACAAGTGAACGTAATTGAACAAGAACTTAATGCTTCGTATATACAAATAGGAAGAAAATATGTGGACTACGTTCTTGAAAGTGGAGATATGCCTGGGATTGATGTCAGCGATATTCTCAAACTGATGGATCCAAAAATGAGCAAAAAACAGGAACTGGAACAGAAGATCATGGAACTTGAAAAAGAGATAAAGCAAAAGAAGGTTCTTCGTGAAAAACAGCAGGTTGAAGAAGAGTTTCTTGCTGAAAAAGCCAAGCTGGATAAGGCTCTGGGAATGGAGCTTCTCACTCAAGAGGAGTACGATGTTAAGCTCGATATTGCAAAAAAGAAAGTTGATAATTTTGAAGCTATCAGAAGAATTGAACAGCAGGCTGAAATGGGCTTGATTACGGAAGCCGAAAAAACACAGAAGATTGAGCAGCTGCTTAATTAAGGATCACACATTTTCCTGCATTCCTAAAAAAGATTCTCCTAATCGCATATGCGATGAGGAGAATCTTTTTGTATTCTGAAAACCACCGGCAAAGCTCAACCTGTAGTTATGACCTTTACTCCACCGTGATCGCTTTTCCGTCGAAATCGACAGCCAGCACCGTCTCCGGCGCGGGATCGTCTGCTAAAATCTTTCTTGCGATCACCGTTTCCAGATGCGTCTGCAAGTATCGCTTCAGCGGACGTGCGCCGTATACGGGATCGTAGCCCGCATCCGCGATGTGATCCTTCGCCGCATCGCTTACCGTCAGTGTAAGACGGCGGTCGGCAAGCCGCTTTTCCAGATCACGAAGCAGCAAATCCACGATACCGCGGATGTTCTCTTTCGTCAGCGGCTTGTAGAACACGATCTCGTCCATGCGGTTGAGAAATTCGGGGCGGAATGAACGCTTCAGAAGCGCGTGCACCGTCTCCCGTGCGTTCTCGCTGATCTCGCCTGCGTCCGTGATCCCGTCGAGAATCACATCCGAGCCGAGATTGCTCGTCATAATGATGATCGTGTTTTTGAAATCGACCGTGCGTCCCTGGCTGTCCGTGATCCGCCCATCGTCCAGCACCTGTAAGAGCACGTTGAACACATCGGGATGTGCTTTCTCCACCTCATCAAACAGAACGACCGCATACGGGCGGCGGCGCACCGCTTCCGTCAGCTGACCGCCCTCGTCATAGCCGACGTATCCGGGAGGCGCACCGATCAGACGGGACGTCGAGTATTTCTCCATGTATTCGCTCATGTCGATGCGAATCATGCTGTGCTCGTCGTCAAACAAAGCCTCGGCGAGTGCTTTCGCAAGCTCCGTCTTGCCCACGCCGGTCGGACCGAGGAACAAAAACGAACCGATCGGACGGCGCGGATCCTGGATTCCGGCACGGGAGCGCAGAATCGCGTCCGTCACGCGTGCGACAGCCTCATCCTGCCCGACCACGCGGCGGTGGAGTGTGTCATCCAGATGGAGCAGCTTTTCGCGCTCGCCCTCCATCAGCTTGGCAAGCGGAATCCCCGTCCAGCGGGAGATGATCCGCGCGATCTCCTCCTCTGTCACCGTGTCGCGGAGCAGGGTGGTCTTTTTGTTCGTTTCCGCCTCCGCTTCCGCCTCGGCAAGCTGCTTTTGCAGCTCGGGGAGCTTGCCGAATTTCAGCTCCGCCGCCTTCGTCAGATCGTACTCGTTCTGCGCGCGCTCAATGGCGGCACCGGTCGCATCGATCTCCTCACGCAGCTTCTGCACGCGCGTGATCGCCTGCTTTTCGTTCTCCCACCGCGCCTTCATCTGCGAGAAATTCTCGCGCATTTCCGAAAGCTCGGCGCGGATGGCACTCAAACGCTCGACGGAGAGCTTATCTGTCTCCTTCGTCAGGGCGGCTTCCTCGATTTCGAGCTGCATGATTTTGCGGGAGATTTCATCCATCTCCGTCGGCATTGAGTTCATTTCCGTTTTAATCAGCGCGCACGCCTCATCCACGAGGTCGATCGCCTTGTCGGGAAGGAAGCGGTCGGAGATGTACCGCCCCGACAGCGTTGCCGCCGTGATGAGCGACTGATCCTGGATCTTCACGCCGTGAAAGATCTCGTATTTCTCCTTCAGTCCGCGCAGGATCGTGATCGTGTCCGCCACGGTCGGCTCCTCCACGAGAACGGGCTGAAAACGTCTCTCCAGTGCTGCATCCTTTTCGATATACTGGCGGTATTCGTTGAGCGTCGTCGCACCGATGCAGTGGAGTTCACCGCGTGCAAGCATCGGCTTTAAGAGATTGCCTGCGTCCATGGCGCCGTCCGTTTTTCCGGCGCCGACAATCGTGTGCAGCTCATCGATAAACAGGATGATCTGCCCGTCGCTCTCCTTGACTTCGTTCAGAACGGCTTTGAGACGCTCCTCAAATTCGCCGCGGTATTTCGCACCGGCAATCAGCGCGCCCATGTCGAGGGAGAAAATCGTGCGTCCTTTCAGATTGTCGGGCACGTCGCCGTGCACGATCCGCTGGGCAAGCCCCTCTGCGATCGCTGTTTTGCCGACGCCCGGCTCACCGATCAGACACGGATTGTTCTTCGTCTTTCGCGACAGGATGCGGATCACGTTGCGGATTTCGTCATCGCGCCCGATCACGGGATCCAGCTTCTGCCGACGCGCCATCTCGACGAGATCGGAACCGTATTTTTTCAGCGCGTCGTACGTGGCTTCGGGATTCTGGCTCGTCACGCGCGTGTTGCCGCGTACCGTCTTCAAAACCTCAAGGAACTTTTTCTTCGTGATCCCATGCCGTGCGAGGAGCTCCTTCGTCTGGCGATCCGCCTTCTCAAGGATACCGAGGAACAGATGCTCTACCGAAACAAATTCATCCTGCATGGATGCCGCTTCCCGTTCGGCGGCAGAGAGCGCGTCATTCAGCTCGCGTGTCAGATACACCTGCTCGGGATCAATGCTGCCGCTGATTTTTGGCAATCCGCCGATGGCGTTGCTAATTTCGTCGGACAAATCCGAGACGCTCACGCCCATCGTTTTCATCATTTCCGTGATGAGACTGTCCGATTGGGAGAGCAGTGCCGACCACAGATGCAGTGCGTGCAGCTGTTGATTTCCGTGCTCGATCGCGATGTCCCGCGCGAGCTGTACGGATTCCAGGCTCTTTTGTGTCAGCTTTTGTGTGTTCATGATTCATACGCGCGGCACGCCCGCAGGTGAATGGGGTGTGCGGTGCCGCTTCTCCTTACCGTTTATTCTATCCCCTTACAAACAGTATGATACCGTATGATTGTGAACACGCATACCGAGAATTATGACGAATCCGTAAACATTAGCACTCTTGCGAAAGGAGTGCTAAAACAACTGCGCGAGATGCACGATTCCGTTTACGAGAATGCACACAGCAGCACCGATCGCAGTCGGCAGGAGAAATGCGAGTGCCGTCCATTTGAAGCTGCCTGTTTCTTTGCGGATTGTCAGCATCGTAGTCGAGCATGGCCAGTGCATCAGACTGAACAGGATCACGCAGACCGCCGTCAGCGGTGTCCATCCGTTTGTGACAAGAATGGTGTGAAGCTCCGTCAGCGATCCGTATTCCGAAAGCGTTCCCGAGGACAGATACCCCATCATCATAATGGGGATCACCGTTTCGTTCGCAGGAAATCCGAGGATGAATGCGAGAAGAATCACGCCGTCCATGCCCATCACACGCCCGATCGGATCGAGCACGCCGGTGAGGTGCGCGAATACCGTGCCGCCTCCGATTTTTACGTTTGCCAAAATCCAAATGAGAATCCCCGCAGGGGCGGCAACGGCGGCGGCACGGCCAAGCACGAACAGCGTCCGATCCAGCACAGACCGCACGAGCACGGACAGGATTACGGGGCGGCGGTACGGCGGAAGCTCCAGCGTAAAAGAGGAGGGAAGCCCTCTAAGCACCGTTTTTGAAAGGAGTGCCGATACGCCGAGCGTTACGGCGACGGAGATCACGATAATCAGCGCGAGAAATGCCGCGCCTGCAAGCGATCCGAGGGCGGACCCCGTTGAGATAAAGAACATCGACGTCATCGCAATCAGAAGCGGAAACCGCCCGTTGCACGGCACGAAGCTGTTTGTCAAAATAGCGATCAGCCGCTCTCTGGGCGAATCAATGATGCGGCATCCGACCACGCCTGCGGCGTTGCAGCCGAATCCCATGCACATCGTCAAAGCCTGCTTGCCGCACGTACTGCATTTCTGAAAGCACCGATCCAGATTGTACGCGATGCGCGGCAGGTATCCCACGTCCTCAAGAAGCGTGAACATCGGAAAAAAGATCGCCATCGGCGGCAGCATGACGGACACCACCCACGAAAGCACGCGATACATCCCGTACACGAGCATCTCGGCAAGGAATACGGGTGCGCCGAGTTTTGTGAGCGCGCCGTACAGGGGGGATTCAAACGATGTAAAGAACGTCGACAGCCATGACGACGGCACATTCGCGCCGACGATGGTGATCCAGAATACAACGAGCAAAAGTGCCAGCATCACGGGATACGCCATCACGCGCCCCGTCAGAACGCGGTCGATTTTCTCCTCGCGCGATTTTTCCCGCGTTTCTTCGTGCACCACGCCGTCCGCGATTTCCTCGGCGGCACGCACGGTCTCGACCGCCGTTTCATCAGCGGACGTGCGTGCGCCGCGCTGCTTGCAGCCACCTTCCGTTTCGATCGGCGCGTCTGCTGCGTCAGCGATTCTCTCCGTCAGTCGGCGGATGTCCTCCTTCCGCCGCGCGGAGATTCCCACAACGGGCACGCCCAGCCGCTTTTCAAGCAGCGGCAGATTCAGGCGAATCCGCCGTTTTTTTGCCTCATCCATCAGATTCACGCAGACGAGCACGCGCGGCGTCACCTTAAGAATCTGCAAAACGAGATGCAGATTCCGCTTGAGGCACGTCGCATCGCACACGACCACCGTCAGATGCGGAGACGATTTCGTGAGAAAATCCCGTGCGATCTCCTCCTCGGGGGAGTGCGCGTGCAAGGAATACGTCCCGGGCAGATCGGCAACACAGTACGTGCGCCCACCGTGCGAAAAATTGCCGAACGCCGCCCCGACCGTCTTGCCCGACCAGTTGCCTGTGTGCTGATGCAGTCCCGTCAGCGCATTGAAAACGGTGCTTTTTCCCACGTTCGGATTCCCCATGAGCGCGATCAGGTATTCTCCCTCTTGTACCGTGCCGCCCAAATCTGCGGCAAGAGAATCTTTCATCAGTCCCATCTCACGCCTCCACAAGGATGCCGCGGCAGTCCTCGGCGCGCAGGGCGATTACCGCACCGCAGATGCGGTAGGCGGACGGATCCCCAAGCGGACTGACTCCCACACAGGCGATCTGTGCGCCCGGGACGAGTCCTATATCCAGAAGTCTGCGGCGGATGCCGCCCGATACGGTAAGCGCGCGCACCGTGGCAAAATCGCCCGGCTTGAGGGTGCACATCGGTACGGTCGGCGTACTTGTACTGTCAATTGAAAGCATAAAAAATTCCTCCGTGCATATTTTTCCGTAGGGAAACTTTCTTTCCTATATTACTATATGTCGGAGGTTGACGAATTGTGACAGAGGATCGTGAGGAGAATTTTCGCACGCTCAACGGCTACAGAGAGGCGGAACGGCGGGCGATCACGCCGTCCATGGAGGATTATCTCGAAATGATCGCAAGACTCAGCGAAAACGGCGATCCCGTGCGCGTCGGCGTGCTCGCACGGAAGCTGCACGTCACACCATCCTCGGCGACCAAAATGATCGCGCATCTGTCCGAAAGCGGATGCGTCTTTGCCGAACGGTACGGATACGTCACGCTCACCGAGTACGGAAGAAGCACGGGGGCGTTTCTCGTCCGCCGCCATGAGATTATTCACCGATTTTTCTGCCTGCTGAATAAAACGGAGGATGAGCTTTCCCAAACGGAGAAGATCGAGCATTTCATCGAGCCGCATACGCTTGCATCCATGGAACGTTTTTTGCATGAGTTCAACAAATAAAAGAGGGTGCGATGCACGATTTTGACAAAAGTTTTTTATTTTGAAAAAACTTGTTGACATGTTGGTAAAATCATAGTAGAATATAAGTTGAAAGTTATTACTTTCATACAAAATATTTTATTTCAGAAAGGATTTGGCACAATGAAAAGGTTATTCTCTCTCATGCTGTGCGCTCTGCTGGCTGTGTTTGCAGTCGTCACGAGCTTTGCAGCAACCGAAATCAGCTCGACAACGCCGACGGCTGCTTTCGAAAACGCTGAGACCGTTATTACCAAGAACTTCGTTGATTATGTTGATGAACAGCCCCAGCTGTTCAACAACACGGAGTATTGGGCAAGCCATAATGGTCCCAACTATTCAGTCGTAGGCTTCCGGCCGGACGCTCGCGGCTACGTTACCCTGTGGGGCGGAAGCAACGATGCGCAGAAGGAGGCGCTTTGGAAGGATCTCCCTACATACCAGGTTACGTTTGAAGCACCCATTAACGGCTACTACTCCTTCGCCTTCAGAGTTGCAGGCGGAGCGACCGGAGAGGGCTACGTTCCGATCCGTGTGAATGACGGCGAGTGGTATCATGTTAAGACCACAGGTTGTGGCTATAGTGCACCCAATACCTACTACGGTATGGACAACATTTACCTTGATGCCGGCGAGCACGTCTTCCATTTCTCGATGGCAGTCGATACCTCCGCAACCCAGTACTACTACGGTTTCAATTATACTTACGTAGCGCATGAGCATACGGAGTTCGAAACGATTCCCGCAGTAGCATCTACCTGTACCGAAACCGGTCTGACGGAAGGTCAGAAGTGTGTCGAGTGCGGCACGGTCACCGTTGCACAGGAAGCTACTGCTCTTGCTGCTCATACGGCAGGCGATGCAGCCACCTGTACGACCGATCAGGTTTGTACCGTTTGCGGCAAGATTCTGAATCCCGGCGGTCACAAATTCACGTACACGACAGAAGAGGCTCATCCGCACGCAGTGAACGCTACGTGTAGCGTCTGCGAGCTGGTGCAGTTCTGCGGATACGCATATATCGCCGATTGTGCAGACTGCCAGGTTGCAACCGAGATCGGCACAACAACACCTACCGATCCCTTCGTGGATGCCGAGGCTGTCACGCTCAACTTCGTTGATTACGTTGACGTTCAGCCGTGGCTCTACAATAACGTAAAATATTGGGCAGCGAAGAACGGCCCGAATTACAACGTTGCAGGTCACTACCCGGATGCTTCCGGTCGCGGTTGGATCACCCTGTGGGGCGGCTCCACGCCTGCACAGAAAGAGGTAATCTGGGCAAACCGTCCCACCTACCAGGTTACGTTTGAGGCACCCGTTGACGGTTTCTACTCCTTCGCATTCATTGCTTCGGGTACACAGGATGGAACCGCCTACATTCCGGCTCGTGTGGATGACGGCGACTGGTATAACTTCGTGTTCCAGAGTGCCGGTGCAACCACGCCCAAGACCTACTACGGCATGGATGGCATTTACCTTGATGCCGGCGAGCACGTCTTCAGCTTCTCGAGAGCTGTCGGTACCACCGCAACCCAGTACTACTACGGATTCAAGTACACCTACGAAGCACATGAGCATACGGAGTTTGAAACGATTCCCGCAGTAGAACCTACCTGTACCGAAACCGGTCTGACGGAAGGTCAGATGTGTGTTGAGTGCGGTAAGATCACCGTTGCACAGGAAATTGTTGCTACGATCGATCATACCGAGGAAACGATTCCTGCAGTAGAGGGCACCTGTACTACAAAGGGTCTGACGGAAGGTAAGCAGTGTACCGTCTGCGGCACGGTTACCGTTGCTCAGAAGGAGACTTCTTACAAGCACACGGCAGGTGCTGCCGCAACCTGTACGACCGATCAGGTT
>JAZNHT010000027.1:0-44476 GCA_045577175.1 Eubacteriales bacterium | reverse complement strand
GAATCATGAAAGTTACAACAAAAATCCTCGCACTCGTCCTTGCCGCCCTTCTCGCATTCACTCTGTGCGCGTGTGAGCCGAATGCGGACACGCCCGACACCGACACCTCGGATGAAATCACGGAAACGGAGCCGGAGACTGGGCCCGTGACCGAGTCCGAAACTGAGCCTGAGACCGAGCCCAAAACTGAGCCCGAAACCGAGTCCGAAACTGAGCCTGAGACCGAGCCCAAAACTGAGCCCGAAACCGAGCCCGTGACCGAGCCCGAAACCGAGCCCGTGACCGAGTCCGAAACTGAGCCCGAAACCGAGCCCGTGACCGAGCCCGAAACCGAGCCCGTGACCGAGCCCGAAACCGAGCCCGTAACCGAGCCCGTAACCGAGCCGGTGACTACGCCTGCGGCAGACACCACCCCTGCGGAGAACGACGCTTCCGCCATCCCGACCGCCGCCATTGTGATCGCTGTCGGTGTGCTTGCCGTTCTCATCGGTCTCATCTCCTTTTTGAGAAGAAAGAAGAAATAAATTCAACCGAAATCCCTCGCTTCACGGCGGGGGATTTTTGCATGGGGGGATGCACATATGCAGGAGGCGTTTAACGCGGAACTGCCTCTTGCAGATGCCTACGGCATCTGCGACCACCGCCTGCTGAAAATGCGGGGCTCCGCCCCTGCGCCCCGCACGAAGGGTCCGCGCGGAGCCCTTCGTGGCAACCCTGCATCGGAGAGAAGGGGAATCCCCTTCTCTCCCACACCTCTTTTCCCCAATAGCGTTCTCTCATCTGTAACTATATGCCAACATACCACTTTAACTTCAGCTTTAGAGGAGATGTCAAGTGCGAATGGCGTCAAGGATGCCGCCGCCATTCGCGTCGAGGATTCCCTCGACTGCCTAAGCAGTCGTTTCCGCTGACGCGGAAAACCGGGAACCTCGCAACGAACATTAGTGCGAACAACAGCTAAACGCTTTTGTAAAAGACGCGCTCCCGCGCGAGCGAACAGGGATAAACTTGGTACGAATCGCGTATAAATTTACTCCCAATTACCTTTTGTGTTCCCACTGAGAAACGGCACATCAAAGCCTCCCTCCGAGAGGGAGGTGGCACGACGAAGTCGTGACGGAAGGAGCCTGCGCAGGCGTATAATTTGATCTGAACCTATCGTTTGCGCACTCTCCCTCAGTCATCTTCGATGACAGCTCCCTCCCGGAGGGAGCCAAATAAAAGCTACGTTCACCGGGAACACATTGTCAAATTGGGACTAAATTTGTACGTACAAATTCCGATCGGAAACAGCACGCGTGGACGGTAGATCGATTGTGGCTGAACGTTGCCGCGATCTTACAGTCTCTCCGTAGGAGACAGCAGAAAGGAGATTCTAAACGCAACGGCAACGCTTTGGTTTGGACGGTAGGTGTGATGCAGTTACCGTTGCACCCAAGGGAGGAGAGTTCCAAGAGAGGAGGGGTCTTTCCCCCTCCTCTCTTTGGCGTGGCGGTGGTGCAGGAGGTGTGCCGCGCTACACACCTCCTGCGTAAAACCCCCTCTTGCGCACTTTCCACAAAAAAATTTTTGCCCTTTTCCCAAAATAACTAAAACTTTTTTATATAAACCCCTTGCAAATGTGCAACTTGTGGTATATAATGTATACATGCCGGTGATCCGGATGGAAATCTATTGTACACATTAAACAAAAGGAGAAACCCACATATGGCAAACCTGACTACAAAAGCAATTCGTAACGTAGCGCTTCTCGGACATGGCGGAAGCGGTAAGACCACGCTCGCCGAGGCAATGCTGTACGGCTCCGGCACGACGGACCGTTTCGGACGCACCCCCGACGGCACTACGGTATGCGATTACGATACGGAAGAAATCCGCCGCGGCTTCTCCCTCTCCACTGCTATGGCAAATCTGGAGTGGAACGAAATCAAAATCAACGTGCTCGATACGCCCGGCTTCCTCGATTTCACGGGTGAGGCACTCGAGGCCGTCCGCGTGGCGGACGCTGCCGTGATCGCCGTTGATGCGAAGGCAGGCATCGAGACCGGCGTCGAGCTCGGCTGGGAATTTGCCGAGAACGCAGGCATTCCGCGTGCGTTCTTCGTCAATAAGTGCGACGATCCCGATGCAAACTTCAACCGCGTCTTCAACGATCTGCATGAAATGTTCGGTACATCTCTGTGCCCCGTTTTCGTGCCGATCCGTACCGATAAAAACATCATCATGATCGACCTCATCTCCATGAAGGCGTATCGCTACAACGAGAAGGGCAAGCGCGAGGAGCTTATGATGCGCGACGAGTGGGAAAACCTCGCCGCATCGTATAAGGAGACGCTGAACGAGGCACTCGCCGGCACGAGCGAGGAGCTTATGGAAAAATACTTCTCCGGCGAGGAGATCACGCGCGAGGAGGCAGTCCTCGCTCTGCACGAGGGTATCATCAACGGCACGATCACGCCCGTGTACTGCGGCGCCGCTACGAAAATGTGGGGCGTGTACGCACTGATGGACGCAATCGCCGAATCCTTCCCGCGTCCGACCGCACGCCATACCGAAAAGGATATTGAGGACAAGGAAATCGCCATCGAAGTCGACGGCGCGGATACCGCTGTATTCGTGTTCAAGACGGTCGCCGATCCGTTCGTCGGCAAGATGTCCTTCTTCAAGGTCATGAACGGCGCGCTCAAGAAGGATACCGCGCTCAAAAATCTCACCACCGGCGCGACGGAGAAATTTTCCCACATCTACACCATGCGCGGCAAGAAGCAGACCGAGGTCGATGAGCTCGTCTGCGGTGACATCGGTATGATTCCGAAGCTGTCGAATACTGCCACAAACGATACGCTCCGCGCCTCCGGCACCGCACAGTATAAGAAAATTGCGTTCCCGACGCCGTACCTCACGAAGGCAATCGTTCCCGCCGCCAAGGGCGATGAGGACAAGATTTCCGGCGGCATCGCGCGCCTTTTGGAGGAGGATCGCACCCTCCGCTACGAAAACAACGCCGAGACGAAGCAGATGGTCATCTCCGGCATGGGCGACATCCACCTCGACGTCACGATCGCACGCCTGAAGAGCCGTTACGGCACCTCCGTCGTCCTCACCGAGCCGAGAATCGCGTACCGTGAGACGATCAAGGGCACGTCCGATGTCGAAGGCAAGCACAAGAAGCAGTCCGGCGGCTCCGGTCAGTACGGTCACGTCAAAATCCGCTTCTCCCACAGCGAGGAGGACGGACTCACCTTCACGCAGTCCGTTGTCGGCGGTACCGTTCCGAAGAACTTCTATCCCGCAGTCGAGAAGGGACTCCAGGAGGCTATGCTCCACGGCGTTCTCGCCGGATACCCGGTTGTCAATCTCGCGGCGGATCTGTACGACGGCTCGTACCACCCCGTTGACTCCAACGAGATTTCGTTCAAGCTGGCTGCAAAGCTCGCGTACAAGGAGGGTCTCCCGAAGGCGAAGCCGATCCTGCTTGAGCCGGTCGGCACGCTTACCGTCACCGTGCCGGATGCCATGGTGGGCGACGTCATCGGCGATCTCACAAAGAGACGCGGACGCATGCTCGGCATGAATCCGACCGAGGGCAAGAAGGGCTACACGACGCTGGAGGGCGAAGCTCCGAAGTCCGAGATGGGCGATTACGTGATCTCGCTCCGTGCGGCAACGCAAGGCAGAGGCAAGTTTGATTTTGAGATCGTCCGTTACGAGGAGGTTCCGTCCTCCGTGGCACAGAAGGTCATCGCCGAGGCAAGCATCGAGGAAGAATAAAACCGAATGGGCTGCTGCACAACGTGCAGCGGCCCTGTTTTATTCTTTGGAGCCGCGAATGACGCCCGACTTTCGGCGGCATTCGCAAATAACTTTGCGCAAGAATAAATGCAGGAGGGGCAAGTCGCACTTTCTCGCTGCGGCTCGGGCACGGTGCGGCTCTAACACCGCCCCGCGGTGTTATTCACTACCGCACCGCCGCTTCGCTACCCTCCTGCACCACCGCCGCGATCAGAGGAAAGGGACGGAAGAATCCGCCCTTTCCTCTGATACCTCCATACCCACCTCATAGCGCTCTTTTAGCGAAACATGAGGCAACATACCACTCATGCTTCATCCTAACGTAGCGTCAGGATCGAACTGCAGTGCGAACAATCGTTAAACGATATTGTAAAAGATACTCCGCTAAAGCGTCGTGCTTCGTCTCTGCAAACACAGCATAAACGCGTTCGTTATATGGAGAATCCCGTCCAAATTTATACATGCGATTTTCTTTCGGAAACAGAACGCGTGGACGGTAGTTTGGCTGTAGGTGAGCATTACCGCGATCTTGCAAACGTACCGTCAGCGATTGCAGGAAGGAGATTCTAAACGCCGCAGTTTCGCTTCGGCGAAAGTGGTATGCTGAGGTGAAGTTTCAGCAAACCCCAGGGGTGGGGGATCCAAGGGGGCGGGGATCTTTTCCCCCGCCCCCTTTGGTGTGGCAGGTGGGCGGAGATGCCGTAGGCATCTGCAAGAGGCAGTTCCGCATTAAACGCCTCCTGCGTTTCCCCCGCACCCAACTTTTTTCCCCAAAATCCCTTTACTTTCCGCCATTTTTGTGATATAATTATGGATGGATAATTATGCGCATCGGCGCACAGCCGAAAACCGCGTTTACATCAAAATTCCACGGAAAGGATCACCCTCTTATGGCTAAATCCACGAAGAAAACCAAATCCCCCGCCGTCGAAGTCGCCGCGGATGCCACGCCCGAGGAGAAGCAGAAAGCCCTCTCCGTCGCCATCGCGCAGATCGAGCGCACCTACGGCAAGGGATCCATCATCAAAATGGGCGAAAACCCCCGTATGTCCGTGAGCGTCGTCCCCACCGGATCGCTCAATCTCGATTTCGCACTCGGCGTCGGCGGTCTGCCCCGCGGCCGTATCATCGAAATCTACGGTCCCGAATCCTCCGGTAAGACAACCCTCGCCCTCCATGCGATCGCCGAGGTGCAGAAGGCAGGCGGCGAGGCCGCCTTCATCGACGCGGAGCACGCGCTCGATCCGGTCTATGCCAAGGCGCTCGGCGTCAATATCGATAAAATGCTCGTCTCCCAGCCCGACTGCGGTGAGCAGGCTCTCGAAATCTGCGAGGCACTCGTCAGCTCCGGCGCCATCGACATTGTCGTTATCGACTCCGTTGCCGCGCTCGTTCCGCAGGCGGAAATCGAAGGCGATATGGGCGCCGCCCACGTCGGCTTGCAGGCACGCCTCATGTCGCAGGCACTCCGCAAGCTCTCCGGCACCGTATCCAAAACGAAGAGCATGGTCATCTTCCTCAATCAGATGCGCGAGAAGGTCGGCGTCATGTACGGCAATCCCGAAACAACCCCCGGCGGTAAGGCGCTGAAATTCTACGCCTCCGTCCGCCTCGACATCCGCAAGGCGGAGAACATCAAAAACGGTACGGAAATCGTCGGCTCCCACGTCCGCTGCAAGGTCGTGAAGAACAAGGTCGCACCGCCGTTCCGCACCGCAGAGTTTGACATCATGTACGGTATCGGCATCAGCAAGGCGTCCGAGCTGCTCGATCTCGCCGTCCATTACGAAATCGTGGAAAAAAGCGGCTCGTGGTTCTCCTATGCGGGACAGAGAATCGGGCAGGGCAAGGACAACGCCCGCAAATTCCTTGAGGACAATCCCGAGCTGATTACGGAGATCGAAACGCTCGTGCGCGAGCGCGTAGCCGCCGACCGCGAGGCGAATTTTGAGGAGGGCGACGACGATCCGATCGATATGCGCCTTCTCTCCGACCTCGACGGCGAGGGCGACGGGCTCGATCTGGACGAGCTCGATCTGCCGCCGGACGATCTTTGATCCGCCATGCACCTTCGTCGGATTTATCTGAATTATTTCCGCAATATTGAGTCCGCCACCGTCGATTTCGGTCGCGGCGTGAACATCCTCTGGGGCGACAACGCGCAGGGGAAATCCAACGTGCTTGAGGCGATCTACTTCTGCGCGAGGGGAAAATCCTTCCGCGGCGCGCACGAAAAGCAGCTCATCACGCACGATAAGGAGTTCTCCGTCATTCGCACCGAGTTTTTCAAAAAGGACGCACAGCGCATGAACACCCTCGCCTTCACGCTGTCCAGATCGGGCAAAAAGGTCATGCTGCGCGACGAGGTGGAGGAAAAATCCGTTATCAACATGGTCGGGCATCTGCACGCGGTCATGTTTACGCCGCAGCATCTGTCGCTCGTGTCGGGATCGCCTGCCGAAAGGCGCGAGTTTATGAATATCGCCATCTCGCTTTGCTATCCGCCGTACATCCGTGCGCTTGCCACGTACAACCGCACGCTGGAGGAGCGAAACGCCCTGCTCAGGCAGACGGCGGCAAGCGGCGAGAGGGTGCACACGGAGCTTTTTGAAATCTACGCGCAGAGTCTTGCCGAGGCGGCGGCGGCCGTCGTCACCTGCCGGGCGGATTTTGTGAAAAAAACGGAGGTGCTGGCGCGTCAGCAGCTCTCCTCCCTCTCTCGGGGGATGGATTATCTGTCGCTTTCCTACATTCCGCGCGGTGCCGCCGAGGAGGCGGGCGCGGCTCATTCGGTCGAAACGGACGGAAAGACCGCCGTTTTGACGGACGCGCTCGGCACGGACGGAAAAATCGGCACGAACGAAGGGCGAGCCGCCGCCTATACGGAGGCGATGCGCGCGCTTCTGCTCTCCGATCTCCCGCGTGAGATTGCGGCGAAAACGACACTGTACGGTCCGCACCGCGACGACATCGGCATCTTTCTGAACGGGAGGGCGGCACGCTCCTTTGCCTCGCAGGGACAGACGCGGTCGATCGCGCTTTCTCTGAAGATGGCGGAGGGACAGCTGATGCACAAAATGCTCGGCGAGCGTCCGGTCTATCTTCTGGATGATGTTCTCTCCGAGCTGGATGAGGGGCGGCGTGAGTTTCTTTTGACGGAGCTCCGCCACGAGCAGATCATCCTGACGTCGTGCGAGCCGGATTTCCGCGTGCGCGATTTCGAGCCGTTTTCGCATATCACCCGCCTGCACGTGCAAAAAGGCAAGATTAAGGAAATGTGAGGACAGCCTCCTCACGCTCCTGCAAATGGCACCCGATTTTTGGTGTCAAGTGCAAGAAACTTTTCGCAGAAAATAGGCAGGAGGTGTTAAATGTGGAACACCTCCTGCACCACCGCCACACCAAAGAGGGGCGGAAGTATCCGCCCCTCTTGGAACTCCCCACCTCATATGCGTTCCTTCAGCGAAACCTGAGACAACATACCACTTTAGCCTCAGCTTTTGAAGAGAGTCAAAAACGAGCCGTAGTGCTAACAACGGCTAAACGTCATAGTAAAAAAAGCGCCCTACGGCGCTGGGTATGGCAAAAATTTTAACGTACAATCTTCGATCGTGAAGAATACGCGTGGACGGTAGTTTGGTTACAGCTGAACATTACCGCGATCTTACAGCCGTACCGTCTGTGATAGCAGAAAGGTTCTAAAACGCAGCGATTTCGCTTTAGTTTAAGTGGTACGTTAGCATACATTTACAACTGCACCCCAGGGGAATGGGGTGCAGGGGAGAGGGGATCTCCCCCCTCTCCCCTTGCCGCGGAGGTGGTGCAGGAGGGGCTACGCGCCTTGCCCCTCCTGCATAGGTGTGGGCTGCGCGACACGCCCCTCCTGCATCCCACCTCACATCATTTTCATCGTATATCTCTTTGCTTGACAGTAGAGAGCTTCACCAGTCCGGCGAGAGCCGGCTTCAAAGGAGTCATTTCGTGAACACTTACACCATTCAGTCCGTATTCCGCTCCCTTGCGGGCGTCTCCGTATCCGTCCTCATCCGCGAAAAAAGCGGCGAGGAAGAGAAGGCAGAGCTTCTTATCTCCGATGATCTGTGGCACTTCCGCCACCTTTCGGCAGGAGATTCCATCAGCAGCGACACCTTCGCCGAGATGGAGCACGCCGCCCTTTTGTCACGTGCGTATGCGCGTACAAAGGAAATCCTCTCGTATTCCGGACACAGCAGAAGCGGACTGATCGCAAAACTTCGCCATCACAATCTCCCCGAGGAGATTTGCAAAGAGGCCGCGGACTGGGCGATCGAGAAGCACCTGATCCGCGAGGACGAGCAGGCAGCTATGCTTGCCGATACGTATCAGAGACGCAAATATTGGGGGCGCAAGCGCATTTACGCCGAGCTGACCGCACGCGGATACTCGTCCGAGACGGTAAACGAGGCGCTCGCAGGCATCTGTGACGAAGACTATCTGCGCGCGCTCTCGATCATTATCAGAAACAAGTACACGCCCCTGCCGGAAGATCCGGCGGAGAGGCAGAAGATGGTGCTCTCGCTTTTGCGCCTCGGCTACACCGGGCAGGAAATCAAGGATGCCATCGCCGAGGCGGAGGAGGAGTGAGCTCCCCTTTCCCCCTCAAGAAAAAAGAAAAAAAGGAAAGGACATCCCATGTCTGATTTTTCCCGTTCGTCCTATGCCGTGGGCTTCGTGTCCCTCGGCTGCCCGAAGAACCTCACCGATACCGAGGTCATGCTCGCGCACGTCGCGGAGGCAGGCTATACCATCACGCCCGAGGAAAGCGAGGCGGATGTCGTCATCGTCAATACCTGCGCCTTCATCGAAAGTGCGAAAAAGGAAGCGATCGACAACATCCTCGACGTCGCGTGGCTGAAAAAGCACGCGAAGCTCAAAGCCCTCATCGTCACGGGATGTCTCCCCGAGCGATACCGCGAGGCCGTCCTCACCGATTTCCCCGAGGTCGATGCCATCCTCGGCGTCGCATCGATCCACTCCATCGTCGAGGCGATCGACAAGGCGCTCACGCGCAAAAAAGGACAGCGCCGCTACGCCCGATTCGACGCGCACGATTCCCTCGCCCTCGGCGGCGATCGCGTCGTCACGACGGGGGATGCCTACGCCTATCTGAAAATTGCGGAGGGCTGCAACAACCGCTGCTCCTACTGCGCGATCCCGTATATCCGCGGCGATCTTCGCTCCCGCACGGTGGAGGACATCGTTGCCGAAGCGAAAACGCTTGACGAAATGGGCATAAAGGAGCTGATCCTCATCGCGCAGGATACGACCGTGTACGGTCTCGACCTGTACGGCGAGTACGCCCTGCCGCGCCTTCTGCGCGCGATCACGGAGGCGACCGCGATCCCATGGATCCGCCTGCTGTACTGCTATCCCGACAAAATCACCGACGCCCTCGTGAAAGAGATGGCGGAAAATCCGCGCGTGCTTCATTATATCGATATGCCGATCCAGCACGGCGACGACGGTATGCTCGCCTCCATGAACCGCCACGGCGACACCGCCGTGATCCGCGATGCCGTACAAAGACTGCGCGCGGCGATGCCCGACGTCATCATCCGCACGACGATGATTATGGGATTCCCCGGCGAGACGGAGGCGCAGTTTGAAGCCGCGTGCCATTTCGCGGACGAGATGCAGTTTGACTGCCTCGGCGTGTTCCCGTATTCGCTGGAGGAGGGCACGCCCGCGTATGATCTCCCCGACCGCGTGGATGCGCAGACAGCTCAGGATCGCGCCGATATTCTGATGCGCCGGCAGGCGGACATCTCCGCTTCGAAAAAGGAAGCCTTTATCGGGCGGACGCTGACCGTTCTGTGCGAGGGATACGACGTCGTCGCCGAATCGTATTTCGGCAGAAGCGCCTACGACGCGCCCGACATCGACGGCAAGGTATATTTCACATCCCCCTCCCGTATGAAATTTGAGGAGGGCACCTTCGTCTCCGTGAAGATCACGGAGGCACTTGACTACGATCTCGTCGGCACATCTGTGCTGTAAAGGAGGACAATCCGATGGCAAAAATGAATCTTCCGAACAAGCTGACCATTCTGCGCGTGTGCATGATTCCGCTTTTCATGGTGTTTCTGTGCGTGCCGCTTCCGCTGTCCGATACGTGGATCCGCATCCTGGCGGCGGCGGTCTTTGCGCTGACGTCACTGACCGACATGCTGGACGGAAAAATCGCGCGCAAGTACAATCTGATTACGGATTTCGGCAAGCTGATGGACCCGCTTGCGGACAAGTGCATGGTATTCGGCGCGATGCTCGGCATCCTCGTGTATGAGGGATGTGCGTCTCTCCGTCCCGTATTCGTATGGGCGGCACTGATCGTGATGGCGCGTGAGCTGGCGGTCACGTCGCTTCGTCTGATTGCGGCATCGGGCGGCGGCGAGGTAATCGCGGCGGCATGGCTGGGCAAGGTAAAGACGGTGACGCAGATTCTGGCGATTATCGTGATTCTTTTGGAGCCGTTGATTCCGCTGACGATCTGCACGGAGTATCACGTGCTCTCCTATGCGACGATCGCGGCGATGACCGTGATGACCGTCTGGAGCGGCGTGGATTACTTCCGCGTGTATGGGAAATACATCAAGACGATCTGAGGGGAGAGGTGCTCCCCCACGCCCCTGAAAAGTAACATTGACGAAAAATATGTGGAGGTGTGCAGCGCGCCACACCTCCACACCACCGTCGCGTCGAGGTGGACAAGTCCACCTCGGTTGAGCTTTCCTTTGCGCCATAAGGCAGGCGCAATTTCCGCTTCGCGGAAAACGGAAATCTCCCGCACTCCCCACCTCATAGCGCTTCTTCAGTGGTAATTTGCGAATGGCGTCGAGGATTCCCTCGACCGCCGAAGCGGTCGTTTCCGCTAACGCGGAAAACCGGGAACCTCGCATCGAACTTTAATGCTTCCACATCAAAAACGCTTTTGTAAAAGATACGACGCTTGCGCGTCGTGTTTTTATTTCTGCAAACACAGCAAAAACGCTTTTGTTATACAGACGAATCTCGTGGAAATTGAACGTTCGATCTTCGTTCGGAAGCAGTATGCGGAGATGAAGGTACAATACGGGAGGATGTACCGCAATCTTGCAGCCTCCCCGTCAGCGATAGCAGGAGGGAGCTTCTGAACGCGACGATAATGCCGATGTTCGGACGGTAGGTGTGATGCAGTTACAACTGCACACCCAAGGGTGGGTGGTGTCGGAGGGAGGGAATAACCCTCCCTCCCGATCGCGGAGGTGGTGCAGGAGGGGCTACGCGCCTTGCCCCTCCTGCATTGTTTGCGCAAAGTAACTCTCATGGGGCTTCGGGGCATCGCCCCACATTATCCGCAAAAAAATCCGCAGATAAACTGCGGATTTTTTCGTTATCCCTTTTTCTGCCGTACCGCGGTCATGACCGCCGCGAATACGGAAATCGCCGCCGCGATCCACACCGCCGAAAGTGCGAACAGCCCCCACGGAGAGGCACTTTCCTCCGCCGCCGCAGGTGCGGTCTCCGTCACGACCGGATACGGAGTCGGGTTCGGCTTCACAATATCCACCGTTACCGTCTCCGGCTCAGTCTCCGGCTCCGTCACGATCTCGCGCGCCTCCACCAGCACATACGCAAATCCCTGCGCATACGTCGGCGCCGTCTCATGCCCGTACAGCTTCATCACGTGCTCGCCTGCCGTCAGCTCGACAAACATGCCGTACATGGAAATCTCATCGGGCCAATGATACTCCAGATACGCATCGAAATAGATGCCGTCATCGATTTGCAGATACGCACCGCGTCCGCGCACATCCGTGATATGATCGAAGCGAAATTCGTACAAACCGGACTCCTTGACCGTAAAGGGAACCTCAAACGCGTTCTGCGCGTGGTAAGACATCACGATACAGCTGTATTTGCAGTCCGGTCGGTCGTAGTGAGTAACGGTAAACTCTCCTGCGGAGAGCCCGTTGTCCAGATTCCTCTGCACGTGCTCATCATCGTAAAAACGAAACGAAACGATCTCCGCGCCCTCCTTGGCGAACGCCTCGCTCGGCGTGTCGGATTGCGTGAGCGCGCCGCCCGCATCGCGCTTGGGACTGCGCTCCTGCGTCTCGGGGAACACGGGAAAATCGAGATAATCCTCCGCCAAGGCAGGCAAAACCGCCGCGATCATGAGCAAAGCTGTGATAAACAGAGAGAGAAATTTTTTCATATGTACCTCCGATTACGGAACGTCCATGACAACCTCAGCCGGTTTTTCGTCCAGTTGCTTCGGATTTTTGAGGATATTCTTGAAATGCTTCAGTCCGGAGGCAAAATAGAAGCCGTCGCAGATGCGCTCGTCGGTGACGAACGTGAAGTCCGTATACGATTTTTTTACAATATTGCCCTCGTCATCCGGCTCGTAAACACGCCGCTTGGCACCGAACGAGCAGAAGACGGGACACGTTCCGAAATCGTACAGGTGGTGGTGAATCGGCGGAATACCGAGCGATCCCATGGATGTGATAAAGAACGAGCAGTGGAACGGACTGACATTCGTGAGAAATTTCGGGATCAGTCCGAAGTAGTCCAGGTTTTTGAGATTCCATACGATAAATTTCAAAATGAGTGCCGGTATCTTCGCGAGCGCGCCTGCCACCTTATCGAAATCGCCGCCGGGATTTTCGCGGTATTCCACGATTTTCGTATTCAGCACCTCATAGATTTCCTGCAAGGTTGCATCCCTCGGAACCGTGATTTTTACCACTGTATCCGGCGAATCGAGCTTCATCTCTTTTTTGATCGTGAGGGCAATTTCGACCTCGTCTCTCGTCCAGATTCTCTGTCCGCGGATAAAGCGATTGACAGCCGGACGGGCGGCCGCCATACGGACGTAGGCGGCAATCAGCACGTGCATCATGCTGATATTCGTCATGCCCTCCTCCTGCTTTTCCTTGAGGTACGCATCGAGCTTTCCCATAGGAATGCGATCGGTAATCAGATTCTGCGAGCCGACGCGGTTGACCATGATGAACGGCTCCATCATCGTCATGGCGGGAAGACTTTTGACGCGGCGCATAGTTGATTTCGCCATGGGTAGATACCCCTTTCCGTTAATTTTCAGATATGCCGTGCGGTGAGCTTGATGATGAGGGAGATATTATCGTCTGCGGCGGCTTTGTTGCGTCCGATTTTGCCGCAGGCAGTGCATCGGTGGGTGATGATGTATCCTTTTTTGGGATCAGGCTCGGCGGTGACAGGCTCCAGCGGTGCCTTACACTCAGACGCGCGGTCGCCCGGATTGACATCGAGATGGAGCGACCACAGGCAAAACGGGCAATGATTGCGAGACGTATAGCCGAGCGGCGGCACCTCCCGTCCGCAATGGACGCAGGTAAAGCCGCTGTCGTTTTTTGTGAAACGGGGACTTTCCATGGGCGGCTCCTTTCTTCTCTTTTTTTCTTTCTTTTTCTTTATAATTCGACTTTGGGGGAATGATGCAGGAGGTGCTTAATGCGGAGCACCTCCTGCACCACCGCCACACCAAAGAAGGGCGGAAGTGTCCGCCCCTCTTGGAACTCCCCACCTCTAATAGCGTTCTTTCAGCGGTAATTGCAGGACAACGTACCACTTAAACTTCATCTTAGAGGAGAGTTATGAACGGCGTGCAGTGCAAACATACCCAAACACTATTGTAAATGATACTCCGCTTACGCGTCGTGCTTCGTCTCTGCTAACACAGCAAAAACGCTTTTGTTTTGGGTGTGAATCGCGTGCGGATTGCACATACAAACTCAGGTCGGTAACAATATGCGGAGATAAAGGTACGATACGGGATAGCGTAACGCAATTCTGCAAACTCCCCGTAGGAGATGGCAGAGGGGAGATGCGAGGTTTCCGTTTTTGCCGCAGGCAAAATTGTATGCTTCTGCACACAAAGGAAATCCTCGACGCGAATGGCGGCGTCCTCTTTGACGCCATTCGCACAAAACAGCAGCGGCAACGCTTCCATTTTTAATGGTGGTTTCGCATACAATCCCCCACAAACCCAGGGGTGGGGAGTTCCAAGAGGGGAGGGGATCAAATCCCCCCGCCCCTCTTTGGTGTGGCGGTGGTCGTAGGAGGCGCTCCGCATTAAGCGCCTCCTACATCGTTCCGGACGCGTAGCGTCCCTAAATTTCAAAATTCGCTTTATTCCTCGGTAGGAGCCGAGACTGTGTCCGAGGTTTCTTCGGAGCCCTCGGCATCCGCCTCGGTCTCCTCCGTCTTCGCAGCGATAGCGAACATCCGAAGCGTGTCGCCCTCGCTTAAGCGCATCACGATAACGCCCGACGCCTGCCGTCCGTAGGCGGGGATGCCTGCAATCGGCGTGCGCACAATCGTGCCCGACGTCGTAATCATCATGACGTCATCCGTCTCCTCCGTCACGGCGATACCGCAGAGACGGCCTGTTTTTTCATTGATACCGTGGCAGATCACACCCTGGATCGCGCGTCCCTTCGGTTCAAACAGAGACGCATCCATTCTCTTGCCGAATCCGTTTTCGGTCACGGTGACCAGCTTGTGCGTGCTGTTCCATTCTTCACCGCGATACACGATCGCCGCACCCGCAACCTCATCGTCACCGACGAGGCGGATACCGATCACGCCGTGCGCCTGCCGTCCCATCACGGATACGCGATTTTCGCTGAAGCGTGCGCCGTTTCCGTTCTTCGTCACGATCAGAACGTCCGCTTCGCCTGCGGTCTTATCCACAAAGATCAGCTCGTCGCCCTCGTCAAGGTCGATCGCGATCTTACCCGTGCGGCGGTTGTTTTCAAATTCCGTCATCGCGGTGCGCTTGATGATACCGAAGCGCGTCACCATCACGAGCGTCTCTTCCCAGATCGACTCCTCGCGCGTGTCCAGCGAGATCATCGCCGTGATCGACTCACCCGGCTCGATCTCAAGCAGATTCACAATATTCGTGCCCTTCGCGGTGCGTCCCGCCTCGGGGATGAGGTACGCCTTTCTCGTGTGCACCCGTCCGCGATTCGTGAACAGCAAAAGCGTCGAATGGCTGTGGACAACGGCAATTCTCTGTACGAAATCCTCTTCCTTCGTCGTCATGCCGATGATGCCCTTGCCGCCGCGGTTCTGCGCGGAGTAGGTCGCCGCCGGGATTCTCTTGATGTAGCCTGCGTTTGTGAGCGTGATAACGCAGTCCTCCTGCGGAATCAGATCCTCATACACGATGTCGTTCTCCGCCTCGGTGATGTCGGTGCGTCTTTCGTCCCCGAACCGGTCGCGGATCTCAAGCATTTCTTCCTTGATGATCTCGCGGATCTTGCCCTCGTCGGCAAGGATCGCACTCAGTCTCTCAATCGTAGCGTACAGCTCGGCAAGTCTGTCCTCGATTTTCTGCCGCTCCATGCCGGAGAGGCGACCGAGCGTCATGGCAACGATGGCGGAGGCCTGCTCCTCGGTGAGCGCAAAGCGTGCGGAGAGGCGATCCTTGGCGTCGTTCGTATCGGCGGACGCGCGGATGATGGAGATCACCTCATCAATATTGTCGATGGCGATCTTGTAGCCCTCGTAGATGTGCGCCTCGCGCTGCGCCTTGTTGAGTTCAAAGCGGACGCGGTTGGTGATGACGGACATCTGGTGCTTGATATATTCCTGAAGGATCGCCTTCAGACCGAGCGTTTTCGGCTCGCCGTTCACCAGCGCGAGCATATTCATCGCGCACGTATCCTGGAGCTGGGTATATTTATAGAACTGGTTCAGAATGAGCGTCGGATTCGCATCGCGGCGGTATTCGATGACGATACGCATACCGTCGGGACCGCGGAGTGCCTTGCCCTTGGCGTTGCGGCTGGACTCGTTGCGGATGTCGGTGACGCCCTCGACCTTTTTATCACGAACCTGATCTGCCATCGCCTTCAAAAGAAGGGAACGGTTGACCTGGTACGGGATTTCGGTGATGATGATGCGGTGATTTTCCTCCTCAATCGTCGCCTTGGCGCGCACGAGGACTCTGCCGCGACCGGTCTGATACGCTTCATAGATACCGGCGGTGCCGTAGATCGTCGCGCCGGTGGGGAAATCGGGACCCTTGATGAACTGCAGAAGATCGGGCACGGTCGCATCGGGGTTTTCCATGAGGTAGATCGTACCGTCAATGACCTCGGAGAGGTTATGCGGCGGTATATTTGTCGCCATACCGACAGCGATACCGACGGAGCCGTTGACAAGCAGATTCGGGAAGCGCGCAGGGAGCACGGACGGCTCGTCGCGCGTATTGTCGAAGTTTCTGTCCCACTTGATGACGTCCTTTTCAATATCGCGCATCAGCTCGTCGGACAGGCGGGACATTCTCGCCTCGGTATAACGGTAAGCGGCGGCACCGTCGCCGTCGATCGTACCGAAGTTACCGTGTCCCTCGACAAGCGGATAGCGGAGCGAGAACGACTGCGCCATACGGACCATAGTGCCGTAGACGGCGGCATCTCCGTGCGGATGATACCGGCCGAGCACGTTACCGACCGTCGTTGCCGATTTGCGAAACGGCTTATCGTGGGTGAGCTTATCCTCGTACATGGCGTACATGATACGTCTCTGACCGGGCTTCATACCGTCACGGACGTCGGGTAGTGCACGCTGGACAATGACGGACATGGAATATTCGATGAACGATTTGCGCACCTCGCGCTCCATGTCCACGGGGGTGATTTTTTGGTTGGGGTAGGAAAGGTCTACCTCGTTATGGTCTTTACGTTCCACTTGGGTTCTCCTTTTTTAAGAAGATTTGGAGGATTATACGCAGGAGGTGTGTAGCGCGGCACACCTCCTGCACCACCGCCACGGTCAGAGGGCGGGGCATTCCCGCCCTCCGACACCGCCCACCCTTAAGTGTGCAGTTGTTAACGTATGCTAACGTACCACTTAAACTAAAGCGGTATCGCTACGTTTGGAAGCTCCTCTCTGCTGTCTCCTACAGAGAGTCTGTAAAATTGCGCCACGCTATCCCGTATCGTTCCTTCATCTACGCATACTGTTTCCGATCGGAAACTGTACGTTCAAATCCCAGCCGATCCCTCGCGCCGTATGGCACTCTTGTACAATAGCGTTTAGCTATTGTTTGCACTGTACGTCGTTCATAACTCTCCGCAAAGATGAGGATTAAGTGGTATGTTGGCATACAGTTACAGCTGAGAGAGCGCTATCGGGGATAAGTGGTGTCGGAGAGAAGGGCACTCCCTTCTCTCTGACCGTGGCAGGTGGTCGCAGATGCCGTAGGCATCTGCAAGAGGCAGTGCCGCGCTACACACCTCCTGCATTTTCCTGCGCAAATGTTACTTTAAAGGGGGAACGGGGCAACCCCGGAATATCTTGACGCTTACACGTCAAGATATTCCGCGTACCGGGCGTTTTTCTCAATAAACTCGCGTCTGGGCTCCACCTTGTCCCCCATCAGCAAAGAGAAAATCTCGTCGCACGCGGCGGCATCCTCAATCGTCACCTGCTTGAGCGTGCGCGTCTCGGGATCCATCGTCGTCTCCCAAAGCTGCTCGGGATTCATCTCACCGAGACCCTTGTATCGCTCGGCCTCAACGTTCACGCCGCCGAGCTCCGCAATCGCCGCGTCTCTCTCCGCATCGGAGAAGGCGTAAATCTCACGCTTGTTGCCGCGCTTGTATACCTTATAAAGCGGCGGCATCGCCAGATAGACGTGACCCTCGTCAATCAGCTTGCGCATATGACGGAAGAAGAACGTCAGAAGCAGAATCTGGATGTGTTCACCGTCTACGTCGGCATCGCTCATGATGATGACCTTGCCGTAGCGGAGCTTGGAAATATCGAAATCCTCACCGATACCGCATCCGAGCACCTGCACGATCGGCACGATCTGCGTGCACGAATACACGCGGTCAAGCCGTGCCTTTTCTACGTTCAGAATCTTACCGCGCATGGGGAGGATCGCCTGGAACTGGCTGTTTCGTCCGTCCTTCGCGGAGCCGCCTGCAGAATCACCCTCGACGAGGTAGAGCTCGGTCAGCTCCACGTTTTTCTCGTTGCAGTCGGCGAGCTTATCAGGCAAGGACGATCCCTCCAGCACCGATTTGCGTCTGGATGCCTCCCTCGCTTTTCTTGCCGCTTCACGGGCACGGAGCGCGTCGATCGTCTTTTCCGTAATGATCTTGCCGACCGCGGGATGCTCTTCCAGATACTCCGCTAACTTTTCGGAGACGATGTTATCCACAATCGTGCGGATCTCGCTGTTTCCGAGCTTCGCCTTCGTCTGCGATTCAAACTGCGCATCCGGCAACTTCACCGATACGACGGCGCAAAGTCCCTCTCGTGCGTCCTCGCCGGAGAATTTGTCGTTCTCCTTCAGCACACCGATTTTTTTGCCGTAGGCGTTCATGACCTTCGTAAGCGCGGTCTTGAAACCGACTTCGTGCGTACCGCCGTCGATTGTTGCCATGTTATTGGCAAACGTGACAATGTTTTCATTGTACGCATCCGTGTACTGCATGGCGACCTCGGCGGTGATGTCGCCCTTCTCCGCCTTCATGTAGATGACTTCCTCATGCAGCGGATTTTTCGTCGCGTTCAGATGTGTGACGAACGAACGGATACCGCCCTCGTAGCAGAGATCGTCGGCGCGGTGGTGGGCGATACCTGTCTCCTCATCGACAATGTCGTTGATCGGACGCTCGTCCGTGATCGTGATGCGCACGCCCGCGTTGAGAAACGCCTGCTCGCGGAGTCTTTTCAGAAGCGTGTCGTATTCAAACTCGATTGTCTCGCGGAAAATCTCGCAGTCCGGTTTGAAGCGAACGGTCAGACCGTGCCGACCGCCACAGTCACCCGTGCAGGTGAACTCGCCCGTGATCTCGCCCTTCTCCATACGGAGCGTGTACGATTTTCCGTCGTGGCAGTTTTCTACCTCCATCCATTCGGAGAGGGCGTTTACCACGGACGCGCCGACGCCGTGCAGACCGCCGGAAATTTTGTAACCGCCGCCGCCGAATTTTCCTCCGGCGTGCAGAATCATGAATACGACCTCAAGCGTCGGTCTGTTCTCCTCTGCATTGAATCCGGAGGGGATACCGCGTCCGTTATCGCGCACGGTAACAGATCCGTCCTCATGGAGAATGACGTCGATCGTATCGCACCGTCCTGCCATTGCCTCGTCGATGGAGTTATCGACAATTTCGTAGACAAGGTGATGAAGACCGCGCGGTCCCGTCGTACCGATGTACATGCCGGGGCGTTTGCGGACGGCGTCAAGTCCCTTCAAAACTTGAATCTGCCCGTCCTCGTAGGTGTCCTCGGGGATGGCTGTGCTTTGGATCATCTCATTTTCACTCATAGTACTGCTCTCATTCTTTATAATCGTTTTTCGGATGCTTATTTGAGACCGGTCAGTGCGTCGCCGCGATTGGCGAGCACACCGGCGGAGATACATGAAAAGGTGACGTGCTGGGAATTTCCATCCGTTGTGAGGATAAAGCATTTCGGAAGATCGTCCCCGGCTAAGGACGTCTCGCCCGCACGCTCGGCACGTCGGAGAAATTCTGCTGTATCGGGGGTTGTGATTTTTCCGTCGAGGTCGAAGATGCCGAGGATTAAGGAATCGCGGAGGATCACGCCTCCGCCTGCGTGGAGAAACATATGGGGTCTCGCTTTCTTTTTTGTTTTTCTTTTCACACTTACTTCAGATGATGCGGGGCTCTGCTCGAGTTGGCAAGCCAACTCGGGCACCCGCACGAGAAGGACTCGCGCGGAGCCCTTCTCGACTACTCCGCATAGGAGGGAGGGGGATTCCCTCCCTCCTATACCTCCCACCCTTGGGGTACAGCGTCGATTTCACGCCATCATACCACTTCCACTGAAGCGGAGTCGCTGCGTTTTAGACTCCCTTCTGCACTGACAGACGGAGAGTTTGCAAGATTGCGCCACGTTCTCCCGTATCGTACCTTCATCTCCGCATACTGTTTGCAAGAGAAAATCGAACGTATAAATCCCAACCGATCCCTCGCTCCGAAGGAGCGTCTTTTGCAATAGCGTTTATGCTGTGGAAGCATTAAACTTCGTTTTTGACTCTCCTCTAAAGCTGAAGCCAAAGTGGTATGTTGGCGTGCAGTTACAGATAAAAAAACGCTATGAGGTGGGAGGTTCCAAGGAGGGCGGATACTTCTGCCCTCCTTTGGCGTGGCGGTGGTGTGGAGGCGTTCCACGTTTAACGCCTCCACTGCTACTGCCGTAAAGTTACTTGCGAATGCCGCCAAAAGCCGTGCGTCATTCGCAGGAGCGTGAGGACTGCCGTCCTCACTTATTCATCCGTATCGGCATAATGTAGTCAAGGAACACATCCTTGAAATCCGCATCAGGGTCGGCACCCTCACCCGTGATGTACTCCTTCGTGCCGGAGCCGCCCGCTTCTTCAATCGTCACACCGGTCAGAGGCGTGTTCAGACAAAGCCTGAGCTGATCCGCACCGTCGGGAACGTTGCGAAGCGCCTCCACAAGCAGTCGGCAGTTGAATCCGATCGTCAGATCGTTGCCCGTTTTCGCCACGGAAATTTCATCGTAAATCGATCCGCCGGCGGATACCGATGACATCTTCAGAAGATTCCCTTCAAATTCCAGTTTGATGAACGCCTTTGTGTTGCCGCCGAGCTTATCCTCCGTGACAAGCATCGCTCTCTCCAGAGCGCCGCGCAGAATATCCGTCGCCACAAAGACCTCCGTCTCGTGCGTTTTCGGCAGAATACGGCTGTATTCAATGTAATCGCCTTCAATCAGGCGCGTGAAATACACGTACTCCCCGATCGTGAAAATGATGTGCTTTCTCGCAAGCGTAACGGTCACATCATCCTCCGTATCGCGGATCATGCGGAGCACCTCCTCCAAAAGCATACCGGGCACGATGACGGACGCCTCCGGATTTGCCTCTCCGGGAAGCTGTACGTGCGAGATCGCAATACGGTTACCGTCGCAGCCGATAATCATGAGGCGATTGTTTTCAATTTTGAAGAACGCACCGTTGAACGCGGAGCGCATATCGTTCTGCCCGACGGCGTAGATCGTTCTCGTAACGACATCGCGGAGCACGTGCTGCGGCATCGTGTAATTCCGATCACCCGCGAGCAGGGGAAGCTGCGGAAAATTCTCACCGGGCATGACGGAGATCGCAAAGGCCGCCTTGCCCTGCGAGATGACGGCACGGTAATTTTCATCTACCGTGATGTCGATCATGCCTTCGGGCAGTGCGCGGATGATCTGCAAAAGATTCTGCGCCTTGACGACGATTTTGCCGCCCTCCTCAATTTCGCACGGGATCGAGGTGCGCATACCCTTTTCCATATCGTATGCAGTGACGCGGCACGTTCCCTCCAGCTCACCCGGGCATTCCAGCAGAACGCCTTCGATATTGGAGGATACGTTTTTGATGGACGCGATACCGGCAGCGGGGGTGATTGCGCTGATGAGTACGTCGCGGTTGAACGAAACTTTCATGAGTGATTCCTTTCGCGTTATATAAAGATATAAATAATATAATATTTCAGCAGTAGCAGCAGTAGGGGGTGTTTATTCTGTGGAAAAGTCCGAAACCTCCGATACTGCCTGCCTTTTTCCGCCATGGAAGGAGAGAGTATCCTGTTATTCTGACTTCTTTCGTTTGTGGAAAACTTTCTCTGATTTCCGTCTTTTCCCGTGATTTTTTGCGGTCGGATTTTTTTGCCGTTTTTTCCACAGTCTCTAAACAGGGGCAAAGGAAAACGTTTTCCACAGTGTTTGTTTTTTCCGTCTCAGGGAGAGGATACTTCCGCATTTTCCACAGGAGGGAAATATCGGGAAATTGTGGATTTGGGGTATTCGGTTTTATAAGAGATTCTTAGCTTTTCGCAAAACCGTAAGAGAATTTTGATGGGAAAATCTTGTCCTTTCGGTGGGATTTCCACAGGGTTTTCCACACGGTGTGGAAAAGTTGTGGGGATAAGGGTTACGATGTAGGAGGGGCGTGTCGCGCTTTCTCACTGCGGCTCGGGCACGGTGCGGCTCTAACACCGCCCCGCGGTGTTATTCACTACCGCCCCGCCGCTTCGCTACCCTCCTACGACCTCCGCCGCATAAGATGCGGGGCTCTGCCCCTGCACCCCGCATTATTGCCCCTCCCTTTACCTCTTTACCTCTCTCCGAATATCCTCAATATCGGCGGCGAACATGGCATCCGTCTTCATCTGCTTTTCCACTGCGGTGATGTTCGAATGCACCGTGGAGTGATCTCTCGAAAACATCGTACCGATCGACGGCAGGGAGAGATCCGTCACCTGACGGATGATGTACATCGAAATGTTGCGCGCATCCTTGATTTCCTTGTTCCGTTTCGTGCCGAGAATGTCCGCAGGCGTCACACCGTACCGCTTTCCGACTGCGGTGATGATCTTCTCCGCCGTTTCGGATACCGGCTCCGTATCCTGCTGGAAAATCGGCACAAGCGAACGGACCAGCTCCATATTGATTTGCGCGCCCTCAAGCATGTGCATAGCGGAAATCCGCTTGATGATGCCCTCCAGCTGACGGATATTCGATACCAGCTTCTCCGCAATATACGCAAGCAACTCGTCCCCGATCGTCAGATGCATGATCTCCGCCTTGTTTTTCAGAATGGCGAGACGGAGCTCGTAATCCGGCAGATGAATGTCCACGATCAGTCCCTGCTCCAGTCTCGTGCGGATACGCTCCTCCAGCGTAATCATTTCCTTCGGCGGACGGTCGGAGGTGAGGATGATCTGCTTTTTATCCTGATACAAAGCGTTGAACGTGTGGAAAAATTCCTCCTGCGTGGCTTCCTTTCCGGCGATAAACTGAATATCGTCGATGAGGAGAATATCCGCCTTGCGGTATTTTTCGCGGAACGCGTAGTTCGTCTGTCTCTTGATCGATTCGATGAGCTGATTGGCGAAATCCTCACCGGCTACGTAGATGGCATTCATGTCGGGATTTCTTTCGAGCAGCTTGTTCGTGATCGCATACATCAGATGCGTCTTTCCGAGACCGGACGGGCCGTAGATGAGCAGCGGATTGTACTCGCACGCCGGATGCGTGGCAACGGCGAAGGATGCGGCGTGTGCAAATCGGTTTGATCCGCCGACGATGAAATTTTCGAATGTGTACTCGTTGTTGTAGGAGAGCCGTTTTTCGCCGCTCGGACGGGCTGCGGATTTTTCCTCCTCCTCCTCCTCATCCTCAAGCTCGCGTGCGGCGAGCAGGGGAGAAATCACCCGTCCCTCGCCCTCCAAAGGCTCGCGGTCGGGATCCTCCTCAACAACGATGTCGAACTCATACGCCTTGCCGAGCACGGCTTTTATTGCCTCGGCGATATTCTCGCTGTAGTGCTTGAATAAGGTTTTCTTTTTCATATCGAGATCGGTGGAGAAGACGATGACCGCGGCCTCCTCATCGATCAGAACGATTTTGAATTTTTTGAACCAATATTCCAAGGCGGTGCTTGACAGCGCATCGGAATCCTTGATTGTATCGTAAATTCCCTTCAGGATCGCATCTGCGTCACGGATCGAAAACATAAACGAATCCTCATTTCTGTAGATATATGTATAAAATAGACCCTCGCGCGCGTATACGCGCACGCGCGTATATAAAATCTATCTCGCGCGCGCACGCGCGTATAATTAAATCTCTTTTGCGCGTATGCGCGTAAAAGAGAAAAACCGCACGGGTACAGATATTCAATTCATTATACCACATCTTCAGAAAAAAAGCAAGTCCTTTCTTTATAAGGAGGGAAAGTGTCGCGAAAATATTTATCATTTTCGGGAAAATTTCAGAAAAACCCTTGACAAATGCCTATAAAGTCAATTATAATATTATGTGCTATGCAAACCACTTCAGATTCCACATAAGGAGGATCGAAATATGCTGAGAACCTACCAGCCGAAGAAGCGCCAGAGAAGCAAAGTTCATGGCTTCCGTAAGAGAATGAAGACCGCCGACGGCAGAAAAGTTTTGAAGAGACGCCGCGCGAAGGGCAGAGCTCGTCTGACTCACTGATTGTATTTGCCTTATATGTTGGCGAAAGTGAATCTGTAACCTCCGGGATGCCGGCATACCGATGTGTACGCGCCGCGATCACGGAGGTTTCTTCGCGTTCGGGGGAGTGTCCCCCGAATGCCCCCTTTTTGAAGTAACTTTGCGGGAAAAGACGTGGAGGCGTTAAACGTGGAACGCCTCCACACCACCACCACGGCAAGGGGAGAGGGGCATTCCCTCTCCCCTGCACCCCACTCCCTTGGGGTGTAGCTGTAAATGTATGCCAACATACCTCTTCCACCAAAGCGGTGTCGTTGCGTCTTAGACTCCCCTCTGCTATCGCTGACGGAGAGTCTGTAAAATTGCGCTACGTTATCCCGTATCGTACCTTCATCTCCGCATACTGTTTCCGATAGGAAACTGTTCGCACAAACCCTCGCTCCGAAGGAGCTCTTATACAATAGCGTTTATGCTATGGAAGCATAGCAGTTCGTTTTTGACTCTCCTCAAAAACTGAGGCGAAAGTGGTATGTTGTGATACAATTACCGCTGAAGGAACGCTATCGGGGAAAAGAGGTATCGGAGAGAAGGGCGTGCCCTTCTCTCCGATCGTGGCGGTGGTGCAGGAGGTGTGCCGCGCTACACACCTCCTGCGTAAAAAAGCGATACAGATAAACGAAAATTCAAAGAAAAAAACCCACAGATTCACAAAAAACAATTCTAATGAAACGGAATCCCGCGTATGAAATTTACCGCAATCCGTGAAAATCACCTGTTCGGGAAAGCGTACCGCGGCGGAAAGAAAGCCGGCGGCAAAAGCTGCTCTGTCTACGTTCTGAAGGACAGACAGGCGCGCCGGTATATGCTCGCCCGCCCCGACAAACGCTATATAAACCGTATAGGTATCTCCGCCTCAAAGAAAATCGGAGGCGCTGTCCGGCGTAACCGCGCGAAACGTGTGATCCGCGAGTCGCTCCGCCAGATCATGGCAGAAGCAAAACTCAAAACCGGATACCTCGTCGTCATAGCCGCCCGGGAGTACGCGACAGAGTGCAGAATGCAGGACGTAAAACGTGACTTGCAGAGAGCTTTCACGAAGCTCGATATGTTTTTCGAGGATAGACCGTCATGATGAAGATGCGATCCCTCCTTGAAAAAATCTACCGCGGCGTGCAGAACGTCGCGCTCGCGCCGGTATTCGCCTACCGGAGGTGGATCTCCCCCCATAAGGGAGCATCCGTGTGCCGCTTTACCCCCACCTGCTCGCAGTACGCCATCGATGCCGTGCGTGAATGGGGGATCGTCTGCGGCAGTGCACTCACCGTCTGGAGAGTGCTTCGCTGTAATCCGTTTTCCAAAGGCGGGGAGGACCCCGTTCCCAAACGGAAACGGCGAAACAGAGAATAAACAAAGGAAATACCAAAATGGATATTATCAGTATACCGTTTGGATGGATCATGCGTGTCTGTTATTCCCTTGTGGATAACTACTTCGTCGCACTGCTTCTGTTTGCAGTCGTGATGCAGATCGTCCTTCTGCCGTTCAGTATCAAACAGCAGAAAAACAGCGTCCGCCAGGCAAAGCTCGCGCCGAAAATGGCGGCACTCCGCAAAAAATATGCCGGCAGAAACGATGCCGCCACCCAGCAAAAATTGCAGGAGGAAATGCAGGAGCTCTACAAGAGAGAGAACTATAACCCTGCGTCCGGCTGCCTGCCGCTTCTCATTCAGATGCCGATTCTGCTTGCGCTTTTCAATGTCGTTATGAATCCTCTGCGCCATATCAGCGGCATAGCGGTCGAGAAAATCAATGCGCTGAGCACCTACTTCACGACGTCGGTGGAGGAGGGCGGTCTCGGTCTCACGATGCGGTATGATCTGGATGTCATGAATAAAGCCCGCGAGCTTATGCATACCGATCCGAAAATTACAGAGCTGATACCGAACATCGAAGACGCGATCGTCAACACCAATCTGTTCGGTGTGGACCTTTCCCGTATTCCGACTATTTCGTTCAACCCGTTTGATTGGCTGATTCTCATTCCCGTTCTGACGGTCGTGTTCCAGCTGCTTACGCAGAAGATCACCCGTATGTTCACCTACCAGTCTCCCGAAACGATTGAAGCGCAGAAGGGCTGCTCCATGCAGGTGATGAACTGGTCGATGCCTCTCCTCTCCGGCTGGATCGCTTTTCAGATGCCTGCCGCTATCGGTCTGTACTGGATTTTCCGCGGTATCATCATGGCCGTACAGCAGATCATCCTCTCGAAGGTAATCCCCGCGCCGCAGTTTACGGAGGAGGATTATAAGGCCGCCGAGAAGGAAATGAAGGTCGGCAAGCCGAAACGCGAGAAGAGCAAGATTCCGCCGAAATCCCTCCACCGTATCGACGATGAGGAGTATCAGGCAGAGTACCGCCGCCGCCTTGCCGAGGCTGAGGCGGAGGAAGCCGCCGAGAAGGCAGAGCGCGCCAAGCGTGACGGCGTCGATGTCAAAATGAAGGACGCCCCCGCCCTCAAAGAGGAAAACAAGCACGAAAATTCCGAAAAATCCGAAGAAAAATAAGAAACGCAGGAAAACAGTATGAGTAACGAAATTATTCTCACCGCGAAAACGGTTGAGGAGGCCATGGCTGAGGCACGCGCCAAGTACGGCGACGACGGTCACGAGCTGTCCTTTACCATCCTGGAGATGCCCAAGAAGGGCTTTCTCGGGATCGGTGCCTCCCCCGCAAAGGTGAAGGTCACAATCACCAAATCCCTCCCCGATGCCGATCTGTCCGACCTTGTCGCGGACATCCGCAAGATGAAGACGGAGGACAGTGCTCCCCAAAAGAAGGCGGAGGCAAAGCCGCAGGGCAAGCCCCAGCCGAAGCCGCAGGATAAGCCGGAGACAAAATCGGAGGATGCCCTCCCCGCCGCGCTCCGCACGCCCGTCAAGAAGAACGACAGCGGCAAAAAGCCGCAGAAGAAGCAGGGCAAGCTGTCCCGTCCTGCCGATACCCGTCCGGCCGAGGAGAAAAAGAAGGATCTCCTCTCCGCCGTGCAGGGCATCAAGGACGCCCCTGCCGCACCGGGCGCGAAAGAGAACTTCGTCGTCCGCGCAAAGGATCATCCCGTAAAGAAGGCAGCGGAGAAGCCCGAGGAGAAGCCTGTCCGCACCGAGGAGAAGATCGCGGAAAAGACGGACTCCGTGAAGGAGAAGCGTGAGGAAAAAATCCGCGAGGAGAGACCGAAGGTCGAATTTGTCACCCCTGCCGAGATGGAGTTTGCGATCGATTTCGCCAATACGCTGCTTGCGAATATGAAGATTCCGGCAAAGGCGGAGCACAATCCCGACGCGATGGGCGAGGAGATTCCCGAGGGAACGGTCGCCGCACGCATTGAAATCGTCGGCGATGACAGCGGCATCCTGATCGGTCACCACGGCGAGACGCTCGACGCGATTCAGTATCTTGTGAATCTGTGCGCGTCCAGAAAGAGCGAGAGCGCGAAGCGTGAGTTTGTGAAGATCGTGGTGGACATCGAAGGCTACCGCGAGAAGCGCGAGGATACGCTCCGTTCGCTCGCACGCCGCATGGCAGCCAAGGCGATCAAAAACAAGAGAAACGTCGTGCTTGAGCCGATGAACCCGTATGAGAGACGGATCATCCACTCCGAGATTCAGGGCATCGAGAACGTGTCCACCCACTCCGTCGGCAGTGATGAGAATCGCAAGATCGTCATCACCTACGAGGGCGCGGATAAGGTGACGAAGGGCAAAAACCGCCGCCGCCGTTCCGGCAAGGGCGGAGATCGCACGGAGAAGAGCGACAAGCCGCAGCAGAAGAAGAACGTACCGCTTTCCGCAGAAAGCGCGGAGAATATCGAGGCGTACAAGAGAATGGCCGCCGAGCCGCGCCGCGAGAAGCCGGTACGCGCCAAGTCCATTGACGACGTCCGTCTCGATCTGAGCGAGGATTCGACGGTCACGCTCGGCTCCATCGGGGTATCCGACAAGGACGGCGAGGAAGAAAGCCTTCGCGAATATTAAGAAAAAATCACCTGTACCGTATGGTATAGGTGATTTTTTGTGCGCGAGTGAATTTTATGCAGGAGGAGCGAGTCGCGCAGCTCCTCCTGCACCACCTCCGCGGCAAGGGGAGAGGGGCATTCCCTCTCCCCTGCACCCCACTCCCTTGGGGTGCAGTTGTAACTCCACCCCAATATACCACTTTCACTAAAGCGTGGTCGCAGCGTTTTAGACTCCCTTCTGCCATCTCCTACGGAGAGTTTGCAGAATTGCGCTACGTACTCCCATATCGCACTTTTATCTTCGCATACTGCTTGCGATCGAAGATTGTACGTGCAAACTTGCACGAGATTCGTACCCATAACAAAAGCGTTTATGCTGTGTTTGCAGAGGCGAAGCACGACGCGTAAGCGGAGTATCCTTTTCCTCTCGCGTTTTTGCTGTGTTAGCACGAAAGATCGTTTTTAACTCTCCTCAAAAGCTGAGGCTAAAGTGGTATGTTGGCGTGCAATTACAGTTGAAGAAACGCGTATAGAGGTGGGGAGTTCCAAGAGGGGCGGATACTTCCGCCCCTCTTTGGCGCGGAGGTGGTGTTAGGAGGGGCTGCGCGATGCGCCCCTCCTAATCTGCTGGCGCAAATGTTACTTTCCGGAAAGGGGGGTGCAGGGGGACACCCCCGCCCTCACCGTATCTTTATCACCGCCGCCGTAATGTCATCACGGCTCTCCGTCGCTGCGGCGGAGACAATCCTCTCCGCAATCTCCTTTGGGGATTTCGCCATCCTGTGCGGCGACGCGAGCAGATCGCAAAGCCACGAAGCCTCCTCGTATCCCGACATCACCCCGTCGGAGAGCATCACAACCGTGTCCCCCGGGAGCACCGTAAATCGAATCATCTCCGCGTCCAGCGCGCGCAGAATCCCGATCGGCACCGTCTTCGATGCCAAGCGGAACAGCCGCCCGTCCCGTACCACAAACGAGGGCGCCGCCCCGCTTTTCACAAATCTGGCTTCCTCCGCGTACAGATCCAGCTCCATCACGTCCAGCCCCGCCGAGCACTCCATATTCCGCGCACGGAGATAGTTGTTCAGCATCGTAAGCGCGTTTTTGAGCGATACCCCCGCGTTCAGAATCTTCGTAAGAAACGTCACCGACAGTCTTGACGTGATCGCCGCCTCGCCGCCCGTGCCCATTCCGTCCGAAATGATCGAAATATACCGCCCGTCCGGCGTTTCAAACGAAGCCGCCGTGTCCCCGTTCGGGATCCGCCGCGCCGTGCCGTCCGGCTTCTCGCCTGCCGCCCGTGTCGCAGAGCCGTACTGCGTCCGGATGCGCGGACGGCTGTCCATCGTCACCGTCACCGCCGTGCCGTCGATTTCGTATTCGGGCACGGTCAAAGCCCCACCGACAAGCTCCTCAAATACCGCGCGGATTTCCTCGTTCCCCATCTTCATCGAGGCGAGATTTACCGCGCGTGCCACGATATGCCGCCGCCTTTCGCCGTAGACCGTCACCTGCTCCGCCTCAAAGGAGCGCGCCGCCAGATGCCGCGCGAGCTTTTTCGATAAAGGATCGTCTCTTTGAAATTGCGCACGCACGCCCTCCGCCGCGTCTGTCAGAATCTGCGAAAACGAAGAAAGATCGTCGGCGAGGACGTCCGTGCGGTCCGTTTTTGCCGCCTCCGCCGCACGCGCCGCACAGCTCTCGTTCACCTCACTCAGAATATCCGCCATGTGATGACATCGCGCGGCAAGATGGGCAGGGATCACCGCCGCCGACACGCGCCCGTCTCTGTGGAGTGCCGCCGTAATGCGGCAGAGCGTGTCCGACGTCGTGGCGTATTCTCTCTCCCAGCAGAGCACGCGGTTTTCACACGTCTCACAGCGCGCCGCGGTCGATCGGTCGCAGATTTCCTTCAGCTCGCGCACGTTCGGTCGCCTGAGCCGCCCCGACAGCGCGCCGAATACGCCCGACAGCTCGCCGCAGGCTGCGGACAGTGCCTCCATGTGCCCGACGGCGGCTGCTGCCTTCGCCGTTTCAATTTGTGCCGCCTCGTTTGCCGCGGCGGCGGTGAGGGCAGCTTTTGCTTCCGTTTTTTGGTACGGGATCAGGGAAAAATGCGCAAGCGGTACGAGAATGGCCGACGCACAGGTGATCTCGGGCATGACGGCGGCGATTGACGCGATCCCTCCGCCGAGGTAGGCGACTGTCATTGCAGAGAGCCATGCGGCGCACACCGCCGCCGAAGCGGAGACGTGCATACAAAGCCCTGCCGCAATCGCCGCCGCCCCGTAGATGGGCGCGGATGACGGATTGAGCGCAAGCCCGAGGAGCATCCCTGCCGTGACCGCGGTCGCGGAGATGGCTTGTCCGCCGCGTCTGACCTCTCGGTAGGCGATCACAATCGGCACCGCGAAGGCAAACAGCACGCCCGCATCAAACGGAAAGACGGCGGACGTGTGCAACGATCGCGCCGCCGCAAATAAAAGCAGAAGCACGCCTGCCTGCCTCTCTGCGGTGCCCCGTTTTTTCGGGATCGCCATAAACGCCGCCGCCGCGATCGGTGTGACGATCGCGGAGAAAAACACGCCTGCGAGGGCAGGGACGGTGTATCCGCTTCTGAACGAGAGGGAGATCGCGCCCGACACCATCGAAAACGCCCCTGCCAAAGCCGGACGGATCGCCCCCGAATGGGAAAAATCGTAGGCGAGCGCGGTGCGAAGCCGCTCGCCCTTTCTTTTGACGGGGATCGGCTCGTCCGACGGCTTCTGCGGTGCGGAGAGGATAAGCGCAATCAGAAGCCGTGCGCCAAAGAGGAGGATTGCCGACAGGCTGATCCCCAAAAAATCGCGCGTGCCTACCGTGCCGATGACGGTACCGATCACTGCCGCCGCCGCGGTGAGCACGTTTGATGCCGCCGAGACGAGCGCGAGCCCGAACGGATACGCTACCGAAAAGAAGGATGCACCCGAAACGGCGGCGGAGACGACAGCCATCGCCGCCGCCTGTCCGAGCGGACGGGCGGTGAGATCGGCGGCGATCGCGCTTTTAATCTTTTCGATGAGGGAGAGATTTCTTTTGTTGTCGGAGTTCATACGTACTGCCTTTCTTTTTCGTTCCGAAATGGGATGTATATGTGCCTTGTGAGACAAGTATACCAAAATCGGAATGCGAAAAAAGCAGCACTGCGGCAGTCGCACGCTGTCGGGGAATTGGGGGGGATAGGGAAGGAAGAACGGCAGGCGCGAGAGGGGGGATTTCCCGTGCGATACCGCGCGCACGCCGCGGAAATAGGGAAAAGGAGGGCGAGCGGTTTTTGCGCGGATGCGGCGCGCCACCGCAAAAGTAGCTGTAGGCACAGGCGTCCCCGACTGTCCGCTTGGTGGGCGCGCAGCTCACACCTATGCAGGAGGAGCGAGTCGCGCAGCTCACACCTATGCAGGAGGGGCAAATCGCGCAGCTCACACCTATGCAGGAGGGGCAAATCGCGCAGCCCCTCCTGCACCACCTCCGCGCCAAAGGGGGCGGGGGGAGAAGATCCCCGCCCCCTTGGATCCCCCACCCCTGTGGTTTTGCTGTAACTCCACCCCAACCTACCACTTTCGCTGAAGCGTAGCCGTTGCGTTTAGAATCTCCCTCCTGCTATCTCCTACGGAGAGTTTGTAAGATCGCGCAACGTATAATCTCCTCCGTTAGTCACCTCCGCGTATTGTTTACAAACGAAGAATGTACGTGCAAACTTGCACGAGATTCGTAAGTATAACAAAAGCGTTTATGCTTTGTTTGCAGAGACGAAGCACGACGCGTAAGCGGAGAATCCAGTCACGCTCGGCTCCATCGGGGTATCCGACAAGGACGGCGAAGAAGAAAGCCTTCGCGAATATTAAGGAAAAAATCACCTGTACCGTATGGTATAGGTGATTTTTTGTGCGCGAATGCGGCGCGCAGAGAGAGATGTAGGAGGCGCTTAATGCGGAGCGCCTCCTACTACCACCGCCACACCAAAAGGGGCGGGGAGAAAGATCCCCGCCCCTTTGGAAACCCCACCCCTGGGGTGCAGTGAAAATTGTATGCCAACGTACCACTTTCACTAAAGCGATACCGCTGCGTTTTGAATCTCCTTTCTGCCATCTCCTACGGAGAGTTTGCAGAATTGCGCTACGCTATCCCATATCAAAACTTTATCTCCGCATACTGCTTGCGATCGGAAATCGCACGTATAAATCTGTATGCGATTCGCACCCAATTATCTCTCTGTTCGCCCGCGCGGGAGCGCGTCTTTTCAAAAGCGTTTCCACTATGGACGCACGAAAGTTCGTTTTTGACTCTCCCTGTTAGTTGAGGCTAAAGTGGTATGTTGGCGTGCAGTTACAGATGAAGAAGCGCGTATAGAGGTGGGGAGTTCCAAGAGGGGCGGATACTTCCGCCCCTCTTTGGTGTGGCGGTGGTGCAGGAGGTGCTCCGCACTAAGCACCTCCTGCATAAAAGATTGCGGTGGTGCAGGAGGCGTTCCGCGTTAAACGCCTCCTGCATATTTTCCAAACGAAGGCAAAATAAAAAAGAGGAGAGGCTTTCGCCCCTCCCCCATTTTTATCTCGCCTTTGTCTCGACTTCCTTCACTGCCTTCGCAAGGAACGCATCCACGCTCACCACGCCGGATTCCTCTTCCTTGCGTGCGCGCACGGATACAGTGCCGTCCGCCGCCTCACGCTCACCGATGACGAGCATGTACGGCGTCTTCGCAAGCTGTGCCTCGCGGATACGGTATTTGATCGTCTCATTGCGGTCGTCAAGTTCGACGCGCAGACCTGCCGCCTGCAATTTCTTCGTAACCTCAGCCGCATAATCCGCTACGCTGTCCGTCAAGGGCAGAACAACCGCCTGCGTCGGTGCGAGCCACAGCGGGAACGCGCCGCCGTATTTCTCCGTCAGAAGCGCCAGCGTGCGCTCGTAGCAGCCGAGCGACGTGCGGTGAATGATATACGGCAGCTTTTGCGTATTGTCGCTGTCCGTGTAGTACATGCCGAACTTCGCCGCAAGGAGCATGTCGATCTGAATCGTAACGATCGTGTCCTCCTTGCCGAAGACGTTCTTGCACTGAATGTCCAGCTTCGGACCGTAGAATGCCGCCTCGTCAATTCCGATCTGATAGTGCAGACCGAGATTGTCCAGGATGCGCTTCATGGTTGCCTGTGCCTCATCCCACTGCTCCGCGGTGCCCTCGTACTTGTCCGTTCGCTTCGGATCCCACTGGGAGAAGCGGAACGTGCAGTCCTCAAGCAGACCGACCGTCTCCAAGACGTATTTTGCAAGCTCCAGGCATCCCTTGAACTCCTCCTCCAGCTGATCGGGACGGAGGACAAGGTGTCCCTCGGAAATCGTGAACTGGCGCACACGTATAAGACCGTGCATCTCGCCCGAATCCTCGTTTCTGAACAGCGTGGACGTCTCGCCGTAGCGGAGCGGCAGCTCGCGGTAGGAGCGCTTTTTCGTCAGATACGCCTGATACTGGAACGGGCACGTCATCGGACGGGGCGCGAAGCATTCCTTCGTCTCATCGTCGGGATCGCCGAGGATGAACATACCGTCGCGGTAGTGATCCCAGTGACCGGAAATTTTGTAAAGATCGCGCTTCGCCATCAAGGGCGTCTTCGTCATCAGGTAGCCGCGCTTTTCCTCCTCGTCCTCGATCCATCTCTGGAGTCTCTGGATGATTCTCGCGCCCTTCGGCAAAAGGATCGGCAAGCCCTGACCGATCGCGTCCACGGTAGTGAACAGCTCCAGCTCGCGGCCGAGCTTGTTGTGGTCGCGGGAGCGTGCCTCCTCCTGCTTTGCCAAAAATTCGTTCATGGCATCCTTCGTCGGGAATGCGGTGCCGTAGATTCTCTGGAGCATCTTGTTTTCGGATTTGCCTTCCCAGTACGCGCCGGTGCACTGCGTCAGCTTAAACGCCTTGACGATCGCGGTCGTGAACAGGTGCGGACCTGCGCACAGATCGACAAAATCGCCCATACGGTAAAACGAGATTTCCTCTCCCTCCGGCACGCGGTCGATGAGCAGGAGCTTGTAGTCCTCGCCCTTTTCCGCCATGAGCTTTTTTGCCTCCTCGCGCTGAAGCGTGAATCTTTCCAGACGCTTAGATTCGCGGACGATTTTCTTCATCTCGCCCTCGATTTCCTTGAGGATTTCGGGTGTGAAGGCGACATCGGAATCGAAATCGTAGTAGAAGCCGTCATCGATGGCGGGACCGATGGTCAGCTTTGCCTCGGGGTACAGTCTTTTGACCGCCTCGGCGAGGATGTGGGACGCGGTATGACGAAACGTGCGGCGTGCGCCGTCGTCATCGGGATCGTCGAACGTGAGGAGCTTCACCTCGCAGTCCCCGTCGGGGATATAGGTGAGGTCACGAAGCTCGCCGTTTACGCGTGCGACCAGAATTTCCCGGGAAATAATGCCTGCGGCGGCTGCTGCGTCATAGATGGAAACGGGGGAGTCGGACTGATGTGTTGCGCTTCCGAAATTGTAGAGCATGGGATTTCTCCTTTATTAAATTAAAAATTCTTTGCCCGGCGGCGGAAAATAAAAAAACCGCACTGCCGACGCAGTCCGGGGTGCGCAAAGCGCACGGTTCCACCCGAAATTTTCACTCATTCAGGGATATTCGGTTACGGCAAAGCCGTCACGGGCGGTATCCGGGCGCAATTCTCCTCTGTGCTTCCACCGCGTCGGGCACCCGACGGCACAGCTCTCTGGCGGTATTTTCGCACGGACGTGTTCCGTTATCCTTTAGTATAGCGCAAATTTTGTTTTTTGTCAACTGTTTTTGGGAAAGTTACTTTGCGAAGAACTCACGCAGGAGGGGCAAAATGCGTTTTCTCGCTGCGGCTCAGACACGGTGCGGCTCTAACACCGCCCCGCGGTGTTATTCACTACCGCACCGCCGCTTCGCTACCCTCCTGCACCACCTCCGCACCAAAGAGAGGAGGGGGAAAGACCCCTCCTCTCTTGGAACTCTCCTCCCCGGGGTTTAGCTGTAACTTTACCCTAACATATCACTTTCACCGAAGCGAAACTGTTGCGTTTTGTACCCCATCTACCCCTGCTGACGGAGAGTTTGCAAGATTGCGCCACGTCCTCCCGTCTCCCAACTTCATCTCCGCATACTTGCGAATGGCGTCAAACGAGAACCCCCAAAGCTCTCTGCGATCGCTTCGGGGAACCCCGTCTCTGCCGCCGCCATTCGCGTCGAGGATTTCCTTTGTGTGCAGAAGCACACAATTTTGCCTTCGGCAAAAACGGAAACCTCGCGTTTCCGATCGGAAACTGTACGTTCAATCCGCACGTGATTCATACCTGCTATGTTTGCACAAACCCAGCGGCGTATGCCGCTTCTTTTACAATAACGTTTATCCGTTGTTTGCACTGCAGTTCGTTTTTAACTCTCCTCTAAAGCTGAGGCTAAAGTGGTATGTTGGCAAAAAGTTACTGCTGAAAGAACGCTATCGGGGAAAAGAGGTATCGGAGAGAAGGGTACGCCCTTCTCTCTGATGCGTGGTAGTCGAGAAGGACTTCGCGTAAGTCCTTCTCGCGGGGCGCAGGGGCAGAGCCCCGCATCCTTCCGAGGCGCGCCTTGCCCCTCCTGCATTTATCCCTGCGTAAAGTTACTTCAAAAGGGCACACGGGGGCATCCGCCCCCTGAAGTTAGAAAGAGTGAAGTGAGACTCCGCTCACTCCACTCTTACGATTACGCCGTTTTCAAAAAATCCCGTGTACACACGCCCCGACGGCCACGAATACGTGCCCTCGCCCCACATCACGTTGTCGCGGAACGAGCCTTCGTATTTCTCGCCGTTTGCCCACGTGTAGATACCCTTGCCGGAGCGCACGTCCGATCGGTATTCACCCGTGTACACGTCCCCGTTTGCAAACGTGTACGTGCCCGTACCCTCTTTCAGATCCGCCTTGTATTCGCCCTCGTAGCGGTCGCCGTTTGCCCACGTGAATACGCCTTCGCCGTGCTTTTTGTCCTCCTTGAACGATCCCGTGTATACACTGCCGTCCGCCCACGTGTACGTGCCCGTACCGTGCTTTCTTCCGTTTTCAAATCCGCCCTCGTAGCGGTCGCCGTTCGCGTATTCGTAAATACCCGTGCCGTGCGCCGTATCCTCGGCAAATGCGCCCGTGTATTTGTCGCCGTTTGCAAACGTCAAAACCCCCGTGCCGTCCTTTTGCAGATTCGCAAGCGTTCCCCTGTACGTGTCGCCGTTCGTGTATTCGATCACGCCGTTTTCCGTGTCAATCGTGCCGCGCACGCCGTTTTCGTACACGATCGTGCCGCTTTTCGGCTGCCCTTCCGCGTTCACGCGCCCGAAAAATTTGATGAATCCGCCGTCATCCTCGTAGCGGATGTAGCGGATGCCCGATGTGTGCAGGATGATGCCGACGGCGATCAGCACCGCCGCCGCGATTGCCGTGATAATGAGAAGGATTGCCGTCGTGCTCATGTGCCGATGCGGTCGAATCCGTTTTTCTTCCGTCATAGTGCGCCTCCAAATACCAAATATTACCAAATTATTGCGGAATCAGTCCGCCTACAAGCGCGATCAGCTCGGGCAGAATCCACTGCAAGAGGAATCCGAGCGCGGCAAGCAGAATCACCGCAAAAAATACACCGAGCAGATCGGCACCCTTGCCGTTGTAGCGAATCTCCGCCGTGTAGCGTGCCTCGTCCGTGATGAAAAATTTCGCCCGCGAAAAATCGATCACCGTTTTCGCCTCCGGCTCGGACAGCGAGAAAATCTTGCGCATGATCCGCGAAAATCTGCCGTTTTTCGGCTCTTTTACAATAAAATCGTCCGCATTTGCGATTTCTGTATATTTCCGAAGCGGTTTTCCGTCGAGGAGCGATCGCTTCAGAAGGAAATTCTTCTCCATCTCAAGATCGGCAAGCGTGACCGCTTTTTCCGCCGAATCCGCCCCCGCTCGGTGGAGCTTTTTGATAAATACGCCCGGAATCCGCCGTCCGATCATGCTTGAAACGGTGCCGATGGCGATACCGCCGATCACGCCCCAGATGATAAGAGGGAGCGTCAGCGTGTCGTAGCCGGACGCGAGCGCAAAAAGATTCGCGTAAAACAGATGCATACGCCCCTCCGATCAGTCAAAAATTCCGTCGCCGCATACGCGCTTCAGAATGTCCTCGAGATCCTCATCGTTCTGGTATTCGATCGTCACGAGCTTTTTCCGTTTGCCTGCCTCGATGCGAAGCTGCCGTCCGAGAGCCGTCGTTGCGCGTCTTTCCAGCTCCGCCACGTAATCGACGTGCACCTCGCCGTCGTCCTCAGCCTCCTCTGCCTGCATTTCCGCCGCATATGCGCGATTTGCCGCCTTTACCGCCGCCTCAATCTCGCGCACGGATAGATTTCGCAGAATCGCCTTCTGCGCGATCTGCATAGCACGGGATTTGTCCTTCAGACCGAGCAGCGCACGGCAGTGACCTGCGGAGAGCTGCTTGTCTCTGAGCAGTGCGACAATCTCCTCCGGCAGATCGAGCAGTCTGAGCGTGTTTGCGATCGCCGGACGGCTCTTGCCGAGGCGTGCCGCCAGCTCCTCCTGGCTCAATTCGTACTCGCCGATCAGACGGCTGTACGCGACAGCCTCCTCCCAAGCGTCAAGATCCTCTCTCTGGATGTTCTCAATCAGCGCAAACTGCGCCGCCTTCAGCTCGTCCGCCTCAATGACGACCGCGGGTATGTCGGTGAGTCCCGCCATTTTGGACGCTCTCCACCGTCTCTCGCCCGCGATGATTTGGTAAAATCCCGCCTGCGCGGACGGGCGCACGAGAATCGGCTGCAAAACGCCGTTCTGCGCGATCGAATCCGCCAGCACAGCGAGTGCCTCCGCGTCAAAATTCTGTCTGGGCTGGTTCGGTTTCGGCTCAATCAGCGTCAGCCGGATGCGCTCCACACCGCCGCTTGCCGCCTCAAAGAGGTCGTTGTCGTCAATGATATTTTCAAAAGTTCTGCCGAGTCCGCCTTTTTTTGCCATGGTAGCACCTGCTTTCGTATGTAAGATCAAAATCCGCTTCGCTTGACGATTTCCTTCGCAATATCGAGATACGCAAGCGATCCGCGCGAGTATTTGTCGTGATAGAAGATCGGCTTGCCGAAGCTCGGTGCCTCCGAGAGCTTCACACTGCGCGGCACAAGCGTGGAAAACAGCTTGTCCTTGTAGTATTTTTTCAGCTCCGCGAGCACCTGCGCGGACAGATTCAGCCGTCCGTCGTACATGGTGACGAGGATGCCGTCGATCGTGAGCGTCGGATTGTGCGACTGCTTGATGCGCCGCACGGTCATCATGAGCTGGGCGAGCCCCTCCAGCGCAAAATATTCGCACTGCATGGGGATCACGACACCGGTCGCGGCGCAGAGCGCGTTGACGGTGAGCAGTCCGAGCGACGGCGGACAGTCGAGTACGATGAAATCGTACTCCGCCTTCAGCGGTTCGATCGCGTCCTTCAGTGCCGCCGCGGATTTTTCGCGCTCGATCAGGTCAAATTCCGCGCTTGCGAGGGAGATCGTTGCCGGAAGGACGGACAGATTCGCGTAAGCGGTGGGGAGAATCGCCTCTTTTGCCGTGCAGTCGTCTGTCAGCACCTCGTAGAGCGTCTTGCGGAGCCCTTTTTTCTGGATTCCCACGCCTGTGGACGCATTTCCCTGCGGATCGCTGTCGATAAGAAGCGTTTTATGCCCGAGATAGCCGAGACAAGCGGCGACATTGACGGTCGAGGTTGTCTTGCCGACGCCGCCCTTCTGATTTGCGAAAGCCAAAATTACGCTGTCCATGCCGTTCCTCCGTGAATTGATGTATATAGTATACCATACACGGCGGAGCAAATCAAGGGCGAATGTTTATCTTTTCCGTGAACATTGTTTCACGTGAAACGGGGGTAACCCCTCTCAGTCGGCTGCGCCGACAGCTCTCCCCGAGGAGAGCCGTGGGAAACGGAAGCACATGCGGATGCGGAGCGGCGAAAACTCTTATGGCGGAGTCGGTCGAAAATTGTTTCACGTGAAACGAGGGGGGGCAGTTTCCTCCGCTTCTACACAGCATTGCCTCTCCCCGAGATGCGGAGCATCTCGCCGGGAGAGGTGGCACCGCCGTAGGCAGTGACGGAGAGGGCGTGACGGAGAGGGAAATTTGTTTCACGTGAAACGTGCACGGTCAGTGACCGTCCCGACAGGCGATCGCGGAATGTAGACGCGGATCTCCGTGCCCTCGTCCGTCTCCCGTTTTGTGGTTGTCGCCTCAATCCCTGCCTGCCGCATGATGTCGATCGCATGATTGAGCGAATTGCAGAACAGGCGCACGTCACGGAGGATTGCCGGACGGTTTTTCGGGATTTCGGGCTTCGGCTGCGTCTTTTCTGTCTCCGCTTCGGTCGGATGGAGCATGTTTTCGACGTGCGCCTCCGTTTCCGCGACGTTCAGATGGTTTGCGATCACGTGCCGAAGCGCGTGTGTGCGATCGTCTCCGGAGAGGCGCAAAAGCGCGCGTGCGTGCCGCTCGGTCAGCCGTGCGGCGAGGATTTCCTCCCGTTCGGGTGGGAGATAGCGGAGCAGGCGGAGCTTGTTCGCCACATAAGACTGGCTCACGGACAGCCGCGCGGCGATCTCGTCCTGCGTCAGCTCATAGAGACGGAGAAGTGATGAAAACGCCTCCGCCTGCTCGAACATATTGAGGTTCTCCCTTTGAATATTCTCAATGATCGCCATCGCGGCGGAAACCTCGCTGTCCGCCTCCAAAATCACGCACGGCACCGCCGCCATGCCGATGGAGATTGCGGCGCGCAGCCGCCTTTCGCCGGCGATCAGCTCAAAGCCTCCGTCGGAGAGATTCCGCACGCTAAGCGGCTGGATGATCCCGTATCGGCGGATGCTGTCCGCAAGTGACGCAATCGCCTCGGGGGTGAACATCCGCCTCGGCTGGGATGGATTCGGTCGGATTTCGTCCGTTTTCAGCATATGTACGGTGTTTTCCGCCCGTTTTTCGTCGATTTGTGCCGTTTCCGCCGCGATTTTCGCCGTCTGCGGCTCGATCACCGTCGTTTTTGCGCTCTGTTTTCTCCAAAAAAAGTCTGTCATTTTCGTTCTCCTTATTCTTTCATTTCCGCCCCGGAATCGGGCGTGGAAATATTCTACCACGCGCCCGATAGGAAATCGGCGCACATACGGCTGTAAAACAAAATTTTATTCGGTCGGGGAACGTGCGGACATGTGGGAATCTTACCATAAATGGGAATAAATGGCAGGAAACAGCGTGCGAACGCAAAAAAAGCCCGCGGAGGTCATCCGCAGGCGTGGGAGATCGGTTTTCGGTGCATCACAGCGGTTTTTTTGCGATTTTCGCATACGGCCGCGGATAGCCCTTCGGCGTCGCGGCGGTTTTCTGTATCGTGACGAGATAGCGCGGCGCGTCATCGGAGGGGATGCGGTATTCGTCGCAGCCGATGAGGGCGGCACCCAGCTTTTTGATCGCACCCTTAGCGGCGGTGATTTCCAAAGGGGCGTTTGCGCCCTTGAGGGCGACAAACGTGCCGCCTGTTCTCAGAAACGGCAGGCAGAGCTCGCAAAGCACGGGCAGATTGGCAACGGCGCGCGCGGTGACGAGGTCAAACGAGACGCGCATCGGTGCGCCGAGGGCGGAGAGCTCCTCCGCCCGTCCGCTGACGGCGGTGAAATTCGGGATTTTCGCACTGGCGGCCGTCTCGTTCATGTAGGTGCATTTTTTCGCCGTGCTGTCGAGCGCGGTGACGGCGAGGTGCGGCAGTGCCGCCGCAATCGGAAGCGAGGGAAATCCGGCACCGCTGCCGACATCAAGCAGACGAAGTGGCGCGCCGGAGGCGATTTCGGCGATCCGATCGGCGGCGATGAGGGAGTCGATGAGATGCTTCTCCACGATGGCATCGGGATCGGTGATCGCGGTGAGATTGAATCGGGCGTTGCCTGCGATGAGGCAGTCGGCGACGGCGGCGAGCTTGTCCGCGAGCGAGGGGGATTCCCTGAAGCGCGCAGGAAAGCACGCGTGCGCGGTGAGCTTTTCCTGTATTGTCATGGTGGGGGTTCCTTTTCTTCTTTATTCAACTGTTTGCAAACGGAGGATTACGCTTTACGCAGGAGGTGTGTAGCGCGGAAGTCTCACTGCGGTTCGGTCACGCTCGCGTTCTGACACCGCACTGCGGTGTCATTCATTGCGCTCGCGCCGCTTCGCTACCTCCTGCACCACCGCCACGGTCGGGAGGGAGGGGGATTCCCTCCCTCCGACACCTCCCACCCTTGGGGCTCAGCGGTAAATATAAGCCATCGTATCACTTCCGCTAAAGAGAAACTGTTGCGTTCAGAATCTCCCTTCTGCTATCGCTGACAGCATGTCTGCAAGATCGCGGTGATGTCCAGCCGTAATCAAACTACCGTCCACGCGTACTGTTTCCGATCGAAGATCGTATGTATTAGATTTCGCGTGATTCGTACCCTGCTATATTTCTGTTTGTCCGCGCGGGAGCGCGTCATTTCCAAAGGCGTTTATGCTGTGGATGCACGAAAGTTCGATCATACCTCTCCTCAAAAGCTGAGGCTAAAGTGGTATGTTGGCGTGCAGTTACAGCTGAAAGAGCGCGTATGGGGAAAAGAGGTATCGGAGAGAAGGGCGCGCCCTTCTCTCTGATGCGGGGTTGCCACGAAGGGCTCCGCGTGGGCCCTTCGTGCGGGGGGCGGGGCAGAGCCCCGCATATCCCCACGTAAAGTTACATCAAAAGGGGTACAGGGGATTTATCCCCTCTTCTGGCTCAGCCAAATCATCAAAACCGTCACATCCGCGGGATTCACACCCGAGATGCGCTCCGCCTGCCCGAGCGTGCGCGGACGGATTTTTGCGAGCTTCTGCGCCGCTTCCAGCCTGAGTCCGGCAATCTGCGCGTAGTCAATCTCCTCCGGCAGGCGGATGTCGTCCATTTTCTCCATCCGTCGGGCGGCATCCTTCTGACGGCGGACGTAGCCCTCGTATTTCAGCTCGATCTCCACAGATTCCGCCTCGCGCACATGCAGCGCGGGACGTGCCGGATCGACCGCGGCAAGCGTTTCATAGGTGATCTGCGGGCGGCGCAGAAGATCGGCGAGCGATGCCCCCGAGGAAAGCGGCGTCGAGCCTGCCTCCGTCAAAATTCCGTTCACGGCGGCGGTCGGACCCACGTTCACGTGCGAAAGCCGCTCCTTTTCCGCCTCAATCCGCGCACGGCGATCGGTAAACGCGCGGTATCTCTCCTCCGAAACGAGTCCGGCGGTGCGTCCGTATTCAATCAGGCGATCCTCCGCGTTGTCCTGACGGAGCAAAAGGCGAAATTCCGAGCGCGACGTCATCATGCGGTACGGCTCGGCGGTGCCCTTCGTCACAAGATCGTCGATCAGCACGCCCGTGTACGAGGATGACCGTCCCAGCACCAGCGGCGGAAGTCCGAGGAGCTTTGATGCCGCGTTGATGCCGGCGACAATGCCCTGCGCGGCGGCTTCCTCGTAGCCGGACGATCCGTTGAACTGCCCCGCGCCGTACAGGTTTTCGACCGTTTTTGTCTCCAAGGTCGGGTACAGACAGCGCGGATCACAGCAGTCGTACTCGATTGCGTATGCGTAGCGCATGATCTCCGCACGGGAGAAGCCGGGCAGGGATCGGAGCATTTTGTACTGCACCTCCGCCGGGAGCGAGGAGGAGAAGCCTTGCAGGTAAATCTCATCCGTGCCGCGTCCCATCGGCTCAACGAAGAGCTGATGCCGCTCCTTCTCCGCAAAGCGGACGACCTTATCCTCAATCGACGGGCAGTAGCGCGGTCCCGTGCCGTGAATCTGCCCCGAATACAGCGGCGACAGGTGCAAATTCTCGTGAATGATGCGGTGCGTGTCCGCATTCGTGTAGGTGACGTGGCACGGCACCTGCGTGATCGCGTTCAGCTTTTCGTAATCGGTGCGCCACGAAAACGGGACGATTTCCGTATCGCCGTACTGAATTTCCAGCTCGTCAAAATCGATCGATCGGCGGTGGATACGCGGCGGTGTGCCCGTTTTGAATCTCTGGAGAGGGATGCCTGCCTCGGTGAGCGATGCGGACAGCGCATTCGCCGGCAGGGAGTTGTCGGGTCCGGCTTCGCGCTGGACGGTGCCGACGTGGGTGTGTCCCGCGAGATATGTGCCGGAGGCAATAATGACGGCATCGGCAAAAAAATCGCCGCCGGGGCACGCGGTCACGCCGCGCACGGTCCGTCTGCCGTCGGGGAGTTCTTCGGTAAGGATGGCGGTTACCTCCGCCTGCACGAGGCGGAGATTTGCTTCGTTTTCGAGGACTTTTTTCATGTGCGCGGTATAGAGGACGCGATCCGCCTGCACACGCTTGGAGCGGACGGCGGCGCCCTTGCCCGTATTGAGCATACGGGACTGGATGGTAGCGCAATCGGCGGCAAAGCCCATCTCACCGCCGAGCGCGTCGATTTCGTAGACGAGGTGACCCTTTGCCGTTCCGCCGACGGACGGATTGCACGGCAGATTTGCCACGGAATCCAGACTCATGGTGAAGAGCAGGGTGGGCACGCCCATACGGGCGCAGGCGAGTGCGGCTTCGATTCCGGCGTGACCTGCGCCGATGACGATGACGGAAGGCATAGGTGTGGGGTCCTTTCAATTTTATCTTTTTCTACTGTTTATAAACGGTGGGAGACGGTTTTACGCAGGAGGGGCAAATCGCGTAGCCCCTCCTGCACCTCCGCCGCGCCAAAGAGGGGAGGGGAAAGACCCTCCCCTCTTGGACTCCCCTCCCGAGGTTCAGCGGTAAATGTATGCCAACATACCACTTTTTCTGAAGCAGTGCCGTCGCGTTTTAGAACCTTTCTGCTATCTCCTACGGGGAGTTTGCAAGATTGCGGTAATGTTTAGCCGTAATCAAACTGCCGTCCACGCGTGCTGTTATCGATCGGAAACTGTACGTCAAAATTCCAGCCGATCCCTCGCACCGCAGGTGCTCTTTTACAAAAGCGTTTAGCCGTTGTTTGCACTGCAGTTCGTTTTTAACTCTCCTCTAAAGCTGAGGCTAAAGTGGTATGTTGTGATGCAATTACAGATGAGAGAATGCTATCAGAGGTGGGGAGTTCCAAGAGGGGCGGAAACCTCCGCCCCTCTTTGGCGCGGAGGTGGTGCAGGAGGGGCTACGCGATTTGCCCCTCCTGCATTGTTGGCGAAAAACTACTTTTACGGGATGCGAAGGGTTTACCCCTCGTTAAATTTCGCCATTTTGTAAAGCACATCCCATCCCGTCTGGGGAGAATACGCCGCGATCACGCCGCCGGAGGCATCGGAGATGTGCGTGTAGACACCTGCCGGGATCACAATCTCCCCTGCCGTGTCAATCATGAGACGCTCGCCGGAGTCAAATCCGACTACGGCAAGCCCCTCGATAAACGGACGTGCAAAATCGTAGATCGGCTGCGCAATCCACGCGCCCGTGTAATCCATGTATCCGTATTTTCCGTCTCGCTCCAAAAGGATCATGCCGTCGGAGTAGGCGATAATGTCATATCCCTCCGGCACGGGG
>JAZNHT010000026.1:0-10727 GCA_045577175.1 Eubacteriales bacterium | reverse complement strand
CAATATGTACCTGTCTGACCGACATAAAGCTTATTTCAAAAAAACTTCCCTCTCTATAGAGCGTCACTCTAAAGGACAGTTTTCAGAAATACGGTATATCTCGAAAGAGGTATGCCGTATTTTGCGTTTGTGGGTACAAATGCAGTGCTTGTCAGCAAAATTGACAAGCCATAGATGAACATAAAAAAGGGTCCCTTGTGTAAAGGGAGCTGTCAGCGAAGCTGACTGAGGGATTGTTCTACGAGGTGATCAATATATTCACAGACAACTCGAAAGTTTTTATGTATTTCTGTATTTGGTATTCTGATAACTGTCAATCCATATTCTTCAAGAAAAGCAGTTCTTTCTTCATCGTATTGCTTTCCTTCCTCGGTATAATGCCCAGAACCGTCAAGCTCTATGACGAGCTTTGCCTCTGCACAGTAAAAATCTGCGATATACTTACCGAGAATCTTTTGACGAGAAAAGCGAACAGGATGGGTACGCAAAAAATCATACCAAAGGTGTTTTTCTTCCTTGGTCATATTCTTCTGCAGCATTTTTGCGGTTGGCACTATGTCCTTATTGTGTTTTCTTTGCATTACGATTATTTATCGTGTTGTTTTGATAATATGCAATTCAATTCATATAAAGCAGTCTTGTTGGAATCCCATTGCAATCTTTCTCTTGCTTCTTTGTATGGGAGCCAAACAAGTTCCGTATGTTCATGAGATAAAACAAGATCGTTGTTACATTCAAATCCAAATGAATATTCGGGAACGACATACATGTCATCAGACCAACCGTAAAGGTGTCTGCGAGGGAATATTTCAACGGGAATGTAGCACATTGACTTTAATGAAATAATATTGTTTGCATTTATACCGCCTTCTTCCATTATTTCTCTTTTTGCTGCGTCATTTGGAGACTCTTTATCTTCGCCACCTCCGGCAATAAATTGCCACTGGTCATAATCTGAACGATGTAAAACACAATATATAGGCATTCCGTTTTCATATTTATATGGGATTGCAAGTATTTGAAATGGTGCTCTCATAACAATCTCCTTTATTACAAACTATAAATTAACATCAAACAATTTCCATGCTCCTATTATATCACAAAAACCGCAGAAAATCAATCTGCGGTTTCTATTTTTTCTGTTGGTGGGTAAAACTGTCCTTTAGAGGGCAACTCTATAGGGCGTGGGGTTTTTGGCTTCTTATATGCAATTCGAATCGGTACGTTTTTGCCTCAAAAACACGGACCGTCGGGGACGCCGGTCCCTACAATGCCGGCTCTTCCTTCCGGTCGAAGCCGCCCGCCTTTTGGCGGCTTCGGCTTCCCTGCGAGGTTGCCTTTGGCAACCTCGTCGCGAATGGTACGCCTCAGCGTGCCATTCGCACTCGACCTGAATGACGCCCGCCTTTTGGCGTCATTCAGCGCACACGCTTTTTCTTTATCCTATTCTCTTCACAAACTTTGCAATCGCCGCGTCGATCATCGCGTGACCGCGCGCCGTCGGGTGGATTCCGTCATCGCACAGGAGCGATTTGTAATTGTGCGAGAGCAGAAATGTGCTCCTGAGATCAAGCAGGGGCGCACCCGTCTCATAGGCAAGCCGCTCCGCTGTACGGCTGTAATACTCCTGCCAGCGGGAGAGCATGCTCACGTCGCCCAGCCAGCGCAGGATGTTCTCGTAACTGAGATTTCTCGAAATCCAGCGCATATACTTCTCCGCATCGATCGGCACAAGAGACGCGATCACGGGCGTCGCACCGCGCGATCTTGCATAAGAGATTGCCTCGCGGTACGTCTCGGTATACACATCCTCGGGCGTGTTCGGCAGAAAATCCCCGTCGGGATTCTCGGACACGTCCGCCCATTTATAGTCGCAATCGTTGCCGCCGTACTCGAACACAACGACTGTCCCGTCCGCGTCCTCCCCGAGCTTCCTCTTGAGCATTGTGAGACCGCGGTCGATCGTTGCGCCCATACGCGAATTGTTTTCCGTCTCAATTCCGCTTTCCCGCAAATCCGCAAAGCGATCCCTGCTGTACAGCTCGTACCGTCCCGTCTCCGCCGAGTACGTCACCCCTCTGAGAATCGAATCTCCGTATATCTCCAGTTTTTTCATCGTGTTTCTCCTTTGCAACCATATCCCTTTGCTACCAGTATACCCATTTTGCAGAAAAACAGCAACCTACTTCCGTCCGCGCGCGCTCTACCGTGCGGAATCGGTGCGGTAGAGTCGATTTTCGCCGACTCTACCGACGGTAGAGTTTCGGTTTTTCCTTGATTTACAAGGATTTTTCGCACAGGTCTTGCTTTGTTCACAAATGCGTGCTACAATAGATTTATAAATACATCCGCGCGAAAGGAGCCGCCTCATGGACGATCTGAAGGAAATTATCGCGAAAAACATCGCCGATCTGCGAAAAGATCAGCACCTCACGCAGGCGGAGCTTGCCGAAAAGCTGAACTATTCCGACAAGGCGGTCTCGAAATGGGAACGGGGCGAATCCGTGCCCGACATCGGTGTGCTCAAGGAGATCGCGGACACGTTTTCCGTGACGGTGGACTACCTCATCACCGCCGATCACACGGACAAATCCGCGCACGCACTGCTCCCCAAAAAGCAGCACAGGCACATTTCGATCACTCTGCTCTCCGTCGCGCTTGTCTGGCTGATTGCAACAATTCTGTTTGTCTCCTTCGGCATCGCCCTCGCCAATGTGCAGAACATGTGGCTCGTGTACGTGTACGCCCTCCCCGTGACGTGCATAGTACTGATCGTATTCAATTCCATGTGGTTTGCCCCGCGGCACAATTATTTCATCATCTCTCTGCTCGTGTGGTCGCTTCTCCTCGCTTTATTTCTCACGATCGATCTGCCGATGATCTGGATGCTGTTTCTTTTGGGCATTCCGGCACAGATCATTATTTTCCTCTGGTCGCGGATGGGAAGATAACGCCCTCTCGAAAAATTTTCAAAAAAAGGTTTACAAATCACTTTCCTTGTAGTATAATGATATTGTATATGCAAAGGCTTTGATCGGAAAGAACCCGGATCGCGCCCCGAAAGAGAACTGCCGTCACCGGCTGAAAGCGGCAGAGGAGCGTCCCGGTCTGTGCATCCGTGAGCCCGTGCGGCGAGCCTCCTTCGGGAGAGGTAGCCGTGCGCGTATCTCCGGCGTTAACGGAAGTTGAGTTACAAATCAGAGTGGAACCGCGGATGCCGCCTCTTTTTCGGGCGGCATCCTTTTGTTTTCCCTTACTATTACGATCGGAGGTTTCCGAATATGAAACAGATTCACATCCGCATCCGTGTCCCGAGTGTCAAAGAGCTCGGCACGGATGCCATCGCGGCGGCGATCGGTGCGGCATCGCACGTGCGCCGTATCGCCGAAAAAGCCGTATCCGTAACGCGCAGCACTGCCGAAGAGATTCCCACAGAGGAAATCCTTACGGCAGAGGAGGGCGCGAACACGCCCGACACGGCAGAAGAAATCCTCACGGAAACGGCCGCAGACACCGCCGAGACAGCCGACAGCCGGCGAAGCGGCTTCGCAGGCTTCGTTTCCGACATCAAGGACGACATCGACGCCATCTGCGAAAAGGATCCGGCGGCACGCTCGCGCGCGGAGGTGCTCTGCCTCTACTCCGGACTGCACGCGCTGATGATGTACCGCGCGGCGCACGCGCTCCACGAGAAGGGATACTACTTCCCTGCCCGTTTTATCAGCCAGAGCGCGAAATTCCTCACGGGCATTGAGATTCACCCCGGCGCCACGATCGGCAAGGGCTTGTTCATCGACCACGGCTCGGGCGTCGTTATCGGCGAGACCGCCATCGTCGGCGACAACTGCACGCTGTATCAGGGCGTCACCCTCGGCGGTACGGGCAAGGATACGGGCAAACGCCATCCGACGCTCGGCAACAACGTCTTGGTCGGCGCGGGTGCAAAGCTCCTCGGCAATTTCACGATCGGCGACGGCGCGAAGATCGCCGCGGGTGCGGTCGTGCTCCGGAACGTACCCGAAAACTGCACCGCAGTCGGTATTCCGGCACGTGTCGTGCGCCGCGGCGGCGAAAAAATCCCTGCGGCGGATGAGATGGACCAGACGCACATTCCCGACCCCGTCGCTTTGCAGCTTTCCAAAATTGAGGAGAGGCTCGCAAAGCTCGAAAATAACGAAACGGAGGCTGACGCATGATCTGTCCGAAGTGCGGCTTCTCTGCCGAGCAGAACGAAATTTTCTGCCCCCGATGCGGTACCCAGCTGCAGGCGGCACCGCCGACTCCGCCCCGCAGAAGCGCACTCGGTGCGATCGGGCGTGCGCTCTGCTACTATTTTCTGTTCATTCTTGTCCAGTCCGTCGTGACGGGCGTGTATGCAGGTATGCTCGCCGCATCCATGATGTACGAGGATATGATGAACGCCGCATTAAACGGTGGTATGCTCGATTTTCTCACCGCTTTTGAGTCCGTCTACGAAGTCCTGTACGAGAAAATCCACGTGCTTTTGATCCTCTCGGCGCTTATCACGGTTCTGATCGTGTTTCTCTCGCTCCGTCTTCGCCGCAAGGATCCCGTCACGGAGGTGCATCTGCACCCGATCCCGGGAAAATCCGTCCTGCCGGCTCTCCTTTTCGGTGCGGCACTTCAGGTCTTCGCCGTTATCACGATCTCGCTCATCCCGATCCCCGAGGATGTGCTGAACTCCTTCAGCGAAAGCAGTGCGCTCCTCTCAAGCGGTCCGTTCTGGCTGGAGCTTCTGAGCGTCGTGATCGTCACGCCGATTCTGGAGGAGCTCATTTTCCGCGGACTGGTGTTCACCCGTCTCCGCCGCGGTATGCCGGCATTTGCCGCCGTTCTCCTCTCCGCCATTATTTTCGGATGGGCGCACGGGCATCCGATCTCGTTTGCCTATGCAGGTGCCTTCGGAATCCTCCTCGCCCTCGTTATGATGCGGCAGAACGATTCCATCCTCGCGCCGATTCTCATGCACGCGGGATTTAACGGCTCCTCCTATCTGCTCTCTTTGCTCGGGGAGGAAATAAACACGTTCCTCTTCCTTGCCTTGTACCTCGTCTCCATCGCGCTGTCCGTAATCTGCGGCTATCTGCTTCTCAGAAAGCCTGCCGCGGACGAGCACGAAATCCCCGATACCACGTCTCAATCATGAAAGGATATAACCATGAAGCTGTATAACTCCCTCTCCCACGAGAAAGAAGAATTTATCCCCCACGTACCGGGCAAGGTGTCGATGTACACCTGCGGTCCGACCGTGTACCACTTCGCCCACATCGGAAATTTGCGTTCCTACATCATGGAGGACGTGCTCGAAAAGGCGTTCCGCTATAACGGATACGACGTAAAGCGCGTCATGAACATCACCGACGTCGGTCATCTGACAAGCGACGCGGACACAGGCGAGGACAAGATGCTCAAGGGCGCACGCCGTGAGAAAAAGACGGTCATGGAGATCGCCAAGTTCTACACGGACGCGTTCTTCGCCGACTGTGAGAAGCTGAACATCAAGCGCCCCGACGTCGTCGAGCCTGCCACAAACTGCATCGCGGAATTTATCACGATGGTGCAGGGACTTCTTGACGGCGGCTATGCCTACATCGCCGGCGGCAACGTGTATTTCGACACGTCGAAGCTGACCGAGTACTACGTCTTCAACAATTTTGAGGCGGAGGATCTTGCAGTCGGTGTCCGCGACGGCGTGGAGGAGGACGGCAACAAGAAAAACAAGACGGACTTCGTCCTTTGGTTCACGAAATCGAAATTTGAGGATCAGGAGCTCAAGTGGGACAGTCCGTGGGGGATCGGCTACCCCGGCTGGCACATCGAATGCTCCGCGATCTCGCTGAAGCACCTCGGCGAACACCTCGACATCCACTGCGGCGGCATCGACAACGCCTTCCCCCACCACACCAACGAAATCGCGCAGTCGGAGGCGTTTATCGGTCATCCGTGGTGCAAATATTGGTTCCACATCCTCCACCTGAACACAAATTCGGGTAAGATGAGCAAATCCGCAGGCGAATTTCTGACCGTGTCCCTCCTTGAGGAAAAAGGGTACGATCCGATGGTCTACCGCTTCTTCTGTATGCAGTCGCACTACCGCAAGGTGCTCGTCTTCTCGTGGGATGCGCTGGACAACGCCGCCGCCGCATACGGCAAGCTGATCGCAAAAATCGCCGCGCTCGATCCTGCCAAGACGGGCGAGAATACGGATGCCGTCGCCGCACTGAAGGATTCGTTCAAGGCGGCACTGGACAACGATCTGAACACGTCCCTCGCCGTGACCGCGCTGTACGACGTGCTGAAGGCACCGATCAGTGACGCGGAGAAGCTCGCGCTTCTCTCCGATTTCGACCGCGTGCTCTCGCTCAATCTGATAAAAGCGGCGGAGAAGCTGCGCGAGGAGAATGCCGCACCTGCCGCCGATGATGACACGGTCGCGAAGATCGAAGCACTGATCAATGAGCGTCTGGAGGCGAAGAAAGCGAAAAACTACGCCCGTGCGGACGAGATCCGCGCCGAGCTGACCGCGATGGGCGTGACGCTCAAGGATACCCCCGAAGGAACGACGTACACGATCGGGTAATAAAAACAAAGAGGGGAGAGAAACCATCTCAAACGCCGAAGTTTTCTCTCCCCTCTTTTCCGCTCCGCGAAAAATTCACCCCACTCTTCCTTGGCTGACGAACTCCGTGCTGCACCGTTCGTAAAAACAAGCACATGCCGACCACTAAAAATATATTGCAGAAAGCGAGGACGCCTTCATGCGTATTTCCACAGCAACCGACTTCGGGCAAACACATTTCGGACTTCCCGGGTTGATGCCGATTCTCAAGGACGCGGGCTTTGACGCCTACGACGTCTCACTGTTTGATACCTCGGAGAAAAATCCGTTCTTCACGGACAGATGGCGTACCTATGCCGCCGAAGTCAAAGCGGCGGCGGATGCACTCGGTCTCGTGTGCAATCAGGCGCACGCGCCGTTTCCGTCCTCCAAGTCGGATGAGGCGGAAAACAAAGCATACAACGAAACAATCTTCGACTGCCTCGTTCGCGCCGTGGAGGCGGCCGCCTTTCTCGGTGCGGATGCGATCGTGGTGCATCCCGTGCAGCACCTGCCGTACCGTAAAAACGAAGAAAAGCTGTTCTCCATGAACATGGATTTCTACCGATCCCTCGCCCCGTATGCAAAGAAAAACGGCATCAAAATCGCGCTTGAGAACATGTGGCAGACGGATCCCCGACGCAAGATCATCTGGGATTCCACCTGCGGGACGGCGGAGGAGTTCATCCGTTATTTTGACACCCTCGCCGATCCGGAAGCGTTCACGTGCTGTCTCGATCTCGGGCACTGCGGACTGTGCGGTCACGAAGCCGCGGACATGATCCGTGCGCTCGGCGGCGACCGTCTCGGTGCGCTCCACATCCACGACAACGATCACCTGCGCGACGCGCACACAATCCCGTACACAGGACGGATGGATTGGAAGGAAATCTTAAAAGCCCTCGGCGAGATCGGCTACAAGGGCGATTTTACCTACGAAGCGCAGTCCTTCTATCGGGCGATGCCGGCGGAAATGCTGCCGCACGTCTATCGATTCATGGCGGAAGCGGCAAAAATTATGATAAAGATGATCCACGCCTGAATCATAACCACCGGCTAAGCCGGTGGTTTGCTCAGCCCTATAAGAACCTGTTACCTACAGGGCTGAAAGCCCTCTGAAACATTTGACACTTGCAAACTCGCCCTACCGCCACAGATGCAGTTACTTTTCCGTGACGAAGGGATTATAAAAAAGCACTCTCAAGCAACCTCTCAGTCAGCTTCGCTGACAGCTCCCCTTACACAGGGGAGCCTACCGCTGCGGTAGGATTTCTCAACGGCAAAATCCTCTTTGGAACCACCAGCTTAGCTGGTGGTTTTCTTTAGACCAAGAAAACGGGAGACCGAAAAGGTCCCCCGTTTTTTATATCCCCATACCCGAAAAATAGCCCCGATCCATCCGAAGTCGCGGCACCGATGCCGTGCGCCCCTCTCAGTACTGCCAGATTCTCGGCGCATACGAGAGCGCACGTGCCTCGGGCACGCCCCAAAGAAGAAGCCACAAAGGATACCGTGCGCCGATCTGCGGCAAAACGGACGGCGGCACCGCCGCCATGGGAGCGAATCCATTCGCGGAAACCTCGTAAAGAAAATCCTCCGCAAACGGCGCACAGAAGGAATCCTCCGCACGGCAGATTGCCCACAGGCGGATTTTTTCTTTCACGGGCGAGATTGCGTTCAGAAAAACCGCCGCCTCCGCCCGTGCATCCGCCGCTCTGCGTGCGTACAGATCGTGGTACACGCCGATTTTGATTCCCGCCGCGTGCGCCTTTGCGGTATTCTCCGCAAAGCGAGCATCCGCCGCCATCCCGACAGAGGCGCGAATCAGCGCGAAATCCACGCCCTCCGCATACGCCCCTGCCCAATCGAGCGCGCCGTCCGCGGCGGATACGTCAATGCCGTTCATCGTGCTCCTCCGGAATTGTGATGCGGCGTTCGTGCCCGTTCAGCGCCTCCCGCATCGCGCGGTGATCGCCTGCGTTCTCCTTTTTCAGGGCGGCAATCGCGGCGGAAAGCTCCGTCACCGAAGCATTCAGCCACGCAATCACCGCCGCAAGGCGCGCCAACGGCGTCCCGACCGTGATCCCGAAGCCGCACAGCGTCACGATGCCGCAGAAAATCTCCCACGTCATACGACGTACCCGTATACGATCACGATACCGTCGCCGCCGTCGCCGGACGGCGCATTCACAATCGCACACGCACCGCCGCCGGCACCGTATCCGCTCGGGGATACAACCGAAGGATCGCCGCCCTCGGGGGCATTTGCACCGCCACAACCAAGCAGGGAATCCGCACCGCCGCCGCCCGAGCCGCACGTACCGACAGAAGCGGTGTAGATCCCTGCCTTTGCCGCCTCCATCGTCACAGTTCCTGCATCAAGATAATCCTTTCGCTGACCGCCTTTACCGCCCGGCACAAAAAATCCGTCAAACGAGGACGCACCGCCGTCCGTCCCCGGCAAAGCGTCCGTATAGAAGGCACTCGTCGCACCTGCGCCGCCTTTACCGACCGTAACAGCATACGTTTTTTCCGCATCCAGCGGCAGATTCGAAACGGTATACGCGGCTCCGGCACATCCGCCGCAGATGTCGTAAATATTCGCCCAGCCGCCTGCACCGCCCGCGCCCTGAATCACGACCGTATAAAGACTGCCTACGGACGGATACGCCGCCGGAGAGAACGTACCGTCCTCTGTAAAGCGGACAAGCTCGACAAGTCTGCCTGCCGCCGGATGATACTCTCCGTCACCGGTGAGCACCGTATCCGCACCGGCATCCTTTCGGAAAATTTTCGACGCTTCAATGATCCGTGCGGCATCCTCGCCGTCGAAATACTCGCAGATCGCCGCGCGGTACTCCTCCAGCACCGCCTCCACCTCGACACGGTTTAAGATGTAATCCGCACGCACGCGCCTGTCCGTGATGTGTGCGCTCTCAATCACGCTCTCCCCTGCCTTGACGAAAATCTCGGCAAGCGGAATCTCGCGCACCTCCTCGCCAAACGCGCACACGGGGGAGGTCGGAATTTCTGCCGGAATACCGCATTTCACCGTGCAGTACATGGTGCGCGCGGAAAGATCCAGCCGCAAAACGGCGAGATCGATACGCGAAAGAGCCGCGTCCGAAGCCTCGATTGCCGCCGTCAGCGGCGTCGTGTTAAAATAGGTGTATCCGTCAATGACCGCGGCACCTGCGGCAATCTCCACCGCCATGCCGCCCTCTTTGGATGCGGATACGGTAAGCGCGTCCGCCGCCGTCACGCCGTTTGATACATACGCCGCTCTCTCCGCGGCAAAATCTTCCGCCGCGTATACTCTGTCCGGCACTCCGTCCACGATCACAGCGTTAAAAGGAAACGATTTCTCCATTGTTTTTCTCCATTTCTATATCAAAATTTCACGGCGCACGCTTCAGAGAAGCGTCATCTCCGCGCCGTATACCGTACCCGTGCCATCCGCACGGAATGTTTTTCGGCTGAGATACGCCTTGCTGTCCATGCCAAGCAGCGTATCTTCCACGTGCGCCTCTGCCCCCACCGAAAGGGATGCGGCCTTCTCCGAGGTGAGCGACACCGCCGCCGTGCGCACCGGTCGGCGGCGTGCCAGATACCGTTTCCCCTCAAAAAAGAGCGCGTCTCTGTGCGCCTCCCCGTTCTCATACCGATCTGCGGTAATATCCTCTGCATAGTGATACCGCTCACGCAGAGGGTACGCTGTGTCATCGATCCCGTCGGAGAACAGACCAGCCGCATCCACCGTCACACGCACGCCGCCCGTCGCACACACGATCACACGGTTTACGTAATTTTTCAAGTCCGTGCGCGCCTCTCCGTCTGAAAGATCGCCGCCGTCACGCGAGAAAACCGCCTCGCTCTCCGTCCGTGCGAGCACCGAAAACACAAATACGCCCTCCGTAATGCCCAAACGGATACCCAGCCCACTCTGCGCGCAGACCGTGCGCATCGCGGAAAGAACTGTCGTCCCGCCGAGCACGGCATTGACACTCTCTGTCCGTCCGCCTCCCACCGTGAGAAGCGGTGCACCGAGTGCGCGCGCGCCGTGCGCCTGTGCGAGATTGAGAAGCACCTCCTCCGCGCTCCCGTGTAC
>JAZNHT010000025.1:0-4155 GCA_045577175.1 Eubacteriales bacterium | reverse complement strand
CAGTCTCCGGCTCCGTTTCCGTGATTTCATCCGAGGTGTCGGTGTCGGGCGTGTCCGCATTCGGCTCACACGCGCACAGAGTGAATGCGAGAAGGGCGGCAAGGACGAGTGCGAGGATTTTTGTTGTAACTTTCATGATTCTCTCCTGTTCAGATGATGGAATTATTATAGCATCAGCGGTTGGGATTGTCAAGCAGCCGTTCGGCAGCGGCGACGAGCGCACATCCGATGCCGTAGCACAGAATATCAATCCACGAAAAAGAGCGCCCGAGCAGAATGGAGAAAAACGCGCTGTCGGCAAGACCGATGAGGCGGACGAAATCGAAATACTGCGCGATTTCCACCGCGGCGGCAAAGAGGAATACGTACAGAGGCAAAAGGCGAATCCCCGACGGGAAGAAGATGCGCACGAAGACGCAGATCAGCACCGTCACGAGAATATCCCCGCCGTACGGACGCAGAAATGCGTCACGCACGAACAAAGCGATGAGGATTTCGCAAAGAAGAATCACAGCGAACAGCACGCCGCAGAGAAGTCGTTTCCGTTTCAAAAAATCACCGCCTTTGTACCATTATAGCATAAAAGTCACCTTTGTGCAAGACGGCGTATATAATAGGATGAGGAATATATAGGAGGGTGCGTATGGATCGGGCATTACCGCTTTTGCTGCTTGATAACGGCAGTATGATGAGTGTCTTAAACGAGGGCGAGTTCCGCTGCTCGAATCTCACCTTTGAGGAGGCGAAGCACATTCTGGAGGTGCACAGCGCGCAGGATATTTTGCAGTGCTTCAACAATCACGACATAGAGACGGTCATTTACGAGCATCTCGGCGTGGAGAAGCGCGCGCTGACGTACAAACGGATCCGCAATATGCGTGCAGGGCAGGGCGCGCTCGTGTTCAAGCTGTACGTTACGCCGTCGGAAACACAGCCGATTATTGAGGCGGATGACGGCGTGGTGGCGAAGAAAATTCAGAACGTGTACGTCTACTGCCAGTATCTCACTCGGCTGAAGTGAAAAGAGCACATCCGATACGGATGTGCTCTTTCTTATATCTTAAAACAGACCGAAGCCGCCGAAGGAAACGATCAGTCCGGCAAAGACGATCGAGACCATCGAGAGAAGTTTAATCAGAATATTCACCGACGGACCGGCTGTGTCCTTGAACGGATCGCCTACGGTGTCGCCGACGACGGCGGCCTTGTGGCTCTCCGATCCCTTGCCGCCCGAGTGACCGGCTTCGATGTACTTTTTCGCGTTGTCCCACGCGCCGCCCGAGTTCGACATCATGACGGCGAGCGCAAATCCAGACACAAGCGCGCCTGCCAGCATACCGACAACGCCGTTTGCACCGAGGATAAGACCGACCGCAATCGGCGCGACTACACCGAGCGCGGCAGGGGCGATCATTTCCTTCAGAGAGGATTTCGTGCAGATGTCGATGCACGTTTCGTAATCCGCTTCGGCTTCGCCGGTGAGCAGTCCCTTGATTTCACGGAATTGTCTGCGCACCTCCACGACGATCTTCTGCGCGGCGCGACCGACCGCCTGCATCGTGAGCGCGGAGAAGAGGAAGGGAAGCATCGCGCCGATGAACAGACCGATCAGAATAGCGGGATTCGTAATGCTCAGATTCAAAAGCGTCGGGTCCATCGCATCGACCGTGTCCGTGTAGGAGACGATCAGCGCAAGCGCAGTCAATGCCGCGGAGCCGATCGCAAATCCCTTGCCCGTTGCCGCCGTCGTGTTGCCGAGGGAGTCAAGGGCATCCGTTCTTTCGCGTACCTCTTCGGGGAGGGCGGTCATCTGCGCGATGCCGCCGGCGTTGTCCGCGATCGGTCCGTATGCGTCCGTAGCGAGGGTGATACCCAGCGTGGAGAGCATACCGACGGCGGAGAGACCGATGCCGTACAGTCCGCTTGCAAAGGAAGCGGTGCCGCCTGCACACAGATAGCTTACGATGATGGATACGCCGACGATCAGAACAGGGATCGCGGTGGAGTGCATACCGAGCGCGATACCGTCAATGATGATCGTGGCGGTGCCCGTTTCGCTGGAGGCGGAGAGCTTTTTGGTTGGCTTGTAGGAGTCCGACGTGTAGTATTCGGTGAAAAATCCGATCAGTACACCGGCGAGCAGTCCCGAGATGACAGCGCCGATCAGACCGAGATTTTCGGGCATCATGAACGCAATCAGCGCGACGGACGCCACGGCGGCGATCAGCGCGGCGGAATATGTACCCTTGCGGAGCGAGCCGAGGAGCTGCTTCTGACTTGCCCCCTCCTTGGTGGAGACAAAAAACGAAGAAAGAATGGACGCGAGGATACCGACGGCGGCAATCGCCATCGGAAGCAGAACGCCGGTCAGACCGAAGCCTGCCGCCACGGCGAGCGCACCGCTGGAGATGATCGAGCCGACGTAGGATTCGTACAGATCCGCACCCATGCCGGCGACGTCGCCGACGTTGTCACCCACGTTGTCCGCAATGCAGGCGGGATTGCGCGGATCGTCCTCGGGGATGCCTGCCTCGACCTTGCCGACGAGATCGGCGCCGACGTCTGCGGCTTTTGTAAAGATACCGCCGCCGACACGGGCGAAGAGGGCCATCGAGCTTGCGCCCATACCGAAGGTCAGCATCGTGGAGGTGAGATCCTCAATCGGGAGCTTGAAAACGAATTTCAGAAGAATGAACCAGAAGCTCACATCAAACAGACCGAGTCCGACAACGGTCAGACCGGTGACCATGCCGGAGGAAAAGGCGATTTTCAGCCCCTTGTTCAATCCTTCCCGTGCTCCCTGCGCCGTGCGCGCGTTCGCGTAGGTGGAAATCTTCATGCCGATAAAGCCGGAGAGCCCCGAGAACAGACCGCCCGTCAGAAATGCGACGGGAACAAACGGCGTAATCAGTCCACATACGGCGAGTACGGTAAGCAGTACGACGATCACGGCGAAGAAAATCACAACCGTTTTGTACTGACGCTTAAGATACGCCATCGCACCGCGGCGGATTTTTTCGGAGATGTGCGCCATCTCGGGCGTGCCCTCGGGGAGCCGCTTTACGGCGAAATATTTGTACGCTGCAAACGCCAGCGCGCACAAAGCTGCAAGTAATACCAAAAACGGGGTCAAATTTGTCATAATATTTCTCCTGTGGTGTTTCTTTTTAATATTATATAACATTTTTATCAAAATTTCAATACATTTTTCACGATTTTCACGATTTAATGTGAAAAATATCGTGTATTTTGAAAATGTCGTAATGGCAGAAATGTTCGAATATATCATTTTGTAAAAATATCACATTTTTGAGAACAGGTCAATATATTCACATTTTTGCATGAAAAAGCCGCCTGCCTTTTGGCAGACGGCTTTCGGTTTATCAGTCGACTTTATACAGCGGGTGATTGTTGTTGACCAGCGCGTTGTCAATGAATTTGTAACGGGTATACGCCTGCTCATTCACGGCATGGAGCAGGATGTCGCCGTTTTCCATTGTATAGACGCCGGTTTCGGTTTCGGCGAACACACCGTTGATGGTGTAATCTTTGGTGTAGGAATTGTCCTCGTTCAGATGAAGATCTACTGTGAACTCTTTTTCGTTGAAGGTGTACGTTCCGTGCCACGTGCCGACGAACGAGTCCGTTTTCGGGGTGTAGGTGTTAACGCAGCCTGTGAGGAGCAGACAGCAGAGCAGGGAGGCGCACAAAATGAGAGAGATCCATTTTTTCATACTATAGTCTCCTTGATTTTGATGTTACATACATTATACTTATTTTTTTCGTCTGTCAAGAGGTGGGTGTGGTCACGTTTCTGATCTTTTATAGTAATACGCGACCGTGCGATAGCGATCCCGGCGGAAGAAGTTTACGTATCCGGCCGGCTCTGTGTCGATCGGTTTTTTATAGATGGGGTGAAGGTCTCCGTTGTCGTACGATACAAGCGCGTGCGGTGCACCGCTTCGGATCATGGGCTCCACTTTGTTCCACATACCGCCGCCCATCGCTTGCAGCTGCACGCAGATGTCTTTTTCAAAGCAGATCGGATCGTTTACATGGAAACGATACATGGAGACGGCGTTGCCGATTCTCGTTACGCAGCCTTGGTGCTGATTTATAAACTCGCCGAGCTCCCACGCAGAACCGACATAGTCC
>JAZNHT010000024.1:0-58206 GCA_045577175.1 Eubacteriales bacterium | reverse complement strand
TCCCATAGTGCCACCAATCATATATAAAGTTTTCATCATTCACACCTACATATTCAAGTTTTCTTAACTGATGCGGGAGCGCCCAAGGCTCCCTTGTGTAAAGGGAGCTGTCAGCGAAGCTGACTGAGGGATTGACAACCCCTCCGAGCCGCCGTTTGGCGGCCCACCTCCCCTTACACAGGGGAGGCTTTAGTCTGTGTGTAACTGTTCGTCAAATTCTTATTTATTTGCTTTCGGTTATCTGCTTTTTCGCCCAAGCGAACAATTCTTCCGACATGGTATCAAATTCCACAGCACCACCGGTTTTTAGCTTCAAAAATGTTTCAACGATCTTTCGCTCATCGGCGGAAATCACGCCGAGCAGGTCTTTTTGATATTTGATATATTTCCCAGTTTGCTTGAAGGCGATCGCCTGCACGACAAAGGATGCGGATTTGTACAGTCCGCGCAAAATCTCCGCGCTCTTTTCGTGCAGCATATTATGCACACAGCCGTGATAGACGTTGCACGCGCCGATCTTGATGGCTCTGTCAACCGCCGCCTTGTCAATGACCGTCAGCAATTCATCAAGGCTGCCTTTTATGGGTGTGGTGTCATAGTAAAACTGAAAAAGGTCGGAATACTCCCAAGCGAGAAGCTCGTCCTTTCCCGAAAGAAAACCGCAGATCAGCTCCCTGTGCGGCAAGGTATCGAGCATCGCATTATATTTCCCAATATCCGAGGCGGACAGCTCGTCAAGTATCACGACAACATCAATACCGCTCGTTTCCGTCGCTTCACCGCGGCCGTAGCTGCCTTGCAAGCCGACAAACCACACGCGGTTTGCAAACGTGTCATTTAAGGCTTTCAAGAAGCCGTCCAACCAAGTAGTTGTGTCTATCACTTACCTCACCTCTCAATTTTAATACGCCTCGATTGCTTCGGATGCAAATTCCGCAGTTCCGTCGCCGTACTTGTCGATGTTCTTCTTGAATCGCTCGTCGGCTATGTACATCTTGCCAAGTCCTGCGAGAATCTCGTCCGTGCAGGTGTAGTAGTTAGCGGTGATGTGCGCCTGAAGTTTGGCAACAAGCGCCTGTGCCCCGGCAGAATCAGCACTCGCGCCACTATCCTTGAGCGCAGCAAATTCGGCAAAGATCGCCATTAAGCCATCGTTTGCCTCTGCCCATTTTTCTTTTGGGTAGTTCTTTGTTTTCTGCTCGTGCTCACGGTAGGCATCGGTGTTGCCAAAGCGGGAGCGAGCTTCGGTTTCATAGTTTTTCATTTGTACCCCCACAAATCTTTACAAGTAATTCCTCATCCGCCGGGCAGAACTCGTAATCCGGGATCTCACTCGGCGTTATCCATTTGATGTCGTTGTGCTCCAGCTTCTGCGGTTCTCCCTCGGAGATGATGGCGTTGAACAGCGTCAGATGCACCGTCAGGTCGGGGTATTCGTGGACGACGTCCATAAACACGTCACCGACAGAAAGCGTCACGGCAAGCTCTTCCCGGCACTCGCGGATAAGTGCTTGTTCTTTCGTCTCGCCCGCCTCTACCTTGCCGCCGACAAATTCCCAGAAAAGTCAGTCCTCGCGCCTTATGCGCCGGACGTTGGCATATCATGAATGTATCGCCCCGCCATATGAGGGCAGCAACTACTTCGGTTATTTTCATATTTCCTAAAAGCCAATCTTTTCAAATATTCGTATGTGCCATTACATCCATTCTATCACAGATTTCTTTGGATTTCAATTGTTTTCAGCAGAAATCGTGCGGCTGCCGTATTTCTGCATTCTTTACATCCTCGTATTTGAATCTATCACTCAATTATTCTTCGCCAACCGCACCGCAACGCTTGACTCAGCGCACAGATTTTCCCGTGCATATGCATATCCGCCTCCGAATTGGCAAAAATAACGTATACCAACAAACGGAGGTAGTAAAATGTTCAAACATGAAAAGATGCTTTTTCATCCCGTGGAGGTGGAGAAGCCCAACCCGCAGTATGCGGCGCTTTTGCAGGAGCAGCTTGGCGGCGGCAACGGCGAGCTGAAGGCGGCGATGCAGTATATGTCTCAGAGCTTTCGAATCAAAGATGCCGAGATCAAGGATCTGTTCCTCGACATTGCAGCGGAGGAGCTTGGTCACATGGAGATGGTGGCGCAGACCATCAATCTCTTAAACGGTCACGACGTGGACGCAACAAAGGTGCCCTGCGGTGAGATCCAATCCCACGTGCTCCTCGGTCTGAATCCGGGTCTTATCAACGCTTCGGGTTATTCCTGGACAGGCGATTACGTGACGGTTACGGGAGACTTATGCGCCGACCTGCTCAGCAACATCGCGTCCGAACAGCGCGCAAAGGTGGTTTACGAATACCTGTACCGCCAGATCGACGACAAGAAGGTGCGCGAGACCATTGATTTCCTCTTGAACCGTGAGGAAGCGCACAATCAAATGTTCCGCGATGCCTTTAACAAGGTGCAGAACTCCGGCTCCAACCGTGATTTCGGCACCACCAAAGCCGCGAAAATGTATTTTTCCATGTCAGACCCCGGTCCCAACGCATTTGCAACGGGTGATACAAAGCCTGTTTCTTTTGATAAGTAAAGGAAAAGCCGATGAGGTTTCGATTGATTCCTCATCGGTTTGATTCTTCACTGCAGGTGGGGATTGACTTTTCGGTGAAATTATGATATAATATTTATGTAAGTCATCGGAGGACAGTACACCGTAGTGTAGGGGATCGTAAGCAAATGCTTGCAGGCCGCCTGTCAGATAAGATGTCGAGTGAGCTCGGTTTACGCTTTTTGCGTTATCGGGTATTTTTGTTTTTTAGGAGGCTTTTATGAAAACCACGAAGGTTGACCTTATTCCATTGACTGCGGAGGATCGCGAGCAGTTTATTCTTGATAATCAATGGTCATTCAAGTATGGCGCGCTACAGGAGTTTGGCGAGAGGGACGATCATCTCGACGGCGACGGTGAAATCATATCGCGAAAGACTATTGAGCGTTGTATTGACGCACCGAATAGTGAAACCTACCGCATCGTTGTTGACGGCAAAAAGGTGGGCGGAGTGATCCTGAAGATCGACCGCAAAACGCATCACAACGAATTGGAGATCCTTTTCGTTTCTCCCGAAGCGCACAGCAAAGGTATCGGATACGGCGCGTGGCTGGCGGTGGAGGCGCTTTATCCCGAGACGGTGGTTTGGGAGACCTGCACGCCCTATTTTGAAAAGCGTAACATACATTTTTACGTCAACAAATGCGGTTTTCAGATCGATCAGTTCCGGTGCGAGTATTTTCAGCCCGATCACGAAATGCCCAACGACGAGGAACACGATCCCAATGAAGGACCCGACGAGATGTTTCGGTTTGTCAAGGCGATGAAACCGTAAACGCCTGTTCATTGTTTACACATCGTTAGGTCTTTGAAGATGCGTGCGCGGGTGCTTCTTTTTACGCTTCGTTTACGATCTTACCGGTGATGTGTGCGGGCGTCAGTTTCAGAAGCAGTGTTGCCTTCGCGTACCGCGCAATTTCATTTTCGATGTATTCCTCATCGTTTGTAAATTTGTGAGACAGTGCTCTCGTGATACGGACGGTTTCTGCCGAATCCTCTATGATCTCCATCTGTCCGAATACGATCACACTGCGGACATCATACGCCCACGCTTCCGACGATTTCGTGCCACGCTCGTATACGCAGTAGGATACCTTGCCGCAGCGGCGGAGAGCATCGATCCGATGCCCGTGTTTACCGCAGTGGAAGTAGAGACAGCCGTCAGTCGGGTCAAAGTAGTGATTCATCGGCATACCGTAAGGATAACCGTCATCACCCAGCACAGACAGCACGCCGCGTGTCTCCGCCGTCAGGATTTCCGTGCAATTCACCTCAGAGAGCTTTTGTTTGATTCGTGAAAGTTCGCGAAACATTCTGTCACCTTTCTGTGTATATATCGTTTTCGTGAAAACGGGACAAGCGTTTGCTTGCCCCGTTTGTTCGGTTATTATTTGCCGCTGTTCGCGTCGGACCAGGTTCTCTCCAAAAGCTCCCAATCGCGGACGGGAAGGATTGCTTCCCAAATCTCATGTGCGGAGGTGTACATGTAGGTGTGGGAGTTCGTTGCTTCCTGCACCTCTGCGTAGTACCATGCGGAGGTGTCCATGTTGTCGGACCAGTAAATCATGCCGGAGAGGAGATAATCCTTGTGCGGCTGACGAACGAGCGTGCGGTTGATGATCTTCATCGCCTCTGCGCGGGTTACGTAGCGGTCAGGATCGAACGTTCCGTCGCCGTCGCCGTTAACGAAGCCGATTTCGGCAGCGGCATTGATGAACGAGAGCGCCCAGTGCGTTCCGATGTCATCAAAGAGAGCTTCGTTGCTTGTAACAGGCGTGCCGTAGAAGGACATGGCGATCTTGACAAGCTCGGCACGGGTGATCGGATCATCGGGACGGAAGGTGTTGTCTGCGTATCCGTTCAGAACGCCTGCGTTGTACAGGGTAGAGATCGCATTGTTGTACCAATCCTCCGGATTAACATCCGTGAACGGGTTCGTCTTCGACCAGTATTCAGCACGCTTTTCATCTGTAAGGAGACGGAAGAAGATGGTGACCGCCTCTGCACGGGTCAGATTGTCATTCGGACGTACCGTGTCATCGGGATAACCGATGATGTAGCCGAAGTGGTTGTGCGTGTCGAGCGCGAGCTCGGAATACGTGTTGGTGAAGGTTACTTCGTTCGGACCGGTATAGAGCCCCTTGAATTTGACCGTCTCCCCAAGCGGAAGCACCTTGCCGTCCATATCGGTGAGAACGGTTTCCAGCGCATATCCGGGGATTGCCGCGCCGACTTCTTCGATGAGGTAGCTGATGCCGGACTCAAGTTTGATGACGGAGGAGGATCCCTTGCCGGTCGCTTTGTTCACTGCGATGTGCTCAGTGTGAATGAGTGTCTTGGTTTCACCGACCACGCTGTAAATGTTAAAGGAATACACGCCGGTGCCTGTAAAGTTTTCGGGCGCATCCACAACCTTGTTGATGATAAGCTCGCAGTCCGGCTCGGGGAGCCAGTGGAGGCTTCCGTAGATCACAACGTCCGCTTTTGGCATTGTGAAGCTGTAGGAGGTGCCGCTTTGCGTCAGTGCAACCGTCGCACCGGCGGTGGTGACGGGCGCAGACCAACCGGAAAATTCCTGTCCCGTCATCGTAAGCGGAGCACCTATGATTGTGTGCGTTTCACCTGCCACATAGGTGAACTGCTGATACTGTGCGGCGTTGAGGTAGTACGTGACCGTGTACGTCTTGGGCGGGAGCAGGGTAGAGGTACAATTGATGTGAACCTCGCCCGAGTCGGTCATCGTGAAGGAGCCGTCTGCGTTGGTGACGACCGTCACACCTGCCGTGGCGGATTCGGGTGCGGACCACTCGGTGTACGTGCGATTTTCGGTATCGGCGATCTTGGCCATTACAGTTACAGGCGTGTCAACCGTGTACGTCTGCGTGTACTGCGTCAGCTCAAGACCATCCACGAAATACTTGACCGTGAAGGTTTTGGGTGTGGTGTCAACCCATCTGCCGTAGAGCTTAATCTCGGGATTTGTACCGCTGAGACGGGGCATCGAGAATGTGCCATCGGGCAGCACGTGGATTGTCGGATCGCTTGCGTACCAGCCCTCAAACACCCAGTTCGAAGCCATTGCGGTATTAAAATTCTTCGCGGTAACGGTTGCGCCCACATAGTAATTTGTGTTGTCAACCGGGAGATCGGGCCAGCCGAGCGCGCGCCATTCTGTCTCTGTAAGATCGCCCTCGTAGTGATACGTGACGCGTGCAGAAGGCTCGCGGCTGTAGTAGAGCTTCAGAACGAGCGGATTCGTTTGGGATGCAAGAACGATGCCTTCCCATTTGCCGTCAGCATACGTCTTTGCGGTGTCGATTTGAGCACCTAAATCGAGGTACGGACGGTAGGTGGTTGCGCGAACTGCATCGCCTACGATGCCGGTTTTGGATTCCACGTGCGGTGTTACACCGTCGTACGTGCCCAGATCGTTCATGAGGTAATGCTCAACCTTGTAGACTGCCTCGCCTGCGATGAACTTACCCTTGAGAACAACGTTCATGCTCGGCATGGTAAACGTCTTACCGGGCTTAACCGCGCCGACCTGAACGGAAGACCAGCCTTCAAAGGTGTAGCCTTCGACCGCGACATCGAGCGTCGTTACAATATCATTGTAATACTTGACAGCCGCAGCGGGAAGGGCAGGGGCGTCTGTGGGAACGGTGCCTTCGTAGACATACGTTACCGTGTACTCGATGAGATCGTAGTAAAGTTTCAGCGTGAGGGTCTCATCGGCTGAAACGGTGCCGCTGATCTTGCGCTCGGGATGCGCGGTGTTCTCGGTGTAACCGATATACGTTCTTGTATGTGCGGATACGTTTGTGCCGATCGGTGCTGTGTGCGTATGAGATGCTTCCTCATCCTTCTTGTAGGAGCCGTCGGGCTGCTCAAGATAATACTCAACGTAATACATAGGATCAAGAACGAACGTACCTACGAGCACAACATCGGATGCGGGCATCGTAAAGTATTCACTCATGCCGTCCGTATGAAGAGTGATACCGGCAGGGGATTTGATGCTCCAGCCGGAGAAGGTGTAGCCCGTTGCCGTTGCATCGGGAGCAACCGTGACAGTGTTCAAATAGTATGCGGTAGAGGTGCCGGGCAGGGCAGTAGCATCAGCCGGAACAGTGCCGTCGTACTCATACGTTACGTTATACAGAATACGGTCGTAGTAGAGCTTCAGAACGAGCTTTCCGTCAGCCCGAACCTCGCCGCTCGCGACAGTGCCTGCGGCATTCAAATTCAGCGTGAGACCGGTGTACGTCTTCTGCAAAGCGTGTACCGTCTCGCCGGTGACACCGTTTTTGTAGGTGTCCGTCTCGTGCAGTGTGTATCCGCTGCCTGTGATGCTTTGCCAGTAGTACTCAACCTTGTATTCAATATTCGTTCTTGCCGTGAACGAACCGACGAGTACAACGTCGGAAGCGGGCATCGTGAAGGAGCCGCCTGCGGCATCGACACCTGCGGGGGAGTCAATTTCCCAACCGGAGAACGAATAGCCGAGTGCTGCTGCATCGGGCTTTACAGTGACCGTTGTGCCGAAGCGGACTGTTGTCTCCGCATACGCGGAAAGATCGGTTGCATCCGTGGGAACAGTGCCTTCGTAGCGATACGTTACGTCATAGGTATTGCGGTCGTAGTAGAGTTTCAGAACGAGCGATCCGTCAGCCAAGACAGTACCGCTTGCAACCGTACCGGGGGCATTCAGGTTCAGCGTAAGACCGGTGTAGGTGTTTTGCGGTGCATCTACGGTCTGATCGGTGACGCCGTTGTAATGCGTTTCCGATTCATAGAGCGTGTAGCCGTCATCGGTGATGTTCTGCCAGTAGTATTCGACTGTGTACTTAGTGGAGGTTCCGGCTGCAAATTCACCGACGAGAACGACATCGGAGGCAGGCATCGTGAAGGAGCCGCCGTTGATGACGGTCGTGGTCGGGGATTCAACTCTCCAGCCGGAGAAGATATAGCCCTGCGCGGTCGCATCGGGCTCGACCGTGACGGTTGCACCGAAGCGTACGCCCGTCTGTGCATACGCAGTAAGATCGGTTGCGTCTGCCGGAACGGTGCCGTCATATTTATACGTTACGTTATAGGTGTTGCGATCGTAATAGAGCTTCAGAACGAGCTTTCCGTCAGCCAAGACAGTACCGCTTGCAACTGTACCCGGGGCATTGAGATTCAGCGTAAGACCGGTGTAGGTCTTCTGCGGTGCGGTGACGGTCTGATCCGTTACGCCGTTATGGTGGAGTACGGATTCATGGAGCGTGTAGCCGTTATCGGCGGTATTTTGCCAGTAGTACTCAACCGTGTACTCCGTGTTGGTTTTCGCAGTAAATTCACCGACGAGAACGACATCGGAAGCGGGCATCGCGAAGGAGCCGCCTGCGGCATCGACACCTGCGGGGGATTCAATTCTCCAGCCGGAGAAGGTGTAGCCCTGAGCCGTAGCATCCGGCTTCACCGTCACAGACGTGCCGTAGGGAACACCCGTCTCTGCATACGCGGTGAGATCGGTCGCGCCTGCGGGAATGGTGCCCTTATATTTGTACGTTACGTTATACGCATTTCGCTTGTGGAACTGATGCATTGTGAACTGACCGTCCGCCGTGACCTTGCCGGAGGATACGGTCGAAAGGGTAGCGGTGCTGCCTCCGTCAACGACGGTCACATCCGTTACATCCGTAAGCGTAAAGCCTTCATAGGAACGGACAGCCGCTGTAACGGTCGAATCGGTGGTGCCCACAGCGTTTACGGTCTCAACGGGAGAGAACGTGCCGTCAAGATTCTCCGTGTAGTGAATCGTTTTGTACGGAATGTCGCTGTTCGCGGTGAAGTAGCCGACGAGATATACATCGCTGTCGGGCATGATGAAGCTCGTGTCATTTTCCTTCACGAAGGCATCCTGCGTGAACCAGCCGGTGAACGTGTAGCCGGGATAGGTGAGATCGTCAGAAACGGTAACCTCTGTTCCGAATGAAACTCCGGTCAGATCGGCAGGCTCGGATGCACCGGGATTGTAGCCGGTGATCGTGTAGGTAACGTTGTGCTTGTTTGCCGTGAACGTGCCGGTGAATACAACATCGCCAACAGGCATTGTGTAATTGCCGCCTGCGTCAAGGACCACGTCAGCCGTGGACCAACCGCTGAACGTATATCCTGCGATCGCGGGTGTGTCGGAAATGGTCGAAAGCGATCCGCCGGGCAGACGGTAGAACTGCTTATAGGCAGCCGTCGAGCCGGAGATCGGATCGGTGTACTGATACGTTACCGTATTCGTTGAGAGATACGGCGTGTCAACGGTGGCGATCTTCTCGGATTGGCTGTTCAGAAGATTTGCTGTGCCGTCATTGGAGGGGAGGTATCCGCCCGTAATCGATGACATATGCGTATCGATTGCGTTGTAGTCGGGCGTGACGTTGATCGTGATGATCAGCTTCGTGCCGTAATATTCCGTGTTCGTTCCTTTTGTGCGCGCGGTGTTGGAAAGGTAATTCTCGTCGTAATCAAATCCGTTGATCGCAACGGTCTTGTCCTGCACGACGGCAGTTACGCCGTTTGCGGAGACAGGATCGGCCCATCCCCATGTGCCGTCCGCATTTTTGATGCGGTCGGCGGTCCAAAGCGTGACAGAATTTGCACCTGCCGGAATCGTGAAGTACGTGGACATCGTGTCAACGATCTCGGCGGTGGTGCCCAGCTCGATGGCCTTGTTCTCGATATTCTGTGCGATCGACTGGAAAATCATCGCAAGAGAGCTGGAGGAGGTCGGCGTCAGGTAGTAGCCGCCGCTTGCGCTTCCGCCCGTGCCCTCATTCGACATGCTTTCCGCGTTCGGGTAGTTGCTTGAAACGTAGTGGAAGAACTTGTTGTTGTTGGAGGTGGTGTTTGCGGTATCTGCATCTGCCGCAACGCTGATGGAGTAAACCTTCGCGCCGGTAAACTTGATGTCCTTCGCGGTGGCGATGGCAGAGTTTGCAACGCTTGTGTCGAAACTGTTGGAGTAGGTAGGGCTTCCGTCAGAGAACACAATGACAACCTTGTTGCGCTGTGTTTCGGTCGGGAGGGGCTGCGCAAGCACCATGGAGGCGAGCGTCAGACCGTAGTCCACAGCGGTAGCACCGCCGACCTCAAGTGCGTTGACGGCAGAGCTCAGCTCGGCCTCGCCCGCAGAATCCACAACTGTCAGATTTTTGACAACCTGCGAGTAGTTGTAGTAGTTGCGGCCTGACTGGTACATGTCGTCACCTTCGGTGAGAGAAGCAGTGCCGCCCTTGTAGCTGTTGCTTGCGAACTTGACAATCGAAATGCGGTGCAGCTCGGTGATGCCCTGTGCGGCAAGCTCCGCATTTTTCTGATGCGTCGCTTCGATAAACGCATCCACGGCGGTTTTCAGTGCGTCGATTGCATAAACGGTATTCTGTCTGACATTCTGTGAGTAGAACTGTACAACGGGATACGTGTATTCGCGGGAAGCAGAGGGCGTTGTGTTGAGCGCAGGATACACAAACACCTGCTGATCGTTCGCATCGTAATAGTGGTAATAGTAGAAGTTGTTTTCGTCATACCCCTCGTACTCCACCTCAACATAGTGCGGTGCTTCAGCGGTGCCTATGTTAATGTAGTAGGTCGTATAGGTGGTGTCGAAGCCGTAGTAGTAAACATAGCGATAGTAGACCCAACGTCTGAAATATGTGGCGTTTGCGGTCTCATACGTCGTTGTGGTTGTGGTGGTGCCGCTATCGTCCATCGAGCCGGAAACATCCAGAACGAGAACAATATCCGTAGGTGTGGACGTTGTTGTCTGCGTGACCTTACTGGTCGTGTACGCTTCGATGGTAATATCGGCAGTACCGTCGGGTACACCGTTTACTTCATGAAGCGATACGCCCTTGCGAAGCACGACGCCGTCTGCCTGATTGGTGTTTTCAAGCATGGCGGGCGGAGTGAGCGAGGTCGCAGAAGCGGTTGTCTCTGCCATGACCGTAGTCGGGAAGACCGACAGAAGCATCATGACTGCGAGAAACATAGACAGAATTCTTTTTTTCATTGGTTATCCTCCTTGGCTGTATTTGTGCCTTTTAATTTTGAAGTCGAGGGGGAAAGCCACAACTTCTGAGCATGAAAAGGGTACAAGAATTCTGCATACATAATACCATAAAATAGAAAAATTGTCAACAAAAACTGCAAAAAAATTTATGTATTTTTTGCGAATAATTCCTTTTCCTTCCTATTGTTTGTATGTTTAATGCAAAAAATGAAAAAACACCCGTATACAAGGCGGTAACGGATGCTTTTCTGTATTTTTTTGCAATTTATTTTTTTCTTACCGAGCGAGCATTTCCACAAGATACGGGATCGCGCTCTCGAAAAAAACGCCATACGGATGAGAATCCGCGTGATCGACAGTCAGCTTGATCGCCTGTACGGTGTAATCCACGGCAATTTTTGCCGCTTCAAAGGCATCCTTGCCGCGCACATACGCACCGACAAACGTGCTCGAATAGATGTCGCCCGTGCCGTGGAAGTTTCTCGCAACCTTTTCGGAGAAGTAGTAGCGATACGAATCGTTTTCGTACACGCATACGCCGAGCTTATCATCTGCGAAGCTCACGCCTGTGAGGATCACGCATCCGATGTCCAGCCTGTCCTTCAGGCGGCGGCAAAGCCCCTCAATATAGGCGTGATCGTATCCGCTCAGACGGCACTCCTCACCGAGAAGGAAAGCGGCCTCCGTCAGATTCGGCAGAATCACATCTGCGCCGCGGCAAAGCTCCGCCATTTTTGCGGCGAACTTTTCGTCAAAGCCGTAGTAAAACGATCCGTGATCCGCCATGACGGGATCTATGATCTTCGGACCGCAGTTCAGCTCACGGCAGATCGTATCAATGTATCCCATCTGCTTTTCGAGAATGTATCCCGTGTACACGCCGTCAAACGCGATGCCTTCTTTTTTCCAGTGGTCGATGATCTTCGGAAACTCGTCCGTCAGATCGAGCACAGTGAAGCCGGTAAATCCGGACGTGTGCGTGGAGAGGAGGGCAGAGGGAAGAACAGACGCCTCCACGCCGCAGGCGGAAAGGACGGGGAGCGCGACTGTGAGGGAGCATTGTCCTACGCAGGATGCGTCCTGAATGGTGAGAATACGTTTTTGCATAATAAACCTCCATGTTAGAGTAAAAATATCAGTTCGGTCGGACTTCAATGGGCATGGATAGCTTGCCGTCAAGGAAATCGCGCACGCGCTCGGCATCGTCTGTATCTGTCATGACGGCAGGCTGCCAAAGCTCCGTGTATACGTATACGGGAATATAGGAAATATCCGATTCAATCGTTCCGTCATCGTTTTTGCGAACGGTACACTGCATGATCGCACCTGCATTTTCGGGAACGAGCTGTGTGCCGTCAATCAGACCGCCGAGGGAGTAGGCGATCGGCACACCGTTGTACGTTTCCGCAGGGCGAAGAACGCCTGTTCCCGTGCCGACGATCAGATCGGCACCCGCGTCCGCGCAATCGTGGAGAATATCCGTCATCCAATCCTCCGGAATGTGAGAATTGACTTCTCCGCCATAGAAATAAAGAACGAGATAGTCAGTGGTTTTCTTCGTTTTAAAGACCGTTTCCGCCAGCACCTCCGCGCTTTCGCTCGTGAGACGGGTTGTGAGAATTGTGATGCGCAAATTTTCGTTGCCTGTCGTATAGACCGTATCGTTTCTGATGACAAAGACGCCCGTGTTCTGGATTGGAAGCGATGCTTGTACCATGTGGTCATCCAGAGAGGGCGAAAGATTCAGAACCAGCTCCACAGATGCATCTGCGTAGATGGAGGCGTTCGCAAGAGGCGCAGCACATTCCGCATCGATTTCATCCGAGAAAACACAGCGGTTTGCCGCTACGGTCAGATTATCTTCGGCAAGAAGCGGTGCAATGGCGGAGAAAAAGTACGAGGTGCCAACCTCGGCGGCGAGCGCGTTCAGAGAGTTGTATGCAGACGTTCCGTAAGGACTTCCCGGTGCGCATTCGCCGAGGAATGTGAGTGTGAATGCGGCAGGGTCGCTGTGAGCGAGCACTTCCTGCGTGCTTTCGTCTTGGGATGCTGTTGTGAGTGCGGAAGAGTCGGGCGCAGTGTCCGGAGTCTCTGCTTGAGAATCTCTTGCTCCGGGCAGAAAATCAATTACAATCACAAGAACAATGGCGAGCGCAAGTCCTGCGAGAATCAGCCACAGCTGTTTTTTGCTTTCGGTCGAATGGGTCATATCTACCTCGCATATGTTTGGAAATGGAGAGAAGGGATACAAAAATTCAGCCGGCAGAGTAATGCCGGCTGAGCAAAACTTGTGTACATTATATCATGCTTGCGGAAAAATTGCAACGGGTATTGCGAAATTCCGTGCAATGTTTTCCGTTTTTTTCCTGAAAACGGGTCATTCACGGAAAATCGGTCTGAGCTGTCTGTTCTCACGCATGGCGGTAAACGCATCCGAAACAAGCGAAAAATCCGCGACGAGGGAGAACGGCTTTCCGATGGGATCGTCCTGTAGCATAGGAACAAAACAGACGTTTTTGCGACCGAGCAGCGTTGCGATATTTTTCAAATTTGCGGACAGAGCGTCGTTTGTCGCCAGCGCGATCAGAAGCGGTCGTTCACAGCGCATATGCGCCTTCGCCGCCATACAAACGGAAGTGTCCGTGATCCCGTTTGCGAGCTTTGCCAGCGTGTTGCCCGTGCACGGAGCAATAATCATTTCCGACAAAGGCAGGGAATGTCCGAGAGGTTCTGCTTCTCGCACGGTGGTGATCGGCTCTCTGCCGGTGATCGCGCGGAGTCGTTCGAGGAGATCCGCGGCTTTGCCGAATCTGGTGTCGGTTGCGGCGGCAATCTCGCTGACAATCGGCAGAACATCCTCGCCGTTTGTTATCAAATTCTCCAAAACGGAAAGAGAACGGGCATGAGTGCAGAAGGAGCCGCAGATGGCGTATCCGATCATTTTGCGCACACACCTTCTTCCTCCAGAATCCGTGCAATCGTCTCAAACAGTATCTTGCCTGCGGACACAGGCGCAACCCGACCGGGAAGGGATGATGCGCGCACGAGTCTTTGCTTCATGTGCGCAAGCGCGGCGTTCTCAATACACCCGGGTGCGGAGGCAAGCTCGATCAGCAGTGTATTCGCTGACAAACCGTTTAAGAATTTCTCTCCGAGAATCGGTGCCGGGACTGTGTTGAAAATCACGTCATACCTGCCCGGATCATTCACAAATTCGCTGAGTTGCGCCGTCTTGCATCCCGCGGTGTATGCCCATGTAAGGTCCTTACGGCTTCGTGCGGCGACAGTCACGTGCGCACCGAGTGCGCGGAGTACGGATGCAAGCCGCTGTCCGATCCGTCCGTAACCGAGCACAGCGGTTTTTGCTCCGAACAGTGTGATCGGCAGACCTTCCATCGCGAGCGCAATCGCTCCCTCCGCCGTCGGAACGGCGTTTTTTATCTGGATCTCCTCCGAGTCGTAGTAATCGATCAGCCGCACATTCGCGTTGCGCGCCATGGATTTCAGTACGTCGTTCGGCTTTCCTGCGAGGAGCAGTGTGCCGATCGGGAGCATTTCCATAAGTGCGGTCAGTCTGAGCTCCGTGCGGAATCCGTCTGTCCCCTCGTGCTCGGATACGGTGTGCACGCGTACACCGTCTGTTGATGCGGGAAGCGGCAGGATAACAGCACGGCTGCCTGTGACCGCGCTTGCCGGATCGTTGCAGCGCACACCTTTGAAATCGGCCGTTTCGCCCGAAAATGGGACTCCCCAAACGGCCGTTTCGTATCCGTACCGTGCCAGATAGCGGGCAAGGGATGCCTGCCGTGTATCTCCGCCGAGCAAGCAAATTTTTGTATCGTTCATGGTGTGAGTCCTTTCTTGGTTTCGTGTTTTAACGTCTCACTCCATGATATGCTGGAAATACACGCCCGTTACGCGCGGAAAAGAAAAAGCACCTGCCGCAGCAGGTGCTTTCGGTTGTTTATCAGAACATTTTGACGTAAGCATCACGGTCGGGACCGACGGAAACGTACTCAATCGGTGCGCCGACAGCCTTCTCCAGATACTCAATGTAGCGGAGTGCGGCAGCCGGGAGGTCTTCCTTTGTGCGGCAGCCGGATACATCGCAGTTGAAGCCTTCGAGATATTCGTAAACGGGCTTTGCGCGGTTCAGTCTCTCGCCGATCGGGAAATCGGTCGTGATCTCGCCGTCGATGTCGTAGGCAACACAAACCGGAATCTTTTCGTAAGAGGAGAGCACGTCGAGCTTTGTCAGTGCGATGCTTGTGGCACCCTGTACCATAACGCCGTATTTTGAAGCAACGACGTCAAATCCGCCGACCCGTCTCGGACGACCGGTTGCCGCGCCGTATTCGCCGCCGGCTTCGCGCAGCTCATGTGCCTCGTCACCGAAAAATTCGCAGGTGAACGGACCTTCGCCGACACAGCTGGAGTACGCCTTCATGATACCGAGCGTCTGATCGAGCTTCTTTGCGGGAATACCGGCACCGAGCGGTGCGTATGCAGCGATCGTGGAGGAAGCGGAGGTGTACGGATAGATACCGTAATCAATATCGCGCAGTGCGCCGAGCTGTGCCTCAAACATAACGGATTTGCCTGCATCCACCGCATCGGTGAGATAGCGCGTGGTGTCGCAGATGTACTCACGGAAGTGGTAGCCGTACTTCTCAAACCAGTCAAGCATATCGGCAACCTGAATCGGCTCATGCTTGTAGCCTTCATGCACAGTCAGATTCTTCCACTCAAGAATACCGGTGAGCTTCTTCTCAAGCACGTCCTTCGAGTAGAGCAGATCGCCCATACGGAACGCTTTCTTCATGTATTTGTCTGCATAAACGGGGGAGATGCCGCGTCTCGTGGAGCCGAACTTTGCATCGCCGAGGCGATCCTCCTCAAGGCAGTCGAGGAGCTTGTGATACGGCATACAGATGACAGCCTTGTCGCTGATCTTCAGATGATCCGGCGTGATTTCGATGCCGCCCTCACGCAACCGTGCGATTTCGTTCGTCAGATGTTCGATGTCGATGACCATGCCCGGTCCCATGATGTTGACCGTTTCCGGACGGAGAATACCGGAGGGGAGCAGGTTCAGAATGAACTTGCCGCGTTCGTTGACAACGGTGTGACCTGCGTTGTTACCGCCCTGATAGCGGCAGACAATGTCGAACTTCTCACTCAGAAGATCGACCATGCGGCCCTTGCCTTCATCGCCCCAGTTGATGCCTACGACTGCTGTAATCATAAATATACCACCTTAAAATTCATAGTGTGATGATAACCTATACTATTATAAAGCATTTTTCGCGATTTATCAAGTGGGTAGCGAATTTTGTGCAAGATTCTATGCGGATGTTCGCAAAAGCGATCTGTGCGACATTCTTTTTGGCTAAAATCCATAAAAACACACCCCGCGATGCACCGCGGGGTGTCAGGCGGAGATGTCAATCCTCGATTGCTTCGCGTGAACGGAACAAGAGGGATACGCACCAGAGTCCTGCCAGTGCAATCACCGTGTAGACAATACGGCTGATAAGAGCATCCTGCCCTCCGAAAAGCCACGATACGAGGTCAAACTGAAACAGACCGACGCTGCCCCAGTTTGCGGCACCGACGATGACGAGAAGCAATGCGATTCTGTCCATGATCATGATCTGTTGTTGCGGCGGATACGCCGCCGCTCTCCTCTGTGAAAATTCGTGATTCTCCCGGTGCGTTGTGCACAGGGAACAGTAGTAGAATACGCAGTTTTTCAGGAAATTATCAGAGGATGAAAATGGAAATTTTACAAAAGCCCGGGAAGCTCGGACAGATGGCGGATCATGGGTGCCCCCGTTTCGCAAAGCGCTGCTTCCGAAGCGTGTCCGCCTGCGTAAAGAATACAGTCCACGCCGATAGCGCGCGCCGTTTCCGCATCGTGCGGCGTGTCGCCGATCAGCACCGCATCCGCGACCGACGTACCGAGACAGCGGCGTGCCATCTCAACCTTTCCTGCGGCGTAGATGTCGCCCGTGCCGAGAATTTCATCAAAGGAATTGCGGATACCGAGTGTGGTCAGATGGCGTTCAAGCATCGTCTTTTCGGATGCCGAAAGAATAATCTGCCGCGCGCCGGAGTCACGGATGTACTGCCATACCTCCCGAAATCCGTCCGTAAGCGTCAGCCTGTCCTCGCCTTTCGTGTACAGATTCACCCACTCCACGGCGAGAGCCTCAAACGGTTCTATTTCAAAATCAAAGCCGGCAAGACGGTAGTATTCCTTGATCGGAAAACGGAAAATTTTTCGGTAATCCTCAACGGTATCGACTGTGGGGATCGCGCGCGCCTTCAGCATCGTATTGAGCGAATCCATGCAGAGCGCGACGTCGTCCATGATCGTGCCGTTGAAGTCCCAGATAACGGTCTTGTATTTCATATATCACCTGTACGTTTCTCTTTTATACGAATTATATCGAAAAATCCGTGCGCGGTCAAGTTATTTCGGAAATATTTTTTCGATTTGCTCAAATCGGACACGCCGCAGTGCATATAGTAAAAGTACATTTTCATATGCGGAGGCTTATATGATAACGGATATTTTTGCACTTCTGATCGGCGGACTTTCGTACTTTATTTTGAACGTTTCCTCGGGGCAGACGTTTCCGCAGCCGCTCTCCCACGAGGAGGAGGCGCGGCTGTTTCGATTGCTCTGTGAAGAAGGAGATGCCGATGCCCGCGCAAAGCTGATCGAGCACAATCTTCGCTTGGTGGCACATATCGTGCGGAAGTACTACGCGGCGCACACCGGACAGGAGGATCTGATTTCGATCGGGACGATCGGGCTCATCAAGGCGGTTGATTCGTTCAGCGATAAAAACGGCGCACGCTTTGCGACGTATGCCGCCAAGTGCATCCAGAACGAGATTCTGATGTTCTTCCGTTCGCAGAAAAAGACCTCCTGCGAGGTGTCCATCAATGAAGCGATCGATACGGACAGAGACGGAAATCCTTTGACGTACATCGACATCATCAAGGTCGATGACACGATTGCGGACGACATCAGCGACCGCTGGCAGATCGCGCGCGCGATCTGCTACATTAAGGATAGATTGACGGACAGGGAAAGGCAGATTATCATCATGCGCTACGGGCTCGATAACAAGCCGCCCGTCACCCAAAGAGAGGTAGCCGAGATGCTCGGTATCTCCCGTTCCTATGTCTCGCGGATCGAGAAAAACGTACTTGAACGTATGGAGCGTTTTCTGCGCGGAGAGGAAATTTGAGTCCGCTAAAAGCCTTTTTTGGGGAAATTCGAAAAACACTTGACCGCACGCGGTGAAATATAGTATAATATAATGATAAATCATGCATACACGTGCGGAAAGGGTGCTTATAATGGTAACGATCACAGATGTTGCGGCCGGGTCGCCGGCGGCGCTTGCCGGAATTTTGCCCGGGGATCTTCTTATTTCCGTAAACGATCGCGAAATCCGCGACGTGCTCGATTACCGCTTCTATCTCGCGGAACGGAGCGTTACACTCAAAATCCACCGCGGCCCCGATCTGTTTGATGTTACGATCCGCAAGGGCGAATATGACGACATCGGTCTCTGCTTCGAAACGCCGCTGATGGATAAAAAACATTCGTGCGAGAATAAGTGCATGTTCTGCTTCATCGATCAGCTTCCGAAAGGGATGCGCGAGAGCCTGTATTTCAAGGATGACGACTCCCGTCTCTCCTTTTTGCACGGCAATTATATCACGCTCACGAATCTGCACAGGCGAGACATCGACCGCATCCTTGAAATGCACATTTCGCCGGTTAACGTCTCCGTACACACAACGAATCCCGAGCTCCGCGTCCGCATGATGAAAAACAAGCGCGCAGGCGAGGTGCTTTCGTATATCGATGATCTCGCCAAGGGCGGTATCCGTCTGCACGGACAGATCGTTCTGTGCCGCGGTGTCAACGACGGGGAAGAGCTCGATCGCACGATGCGCGACCTTGCCGCGTATTATCCGGCGATGGAGAGCGTGTCGATCGTTCCTGCCGGACTGACAGGCTACCGTGACGGGCTGTATCCGCTTTCACCGTTTACGCCCGAGGAGACGGCAGAGGTCATCCGTCAGGTCACATCGTTCGGCGACGAGTGCGAGAAGAAATACGGTGCGCGCATCTTCTGGTGCGCGGATGAAATGTACGTCCGAAGCGAAACGCCTCTGCCGCCTTACGAGTTCTGGGGCGAGTTTTCGCAGATTGAGAACGGCGTCGGTATGCTGTCCTCCTTCGCGTTTGAATTTGAAGCCGCGCTCGGCTGTCTCACCGATGAGGAGAGGGCAGTCAAGCGGACTGTTTCCGTCGCTACGGGCGAGGCTTCGTATCAATTTATGTGCGATCTTACAGAAAAACTGAAGGCGGTATGTCCGCACGTCGATTGCCGTGTCTACTGCGTGAAGAATCACTTTTTCGGCGGTCATGTTACCGTGACGGGACTTCTCACAGGGCGCGATCTGCTTGAACAGCTTACGGATATGGCACTCGGCGAGGAGCTTTTGCTTTCGCGCACCATGCTTCGTTCGGAGGGCGATTTGTTCCTCTGCAACCGAACGCCTCATGAGGTATCCGAGGCACTGTCGGTACCGATCACGTTTGTTGAGAACGACGGCGGTGCATTTCTGGATGCGCTTCTCGGTACGGGAGGCGATCATTGATGCGCAGAACGATCGCCTGCTTCCTTCTGCTTCTTTTGACGCTTACCGCCTGCACTGCAAAGCGTGAGCTGCCGCCTGCCGATTTCACGGTCGTGACTGAGACGGAGAATTTCACGGACGGGGAGAACGGTGTTTTGCTCATGTATCCCGTGATCGAGGGGTACGCCGATCCGCAAAAAGAGGCGGAGATAAACGAAGAAATCGCCTCGTATGCACGACGGATGTACCAAAACGAAGTCCCCGTCACTGAAGACGGCGGATATTACTACGATACAACCGATGTCCGCATAACGCTTGCATCGGGCGGATTTCTTTCTGCCGTGATCGGCGGCACACTCACCTCCGCTTACAGCGGAAATACGACGTATTTTTCTTATACTGTCAACTGTGATATTGAAAACGGCGTGCTCTACACCGCCAATGAGATTGTATCCGATTACGCGAAGCTGCAAAGCATGTTTCTGAACGGGAAGTTTTCGCAGGACTTCGGATACACTGATCTTGTGTCGCAGATCACCCTTGCCGATATGATTTCGCAGTATAAAGCGGAGTATGACATTCTGCCCGAGGTGTATTTTACCGCGGACGGTGTCGGATTCCTTATTGAAGTTGTTCCGCTTCTCGACGGATACGCAGGCTTTACGCTGCCTTTCGGGAAAGCTGAAAAATACCTAAATGATGAAAATCCTCTCGCGGCATACGCCGTGGGATAACGAATTTACAGAAACGGACGGAGAAATTATGGCAAAGCCGATACTTGCAATCGTGGGTCGTCCCAACGTGGGCAAAAGCACCCTTTTCAATAAGCTGATCGGAGAGCGCAGGGCGATCATTGAAGATGTGCCTGGTGTTACCCGTGACCGTATCTACGGGGAAACGGAGTGGAACGGTCGGAAAATGATCGTCATCGATACGGGCGGCATTGAGCCGAAGAGCGACGACGTCATCCTTTCAAAAATGCGCGACCAGGCGCAGATCGCCATCGATACCGCGGACGTGATCCTGTTCATTTGCGATATTCACGCAGGGCTTCTGCCCGATGACCGCGACATCGCCATGATGCTGAAAAGAAGCGGCAAGCCGATCGTCCCCTGCATCAATAAGGCGGATTCGGTTGGTCGTGTGGCGATGGAGTTTTATGAGTTCTACGAGCTTGGCTTTGACATCGATCCGATCGCGCTGTCCGCCGTACACGGTACCGGCACGGGCGATATTCTCGATGCCGTTCTTGATTGCCTCCCCGACGACATCGATGCCGAGGAGGATGAGGACGTCATCAACGTCGCCGTGATCGGCAAGCCGAACGCAGGCAAATCCTCGCTCATCAACAAAATCCTCGGCACGGAGCGAATGATCGTCTCCGATATTGCCGGCACAACGCGTGATGCGATCGACACCCGTTTTGAAAACGAAACGGGGAAGTATAATCTCATCGATACAGCCGGTATCCGTCGCCAGAGCAAGGTCGAGGATCGCGTGGAAAAATTCAGCGTCCTGCGCGCCAAAATGGCGGTCGAGCGTGCGAATGTCTGCCTGCTTGTCATCGATGCCAACGAAGGCATCACCGAGCAAGATGAAAAAATCGCCGGTATCGCGCACGATGCAGGCAAAGCCACGATTATCGTTGTCAATAAGTGGGATCTGATCGAAAAAGACAACAAAACGACTGCGGAATTTACGAAAAAGGTCTATACCGCGCTCGGCTATATGACGTATGCGCCGCTTCTGTTCATCTCCGCGAAAACGGGACAGCGCGTGCCGAAGCTGTTTGAGCTGATCCGGTCCGTCTGGCAGCATGCGAATCTGCGCGTTTCCACCGGTACGCTCAACGATGTTCTCGCCGATGCGGTCAGCCGCGTACAGCCGCCGTCCGATAAGGGCAGACATCTGAAGATTTACTACATGACGCAGATTTCCGTGACGCCGCCTACGTTCGTACTGTTTTGCAACAGCGTGGAGCTGTTCCACTTCTCGTACCAGCGGTATATCGAAAACTGTCTGCGCGATACGTTCGGCTTTATCGGCACACCGATCCGTCTGATCGTCCGCGAGCGCGGCGATGACGGAGAGAAAAAATAAGGAGGCACATTGTGGTAACAGAAGTCTCTGCGGCTGTCGAAGCGGCACAGCAAACCACGTTTGCGACACCCTTTGACGAGATTATGTACAAGGGCTTCCTCGGCAAGTTTCTGGAGGTTGAGAGAAGCGGCGCACTATTTCTTTCACTGACAATCCTTGGCTTTCTTGTGCTCACGATTCTTCCGTATTTGCTTGGAAGCTGTAATTTCGCAATTATTATCTCAAAGTTTTTTTACCGTGAGGATATACGATCCTTCGGCAGCGGCAATGCGGGCATGACGAATATGCTCCGCACATACGGAAAAGGTGCCGCGGCGGCAACGCTGATTGCAGATGCGCTGAAGGCTGTTGTTTCGGTTTTCATCGGACGGCTCATTTTCGGCGTCGTCGGTGCGTATGCGGCAGGACTTGCCTGCATGATCGGACATATTTTTCCCGTATACTATCAGTTCAAGGGCGGAAAAGGTGTTGTCACGGCGATTACTGCCATTCTGATGACCGACTGGAAGGTAGGCTTGATCCTTCTGCTCATTTTTGTGATTTTGGTCGCATTTACTAAATTTATTTCCCTCGGCTCTGTTATGGCTTCGCTTATGTATCCCTTGATCCTTGACCGTATAAATAAAGCACAGCGAATCCCTGCACCGCCGATTGTGATGATCTTTGCGCTTTGTATGGCTGTTTTGATTGTATGGATGCACAAAGAAAACATCAAACGGCTTCTTGCAGGCACGGAAAACAAGCTCTCTTTTTCGAAAAAGGATAAAAAGCCTGCGGACGGCAAGGTGGACAAATCATGAATTTCACGGATGAACAGCGGCAGTCTGTGCAGGATTTTTGCGAGACCGTCCTCTCTGCCGCCGAGGCAGGAACGCTGAAAAATCTCGTGCTGTCCGGCGCGTCAGAGGGAGAGATGACGAAAATCAAAGGAGTTCTCCGTGTCATTCGCGGCACCCGTGTTCTTCAGATAGAAAAATCGTACACGGAGGGGCGCGTCGCGCAGGAGAATATCCTGTTTGATGAGATTCCGGCTTTGATTCAATCGAGCTTCGCGTCTCCGTTTCGCCGTGTCGATCTGAACGATGCCGCGGGATCGGCTTCACTGATGATTTCGCAAAAAGGGCGCGTTACCGCCGTGATTCCCGGTGCACTGAAAAATGCGCATTCCGCATCCGCGGGCGACAGTATCCGTGCGGCGGCAGAGCAGTTCGGCGGAAATAACCGCGAAAAAAATCGCCTCCTCAAAGGGAACGAACCGTTTCTCGTTCATCTCGGTGTCTCCGATAAAAACGGACGTGTGCATGATAAGAAACAGTCGAAATTTCGGCAGATATGCCGCTTTTCCGAGCTCGTCATGGAGCAGATCGACCGTTTGCCCAAGGAGGGCACGCTCTACGTTGCGGATCTCTGCTGCGGCAAGAGCTACCTCAGCTTTGCCGTATATCACTGCCTCCGATATATCGCAAACCGCGAGGTCGAGATGGTGTGCATGGATTTAAAAAAGAGCGTAATCGACTTTTGCTCGGAGACTGCACGGGCGCTCGGCTACAGCGGAATGCAGTTTATCTGCGGCGACATCGCCGATTATCGCCCCTCCCGTGCACCGGATATGGTCATCTCGCTCCACGCCTGTGATGTCGCAACGGATATTGTTCTCGATTTCGCCGCACAGTGGCGTGCCGCGGTTATCCTTTCCACACCGTGCTGTCAGAGAGAGCTCAGCACAAAGCTCGATTGCACACCGCTTGATTTTATCGCGTCCCGCCCGATTCTCAGAAAGAAATTCTGTGATGCCGCAACGGATGCGCTCCGCCTTCTCCGATTGGAGTGCATGGGTTATACTGCGGATGCGCTTGAGTTTATTGATCCCGAGGATACACCGAAGAATATCATGTTGCGCGCCGTTCGACGTGCCAAGTACGCGCCCGATGCAAAGGCGATTCTTCAAAAGAGGGAAGAATACCGCGCGGTGTACCGCTTTCTGACCGGTGACGAACCGAAGCCGTTTATTGACTGAAAAAAGACTACCTTTAGAGCAGTTCTCTAAAGGACAGTTTTGAGGAATACGGTATATCTCGAAAGAGGTATGCCGTATTTTGCATTTGTGTCCGCAAATGCAGTGCTTGTCAGGAAAAATGACAAGGCATAGATGAACGCGGCTCCCTCCGGGAGGGAGCTGGTGCCGTGGGCGACTGAGGGAGAATGCGTTAGAATAAAGTCAGCACAAACCTAAAGTCACGCGGGCTCCTTCCGTCACGCTATCGCGTGCCACCTTCCTCCCGGAGGAAGGCATTTTACTTTCCGCGCTATATACAAAGAGGACAGAGAACGCAAAGCATCCTCTGTCCTCCTGTCGGTAGGTTCACATATTTTGCTAACTTTCAAAAACTGTCCTTAAGAGCACGAAGCATTCGGGGCAGCCTTTTCTCATAACATTTTTCTCATCCAGACGTGCGGACAGTCCTCCTCGTAATCCACATCACGGCTGACCCTTTCGTATCCGATTCTTTCGTAAAACGGCACCGCTTGGCACTGTGCGTGCAGGCGGATTTTTTTACCGCCGTGCTCTTTGGCGTAGTCCTCCGCCGCGTTCACGATCGCTTTGCCGAGATGTTTGCCGCGGTACTCCTTCAAAACGGCGATTCTGCCGATGAAGTACGTCCCCTTCTCCTCAGTCGTGAGGATGCGGCTCGTAGCGATCGGCTTTCCTCCCTCAAACAGGACAAAGTGCGTCGCCGTCAGGTCTGCCTCGTCGAATTCTTCCTTGAATCCCTGCTCATCCACAAACACGATCTCGCGGATAGCGCGCGCTTCAGCCGGCAGGGCGGTGTAGGCTTTGATTTGCATATTTTCCATCATTTATGTACCGCCTTATAACCCAGACCGCGCACGGTCAGAATTTCAAAATCCGCACTGTCGCGGAAACGCTCCCTGAGACGGTTGATGTGTACGTCCACGGTGCGCTCCTCGCTGTCCGAATCCGCGCTCCAAAATTCGTTCATGAGCTGGCGGCGCGTGAACGTCTTGTTCGGGAACGAGAGAAACTTGAACAGAAGCTGGAACTCCTTTTTCGGCAGAACGGTCGTTTTGTCCCCTTCCGTCACGGAAAGAGAATCGTACAAAAGCTCCGTAGAACCGACGGTCAGCCGCCTTTCGGAGGCGATCTTTGCACGGCGGAGCAGCGCGTGGATGCGCAGAACCATTTCGTCCTCGTTGACCGGCTTGACCATGTAATCGTCCGTGCCGGAAAGGAAGCCCTCACGGATGTCATCCGGCGTGTCCTTCGCCGTGATCATCAGAATCGGGAGCATGATTCCCGCATCTCTGAGCGTTTTCGTAAATGTAAATCCGTCTACCTCGGGCATCATCACGTCCAGCACCATCAGATCAATCGGGCGCGTGTCTAAAATTTTCTGTGCCTCGGCGGCACTCTCCGCGCTCACTGCTTCGAATCCGCCCTGCGTCAGAACGACCTCAAACAGCCTGCGCGTGTTGGCATTGTCATCGACAATCAGAATTTGAAACATATCTGCCTCCCAAATCCGTACTCTGTATTCAGTATAGCACGGATATGTCAACTTTCTGTGAACGCGGCGGATTTTGCGAAAAATTTTTCTTCGCCGCAAAATTCACAAAGGAACGGGGGCTGAAAACGGAAAGTTTTTATAGTTTACCCCCTTGTTTTCCTCACCACTCTGTGATATAATTTTACTTAACTATAAAATATCTGTGAAGGAGTAAATGACATGGCTTTTTACTACAGTGAAGCATCCCACACGTTCAGCGAGTACCTCTTGGTTCCGGGGTATTCCGATGCGAATTGTATCCCTGCCAATGTGTCGCTTAAGACGCCGCTTGTGAAATACCGCCGCGGGGAGGAGCCGTCCATTTCGATGACGATTCCGCTGGTTTCCGCGATCATGCAGGCGGTATCCGATGACCGTATGGCGATTGCGCTGGCGCGTGAGGGCGGTGTATCCTTTATTTACGGATCGCAGTCCATTGAGGATGAGGCGGAGATGGTCCGCCGCGTGAAGAACTACAAGGCCGGCTTCGTTTACTCCGATTCCAATATCCGCCCCGATCAGACGCTTGCCGATGTCATCGAGCTGAAGGAGCGCCTCGGTCACTCCACCATCGCCGTTACGCACGACGGCACCCCCACGGGCAAGCTGCTCGGTATCGTCACCTCCCGTGACTACCGCATCAGCCGTATGTCCATGGATGAGAAGGTCGAGACGTTTATGACTCCGTTTGACAAGCTCATCACGGCACCCGAGGGCACGTCTCTGAAAGAGGCAAACAACATCATCTGGGATCATAAGCTCAATTCCCTGCCGATCATTGACGAAAACGGTCACCTCGTTTCGTTCGTGTTCCGCAAGGACTACGATCAGCATAAGGAAAATCCGCTGGAGATGCTTGACTCGCAGAAGCGTTACGTCGTCGGCGCCGGTATCAACACCCGTGACTACGCCGAGCGTGTGCCCGCACTGGTTGAGGCCGGCGTGGACGTGCTCTGCATCGATTCCAGCGAAGGCTTCTCCGAGTGGCAGTCCCGCACGATCGCGTTCATCCGCGAGAAGTACGGCGACAGCGTGAAGGTCGGTGCGGGCAACGTTGTCGATCGCGAGGGCTTCCGCTTCCTTGCCGAGGCCGGCGCGGACTTTATCAAGGTCGGTATCGGCGGCGGCTCCATCTGCATCACCCGTGAGACGAAGGGGATCGGTCGCGGACAGGCTACGGCAGTCATCGAGGTTGCCAAGGCGCGCGACGAGTATTTCGAGGAGACGGGCGTATACATTCCGATCTGCTCCGACGGCGGTATCGTGCACGATTACCACATCACGCTGGCACTTGCCATGGGCGCGGATTTCTGCATGCTCGGTCGCTATTTCTCCCGCTTTGACGAGAGCCCGACCAACAAGGTCATGATTAAGGGCAACTACATGAAGGAGTACTGGGGCGAGGGCAGCGCACGTGCGCGCAACTGGCAGAGATACGATATGGGCGGCGCGGCAAAGCTGTCCTTCGTTGAGGGCGTGGACTGCTACGTTCCGTATGCAGGCTCTTTGCACGATAACCTTGCCACCACGCTTGCCAAAATCCGTTCGACGATGTGCAACTGCGGTGCGCTCACGATTCCGGAGCTTCAAGAGAAGGCAAAGCTCACGCTCGTCAGTGCCGTCTCCATCGTGGAGGGCGGAGCCCACGACGTGCTTGTCAAGGAACAGACGCAATAAAATAAAACCAACGGCGCGGATACCTCGGTGTCTGCGCCGTTACTGAAGGAGACAGAAAATGCAGAAAAAGAGAGTCAGAGCGCACGCGGGAACGGCATGTGTGCTCCTTGCGGCGGCGCTGTGGGGCTCCATGGGCGTGTTCGTCCGTTATCTGAACAAAGCAGGGCTGATGGCACTGGACATAACGCAAATCCGCATTACCGTCGGCTTTTTGGTGATCGGCGCATATTTGCTTCTTTTTCGGCGAGATCTTCTTCGGATTCGGCTGAAGGATCTGTGGTGCTTTTTGGGCACGGGCATTGTAAGTCTTTTGCTTTTCTCCACTTGCTATTTTCAGTCGATGGAATATGTAAGCCTTGCGGTGGCGGCGATTCTTTTGTACACGGCTCCGATTTTTGTGATGCTTTTAAGCCTTGTTCTCTTTCGGGAGAAGATTACGCTTGTTAAACTGTGTGCGCTTTTTGCCGCGCTGCTCGGCTGCGTACTCGTATCGGGTATCGGCGGCGGCAGCCTCGGTGAACCGATCGGGCTTCTTTTCGCCGTCGGCTCGGGCTTTTTCTACGCACTGTACTCCATCTTTTCCCGATTTGCCATACAGCGGGGATACAGCTCGCTGACGATCGTGTTTTACACGTTTTTGTTCTGCTCGCTCGGCTGTGCTTTCCTCTCTGATTGGGGGACGATCGGGCATGTCCTCGCAGAGGGAGAGATGTCTATGTGGCTTCTTTGCTTGGGTGTCGGTATCATCACGGGATTTCTGCCGTATGTCTTCTACTCCCGCGGACTTGAGCTGATGGAATCCTCCAAAGCATCCATTATCGCTTCGGTCGAGCCGGTCGTGGCGACGCTGTTCGGTGTGTTTCTCTTCCGCGAGCCGCTGTCGCTTACGGGGGGGATCGGCATTGCACTCGTCCTTTCGGCGGTAGTCATGCTGAGTGTAAAACAAAAGGAAAAATAAAGAAAAGCTCCCGTCCTTGAAAGCGGGAGCTTTTCTCTGTCAGTGCGTTCTCGGCGGTCCGAAGGAGGGATCGACCGTGATGACACAGAAATGATTCGGATAGCGCTCTGCCACCGCGGTGCGGATACGCTGCTTGATTGCGATCTCCTCCGCCTCGTATTCATGCGGAACAACAAGGTCGAAGATCACGTTCGTGTGCGTCGGACCGGGCACGATGCGCAAATCGTGGAGGGTGAGCTCGGGGTGAATGTGCGTGATCTCCTCGCTGAGCCACGTGCGCAGCTCGCCCACCGCGGCATCGGACGTAACGACCGGATCGAAATGCACGAGCAGGTGCAGTCCGTGCGCGAGAAAATCACGCTCGATGTTATCGATCACGTCATGGCTCTTGAGCACGTCATCCTCCGCCGCCATCTCCACGTGGATCGTGGCGAACTGTCTGCCGGGACCGTAATCGTGCACGATCAGATCGTGTATACCGAGCACGCCCGGGTAGGCGAGGATTTTTTCTTCAATCTCCCGCACCAGCTCGGGATCGGGTGCGCGCCCGAGAAGCGGACTGACCGTCTCCTTAAGCAGTCCGATGCCGCTGTACAGGATGAACAAGGCGACAAGCAGACACATCACGCCGTCGAGATTGACAGCGAAGAGGTGATCGATCACCATCGCGGCAAGGACGGCGGCGGTCGCGATCACATCGTTGCGGCTGTCCGCGGCAGTGGCGATCAGCGTCTCCGAGACGATCGTTTTGCCGATCTTTCGGTTGAACAGAGAAAGCCACAGCTTTGCAAGGATAGACAAGGCGAGAATGATCGCCGGAAGCAGGCGGAAGGCAACATCCGTCGGGTGCAGGATTTTATCCACGCCCGTTTTGAAGAGCTCCACGCCGATTACGAGGATCAGAACCGCCACAAACAAACCCGACAGGTATTCATACCGCGCGTGCCCGTACGGATGCTCGGGATCGGCAGGCTTCTCCGCCATGCGAAAGCCGAGCAGACTGACGATGCCGGAGGACGCGTCGGTAAGATTGTTAAACGCATCCGCCGTGATCGATACGCTGGATGCGAGCGTACCGGCGAGCAGCTTCACCAGAAAGAGCAGGATGTTTGCGGCAATACCGACCGTGCCTGCGAGCTTTCCGTACGCGGAGCGCACCTTCGGATCGCCCGTGCGGTCGGAATCCTTTATAAAGAGTCGAATAAGAAGTTTTGTCATAGAATGCCTCCGCCCCTTATCAGCCTATCACGCCGAGATGCTCAAGCAGAATCTTAATACCGAGCAAAATCAGAATGATACCGCCTGCCGCCTGTGCCTTTTTCTCAAATCGGCTGCCGAAGATGTTGCCGATCTTCACGCCGATGGCGCACATGATAAACGTGACCGCGCCGATCAGAGCAATCGCGGCGTAAATGTTCGTATCACCTGCCATTGCGAGGGAGATGCCGACCGCCGCCGCATCAATGCTCGTGGCAATCGCCATGACGAACATCGTCCTGACGGAGAGATCCGCGTCGTGCGCCTCGCAGTCGCACTTTTTTTCAAACGCCTCCTTCAGCATGTTGAGTCCGATCAGCACAAGCAGACCGAACGCCACCCAATGATCGACCGCTTCGATGGTCTCGGCAAACAAAGAGCCGAGGAAAAAGCCGACAAGCGGCATGAGTGCCTGAAATCCGCCAAACCACGCACCGCAGATCGCGCCCTCTTTCAGTCCGGCTTTCTTCATGGAAAGGCCTTTGCAGAGCGAAACAGCGAACGCGTCCATGGACAAGGCGATCGCCAAGGTGAAAAGTTCCCAAAGTTTCATAAAATCTCCCGATTTACCGCATGAGCGGGCATAAAAAAACTTATCCGCGAGGGACAAGTGAAGTGACTCTGTATATTGTATCACGTTGAGAGGATTCTGTCAAGTAAATCATGGCGCGGCAGGATGTATTTTGAAATATTTCAAGAACTCTATTGACAATCACGCGAACGTGTGATATAATTATAAAAACGCATCCGTGTGAGGGAAGGCATATGAATATTGACAGAGTAATGACCGTTTTGCGAAAAAGCATGGACTATATCGGGATGTTTCTGTGCTTTTTTCTGCTGATGCAGTTTCCACTGTATTACGCCGCGCGTATGATGGCATCGGAGCGTACGCTCACGGAGTATGTGCAGGGCGGTGCCGCGCTCCTTTTGCTGTGCATGGCACTGCATTCTTTCGTGCGAACATCGGTGTTATTTGATACGGGACTGCGCGAGCGCTGCGAGGCACTTTCTGCCCCTCCCGTACATCTGTGGGGGAGAATCGGTTACTTTCTTCGCCGCCCATCTTTTTGGATCGAGACTGCCGCCGCCGTGCTTCTTTTTTGGATCCTGCCGCTTCCCTCCATCACAGCGGATTTGTCCTTGCCGCCGAAGTGGATCGTGTTTGCCGTGTTTTTTCCGACATTCTTTTTCATCAATGTAAGGGCGCGCCTTTCGGCGATGAAAAGATGGCAAAGGACGGCGGGGGCGCCGCAGCGTGAAAAATTGTATTCGAAAAAAGCCCGTGACAAGCAGATGTTTATCGCGGCGACGGTATACGGTGCCGGCGGCATTGTCGTTCCCGTTATACTGCCCGTTTTGATCGCTTGGCTGTTTGGCGGCGCGTATCTTGCTTTTCTCTTTTTCAAAAAAGTGTGGGTGCTCCTTGTGGCGGTTGTTTTGTTCATCCTGTGGCGCGCATACCGCAAACGGCGTAGCTTTCTTTGCGATCTGCAGCGGATATGCAAGGAAAAACGATACACGCTCTCGCCGGTGCGTCATCCGTATCTTTCTGCCATCCGATTTGCCGAGGGAGAGAGTTTTTCGGTTCAAACGCCCAAGGGCAGATATTCCTGCAAACTGATCGGCGGCGTGCGCCGACTGGTACCGATGATTCTGCAGGCGAACGGGGAAGGATGCTTTGTGCACGCGCTCAAAATGCGTGGGTATGAAATCTTACGTCATGAATCTGTGTCCACGTTTGGGTATACATCCGAGGATAAAAAGATTCTCATCGTCAGTCCCGTACCGAAAAAAGTTATCCTGCGCGACCGAGGAAGGACGCATACGATGGATAACGGCGATTATGTCGGCGATTTCCGCATGTATACCGCCACTGCGTTTCTCAATGCGCTGGAACGCGAGGTCCTTGACCGATGAACGTCTGCACCACAGGCACAAAAATTGTCTGATGGGCAAATCATTCTCCCAAAAATCTACGGAAACGCCTACCAAATAGAAAAGAGCGCACAGTGTGCGCTCTTTTTGTTTTCTTTACGCCACCGTTTGCGTATCGCGCATGCCGTTCCACAGCTCGTGATAGATGCCGCGCTTGTCCAGCAGCTCGTCATGGCTGCCGCGTTCGGCAATACCGCTGTCCGTTACAACGATGATCTCATCAGCATTCTTGATCGTGGTAAGTCTATGCGCAACGATGACCGTCGTCCGTCCGCGGCACAGCTCCTCCAAGCTCTTCTGGATCATGTACTCCGTCGCGTTATCAAGCGCGGAGGTCGCCTCATCCAAAATCAGAATCGGCGGATTCTTGAGGAACACACGCGCAATTGCCACGCGCTGCTTTTGACCGCCCGACAGCTTCAGACCGCGCTCGCCGACGATCGTCTCGTACCCCTCGGGCATCGAAAGGATGTAGTCGTGGATATTCGCGCGCTTTGCCGCCGCTTCGACCTCCTCGCGCGTGGCATCGGGACAGCCGTAAGCGATATTTTCATAAATCGACGCATTGAAGAGGAACACGTCCTGTGCAACGATGCCGATATTCTTCCTGAGAGACGCACGGGTGACATCGCGAATGTCCGTGCCGTCAATGCGGATCGCGCCGTCCAAAATCTCGTAAAAGCGCGGAATCAGGTGGCAGATCGTCGTCTTGCCGCCGCCGGACGGTCCGACAAGGGCAAGCGTCTTTCCTGCCGCAAGCGTAAAGCTGAGCCGATCCAGCACGTGCTTTCCGTCCTCCGTATAGGAGAAGTCCACGTTGTCAAACGTGATCTCGCCGCGCACGCCGTCCATCTCGGCGGCATCGGGCGCATCCTCCTCCGGCGGATAGTCGATAATCTCGCAGAAGCGTTTGAATCCGCTCATGCCGTTCTGATACTGCTCAATAAAGCCGGTCAGTCGGCGCACGGGATTCATAAAGAGGCTTATATAAATAAGGAAAGCGGCAAAGTCGCCGGGCGTGATCTCGCCGCGGAAGCAGAAAACGCCGCCTGCGACGTACAGAAGCACGTTGAGCACATCCCCGATGAACGTCGTGCCGGAGGAAAACTCCGCCATAACGCGGTATGCGTTCGTGCGGGCTTTCACAAATTTCCGATTTCCCTCGGCAAACCGTTCGTTTTCATACGCGCGGCTTGTATACGCCTTCGACACGCGGATGCCGGAGATGCTGTTCTCCAAGGACGCATTGATCTCACCGACCTCCACACGGGTGGCGGTAAAAGCGTCGGACATTTTCTTGTGCTTCTTCGCCGCAAAGAAGATCATCACCGGCAAGGCGGCGAACACGATGAGCGTCAGCGGCAGATGAATCGTTGACATCATGACAAACGAGCCTACAAGCATGACCGCAGAAATAAACAAATCCTCCGGTCCGTGATGCGCAAGCTCGGAAATGTCCATCAGATCGCTGACAATACGGGACATGATTGTACCCGTTTTGTTGTTATCGAAATACGTCAGAGGCAGTCTCTCCAGATGATCGAACACGTCACGGCGCATATCCGCCTGCATTCTGACGCCGACGATATGCCCCCAGTACTGGATGAAATAATTAAGTCCCATCTTGACAAGATAAATCCCCAAAAGCACGCCCGCCCAGATGAGGAGCAGCTTCAGCGCACGGTTGGGAATGTACGTGTTAATCATCTCACGCGTAATCATGGGATAGAGAAAATCGCACGCAGATAGGCAGAGCGCACAAAGCATATCCCAGAAAAACAGCCGCATATGCGGTCGGTAATACGTCACAAATCGTTTCAGCATACAATATCCTTTCGGAAAGAAATCTTACAGCAAAAAGCGGGCTGCCGCCGATGGGAAATCCCAACGGAAGCAGCCCTTCTCTTTGATAAATCAGAAGAGGCCGGTGCCCTGGACGGAGGAATCCGTCTTACGGCTCTTTTTGAGCATGGAGAGAATCTCGTCAAACTCGTCGTCGGAGATCGTCGGAGGAATGACCTCCTCCTTCTCTTCCGTTACAGGCTCGTCATTTTTTTTTTCGTCGGCAGCCGGTGCGTCATAGTCGCTCTTGCTGTCAAAACCGGTAGCGATGATCGTGATCTTCATCTTATCCTCAAGCTCTGCATCAAACGCAACACCGAAGATCACGTTTGCATCAGCGGAAGCCTCGGAGGCGATCAGCGTGGAGGCAACGTCGATGTCCTCAAGTCCGATGTCGGGGGATGCGGTGATGTTGACAAGGATACCCTTTGCACCGCTGATCGAGGTCTCAAGCAGCGGGCTGGAGATAGCTGCCTTTGCGGCGAGCTCTGCCTTGTCCTTGCCGGTAGCCTCGCCGACACCCATGTGTGCGTAGCCTGCGTCCTTCATGACGGACGTAACGTCTGCGAAGTCGAGGTTGATGTAGCCGGGAATGTTGATAAGGTCGGAAATGCTCTGTACGCCGTGGCTGAGCACGCCGTCTGCGATCTCAAATGCGTTGAGGAAGGTGATGCGGGTTTCGGAAACCTGCTTCAGACGCTCGTTCGGGATGATTACGAGAGAATCGACAAACTGACGGAAGTTGCGGATGCCTGCCTCTGCCTGGGTCATTCTCTTGGCACCCTCAAATGCGAACGGCTTCGTTACGACACCGACAGTCAGGATGCCCATCTCCTGCGCGATCTTTGCAACAACGGGAGCCGCACCGGTACCGGTACCGCCGCCCATGCCTGCGGTGATGAATACCATGTCCGCGCCTGCAATCGCGTTCTTGATCTCCTCGATGCTCTCCTCAGCGGCACGTGCGCCGATTTCGGGGTTCGCACCTGCGCCGTGACCCTTGGTGATCTTCTCACCGATCGGAATCTTGTGTGTGGCACTGGACTTAGCAAGGGACTGCTTGTCCGTGTTGATTGCGATAAATTCAACGCTTCTGATGTTGGAGCTGATCATGCGGTTGACGGCGTTGTTACCGCCGCCGCCGACGCCGATTACTTTAATATTGACGCCGATTTCGGAATTGGTGTCGAGTTCGAATGCCATAGTGGAAATCCTCCGTTACACTTTCTGTATTCTTGATTTTCTTTTACGGTTTAATGTAATGATGTTTTTTGCCTCGCACCCGCCGAAGCGGCAGATAGGCGGCAAATGCCTTTTATAATATAATATACTTTATTTCGGAATTTTGCAAGATGTTTTTCCGAATTTCTCAAGATTTTTTCTTGAAATTCGTGTTTTTTCTTCCATTTTCACACATTGTTTACAATTTAATGGATGTTTTACACTTGCCGATTTCCATTTTCTTGTTTTATACATTTGCAAAACACAGATTTTCGCTCACCAATCGAGATCGAGCTGATCGTCCAGAACAACGCTTGTCTCATCGAGCGAAGTGAGATCAATCTGCGCTTTGACAGCGGTAGAAAACAGGCTGTCCTCCATCACCGCCGAGGCAATTTTCAGCTTTGTTGCGATATTTTGCGTGTCACCGAAATGCAGAAGATACTGTCCGTCGCAAACCATACGAAGCGTATGTGACTCCGTCAGATCAATGGCAGTAATCCTCTCCGTCAAGGCAGACGAGAGCACCGTCGAAACGATCTCACGGATCATGCGCGCATTGCGCTCGTTTGCAAACGTGAGAACGCGACCGGCAATTGCTTCCTCAACGGCAGGCAGACACAAACGGATCAAACCCTGCTCAGATGCGTACTCTTCACTGATCCGATCCAGCACACGAAGCGTGGGCGAAATCGCACGCAGCTCCCCGTAAATGTACGCGCAGAACACCGCCTCATCCTCCGATACGGTGAAATGCACCGTATCGGGTGCCTCTCTGTCCACCGCGAGAGATCGCACATACGGATGACGCAGAGTCACGCGATCCTGCACGATGCGCGAGCTGAACGAGTACAGATTCGCCCCCTCGGAGACACCTGTTGCCTTAAGAATTGTCTCCGGGGCGTACAGGCTTGTGCCGGTAAGCGTAATATCATCAATGACGTAAAACAGCTTGTACACAAGGAGAAGTGCGCCTATCAGAAACACACAGGCGATCAGACCTGCCGCACCGATACGGCGCAGGCGCACGAGCAATTTTCTGCGAACGGCACGGCGGTATGCTTCCACGCGCTCGCTGTCGCTCATCGTATCCTCGCGCAGGACATCCTCGATTCTGCGCGGGACCTCCTTCTCGGCTGCCTCCCCGTAAGCACGTTTGCGTCGATCCGCAAAAGGAGGTGCCTCTTTTGCGGCAGTACGTGCGCCGCTTTGCGCCGCGGTGTGCGGCTTAACGCGCGACATATCAGCGGCAGAGGATGTATCTGCACGCGGAGGGCTTGTCCCTGCACGGGGAGCGCCCTGCACGGTGCTTTTTTTGCCTGCACGCGCCATGCTGTCCCGTACACGGTACGGGTTGCTGCTCCGAGTGCTTGTCTGCGCCTCGGCAGTCGGTCCTCTCGCCGGTGCAGACGACCGCTTTTTCCCGATTGGCACTGCGTCCGCAGTGTCATCCCACACGCGTGCAAGCCGATCCGGTGCCTTCGAGTACCTTTGTGCGCGATCACGCACGCTGTTTCTCGCAATCGATTCTACCCGATCCATACGCTCCCTCCTTTTCGCTCAAATCAATCGTTATCGCTTCTTATTTTTCACCAAACCCAGAAGATCCAGATAAATTCGCTTATTGGCATCCGCCACGGCGAAGGCACGGATTTTCTCAGACATCTCGCGCCGCTCTGCCTCTCCCGCATCGGAGAGGAGATGCGCCACACGCGCCGTCAGCGGCGCGGCCTCGCTCGTTTCGAGATCCTTTTCCTCAAAAACACAAGCCGCACCCGCATCCGCGAGCACCTTCGCGTTTTTGTACTGATGGTTATTCGTCACATTCGGCGAGGGAATAAACGCCGCGCACTTCCCTGCCATCGCAAGCTCGGACACCGTCATCGCGCCGGCACGGCAGATGATGAGATCCGCCGCCGCCATCTGATACGGCATGTCGTAGATATACTCGACGAGACGGATATTCTCACAGGCATCCAGTCCCATTTCGCGGTACCACTGACCGCACAGCTCTTTTTCAATCGCGCCCGTCGCGTGCAGATGGAACACCTCGGGGTGCTTGGCGGTAAAATCGCGCATGAGCTTGAGGACGGCGGCGTTCAGGCGCTCCGCGCCCATGCTTCCGCCGTAAGACAGGATACAATACTTATATTTATCGGGGATTCCTATATGCTTTCTCGCCTCCTCGCGCGTGAGCACGGCGAAATCGCTTTGCAACGGATTTCCCACGCGCAGGATTTTGTCCTTTACGGGGAGCTCGGCGCCCGTCTCCTCAAAATTCAGATAGATGCGATCGACCGCACGGGCGAGCATTTTGACAGCCACCCCGGGCACCGCGTTTGATTCGTGCAGTGCGCACGGGATTCCCATCTGCGATGCCGCCTTGACGACCGGCCAGCTGACGTATCCACCAGTACCGATGACTAAATCCGGCTTAAATTCGCGGATGATTTTCTTCGCCTTAATCGGTGAGGTAACCGTCAGATACAGCGTTTTCAGATTGGACAGCGACAAAGATCGGCGCATGCCCTGGATTTCCACAAAATGAAGCGGATAGCCTGCCGCAGGGACGAGCTTCGACTCGATGCCGCGCTTCGTGCCCACATAGGCAATCACGGCGGAGGGATCGTTTTGCTTAATCGTATTGGCGATTGCCAGTGTGGGATTTACATGTCCGCCCGTGCCGCCGCCTGTCATCAGAACGCGCATACAGTACCTCCGTTTCGGCAGTTATTTTTTTACATAGGAATGCTTGGATACGGACAAAACGATGCCCATCTCCCCCATCAGTATGAGCAGAGACGTGCCTCCGTATGAGAAAAACGGAAGCGGAATGCCCGTATTGGGAATCACGTCGGTGACAACAGCGATATTCAGAAACGCCTGGATACCGACCTGACTGATGATACCAAAGACAAGAAGGCACGAGAACACGTCGGGTGCGCGCATGGCGATGACGTATCCGCGCCAGATAAACAGAAGAAACAGTACAATCAGCGCGACCGCGCCGACAAAGCCCATCTCCTCACAAAAAATCGTGAAGATAAAGTCGTTTTGCGCCTCGGAAACGTAGCTGTGCTTCTGATTGCTCGCACCAAGACCGACGCCGAGCAGTCCGCCCGAACCGATCGCAAGAAGTCCCTGCGTCGTCTGCCATGCTTCATCGAGTTTATCGGCGTTAGCATCTCCGAACGTTTTGATACGCTCCCACGCGTACGGATTTGCCGCAAGAAACGCCGCAACCGCCGCTGAACCGCCCAGCCCGACAAGCAAACCGGAAAATCCGATATGAATGCCGCCGAGGAACATGACAACGAGACCGATCAATCCGAGGATGATCGTGCCAGACAGATGCTTTTCCAAAAGAACAAGTCCGCACGCCACTCCAACGAATGCACAGGGGATTACCGCACCGAACCAAAACGCATTTTTCCTACTCATGCGATCCGTTACGCGGTCGCGGTATTTATCCAGATACCATGCAAGAATCAAAACAAGGGCGACCTTCATAAACTCCGACGGCTGGAAGGTGAAGCTTTTGAAGCCGAGCCAGCGTCGCGCCTCTCCGTTGCTGATACCGATACCCGGAATCAAAACGATAATCAAAAGAAACAGAGCCGCGCCGAATGCCCACGGAGCCATCTTCCGATAAAAGCCGATCGGCATCACGCTTGCCGTGACCATAAGCACCGTCCCGAGCAGCATAAACAAAAGATGCCGTTTGATATAGTGCATACTGTCCCCTTTTTGCGCGAGCGCCTCGGGATAGCTGGCACTGAAAATCATAATCGCGCCGAGCGCGAGAAGAATCACAATAAACGCGAGCATCACGCGATCCATACCTGTACGGACGCGGATGATCTCCGGCTCCGCCTTGTGCTCAACCACATCGGTGACACGCTCCCGTCTGACCGTCAGATCCGCGCTTTTCCTCGGGAGTCTGCCGCTTTTCGCAGACGGCTCCGCATCGGGCGGCAGCATACGCGGCTCACGGATCGCCGTACCGGCGCGGGGACGCCCCGTATGTGTCCCCGTCGGAGGAGTTTTCGTTGTTTTCGTTTCGGTTTCTTTTGCCATCTTCTCCTCCGTTTTATCAATAATCTGTTATGCGGTCAGTCCGAACCACGCAAGCACGCAGAACACTGCGGTCACAATGCTGAAAACGCACACGATTTTTATCTCGCTCCAGCCGCGCTTTTCGAAATGATGGTGGATCGGTGCCATAAGGAACAGCCGCTTGCCGTGCGTCAGCTTGAAATAGCCGACCTGCAAAATCACGGATGCCGCCTCACAAATGTAGACAATACCGCAAAGCACGACGAGCAGAGGCGATCCTGTCAGAAACGCACCGCCGACGACCAATCCGCCGAGAAACAGCGATCCCGTATCTCCCATAAAGACGCGTGCCGGATAGAAATTATACACAAGGAATCCAACCGTCGAGCCGATCAGGACCGCGGAGATAAGCGCAAGCGACAAGGACGGCTCCCCGATCACCACGCCGAAATACGCGGCGGCGGCGAAAAACATCCCGACCACAAGCGTAACACTCGACGCAAGTCCGTCGATTCCGTCTGTCAGATTGACGGCGTTGACGATGCCTGTGAGCAAAAGAAGCGCGATAATATAGTAGCCGATACCAAGCTCGATTGCAAGATTCGTAAAGGGAATCCGAAGCGTCGTGTCAATCATACCGGCATAGTGCATGGCGATCAGAAACAAAGCGGCGGCGACAAGCTGCAGAAGATACTTCTGCGGTGCGGTCAGTCCCTCGTTCTGCTTTCTGCGCAGCTTGGCGCGGTCATCAATCACGCCGATCAGTCCGTTCGTGAGTCCGTAGCCGTACACGATAAAGAACGGGAGAAGCTCCGTGATCCGTCCCTCAACAAGTGCGATCACGCAAAGGACGGCGGCAGAGATCAAAGACGCGGCAATAAACGAGAGTCCGCCCATCGTGGGTGTTCCCTCCTTGCTTTTGTGCCATCGGGGACCGATCTCCAGAATCTTCTGTCCCATCTTTTTGCTTTTGAGATAGGGGATCAGACGGCGGGAAATCAGAACCGTGCCGATACACGTCAAAGCGAGCGTGAGCAGAAAGAGAAGCACATCCTTGTTACCCATACGAACCTTCCTTTTCGTTTATACGGATGAACCGTTATACGGTCATTTTTTTCTTTTGCGTCGGTTTTTCATGCAGGCGAGAACCTTCTCTGCCGCAACGGCACGGCTCGCCTTCACGAGAAGCACGTCACCCGGCTCAAGTGCATCGAGAATCATATCCGCCATCGTCTGCGGATCACGCGCATCCAGGCTGACGTACACGTTATCCGCACGGATACCGTTTTTGATCGCCGCCTCGGCGATGACATCCGCCATCTTACCGTAGCAGAACAGGCGGTTTACCTTCGTCTGCGCCGCGTACTGCCCGAGCTGATCGTGCAACAGACGCGTGTATTCGCCAAGCTCCAGCATATCGCCGAGCAGGGCAGCGGATTTCGCATTTCTCTGCGCGCAGACGGCAGAGAGCACATCCAGTGCGGCACGCATGGACTCGGGACTGGCGTTGTAGCAGTCCTCAATCACGGTAAAGGAGCCCATCTCGTAAATTTTCTGTCGCATATCCGCTCCGCAAAATCGGAGCAGACCGCGGCGGATCGTGTTTTCGGTAAGTCCGAGCATCGTTCCGACCGCATATGCGGCGAGCGAATTGTATACGTTATGCTGTCCGAGCGTCGGAATCTGCACGTTTGTAAATGCCTGATCGCGGCAGATAAGATCGTACATCATACCGTCGCCGACGGTGCGGATATTAACAGCACGGTAATCGCCGTGTGCACTTTCGAGACTCATGAACAGCGGCTTCGGCGTAATCGAATCCGCACGCGCGTACAGAAGCGGCTCATCCGCATTCAGAAGAAGCACGCCGTCCGGCTTCATACCGGCGACGATCTCCAATTTGGCACGGCAGATATTCTCGCGTGTGCCGAGGGAGGCAAGATGCGACGTACCGATATTCGTCACGACGGCAATATCCGGCTTCGCAATCTTAGACAGCCGTTCGATCTCGCCGAGCGCGCTCATGCCCATCTCCAGAACGGAAACGGCATCGTCCTTCTCCAGCGTAAAGAGCGTCATGGCAAGACCGAGATCGTTGTTGTGATTGCCCTCGGTCTTGTGCGTTTTGAGTCCTGCGGCGGAGACGGCGTAGATAAATTCCTTTGTCGTCGTTTTGCCGACACTGCCCGTGACGGCGATGACCTTCACCGCGCTTCTGTCGCGGTAATCGGAGGCGAGATCGCCGAGGGCGCGGATCGGATCGTCCACGACGATGACGGCGGCGTTTTTCTCCGCCATGGTATCCGGCACGCGCTGTGCCAGAAAGCACGCCGCGCCCGAATCGGCGGCAGATGCCATATAATCGTGACCGTCCACGCGCTCGCCTGCGATGGCGGCAAAGAGCGAGCCGCCCTTCGCTTCACGGGAATCGGTGCATATATCCGTAACTGGATCGGTGCTTCCCTTGCCCGTCTTGACAAGCTCTCCGCCGACGATCCGTGCGATTTCTTCCGGGGTGTACGTTTTGATTTTGAGTGCTGCGTTCATGTTCTTTCCTTCCGCTTTGCATCCGTCCGGATGCGTGTCTGTCTTATCGTCTGCTTTGCCGTGCCGTCCATGCGGCACGTGCGATCTCTGCTTCGTCGAAGGGGAATTTCCCCTCGGCAGTGATTTCGTATGTTTCGTGTCCCTTGCCTGCAAACAGGAGAATCTCCCCTGCCCGCGCCTGACTTATGGCATATCCGATCGCCTCGCGGCGGTCGGGAATCACGGTATGCGGTCTTTCCCGATTTATCCCGCGGAGAATCTCCTTGAGGATTTTCGCCGTGCTCTCTGTACGGCTGTTGTCCGCCGTGAGAATCACGAAATCGGCAAGGGAGGACGCGATTTTCCCCATGACGGGGCGCTTGCCCGGATCGCGGTCACCGCCGCACCCGAACAAAAGGGTGATTTTCTGTCCCCGTCCGCGCACGGTGCGCACCGTTCTGAGCAGCGTTTCCAAGGCGGCAGGGGTATGCGCGTAATCAATAAAGAGCGTAAACGGAGCGTCCGGCAGCGCCACACGCTGCATCCGACCGGCGACACCGCCGAAGGATGCAAGTGCGTCCTGCACCGTCACGGGATCCACCCCGAGCTTGCGTGCCGCCGTCGCGGCAAGGAGCGTATTTTCCACCGTAAAATGTCCGGGCACGGGAACGCGCACGCGGAACACAACGGTTTTTGCGTAGTAAATATAGGAGACACCCTCCGCGCCGTGCATACGGATCCGCATCGCGGCGGCATCCATATCGGGTGCGTTTTCCGCCTCCGTACCGCATCGGATAAAGCGGCACGCCGGCGCCAGCTTCGCAAGCCGCCCGGCATACGGATCACCTGCATTGATGATCCCGACAGGTGCGAGCGTGAACAGCCGCGCTTTTGCGGCGAGATACTGCTCCATCGTGCCGTGATAATCGAGATGCTCCTCGCTGAGATTTGTAAAGAGCGCGAGATCAATATGCATCGCGTCCAGCTTCCGCTGATCGAGTGCGTGCGAGGTCGCTTCTAAAATGAGCACCTCTACCCCGTCTTTTTGCATCTGCGCCGCCGCACCGTAGAGATACTGCGGATCGGGTGTCGTCATCGCGGCAGGAGTATCGGACAGCTCACCGCCGCCGCCGAGATCAATCACGCGATCGATGCTCTCGCACGACACCGTGCCGATCATGCCCGTTTTGTACCCCGCCTCCTTCAGAATGGCGCGAAGCATATACGCGACGGATGTTTTTCCGTTTGTTCCCGTCACGGCGATCACACGCATACCGCGCGTCGGATCGCCAAAACGGTTATTCCAGATCTGTGCCGCGGCAAGGCGCGTGTCAGTCACGGCGATATACGGCACACCGTCGGGCATTTTCTCTCCGGCACGGATCACGGCGGCGTATGCGCCGCGCGCCATCGCGTCCGCAATATAGCGGTGCCCGTCGCGGCGTGTACCGCTCAGGCAAATGAAAAGAGAATCTTTCCCCGCCAATCGGGAATCGGATACGATGTCGGGAATTTCTCTTGCCGTATCGGCACACACGGAGACGGTTTCGACTCCGAAAAGAAGGGCGGAAAGCTGCATAGGTTACCTCCGGAAGTGTGATTGAGTATTTACACTTCCGGAGGCGCGTCAGTCGTCGGTCAAGCCGAGATGGCGCACCTCAATGGTGACAAGGGTTGCTTCGGGAACAACCTCGCCGGCGGCAGGGGATTGGCGGATAACCGTAGCGGTATCGCCGTTCGTTGCGCCGGTAATGGAGACGTTCAGCCCCGCGTTCACGAGCAGTCGGTTTGCCGCCTCGGCACTCTTTCCGACCAGATCGGGAACGGTGACTGTGTTTTTCGGCGTTTCCTCTCCCGTATACAGGATCAGCTTGCCGGTATCCTTGAAAATTGTTTCGCCGGCGGCAGGAATCTGTGCCGTGATCGTATCGCCGTCACCGACGATTGTATACTGGATGCCGCGCCAGCTGAGATCGTTGATTGTTGCCTCCTTCGTCGCGCCGACGTAGTTTGAAAGGCTGATCTCGATGCGCTTCAGCTCCTCCTCCGTATACTGCGCCTGCACGCCGAGATACGGAAGCACAAACGAAAGCAGCTTGGAGACATACGGTGCGGCAACGACACTGCCGTATACACTGCCCTGCATCGGCTCGTCAACGACGATGAGCACTGCAATCTGCGGATCATCCGCCGGTGCATACGCAACGCAGGAGCCGAGACGGTACGATTTCTCGCCGTTCTCGTCGAGCTTATCGCGTTTTTCCGACGTACCTGTCTTTGCCGCCACCTTATAGCCCTTGACGTACGCATTTTTCGCGCCGCCGTTGCCGGACACGCCGTCCTCCAAAATCCACGTAATCGTGTCGCACGTTTCCTCACTGAGGACCTGTCGGCGCAGCTCTGTCTCGTAGGACTGGATCACATTACCGTCGTCATCCACGATCTCCTTGAGAAGATGCGGAGTAACGAGATAGCCGCCGTTCGCCACGGAAGCGATCGCCGTGATCTGCTGCATCGGCGTCGTCTTGAACGTCTGACCGAACGCGTAGACGGCAAGGGATACACCGCCGAAATCTTTATAGGAGCTGATGATGGACGGGCTTTCTCCGGGCAGATCAATGCCCGTAATCGAGCCGTATCCGAACGCATTGAAATAGCGGTAGAACGTATCCGTGCCGATTCGCTGTGCGAGCATCATCATTGTCGGATTGCACGACTGCTGGAGCATCTGATAAAACGGCAGAACACCGTGTCCGACGCGCTTATGGCAGTGAATGTCGCCGTAGCCCTGCACGAAATACGCACCTGTACAGGTGAAGGATTCGTTCAGATCGGTGAGCTTCCCTTCCTCCAGCCCCATCGCGGTCGTGAGGATTTTGAACGTCGATCCCGGCTCATACAGCTCCGTGATCGCCTTGTTTTTCCACATCGTATAGAGGAGATTCATCCGTGTCTCGGCGTACTCCTCCGATTCGGGATCGAGAAGCGCAAGCTCCGCCGCGCTTTCTTCATCCAGCACGTAAGGCTGATTCAGATCAAACGGCGGATAGGTTGCCATGCCGAGGATGCCGCCCGTGTTGACGTCCATGACGATACCCGTCACGCGGTTGCCCGCGGCGGATTCGTAATATGTGCTTTTAAGCTGATTTTCAAGCTCGTACTGGATATACATATCGATCGTCGTGACGATATTGTAGCCGTTTTCCGCCTCGACGTAGCTTTCGTAATCAAACGGCATATCCTGATTGTGCGCATCCTGCGCTTTGATGTATCGGCCGGACGTTCCTTCCATAATATTATTATAGTAGGCTTCCAGTCCGTATATACCCTCGCCGTCCACGTTTGTAAATCCGATCGTGTGAGCCGCGAGCGTATCGTAAGGATAATAGCGGATTGACGACGCACGGAGGTAGATTTGTCTGGTAAACCCATACTCCGAAATAAACGCGCGCACGCGATCGGCGGTCGCTTCGTCCACGTTTTTCTTGATAACCTCGTACCGTCTGCCGTTCTTCGCCGCTTTCTCAATCACGGAATCGTAATCGACGTCGAGAATCTCGGACAGCGCGCGGGCGATCAATTGATTCATCGGAATATCCGTATACGAGGTGCCGTCGGCATCCGCCCATGTGAACAGAGCATCCTCTGTATCCTCGGCGGCATCCAGCTCCGCCATCGCATCGATAATATCCTGCGGTGAAATGAACACCAGATAGACCGTCGCATTCGTCGCCAGAATGTTTCCGTTCGTATCGCAAATATCCCCTCTCTCGGGATTGACTTCCGTCTCGTAGGTGAGCTGATCCATGACCTCCTGGCGGTAATAATCATACTGAAGAATCTGGAGGCGGAACAAAGCAGCGATAAGTCCGCACGCCACCACGGCAAAAATCACCAGCGGCACAAGTGCGCGGTGCAAAATTTTTCGGTCGATTCGTTTTGCGGCAGATGCCACGGTATCTCCTCCCGCCATTCGGCGTTTCCGTTATGTATCGAAAAAACGCAAGCACGCGATTTTCTCAGGCGGCACTTGCAGTTTTTCATTTTCTTCCATACATTATATGATTTTCCCGTCGTAAACATGCATACAGACATGCAAAGCATAAATTTGCAAAACGCGGGAACGCCTCTCGGCGCACGCCCGCGTTGTTATTCGCTCTCGTCGGTCAGTCGATATACTCTCGTATCTTCGCAAAATTTTCTCCGATCGCAGAAAGCATACCGGAAAATACGCCGCTGTTTTCTTCCGTTTCTTCCTCAGTCGGCTCGGAAAGCTCCACACGGTTTCCTCCCGATACCGTCACAAAACGGTTTTCCACCAGATCGTTTTGTACCATGCCGATCTCATTCACGGCAATATCCTCAATCACGCGGATGTCATCTCTTTCCTCCAGGCGGAGGTTCAGAATCTGTTCTTCCTGCGCCATGGCACTGCGCTCTGCCTCGAGCTTTGCGATTTCGCCGGAGAGCTCGTAATTCTGCACGAAAGCAAACATAACCGAAAGCAGAATCAGTGTGAAGATCGTCGCGATAACCAATGCCGCAAACGGGAACGGTGCACGGGCAATTCGGACTTCCTCCGGCTTGGTCTTTGCCTTCTTATCGCGGGCAGCCGCTGCGGCGGAACGCTCGCGTCTCGCCTCAGCACCAAACGGTGCGACGGTATTCGGCTTAATCGAAGCCGGCTTCGCCGTTTTCTGCGGTACGCTTTTCACTGTCGGTGCTTTCTCCGCCTTACGGGATGCAGCCACAGGTTGCGGCTTGCGCACCTGCGTCTGCGGTACGGCAGGACGCTTTTCTGCAAGCGGATTCGGTGCGTTCTCGTACGGATCAAGACCGCGCTGCACACGCTCGATCATGACAGACGTGCTCGGTGCCTTATACTGAACCGTTTTTGCTACACCGCGTGCGGCAAACTGCCGCTTCAGCTTATCGCACAAAGGATTTCCCGTAGATGCAAAATTCTGATTTGCGCCGTACGTTGTCATGCTGTTCTCTCCTTATATATTGTAATACTTTCGCACTTCCCGTCACAGCTTTTCCGCACAGCGGAGCTTTGCACAGTGCGAACGGGAATTTGCTTTGATCTCCTCCTCGGTGGGGAGGATCGGTTTTTTACTGAGAAGGCGAATCTTCGGCGTATTTCCGCACACGCACACAGGAAAATTCGACGGACAGGTGCATCCGCAAGCGAGCGACGCGAACGTCTGCTTCGTGATGCGATCCTCAAGGGAATGAAACGTAATCACTGCGGCACGACCGCCGGGGTTGAGCCGTGCGACCGCCGCCTCAATAGACGGAGCAATGACGGCAAGCTCGCCGTTTACCTCAATGCGGATCGCCTGAAACGTGCGGCGTGCCGGGTGCTGATTTTCTTTATACCGTGCGGCAGCCGGAATTGCCTCGCGCACGATCTCGGCAAGCTCTGTCGTTGTGCCGATCGGCTTTGCTTCTCTCGCCTGCACGATCGCCGAGGCGATGCGCGGCGCAAATTTTTCCTCGCCGTAGTCACGGAGAATGCGCGTAAGCTCTGCCGCCGTGTATCTGTTCACGACATCTGCTGCCGTCATCCCTGCGGACTGATCCATGCGCATATCGAGCGGTGCTTCCGCCATATAAGAAAAGCCGCGATCCTTTTCGTCAAGCTGATAGGAGGAGACACCGAGGTCCCACATTACACCGTCGATTTTTTCAATGCCGAGCATATCAAGCACCGAGGCAATCTCGGAGAAATTCGATTTTACAACCGTTACCCGATCCGCAAACGAAGCAAGCCTCGCGGTGCACGCGGCAATCGCCGCATCATCCTGATCGAGACAGATCAGACGGCTGCCCGCAGGCAGTCTCGACACGATCTCAAAGGAGTGACCGCCGCCGCCCGCCGTACAGTCCACAAAGACACCGCCGCGCTCTGGGTCAAGTGCCTCCATACATTCGCGCGCAAGGACGGAGACATGGGAAAACTCCATATTCGCTTACCGTCCTTCGTGAAAAATTTGAAATCGGATCAGAGTCCGAGGTTTATCATCTGCTCAAGGAGAGATTCCGTCTTGTCAACGCTGTTGACCTCGTTCCATCTTTCCTCCGCCCAGATCTCGGCGCGGTTTCCGTTACCGACGATGACGGCACCCTTCTGAATGTTCGCATAGGCGATCAGCTCGGCGGGGATCAGGACACGTCCCTGCCCGTCCGGCTGTACCTCAGCGGCATTCGAAAAGACGAAGCGCACGATCTCTCTCGCCTGCGTCGAAGGAAGCTCCGCGATTTTGTTCGTGTACTTCTCCCACTCATCCATGGAGAAGACGGATAGGCATTTGTCTACGTTGCACGTAATGACAAACGAATCGCCAAGCTGCTCGCGATGTTTTGCCGGAATAAAGAGTCTGTTTTTCGCATCAAGATTATGCGTGAACTTGCCCATCAGCATGGCATCCGTTCCCCCTTTCGTGAGATTTGTGCGCTACTCCCCACCACAATCATGGGCAAGCGCACCACTTTTATATTATTATAAACTTTTTTGAATCAAAACACAAGACCTTTTTACAATATTTTTTGCATTTTTCTAAAATTTTTTTCGTATTTCTCCCCTGTTCCCTTTATTTCCCGTCACACATTCTTTTTGAATATACAAATTTATCCATCATTCCCTGTTAATGTATATTTTACAACCACCAAACAACGACACCGAACATATGTTTTCGACAAATGTATTCCGCAAATCCAGGCATAAAAAAACGCCGTCCGAAACGGACGGCGGATGCACAAAAAAACAGGCGGTGCCAAGCACCGCCTGTCGGTCAAATCAATCGTTCTTTATATGAACATCGAGCTGATTATACGGGATCTCGATGCCGGTTTTATCAAAGGCAGTCTTCACGTCTTCAAGCACATCAAAATATACCGTCCAGTAATCGGCGCTCTTTGTCCATGCGCGCGCCTTGAGCTGCAAGCCGGAGGCACCGTGCGCACCGATACGGACAAACGGCGCAGGATCCTCCAAAACAAGCTCGTGTGCTTCCAGAATCGTCATCACAATCTTCTTCGCTTTCTCAAAATCAGCCGAATATGCGATTGAAAAATCAAAATCGACGCGGCGCGTTTCTTTTTCGGAATAATTGATGATTGTACCGCCGGAGAGAGCACCGTTCGGAATGTGTACAACCTTATTGTCGCCCGTCACGACGTTCGTGTATGTAATATGGATGTCGGTGACCGTGCCCGAAACGCCCTGCGCTTCAATGAAATCATCCACCTTAAAAGGGCGCGTGAGCAGGATCAGCACACCGCCTGCGAGGTTGGACAGCGCGCCGTTGACCGCGAGACCGACGCATACACCGAGCGAAGCGATCAGCGCAGTAATACCGCTGGTATCGATGCCGAGATAGCCGACAAGACAAACACCGACCAGGCATTTTGCGGCAATCTTGCCTACATAGACAAACGTTTTGAGCACCGTTTTGTCGGCGTTCTTCTTCTCGCCGTCGGCGAGGATCTTTTTGCCCAGCCAGTTGATCAGCTTGAACGAAACAAGCAAAATAATTACGGAAACGAGCAGCTTCATACCTGTGCTGAGTGCCCAGGCAACGAGGGTGTCGAGAATTGCGGAAATAGACATGGTATTGTACCTCCAAATAAAATATCTGTTTGAATAGAGTTCACTCGCCCCGTTCGGCGAGGATGGCAAGAGCCGCCTCCGCGGCACTTTCCGTCATGGCGTCCCCGATCGGGCAGCCGTATTTGAGCAGCTCGCGCACGTAGGTGGAACTTACGCAGGCGATCTCGGGGGAGGCGGGCAGAATGACCGTTTCCAGCTCGGGATCGAACCGCTTCATGATCGCGGCGAGAGAATATTCGTAATCGAAATCGGATGCACAGCGCGCACCGCGCACAATATAACGGATGTCGCGTGCGGCGGCATATGTGGACGAAAGACCGACGCAGATCTCGGGGCGCACGTTGGTGATTCCCTCCGCTGCGAGATCGCGGCAGGTTTCAATGAGAAGCGTCAGCCGCTCCTCGCAGGTGAACATGCCGCCTCCGGCGGAGTCCTTCTCACCGTTGGACATGACCGCCACGTACACGAAATCAAACATCCGTGCCGCACGGGCGATCAGATCGGCGTGACCCTTCGTGACGGGATCAAAGCTGCCCGTCAGCATGGCAATCCGCTTGTTCTCCATCTTACGCCTCCTCCGTCGGGCGAAGCAGCGTGATACGGGTGCGTCCGTAGGACGTGGTGCGCTCCACGGTGAACCGTGCGGCGAGAGACTCATCTCCGCCGAACACATCCTGCATCACATACGCAAGCTCGGCATCGTTGATCTCCGCCTTTGTCATGCGGCGGCGTGTGAGGCGTGCGTTTCCGTCATCATCCGTCTCGCAGACGATCGCCGCACCGGGCGCAAGAACGCCGGCATCGGAAAGTTTCGCAAGCACGTCGGACAAAATTCCCTCCGCATACGGCGGATCAAGAAAGACGATATTGTACGTCTCCCGTCCCTGTGCGCCGCGGACAAACGCCGTCCAATCCGCGCACGAGATACGGCAGCGGTCAAACAAATGCGTCTTTTTCGCGTTTTCGATCATGACCGCATTCGCCTCACGGGAGGCATCGATCATTGTAGCGCGAGCCGCACCGCGGCTGAGCGCCTCCAGTGCCATCTGTCCCGATCCGGCAAACAGATCGAGCACGGCGCGTCCCTCCAGCTCAAACTGGAGCATGGAGAAAATCGCTTCCTTTACTCTTTCGGATGTGGGTCTGGTATTCTCGCCCTCGGGGGCAATCAGTTTTGTACCGCGTGCGGTACCTGTGATAATTCGCATCATATCGGTATCCTCCTACGTTTCATCGGGATGCAGAAATTTGTAAACATTCGCGCCGTCAGCCTCGGACAAGCCGTGCACGGCGGCTATATCGGCAGGGGATGCTTCGCGCATAGCGGTCACCGTACCGAAATGGGAGAGGAGCGCCTTCGCCTTGGCAGGGCCGATCCCCTTCACTTTTTCAAGTGAGGAGGTGCGCATCGTTTTGCGCTTTGCCGCCGTCATGCGCGATACGGTAAAGCGGTGGACCTCCTCCTGCAAAGTATAGAGAAATCGAAACACGGCATTGTCGCGGGCAACGTTGATCTCCTCGCCCTCGCCGACCAGCGTGCGCGTCTTGTGATGCTCATCCTTGACCATGCCGAACACGGGGATTCCAATCCCCATCTCCCTGAGAACCTCGCGCACTGCGGCGACGTGCGTCTCTCCGCCGTCAAGCAAAATCAGATCGGGGCGCACGGCATACGCGCCGTCCGCATCGGTAAGATGTGCCATCCGTCGGCGGATCGCCTCACGCATGGATGCGTAATCGTCCGGCGCGCCCTCCACGGATCGGATACGGAAGAGGCGGTACTCGCTTTTTTTCATCCTTCCGTTCACGGCGACAACCATGCCTGCGGTGATGTGTTCGCTTCCAAGGTTGGAAATATCGTACGCTTCGATACGCTCGGGCACCGTCTCAAGCTGCAAAAGAGAAGCCAGCCGCACGAGCATACCCGTGTCCTTCTCTTCCCGTTTCGCCTGATTCTCGCCGTGCTCGGCGGCATCGCGCTGTGCCATGAGGCAGAGCTTGCGTGCATCCCCCCTCTGCGGTGTACGCACGGTGACGCGCCGCCCCGCCTTTCCGCTGAGATAGCCCGACACAATGTCGTACTCATGCGGCGGCAGATCAAACGAAAGCAGAATCTCCCCGGGGATATATTCACGGCTGTTGTACAGTCCGATAATGAACGCGCTCATAGGCGAATCGTCCGCGAGGAGCGCGTTCGCTTCCGTCTCCGCCGCGGTGATCTCCTCGGGAGAGAAGCGGAAATGCTCGCTGTCTGCGATATATCCGCCACGGACATAAAAGACGGCGGCGGCATCTCCCGTCTCCGACGGAGAAAGCGCAATCACGTCACACTCATAATCCGGCGCACCGACAGCCTTCTGCGTCTCGCCGAGCCGCTTCAGCGCCGTGATCGAATCGCGGCACCGTGCCGCCTCCTCAAAGCGAAGCTCCTCCGCGCACGTCTCCATGCGTGCCGTCAGATCGGCAAGTGCCTGTCTCGTTCCGCCGCGCAGAATCTGCACCGCGCATTTTATGATCTCGGCGTATTCCTCCTCGCTGACGTCCCCGGCGCACACGCCGACGCACCGCCCCATCTGGCGGTATACGCACGGACGTTCTTTTCCAATATCGCGCGGAAAGACCCTTTTGCACGACGGCAGACCGAGCGTTCTCTCCAGCGTGCGGATCACGGAAAAGACCGTAGACACACCCGAATACGGTCCGAAATACATAGCGCGGTCGTCCTCGCGCTTGCGCGTCATGGACAGTCTCGGATACGCCTCCCCCGTGCTGAGGCGGATATACGGATACGATTTTGCGTCCTTCAGCTTGATATTATACTTCGGATTGTACTGCTTGATGAGCTGATTTTCCAGCGCAAGTGCTTCCATCTCCGTATCGCACGTGATGAAATCAAAATCCGAAACATTCCCCGCCATCCGCGAGGTTTTTATATCGTGCGCGCCGTGGAAATACTGCGACACGCGATCTCTGAGCGAGCGGGATTTGCCGACGTAAATGACCTTTCCGCCGCTGCCACGCATGATATACACGCCGGGTGTGCGCGGCAAGGCCGCCGATTTTGCACGGAGATGGGAGAGAATCTCATCCCGCGTCATACCGTCCGTATATGACAAAACAACCCCTCCCGTCGCTTTCGGAAATGAAAAGAGGCGAAAAGCATTCTCCGCTTTTCGCCGCGATTGGCATAAAGGCATAATGCCGAGCCAAAGACCCGGCAGATTATTCCTTACAGGTATCCCACCGAACGCGGTGCGATCAGTCGTTGAATCCGGTATCGATGAGCTCTGCGAGACCGTCGAGTGCCTCGTTTTCATCGTTGCCGTCCGCAATCAGCGTAATCGTCATTCCCTTGACGATGCCGAGAGAAAGGACACCGAGAAGGCTCTTCGCGTTCACGCGTCTGTCCTCACGCTCCACCCAAATGGAACTGCGGAAAGAATTTGCCTTCTGAATGAAGAACGTAGCCGGTCTTGCATGGAGTCCGACACTGTTCTTTATAGTCACATCGCGAGAAATCATATTGTATGCTCCTTGGGTGCAAATATTCGTAGGAATCTGTGCGCTGTAGGCGGGCAAATTCCGATAACTACTTACAGTATATCAAATTTTCCGCACAAAATCAATAGATTTTCTTCATTTTTTCATTTTTTCACAGTTTTATGTGGACAAAACGGGCATTTTGCAAACAATTTGCCGTGAGAGACGCCCTCAGTACATCCCTTCCGTCCGTTTATTGCCCGTCTGATAGTCACGGTGGAGCTTGAGTTCACCGTTATCCATCCGAAAAATGCGGTCGGCATGATCGGCGATGGACAAGTCGTGCGTAACCATCACAAGCGTCTGTCCGAGCACGTTTTTGGTTTCAAGAAGGAGCTTCAGAACCTCATCCGCGTTGGCGCGGTCAAGATTTCCCGTCGGCTCGTCCGCAAAGACAATATCCGGCAAATTGATAAGCGCACGGGCGATGGCAACTCTCTGCTGCTGACCGCCCGACAGCTCGCTCGGCAAATGGTGCAGTCTTTCCCCGAGCTGCAAGGTCTCGACCAACTTTCTGAGATTCTCCTGATAGCTCATATCAGGCTTGTTGCACATGACGGTGGGGATCAGAATATTCTCAAGTGCCGTGAACTGCGGAATCAGATTGTGTCTCTGAAAAACGAATCCCATGTTGATGCCGCGGAAGCGTGCCAGTTCGTCGGCGGACATTTTCGTGATGTCCTCGCCGCGGATTTTGACGCGGCCTGCATCGGCGTTCAGAAGCCCCGCACAGATGTGCAGAAACGTACTTTTACCCGATCCCGACGTACCGATGATAGCCACAAACTCGCCCGGCTCGACCTTGATCGACGCGCGGTTGACGGCGGTTACGACCGTATCGTACTGCTTATACTGTTTGATGACGCTTTCCGTCTGAAGCATATATTCAGCCATAATTATCTATCCTTTCTTATTCCTCACCGTCACCGGCACCGCCGTTTTCCAGTGTATATCTCGATTTGATATACGAACGGAACGGCAGATAGGCGGAGAAAAATCCGCAGCCGACAGACATGACGATACTCGTGAGAATCGCGTACCACGGCATATAAAATTCGTACCTGACGTATTCCTTTTCAAAATACGGCATAAGGACGTTGAACACGTAGAACAGACCGTAGCTGCTGAGATAGCTGAGTGCGATCGCCACGATGAGCGAGAGAACCGCCATCACGCTGCCGCCCTGCAGATAAATCTGCCGTATCTCGCGCACGGATGCGCCGAGCGACTGCAGAATATTAAATTCCTTCTCCCGCTTGAAATAGTACAACGTCTGCGTAAAGAACCACACAAGCGGCGAGATGCACAGAATCAGAAGAGCGATACAGATGTAGAGCTCGGTGTAATGCTTATCGGACTCAATCGTATCCAGACTGAGCCGGTGCGTGTTGGAGATATGCGTCTCACCGTACAGGCGTCCCCACTCCCGAAGCTCCGCTTCAATCCGCGCCGTATCCTCGCTCGACAGCGACTGATCGACGTGGATTTCCAGAGTCGTTGCGTCCGCCCGCATTCCGCCGGAGACGATTTTGTAATCGTCCGTATTGAAGAAGATCGGCATACTGCCGGAGGGGATGTTTTCAATGATCGCACCGATGGTGAACGTGTAGTATTCGTGCTTGAAATTGAGAATCTGCTCCTTCAGAAGATTGCGCCCGGAGAGGTTGGAATCGACTGCTTGAATCTGTCCCGTTTTGACACCGATCCGGATCGTATCGCCGACCTCAAATTTGTACGTCTTGATATTGGAAATCGAGTCACCGATGATGACCGTACCGGGTGTGGTATAGATGCAGTTCAAGTCGCCCGTGTACTTGTATTTCTCAAGCGTTCGGAGCTGCTCCTCGATCAGACCGTAGTAAACGACCTCGTTTGTCACGCGCTGGTATTCGACGGGATAGCGTTCACTTTCATAGACGACGAGATTTTTAAACGGCATGACGTTATCGACGTGCGTCAGCATATGCGAGCCGATCTCGATCGCCTCGATGCTGTTGTTCATCGCGCGCACCTCGGTGATGCCGTCGATGGCGTAAAGCTCCTCACTCATTTCGTCACCGTAGGTGAACTCCGTTTTGGAAATATCGACCGTAAACTGCGGACGCGGATAGTGCAGTCCCGTGTCGTAAATCTCGGACAGGTACAGACCGCAGATGAAAAGCGCGCAGAACACAATCGCCGTCGTAAGAAGCTGGGCACTGTACTTGCGGAAGCGCCAGATGGAGTAAAACTCGTACTGTGTCGGGAATTTTTTGCCGAGCAGATTGACAGAGCGGCGCGGCGAGGTGACGAGGTTGGAGTTATCCTCCGTGACGATCAGCGTCATCGGCTGACGGATGGACATAAGCCGCATCGGCATCCAGACGGAGGCAAGCACGACGACCGTGCCGAACAGAAGCACGCCCAAGATGACAAGCCACGAGAATCTAAACGGAAATCCGGACGGCAGGTAGATGAGATACACGGCAAGCGTGGAGAACAAAACAGACGGAATCAGCGTGACAAAGGAGATCACGAACAATTCCCAGAACGCCGTTCCGAACAGCTTTTTGAAATCCGCCCCGAACGTCATATATACACCGTAGGTGAATTTGTACTGATTGACGCGGATATTGTACAGTGCCGTAAGCAGAAAAATCGACACGGCGAGCAGCACAAGCGTGATAAAAATGAACGTCACGAGATTTTTCGCCGTATTCTCCTCGAAATGGAGAAGCGGCGTCACGGAGATCATGAACGCCTCGCCCGACTTACCGAGCGATTTCAGATCGGGAATATAATTTTCGCGGAAGCGCGCCTCGCTCACGTCCTTATCCTTCAGAAAAAAGAGGAAGAAATCAAAGCGCTTCTCCGCCGTCATGTAGTTGAGGTTTTCCTCATAACGGACGATTTTGAAAATCAGATCGTTTTTGAACACGGCACCCGAATCGTTGAATATGTAGTTTGCCTGATCCTCGTTCAAATCCCTGAGCACCATGTGATAATCATACTCCGCCATGACGTGCTGATATTCGACGTCGTTGTTGTTCGCATAGGACACGGACATCAGCCCGTAAAAGGACTGGATAATAAACAAAGCGACAAAAAAGCAGGCATATTGCTTAAAATTGAAAAATACGCTTTTGACCGCGATCTTCACACTGCGCGTCAGATATTCAAACAGTTTTTCCAAAGCTCTCTCCTTGTTTCCGATCCGAAAAATGTATCGTCGTTCATCCGAACAGGCTGTCAATATACGTCATGTCAAAGCGCATGTTGACCGGCTCATACTCATACTCGCCGAAGAGAAAATACGGGGTATACTCGCCCGTGCCGACCACAATGTACAAAGGCGGACGCGTATCCGCTTTGTCCGTCATCGAAAACGTGATTGTGTAATCGGCAAGAGTACCCGAGGATTTTCTGCGCATACAGGGAATCCCGTCAAACGTGAGCATGAAAAGCTCCACGTCCGTCCCCGTAAGGGTGATTTCCGCCCCGTCCGAGGCACGGGAAACGGTGACGGAATCGATGAGTGACAAAAGCGTTGTCTCATCCACAGGTTGCGGCAGAACCTCATCAAGTGTGTATGTTCTGAGCGATACACAGCCGGCGAGAGATGCCGTCACAAGCAGGCAAACCAAAAGCAGTGCGAACCGTTTCATTCCAATCCTCCGCAAACAAAAGGGCAGTATACCATTATTATACAGCGGCATTTGCCCGTACGCAAGGGGGGATTTGTGAATTTTTTACCCGAACGCTTCCCCAACGGCACAATTTGTGATATAATAAGGATATAAACTGTACGGAAACCGGGAGATTTTTATGAAAACGCTTCTTGTCATCGACGGCAACAGTATCTTAAACCGCGCCTTTTACGGCATCCGCCCGCTCACAACGAAAACGGGGCTCCCCACCAACGCCGTCTACGGCTTTATCACGATTCTCAAAAAGCACATCGACGCGCTTGCGCCCGACCGTATTCTGTGCGCGTTTGACCGCAAGGCACCGACCTTCCGCCACAAGATGTACGACGGCTACAAAGCGACGCGCAAGGGGATGCCGGAGGAGCTTGCGATGCAGCTCCCGTACGCCAAGGAGGTCGCGGCGGCAATGGGCTGCTGTGTCGTTTCCATGGACGGATACGAGGCGGACGACATTCTCGGCACGGCATCCGCGATGGCAGAGGCTTCAGGGGACATGCACACGTTCATCCTGACGGGCGACCGCGATTCTCTCCAGCTTGTCTCACCGAAAACGACCGTAGTCCTCATCAAAACAAAGGAAGACATTCTGTACACGCCCGACGTGTTTTTTGCGGAATACGGCATCACGCCCACGCAGTTTGTGGACGTGAAGGCGTTGATGGGCGATACGTCGGACAACATCCCCGGCGTGCCCGGTATCGGTGAAAAGACCGCCCTCAAGCTGATCGGACAGGCAGGCTCGCTCACGGCGGTTTACGAAAATCTTGACGGGCTGGGACTTACGAAATCCGTTTATGAAAAGCTCAAAACGGGCGAGGAAAGCGCGCACCTGTCGCGCCGTCTTGCCGATATTTTCCGAGAGGTGCCGATGGAGACGTGCCTCATCTGCACGGACTGCGCCCCCGACCGCGCGAAGCTGAACGAACTGTTCACGGAGCTGGAATTTACCGCGCTCAAATCGCGCTTCTCGCTCACGGATGAGGAGCCCGCCGCCCCCGCACAGAATACCGCGGAGGAAATCCCGACGTTCGTACCGCTTTCCGAAGCAGGCGCACTCACCGCAGGTGAGCCGATCGTCTGTGCGCTCACGGATAACGGCGATGTTGCCGCCGTGTGCGGAGATGCCCACATCATCATCCCGACAGAGGTGGCAAAGGAGATTCTCGACGCCCACCCCGTCGTGTGCCACGATTACAAAAAGCTGTACGCGGCTCTGACCGCGCGCGGCATCACACCGCACTGCAAATTTGACACGATGCTTGCCGCCTATCTCCTCGCCCCCGGCGAGGGCAATTATCCGCTTTCGCGCGTGGCACCGCTGTATCTCGGATGTGAGCTTACGGAGAACACCGCCGAAGCAGAGGCGCACATAACGGCACGGCTGTACCCGATTCTGAAAGCGGAATTGGAAAAGCACGGCATGATGTCGCTGCTCACCGAGATTGAGATTCCGCTTGCCGAAGTCCTCGCGGAGATGGAGGAGGCAGGCTTTACGCTCGACGCGGACGGTCTGCACGAATACATCACCGCTTTGCAAATCTCCGCAGAGGAGCTTGCGCAGACGATCTACGAGGAGGCAGGTGCCCCGTTCAACATCAATTCCCCGAAGCAGCTCGGCGAGGTTTTGTTTGAGCGGCTCGGTCTGCCGCCGTCCAAAAAGACGCAGCGCGGCTACTCCACCGATGCGGAAACGCTCGAAAAGCTCCGCCCGTACCATCCGATCATCGGGCACATTCTTGACTACCGCCAGCTTGTGAAGCTGACCGGCACGTATGGCGACAATCTGATCGCACTGATGGGCGAGGACGGAAAAATTCACTCCCAATTCAATCAGACGGGCACCGCAACGGGACGGCTGTCCTCGAATGACCCGAATATGCAGAACATTCCCGTGCGCGGTCAGCTCGGTCGGGAGCTCCGCCGCTATTTCACCGCCGCGGATACGGAGCACGTCCTGCTTGACGCGGACTATTCGCAGATTGAGCTTCGGTTGCTCGCGGTTCTGTCGGGAGACAAAACGATGCAGCACGCATTTCTCACAGGCGAGGACATCCACCGCGCGACCGCGTCGCAGGTGTTCCGCACGCCGATCGGTGAGGTAACGCCCGAGCTGAGAAGCCGCGCGAAGGCGGTCAATTTCGGCATCGTCTACGGCATCGGCGAGTATTCCCTCTCGCAGGATCTCGGCATCTCCCGCGCCCGTGCAGGCGAGTATATCCGCAGTTATCTGGACACGTATCCGGATGTGGAGCGGTATCTTGACGAGACGGTAGAGGCGGCAAAGCGCGACGGCTACACGACGACGATGTTCGCGCGCAAGCGGTTCATCCCCGAGCTGTCCTCGCAGAACAAGAACATCCGCGCGTTCGGCGAGCGCGTGGCGAAAAACAGCCCGATCCAGGGCACGGCGGCGGATATTATCAAGATCGCCATGATCCGCACGAGAAACGCGCTCCGTGACGCCGGCATTGACGCAAAGCTGATTTTGCAGGTGCACGACGAGCTGATCGTGGAGGTCGCAAAGCGCGACCAAGAGAAAGCCGCGGAGATTCTCGGACGCGAGATGGAGGGCGCGGTATCCTTCACAGTTCCGCTGACCGCAGAGGTATCCGCAGGCGAGAACTGGTTTGAAGCAAAGCAGTGATAAAAAATCCCAATCCGTATGCATCGCAATCCCTCCGTCACGGCGACATTCGACTCCGTCGAAGTCGCCGTGCCACCTCCCTTTACACAAGGGAGGCTTTTGGGTGACCTGTAAGTGCGTTCTTGCTCACCCACCAACCGCGGTTGTGCGTTATAGAAAAAATTGCAGCGGGGAGTGGCCAAACGGTCACTCCCGCCGGGTGTTTGTTTTGTTCAAAAAGATGTGGATACCAAAGGAAGGATTCTTTGTA
>JAZNHT010000023.1:0-115376 GCA_045577175.1 Eubacteriales bacterium | reverse complement strand
TTGTTTCTTTTCGCAATTTTCTATATACTTTGTGTATGGCTTATACCGATTTTTACCATGACAGGAGAGAGAAAAAAGATGGAAGGAATCCTTATATCCAATCTTGATGAAATCGTAAAAAATCCCGAGGTCACAAGCGTGATTCAGAAAAGCGATCGCTGGGGCATTATGGGTTACGAAACGGGCGACTTCTTCGGAAAGGGACTTGTCGCCGCGGATTTCGGACATCCTGCCGATGTCATTCTTCAGCCAAATCTTGCAGGCTGGCATAAGGTCTACATTGCCTCCTCCAGACTGCATCGCGGTATCTGGTTAACGGTGAAATTTGATAATGAGGAAAACTTCACGCACATCAAAAACAGCGGCTTTCCGCCGCTTTCCGGATGGCATCCCGGGGAATCGTTTGAGGAGCTTTTCTGGTGCTGTGCGGATCTGACAAACCGTGAGATCGTTTTGCGCAAGGAAAAGGAGAACAATACCATTCCCATGCTTGCATGGCTTCGCTTCGTTCCGATGACGGAGGAAGAGGTCGAAGCGTATAAGGCGTATACAAGCCGCAGACAGAATCTGCACATCGTGCTCGGAAACGAAACCAACGTAACTGCCGGTACGGATACCGAGGAGAGAATCCTGCGCTTTTACAGAGTTCTCAAGGATACCGATGTCAGAATCTGCACGCAGGAAATACAGGATGACGTTTGCGAGGAGAAATACGAGGGCGATGACAGACCGCTTATAGAACCTGAAACGGTCTTTAATGAGGCGTGCCGCAAGGCGTCTGCCAATATGGACGAAATTGTGAAGCTCCGTGCGGATTACGTCCACGGGCTCGGTGCTTCGCTCTATGCCGGATACACCGCGCACCTCGCGCTGACCGCACCGCCGTTTGCGCCGCCGCTTTGCTGGAAGTTTATCAAGGATCATCCCGAATATATGTGCTACACGCGTGACGGAAGGCAGACCACGATTGCTTCCTTTGCCTATCCGGAGGTGCGTCGGTATGCGATCGATACGGTCAAGCGTGCCGTGAACCGCGGCTACGATGGCGTGACGCTGATTGCCCACCAAGGAATCCGCAGTGCCTTTGAACAGCCCGTGCTGGATGAATTTTTCCGCCGGTACGGCGAGGTTGCACGCACCGTTCCGATGACGGATCCCCGTCTGACGGCGATCTGGTGCTCCTATTTTACCGAATTTGTGCGCGAGCTGAAGGCGGAGATTTCCGTTCCGATCCATGTCGTGACAGGCGTCACTCCCGAAACGTCCGTGAGAATGGGGGTCGATGTCGAAGCACTCCTGAAAGAGGGACTGGTCGATCATTTCACTGCCGAGTCGATGGAGTTTTCCGAGAAGCATATCGAGGACTGCATCGGTGAGGACGGACGCATCGATCTTTTGAAATACAAAGCCGTTCTGGAAAAGACGTTTACCGTCCACCGTGCCGCCGAGCGCGATTTGGCAAAGATCAGCGAGGGCGCAAAGCAGTTTGCGGAGATCGGCGCGAAATACGGGAAGGAATTTTTCTGCGGCACGACACCGGCAGGCGTGAATGCAAAAGATCGCCATGGCTGGATGAGCCGACTTTTCGCCGACGGTGTGCAGAATTTCGCCGTCAGCAATTTCTCGGGAATCTGCTTTAACAGAACGCTTCTGCACGCTATGAAGCAAATCGGCGACAGGGCGCAATTCCCCGCATATTACACCCCCACGTTCTACCGTGTGCTCTCGTATGACGGTACGGATATGTCCACCTTCATTCCGAGCTGGCGCGGTTAAGAAAGGAGACGAACCATGGAAGGAATCGTGTTTTCGAATCTGAATGAAATCGTCAAGAATCCCGACGCAATCAGCAACAGACCTTCAGAGGATCGCTGGTGCGTGATGCCGTATGAGACGGCGGCTGTTTCGGGTAACGCCTTGATGACAACCTATACGGGTGCGCCGAAGGACGTTGTGCTCGCGCCCCGTCTTACGGGCTGGCACAAAATTTTCGTATCCTCCATCCGTATGGTCGGCGATTTCTGGCTTCTGATGAAGCTTGATAACGAAGACCACTTTATGACCATCCACGACAGCTACGAGACTGCGCCGGAGGCACATTCCACCAACGAGACAGTCGAGGAGCAGTTCTGGTGCTGCGCGGATATGACAGGACGGGATATATGGCTTCGCAAGCACAGATCCAATATCGACAGCATTTCCACGCTCGTATGGCTTCGCTTCGTTCCGATGACGGAGGAGGAGGTCGAGGAGTATAAGGACTACGTCAAGCCCGACGGCAGACGGAACATGCACGTCCATTATGATAACGACACGAACGATCATTACGGCACGGCTACCGAAGAGGATACGGTCATGATTAACTATACCGTAAAGGATTCGGATGCGAAGATCTGTACGCAGGAGTGCTTGGATGACGTCTACGAGGATGAGGCGTATGACGAGACGGACAGAGCGCTTCAGGCACGTACACTGCATTATAACAGCGAGTGCCGTGCCGCCGCACGGAGAATGGACGAGATTGTAAAGGAACGTGCCGATCTCATGCATAAGCTGGGCGTTAAGCTCTACGCAGGATACAGAACCAGTGTCGCTGCCGGCTCACCGCCGTATGTGCCGCTTCTTTCGAATGTCTTTTTGAAAAAGCACCCCGAATACTCCTGCTATACGCGTGACGGCAGACGGACGGGGATACTCTCCTACGTCTATCCCGAGGTTCGGCAGTATTCCATTGATTTCTTGAAACGGGCAGTCGCGCGCGGATACGACGGTGTGTCGCTCATTTGCCACCGAGGTATTCATATGGCGTTTGAGCAGCCTGTTGTCGATGAGGTGGCTCGCCGCCATGGCGGACTGGATGCACGCCGTTTGCCGATGAACGATTCTCGCTTGCTTGATGTATGGGGGATGTTTTTCACCGAGTTTGTCCGCGATCTTCGCGATCAGCTGGACGCGCAGGAGGGGCGTCACGTTCCGATTAACGTAATCACCGGCTTCTCTCCCGAGTGCTCGAGACATCTCGGTGTCGATATTGAAATGCTTTGTAAAGCAGGTGTGATCGACCACTTCTGTGCCGAGGCGATGGATATGTACGAGGCGCACACCGCTTCCTGCATGGATGAGGACGGACTGATTGATCTTGAGAAATACAAAGAGGTTCTGAAAAAATCCATTGTTGTCGGACGCATCTACTGGGACAACCGGGATCGCTTGAATGACGGCATACCGAAATTTGCGGAGATTTCCAAGAAATACGGCGTTGAGTTTTTCGCGGGCATGAGCCCGAACGGTTTTGTTACCGCGCCGAAGCGTATCGAGCGAATCAATCAACTGCGCGAGCTCGGTGCGGAGAACTTCTCGTTTTTCAACTTCTGTCATGACGGAGCCCGTATCCGCCCGATCGTTTATGCGGTTAAGACGGGACGAGAGAAGAACTACCCCGAATTCTATACACCGCATTTCTACCGTGTTTTAAGCCTTGGCGGGGTCGATATTTCTACATACAATTCAACCGTTTCACGCACGTAAAGAGAAAGGAGCAACCTACTATGGAAGGTATTCTGTTTTCGAATTTGAATGAGATCGTCAAAAATCAAGAGGATATACACGAGATTCAGCGTGATGATGTGTGGGGCATCATGCAGTACGAGGCAGGACGTGTGAAGGGCAACGCCCTCATCACGACGGAGATCGGATTTCCGAAGGATCTGATCCTTCAGCCAAAACTCACCGGCTGGTACAAGATTTTCATCGCGTCCAACCGTATAGACGGCGGATTTTCCCTGCATGTGAAGTTTGATAACGAAAAGCATTTCACCATCATCAACAATACCGCAAATTCGCCGAAAACAATATGGTGGCGTAATGAATCTATGGAGGAGATTTTCTGGTGCTGTGCCGATCTGACCGACCGTGAGATTATCGTCCATAAGCATCACAGAAACGAGCGCATTACCATGCTTTCATGGCTCCGCTTCGTGCCGATGACGGAGGAGGAAATCGCCGCATACAAGGAGTACGTCAGTCCCGACCGTCCGAGAAATCTCCACGTCCACTTCGACAACGATACGAATCACTTGATCGGTACCGCTTCGATGGAGGATATGCTTCTTCTGAACTACACCGTCAAGGATACGGATGCAAAAATCTGCACGCAGGAGATCATGGACGATTACCATGATGAGGCGGCGTATGACGAGCGTGACCGCGCCCTCGATTACCGCACGATCCGCTATAATAATGAGAACCGCAAGGCTGCGGCGATGATGGATGACATCGTTAAGGCAAGGCTTGATCTGATGCACGGTATGGGTGTCAAGCTGTACGCAGGATTTCGCGTGTCTATGGCAAGAAATACCCAGCCGTGGACGCCTCTGATGTTCTACTCGATTATCAAAAATCCCGCGTATTATGTGCATACGCGCGACGGACGTGTAACGCCGATTGCCTCCTACGCATATCCCGAGGTGCGCCGCTATGCGATCGATTATATCAAGCGCGCGGTTAAGCGCGGCTATGACGGCGTGTCTCTGATTACCCACCGCGGTGCGATTATGGGCTTTGAAAAACCCGTGCTCGACGAATTTGCCCGCCGTTATGACGGACTTGACGCATGCCGCGTACCGCTGGACGATCCGCGACTGACGGGGATTTGGTGTGAATTTTTTGCCATGTTTGTGCGAGAGCTGCATACCGAACTGGATGCAGAGATGGGCAGACATATCCCGATCAATGTGATCACCGGCTTCTCCCCCGAGGCGGCAAAGCGCATGAGCGTCGATATTGAAATGCTCTGTAAGGAGGGACTGATCGACCACTTCTGCGCCGAAGCGATGGATCATTTTGAGGTGCTCGGGGATTCTCTCGGTGAGGACGGGCTCATCGATCTTGAGAAATACAAGGATATGCTCACCGAGGACTTCATCGTGAAGCGCTGCTTCTGGGGAGATTGGAACCGCGTAAAGGACGGTACGCCGAGGTTTGCGGAAATCGCCGAAAAATACGGCGTAGAATTTTTTGCAGGTATGAACCCCAGCGGCGGTAATGCCGAGCAGCGTATCGAATGGCTCAGCAATCTGCGTGCGCTCGGCGCGAAGAGCTTCAGCTTCTTCAATTACTGCCATGACGGCTGCCGCGACAGAACGATCGTCCATACGGCGGGCAAACCCGCACATACACCCGTGCCCGAATTTTATACACCGCATTTCTACCGCGTTCTTTCACTGGATGGTATAGATATGTCCACCTTTGTCCCGGGGTGGCGCGGATAAAACCGGATAAAGACCGAAGCAGGTGTTCTCCTGTTTCGGTCTTTTATCAAATCGGACATTACGGAATGAAAAATGTCTTTTCAAAACATTGAAAAAACGGATGAAATTCGGTATACTTGTTTCAAGCGAATGTGCGCGGTAATACAGAAAAACGGAGTGAAATCATGGAAGGAATCGTGTTTTCAAACCTTTACGAAATCGTAAAAAACAAAGAGGCGGTAAGCGAGTATCAGCGGAATGACACATGGGGACTGCTCCCCTATGAGGCAGGATACGTTACGGGTACTGCGCTTGTCACACGGGATATTGCGCGTGTTGACGATCTTGTGCTCAGCCCGAAGCTGACCGGATGGCACAAAATTTTTATCTGCTCCTGCCGTATGGACGGCGGATTTGCCCTGCGTGTCAAATTCGACAACGAGGAGCGCTTTGCCACGATTTGTAACAGCTTTCACAACTCTCCTGCCAGTTGGCACAGAAACGAGTATTTCGAGGAAATCTTTTGGTGCTGTGCCGATCTGACCGATCGCGAGATCATCCTCCATAAGGATGGCGAGCGCATCGCGATGTATTCGTGGATCCGTTTCGTACCGATGACGGAGGAAGAGATCGCAGAATATAAGGATTACGTCAACGCGGACGGACGGCGCAACCTGCACGTTCATTTTGATAACGATACGAATCTCTATCTCGGTGCGGATAAGCTCGAGAATTTCACCGATCTCATGTATGCCGTGAAGGATACGGATACAAAGATCTGCACGCAGGAGATCATGGACGATTACGTGGGCGAGGAGGATATGCCCGACGAGCATGAACGCGCTTTGGATGCCAGAGCATTCCGCTACTGTCAGGAAAACATCAAAGCCTCCAAAATCATGGACGATGTTGTGAAATCGCGTCTTGAGATGCTGCACGGCATGGGTATCAAGATGTATGCCGGTTTCCGCCTGTCGCTCGGCTATAATATGGCGCCGTCTGCGCCGCTTGCACCGTATGCGATCACGAAAAATTCCGCCTTGTACTGCGAAACGCGCGACGGACGTTTTCCGCCGATCTGTTCCTATACGTATCCCGAGACGCGCCGCTTTTCCATTGACTACATCAAGCGTGCGGTGAAGCGCGGATACGACGGTGTTACGCTGATCGCGCACCGCGGTGTTCTGATGGCGTTTGAGAAGCCTGTGCGCGATATATTTGAAAAACGCTACGGAACAGACATTGACGTGCGCCGTGTCCCGATGGACGATCCCCGTATCAAGGATATTTGGGGCGAGTTCTTTGTACAGTTCGTCCGCGAGCTCCGTGCCGGGCTCGATGCCGAGTTCGGCAGACATATCCCGATCAATATTACCGTCGGCTACACGCCCGAATGCGCGAGACGTACCGGCGTCGATATTGAGATGCTCTGCAAGGAGGGACTGATCGACCACTTCTGCTGTGAGGCGATGGATCATTACGAGCACATTCCCGAGTGTATCGACGAGGACGGTCTGATTGATCTGGAGAAATATGAAAAACACCTGCGCGAAAAGTATGTGGTTTGTCGCTCCATCGGCGGTAACTGGGGACTTTTCAAGGAGGGCGTACCGCAGTTTTTGGAGATCGCCAAGAAATACGGTGTCGAGTTTTTTGCCGGCATGAGTCCGTCGGGCGGAAATGCCGAGCAGCGTCTGGAGTGGATTCAGGGACTCAGAGACCTCGGCGCGACGAGCTTCAGCTTCTTCAATTACTGCCACGACTGCTCCCGTGACCGCACGAGTGTTCATGCGGCGGCGAAGACGGGACACACACCGAATCTTGAATATTGTCGACCGAATTTCTACCGTGTGCTGTCGTTTGACGGCTATGATATGTCCACCTACGTTTCCACCTGGCGCGGATAAATCCGAAAACACCCGACAGAGGCATGTGCTTTTGTCGGGCGTTTGTATTATCGGAGGATTTTTTGTGAAAATTTTGCACAAATGCTTGCCAAAAAGGAAGGTATCCTGTATAATGGTCTTAACTCAATCAGGAGGGGAATTATGGACGGTATTGTTTTTTCAAATCTGAACGAAATCGTGAAAAATCCCTCTGCCTTTGCCGAACCGATGCGCGACGGCTGCTGGGGCATGATCCCGTATGAAATAACGGATTTCACAGGTACTTGCCTCGTAAGCCGCGAAGGAGATTCTCCCGAGGATCTGATCCTTCAGCCGAAACTGACAGGATGGTATAAAATCTTTATTGCATCCTGGAAGATCGTGGACGGATATTCGTTTTTGATGAAACTTGACAACGAAAAGTATTTCAAACTTGTCAACGATTCTATCTATCCGCCTGTCGGACCGACACCCCGTATGGAGTACGTCGAGGAATTTTTCTGGCGATGTGCCGATTTGACCGATCGTGAGATTCTGATAAAAAAGGTGCGCCGCGAGGAGGATATATCTCCTCTCGTCTGGCTGCGCTGTGTGCCGATGACGGATGCGGAAATTGCCGCCTATAAGGAGTATATCAATCCGGAAGGGCATCGGAATATGCATCTCCACTTTGATTGCGATACCAACGTGATCTTCGGTGTGAACTCTGTAGAGGATTCTCTGATTAAGCTATACAGTGTTGAGAATACCGATGCGAAATTTGTTACGCACGAGGTAAATGAGTGCCTCTATGACTATTCAACGAGGGATACGACGGCACGCCGCCTGCGCGCGTTTACAAATCGGTATACCGATGAAAATGAAAAGGCAGCCGCCATGATGCAAGAGATTACCCGTGCGCGGGTGGATTTGCTTCACGAGTTCGGTGTGCTTGCCTATGCCGGCATTCGTATGACGCTCGGACAAAACGGCTATCCTACGGATTCAGGTGCAAGAAATATCTTTATGGATACGCATCCCGAGGCATGTATCGTCACCCGTGACGGCGGTCACATGGCGGCTGCCTCCTATGCGTTTAAGGAAACGCAGGATTATGTTATCGAGTATTTCAAGCGCTTTATCGGATACGGGTACGACGGTGTGTCGCTCATTTTCCATCGCGGTTTGTTCATCGGCTATGAACAGCCTGTACTGGATGCATTTGCCCGCCGTTATGATGGACTGGATGCACGGCGCGTACCGATGGACGATGCGAGAATCAAAGACGTATGGGGAAGTATCCTTGCAGATTTTGTACGCAGACTGCACGAGGAATTGGATGCCTTCGCCGGTCGCCATGTCCCGATTAACGTCATTACCTGCTACACGCCCGAGATTTCCCGCCGTGTCGGCGTCGATGTTGAAATGATGGCGAAATTGGGAGCGATTGACCATATCTGTTCCGACAGCATGGAGACGTATGAGCGTCTCGGCGGTATGCTGGATGAGGACGGTCTTATCAATCTCGACGAATACAAAAGGATTCTGCGGATACAGTCCGTGTTCGGACGCCGATGCGGAGAAAATTGGGAGCTGACAAAAGAGGGTTCTCTTCAGTTTCAGTCCATCGCGGATACATACGGTATCGATTATTTCGCCCCGCTTTCGCCGAATTACAAAACGTGCGCACAGGAGTACATCGACTGGGTAAACGATCTGAAAAAACTCGGTGTGAAGAACATATCGTTCTTTAATTTCTGTCATTCCTCGCAGGATATGCCTGTCTATCATTCCACAACCAAATTCGGACATGATACGGTGAATACGGAGTATTGCCGTATCGTCTCGTACCGTCTGCTCTCCTTTGACGGGATAGACATTTCCACGTTTCGACCGCATTGAAATCACACCGACTGTGTACCGTTTCGCGTTTAGAGGCGGAAGCCGATTTTTAGTGCTTAAACCGTAATTGCCGTAAAACGGCGTGTGCGATATTTAGAAAAGGAGCTTTAATTTATGGAAGGTATCGTTTTTTCAAATCTTGACGAAATCGTGAAAAACACCGATGTCATCAGCGATGTAAAGCAGGCGGAAAACGTCTGGGGCATCATGCCGTATGAAACGGCGGAGGTGCAGGGCAACGCACTTGTTGCGGCAGAGGATTCTTTCCCGGGCGATCTTGTGCTTGATCCGAAGCTCACAGGCTGGTACAGAATCTACGTCGCATCCGTGGATCTCGGACACGGTGTCGCTTTGCAGATGAAGCTGGATAACGAGCCGCATTTTTCCATGCTCAATTCCGACTGGGGTGGCACTGTGCCCAGCGTATGGCATCGCGGCGAGCAGATGCGCGAGTTTTATTTCACCTGCGCCGATCTGACCGACAGGCAGATTCTCGTTCGCAAATATAAGCGGTGGGGGCTCATCATTCCGATTACATGGCTCCGCTTTGTTCCCATGAGCGAGGAGGAGATCGCCGCTTATAAGGAGTATATGAATCCCGAAGGGAAGCGGAATCTCCACGTTCACTACGACAACGCCTTTGACTACCGTATGGGCTTTGAAACGGATGAGGATCTTGTGCTCGGCTACGTTCCTCTCAGCCGTTCCCATGCAAAAATCTGCTCGCAGGAGATTCTGAACGACGTTGTGGATGACGCTGTTTTCTCGAAAAATTGCCGCCTCCTTTCCGCGCGTCATAAGAGTCTTGCTCAGGTGAAAGACGTCGCGCTTGCGGCGGATATGGACAGAATTGTTAAAGTCCGTGCCGAGTATCTCCACAGCATCGGCGTGCAGTTCTTTGCCGCATTCCGTATGAGCCTTGCCAATGTCATGACACCGTGGGAGCCGTATGCGAGATACACCTTTGTTGACGAGCATCCCGAGCTGTATATCAAAACGCGCGACGGACGCACCTGCATGATCTGCTCCTATGCGTATCCAGAGACGCATCAGTTTGTCATCGATTACTATAAGCGCGCCGTTGCGCGCGGCTATGACGGCGTGTCGCTCATCTTCCACCGCGGTATGCACATCGGTTTTGAACAGCCTGTGCTCGATGAATTTGCGCGCCGCTATGACGGCTTGGATGCCCGCCGCGTTCCGATGGACGATCCGCGCCTGAAGGACGTGTGGTGCGATTTTATGACGCAGTTCGTCCGTTCTCTGCGCGATCAGCTTGATGCGGAGTTTGGCAGACATATTCCGATCAACGTCATCACCGGCCATTCGCCCGAGATTTCCCGCCGCGTCGGTATCGATGTTGAAGCACTTTGCCGTGAAGGACTCATTGATTATTTCTGCGCCGAGACGATGTCCACCTATGAGCGTTTGGGAGACTGTCTCTCCGAGGACGGGCTCATTGATCTTGAAAAATACAAAGAGCAGCTCGGCAAGCGGTATGTTGTCTGCCGCAACTTTGGCTACGATCCCGAAAACGTCAAGATCGGCACACCGCAGTTTGTTGAGATTTCGAAGAAATACGGCGTGGAGTTCTTCGCCGGTATGAATCCGTCCGCAAACACGGGCAAACAGTTCGTCGATTGGGTGAAGATGCAGAAGGAACTCGGAGCTACCAGCATTTCCTTCTTCAACTACCTGGAGTATGCGAAATCCCAGTCTGTGACGAATGCCGCATCCCTCACCGCACATGATGAGACGAATCCCGATTTTTACGAGCAGAGGTATTTCCGTATTCTGTCGCTTGACGGGTATGACATGTCCACCTATCCGCCGAACTGGCGCTGCTGATCTGAAAGGAGATTTTTTATGGAAGGAATTGTACTGTCCAATCTGCATGAATTGGTTAAAAATCCCGAGGTGCTGAGCGAGGCACCGAGCGAAACGCTGTGGAATGCCATGGAGTATGAGGTTTGTGACGTCAAAGGTATGTGCATCCTCACGCCCGACGATGCCACGCCGCCGGACATCACGTTTGTTCCCAATTTGAAGGGCTGGTATAAAATCTTTGTCGCCTCGTGGCGGCTGGACGGCGGCTTTGCCTTGCATCTGAAGCTGGATACCGATCCCGTTTTCACGATCATCAACGATTCCGCGATCCCGGCAGGCGGTCAGTGGCAGAGGATGGAGTGGGTAGAGGAGCATTTCTGGTGCTGTGCCGATCTCACCGACAGTGAGATTATCATGCGCAAGCATGAGACGCTCCGCCGTCTCACGCCGCTTGTGTGGCTGCGCTGTGTACCGATGACCGAAGAAGAGGTCGCCGAGTGGAAAGACTACGCGAGTGCTGACGGCAGACGGAATCTGCACGTCCATTTTGACAATGACCACAACGTAGTCTACGGTTCAAATCGTGTCGAGGATACGCTCATGAAGCTGTATTCCGTCAAGAATACCGACACGAAAATCTGCACGCAGGAGGTTCTTGACCATTTTTATGCGTTCCAAAAAGACGTGCCGAATCCGCGTGTGCGTCGGCTGATGTCGAGCAGACCGCGGTATGAAAACGCCTGCCGTGCGGTTGCTTCCAATCTCGAAGAGATCACGAAGGCGCGGCTTGATCTCATGCACGGCATGGGTGTGAAGCTGTATGCCGGTCTCCGCATGAGTATGGCTTCGTTTGTTACGCCATGGGCACCGCTTCTGCAGAGAACGTTTGTCGATACGCATCCGGAGTTCTATTGCAAGACGCGCGACGGACGCACGGCGGCGATCTGCTCCTATGCGTATCCCGAGGTGCGCCGCTATGTGATCGATTTTCTGAAATTTGTCGTCTCGCTCGGCTACGACGGCGTGTCGCTCATCGCCCACCGCGGTATCCATATCGCGTTTGAGCAGCCGGTGCTCGACGAATTTGCCCGCCGCTATGACGGACTGGATGCGCGCCGTGTGCCGATGGACGATCCGAGACTGAAATCGGTCTGGTGCGATTTCCTCACGGAGTTCGTCCGCGATCTTCATACCGAATTGGATGCGGAGATGGGCAGACATGTGCCGATCAACGTCATCACCGATTTCGATCCCGACACGGCGATGCGCATCGGTATTGACATCGAGACGCTTGCCAAAGAAGGGCTGATCGACCACATCTGCGGCGATAATATGGAGGTTTTTGAGGACTTGGGTACCTGCCTCGGCGAGGATGGCTTGTTCAATATGGAAAAATACGAGGCATCCTCCCGCACGCGCTACATGGTGCGCCGTGTCCTCGGCGGCGATGCCGAGCGCATTAAGAAGGGCTATCCCAAGTATCTCGAAATTGCCGAAAAATACGGCGTCGAATTTTTCGGCGGTATGACGTCCAGCATCAGAAACAATCCGCAGAAGATGGTTGAGTGGTGGGATTTCCTCCGCGAGCTCGGCGTGAAGAATTTCTCCGTCTACAACTTCTGCCACTCCTCGCAGGACAGACCGGTTTCCAACGCGATCACCAAAACGGGACACGAGGCGGTCAATATGGAATACTGCACCCCGAAATACTACCGCGTTTTGTCCATCGATGGATACGATATTTCCACATTCCCGCCCAACTGGGTAGGGTAAAAGAAAAGGAAGCCTCTGTAAGATTAGCAAAAAATTGAATAGCCTTCCCCAGCAGGGGAAGGGGGACCGCGTTAGCGGTGGATGAGGTGTTTGAACAAACGAAAAAGACTCCTCATTCGTCAGCCTACGGCTGCCACCTTCTCCCACAGGAGAAGGCTTTTTTCATATGCGTAAAACAAAGAAGAAACCCCGCACAAGGCGGGGCAAAGATTATTTGATATATTCTGCGAGGTCATATTCGTGCAGATACTTGTAGAAATTCTTCATGTAGTATTCTTTGTTTTCCTCAAAGTCCTTCCATACAACGGATATGAGGTGGTATGCTTCCGCAATATATTTTTCACATTTCTCAGCATTACCGAGTTTTTTATAGCAAGCTGCAATGCACTGAAGAAAACTCCAATGGAACGTTTGCATTCCTTCCCAAAGGTATTGATCTGCGGGATTATCATAGTAATCTGTCAGAAGGAAGGTTGTAAGCACACGGAGTCCTTTTTGATAGCATTTCAAAGCCTCGGGAATATAATCATCGGGAGTATAATCGCGGAACTTGACCTCGGGATGCTGATCCATGTTAAACCAAGCATTACCTTCTTCCATACAAGCCTGGTATAGACTCTGTAAATGATGGCATCTTGACATGGTTGCGCCGCGGAGTTTATCTTTCCCGGACAAACGGAAGGCAATCGTACTGTTGCGAATATCAAAGGCGAGAGGAAGCGTTTCCAATACCTCCTTAGCCTTTTGATATTCATCTTTTTTTAAATATGCCGCCGCTTGGCAGTCCTTTGCGTTACATACCCGGAGAAAATCCGTGCTCTCGGCAATGATTTTTTGAGAAAGTTCTATCAACTCATCAAGATGCGAGATATCATCTTGATTACGCAAAGCGTATTCGTAAGCATCTAACAGACGGCAGAGCAAAAATTCGTTGTCGGGATATTCCTGCAAGGCGGCTTTGATCGTTTTTATATATCTCGGTGTATCGTCAAAGAAATATTTCCACGCTTCATCTGTAATCTTTTCGATTTTTGCGTTCATTTCACGAACATTATAATCAAAAAGAATATCCATTGAAACCTCAAAGTATCCCGCGATAACAGGTATCATTTCCATATCGGGATATGTCAGACCACTTTCCCATTTGCTTACTGCTTGGGGAGAAACAGACAGAACGGAGGCAAGTGTCTCTTGGGTGATACCTTTCTTTTTTCTAAGTTCCCGGATCTTGTTCCCTATATTGATCATAAGAAACCTCCAATTTTTATTGTGATGCGCTTCACGGATATAAGTATAGCATGAGAACGAAGTTAATTCAACAACGCTATATTAGGATAAAATCAACTTATGGTTAAGTTGGTTGAAGTGCAAGAGATTTAATATAACGCATTTCCCGCCTCTCGCGTCCGGGGCAAGTATAGCGCGAGGCAGTCCTCGCACAGTCGGTTACACACTATCGGCAGAGAAATGGCGCATCGTAGGGCGGGGGGCACTCCCACCGAAAACGTAGGGGAGCATTCCATATGCTCCCGAAATAATCAACAAAAAGGGCGGATATGGAATCCGCCCCTACGATGTAGACTATTAAAACGAAGCGGCGGGAGTAAGCCCCCCGCCCTATGTTATGAAATTGAATTCTCCGTTAAAGACGCAGAGCCGAAGGCAGTCCTTATTTTTTCATTTGTCTCAGAAAGAGGAGAATCGCTGTAAGCGTAAGCACCGCACTGTATCCGAGCACCCACCACAGGTGCGGGAAAATGCCGCCGAAATTGCCGATCAGTACGGCTCGCTCCAATTCGACCGCGTGCACAAACGGCAGGGCATAGGCGATTTTTCGGAACGTTCCTCCGACAAGCTCAAGATCAAACCATGTGCCGGAGAGCCACGCCGTCAGATTCGTCAGAAGTGCGCCGCAGATGCCGCCGACCTGCTTATCCGTGAATATACTGCCGCACAAAAGTCCGAGCGAGATGAACAGAAGCGAAACGGGCAGAATGAACAAAGCGGCATACAAAATATTTACGTGGAAGGGAAGTCCGAGCACGAGGGCAACCGCATAGGTGATGACGCACTGCCCGAACGAGATCGGCAAAAGGGGCAGCGTATAGCCGAGAATGAAATCGGAAGCGCGCATCGGCGTTGTGTAGAGCCGTTCCAGAAGGGCGCTTTTTCTGTCCTTGGCAATGATTGTAGCGGAAAACAGTGTGATAAACGAAAGCCCGAATATGCACACACCCGGTGTCAGATGGGCGATCTCAAAAAGCGGCACGGGCACATTTGCCTGAATAGCAGTAAGGAGAAGCAGAAGAACGACAGGGAATCCAAGCCCGAATGCGAGATTCAAAGGATCGCGCAAAAGTTCTTTTGCACACCGGATGGAAAACGTCCGTAATCTCATTTCAGATCCCCCTTTACGATGCGGATGAACGCGTCCTCAAATTTGTCCGTGCCCGCTGTGTTTTTGATTTCTTCAGCCGTCCCCGTGATGAGCAGCCACCCGTCCTTCATGATCGCGACACGGTCGGAGAGCGCTTCCGCCTCCTCCATGTAGTGCGTCGTCAGAATGATCGTTACTTTCCCCTTGAGGGCGCGGATTGTGTCCCACAGATCACTGCGCGAGAGTACGTCCAATCCGAGCGTCGGCTCGTCGAGAAAGAGAATTTGCGGCTCGCTTATGAGCGCCATCGCGATGCTGAGCCGTCTCTGAAAACCTCCTGACAGCTTGCCGGCTTTTTTATCCATGACAGCAGAGAGGGCAAATGTTTCGCACATTTCGGCGGTCTTTTCGAGCGTTTTCTCTTTGGAAAATCCGTGTGCGCCTGCGATCAGGGCAAGATTTTCGCGCACGGTCAGCCCTGCGGCAATTGCGCTCTCCTGCGGAGATACCGCAATGATTTTCTTTACCTCATTTGCGTCGCGCAGGATGCTTTTTCCAAGCAAAAAGGCATCTCCCTCCGTCGGTTTGCAGAGCGTCGCAAGCATACGGATCGTTGTCGTCTTTCCCGCGCCGTTGACTCCGAGCAGGGAGAGAAGCTCTCCTTCCTTTACGGAGAGGGAAAGACCGTCCACGGCGGTTGTATCCTTGTATTTTTTTGTCAGTGATTCTATGCGTATAGCGTCCATAGTTACTCCTTTGTAAAACGGGATTTCAGTCCCTGGTATGCGTCTGTCAGCATATTGCTGATCATTTCCCATTCCAGCGGCAAGTAATTCGTGGCGATCATGACGGCAATGCCGTGCACAAACGCCCACATTTCCAGATGAAACAGCTCTGCCTTCGTCTTTTCCAATCCGGTGGCAGCGCAGACGGTGGAGGTCAGGCGCGCATCGGCTTCCGTGGGGATTGGTTCCTCCCGTCTGTCACGCATATAGAGGAGCTTGAACAGCTCCTTCTCCTCCGCCGCAAAGCGGATATATGCCATACCGCTCGCTTTGTACGGCGGATATTTTCCGCTTTCCGTTTCGCGGCGGCACATTGCCTCATAGAGTCGGTCGGCCTCTGCCACAACGGCAAGACGCAGCTCATTCATGGATGTGAAGTTTGAAAAAATCGGTTGGGTAGAGCATCCGAGCCTTTCGGCAAGATCCCGTGCGTTCAGCGCATCGGCACCGCTTTCACGGACAGTTTGCACGGCGGCCTCGATGATATTGTCTTTTGTAATCTTTGTTTTAGGCGGCATTGGAACCTCCTGTATAACGCTTGTTATATATCAATTGTTATTTTACCACGTTCAAAAGCAAATGTCAAGAGGGAAAAATAAAAAAGGCACTACCGAAACGGTAATGCCTTTCGTTTTTTTATCAGCCCAGACGAGCCTCAAGAGCAGCAAGCTCTTCGTGCAACGCAGCAGGAACGCGATCACCGACGAGCTCATAGAACTCCTTGATGTTTGCGATGTCCTCTTTCCAGCTTGCGGTGTCAACGGAGAGGAGGTCGCGGATGGTGTCGATCGTAACACCGTCCAGACCGTCAATGTTGATGTCCTCCGCCTTCGGAACGTAACCGATTGCGGTCTCAACAGCGTCAACCTTGCCTTCGCAGCGAGCGAGGATCCACATCAGCACGCGCATGTTGTCGCCGAATCCCGGCCAGATGAAGTGACCTTCGTCATCGGTGCGGAACCAGTTGACGTGGAAGATCTTCGGAGCGTTCGGGATCTTGTCGCCCATAGCGAGCCAGTGTGCGAAGTAGTCACCCATGTTGTAGCCGACGAACGGGCGCATAGCCATCGGATCGCGGCGGACTACGCCGACAGCGCCTGCGGCTGCTGCGGTCGTCTCGGACGCCATGATGGAGCCTACGAACGTACCGTGCTGCCAGCCGAAGGACTGGTAAACCAGCGGAGCCGTCTTTGCACGTCTGCCGCCGAAGATGATTGCGGAGATCGGCACACCTGCCGGATCGTCAAATTTATCGGAGATGCAGGGGCAGTTCGCCGCGCTTGCGGTGAAGCGGGAGTTCGGATGTGCACCGCAGGTGGATTTATCCTTCTTGTCGTACTTGGTGTAATCCCAGGGATTGCCCTTCCAGTCGATTGCATTCTTCGGCGGGTTGTCGTTGAGACCTTCCCACCAAACGGTGTTGTTGTCGAGATCGTGCACAACGTTCGTGAAGATCGTGTCACGCTGTGCGGTGTGGAGAGCGTTCGGATTGGATTTCTCGTTCGTGCCGGGGGCAACGCCGAAGAAACCGTTCTCGGGGTTGACAGCCCACAGACCGCCGTCCTTGCCGACGCGCAGCCATGCGATGTCGTCACCGACGCACCATACCTTGTATCCCTGCTTCTTGTAAACCTCCGGCGGAATCAGCATAGCGAGGTTCGTCTTACCGCAGGCAGAGGGGAATGCGGCGCTGACGTACTTCGTCTCACCGTTCGGCGTTTCGATACCGAGGATGAGCATGTGCTCAGCCATCCATCCCTCGTTGCGGCCGAGGAAGGAAGCGATACGCAGAGCGAAGCACTTCTTGCCGAGCAGAACGTTTCCGCCGTAGCCGGAGTTAACGGACCAGATCGTGTTGTCCTCGGGGAAGTGGCAGATGTAGCGGTTCTCCTCGTCAAGATCGGCCTTTGCGTGCAGACCCTTGATGAAGCCTGCATCGTCACCCATCGCGTCCAGAACGTGCTTGCCCGCACGGGTCATAATCAGCATGTTCAGAACGACGTAGATGGAGTCGGTCAGCTCGATGCCGTATTTTGCGAAATCGGAGCCTACCTGACCCATTGCGTAGGGGATAACGTACATCGTTCTGCCCTTCATGGAGCCCTTGTAGAGCTTGGAGAGCTTCTCGTAGCATTCAGCGGGAGCCATCCAGTTGTTGATGTTGCCTGCATCTTCTTTCTTGGAAGTGCAGATGAACGTTCTGCCTTCCACGCGTGCAACGTCGTTGACGGCGGTGCGGTGGAGATAGCAGTTCGGGAGCAGCTCTTCGTTCAGCTTGACGATCTCGCCGGTGGAGCAAGCCTCGGCGCGCAAAGCGTCGGTCTGCTCGTCGGAGCCGTCGATCCAGACGATCTTGTCGGGCTGCGTGAGAGCGGCCATTTCGTCGATCCAGCTTAAGATGTGCTTGTTGTTGGTCATGGGAACACTCCTGTATAAAATTTTGATTTTTTTACATAAGAAAAACACAAATTTTTCTATGTTACATTATATACCTATTTCACATAAATTGCAAGCATTTTTTTGTTTTTCTTCGTTTTTTACAGTTTCTTCATAAAGATTTGGCTCAGATGGTGCCTGTTTTGCATATTGTGGCACGGTGCAATTCTTTTTCGAAAAAAACGAACTTTTGTTTGACTTTGGTGCATTTGTGTGGTATAATGGTAGCAGAACAAATTTTCGATTTTTTGATACAGGAGACGGATTATGGAAAACGCATCGGAACGCGAACGCGAAATCCTTGACTATATCGCCGCGACTTGGGAGAAGGAGGGGTACTCGCCCTCCGTCCGCGATATTAAAACCGCGCTGAATATCAAGAGCACATCCACCGTACATACCTATCTGCAAAGACTCAGAGAAAAGGGGCTCCTTTCCAAAGAGGAAGGGAAGAGCCGCACCTTGCGCCTCGGCGCAGGGTATATTCCGCCCGCTTTCAGCATCCGTATCCCGATTGTCGGACGCGTCACCGCCGGTCAGCCGATTCTTGCAACGGAAAATTACGATGGGTACGTCGTCTTTCCGACGGCAAGCGGACGCTCACGGGCAGAGGCTTTGTTTGCACTCCGCGTCAGCGGCACGAGCATGATTGACGCAGGCATCCTAGACGGGGATCTCGTCATTGTGGAGAAGCAGTCGGTGGCGGAAAACGGGGACATTGTCGTTGCAATGATCGAGGACGAGGCGACCGTCAAGCGTTTTTATAAGGAGGACGGACACTACCGCCTCCAGCCTGAAAACGCATCCATGCAGCCGATCATTGTTGACCGTGTCGATATTCTCGGGCGTGTCGTATCCTCGATGCGTTATTATGCGTAATTCTTAACTGATAAATACGATTTGATCTGTTCGGAGGAAAATATCATGGCAAACGATCGCATTCCCGGTATGGGATTTCATCACATCGCACTCAGCGTAAAGGATTTTGAAGCGGAGCGTCGCTTCCTTACCGAGGGACTCGGGCTGAAGCCATACGTTGCCTGGAACAAGGGCGAAAAGCAGATCGAGCTTTTCGAGATCGGCAGCGGCGGTATGATCGAGCTGTTTTCGCTCGGCTCGGACGAGGAGCAGGCAAACGCGCGCTATATCCACTTTGCTTTCCACGTCGAGGACGTGGAAGCCGCATACAACCGCGCGATGGCGGCAGGTGCTCAGTCGATTATGGAGCCTGCTGTGCGTCCCGTTCCCTCTGCGCCCGTTGCGCTCACGCTCAACTGCGCATTCGTCCGCTCACCGGGCGGTGCGGAGATGGAATTTATCCGTATTCTCGAAGCAAATCCGTTGGAGGTATAAACATGATTGATACCATTGTTTTTGTAAGCGTAAAGCCCGAGTGCGTGGATGCCTTCATCGAGGCAACGCTGGAGAACCACAGAAATTCGCGCAAGGAGCCGGCGAATATTCGCTTTGACGTTCTCAGAGATGACAGCGATCCGACGAAATTCATCCTGTGCGAGGTCTATGCCGATGCGGCAGGTGCCGCGGCACATAAGGAAACCGCGCACTATGCAAAATGGCGCGATACGGTCGCACCGATGATGGCAGAGCCGAGACGGAGCATCAAAACCACACCGATCGCGTTTGATTGAGGCAGGAGTAGCTGTGCCTCCCGTGCCGAAAGGAGACAACCGAACCGCCGGGCACCTGTACGGGTGTCCGGCTTTCTTTTTGCCCTTCTTGACATTTCGCTGTAAAAGTACTATAATAAATATAAAATTTTATACAATGCAATGACAGGCGGTGCTTTATGAAAATTTTGATAGCGGGACACGGTAAGGTCGGCGCGACGCTTGCGCGTCAGCTTTCCTCGGAGGGATATAATCTCACGCTCATCGACAGCGATCCCGAGGTGCTTGAGGAGGGACTCCAACAGTACGACGTCATGACTGTTTCTGGTAATTGCGCCGTGAAGGAAACCCTGATCCAGGCAGGTGTCGAAACGGCGGATCTTCTGATCGCGGTTACGGGCACGGACGAGGTCAATCTCCTTGCGTGTGTCACCGCGCACAGCCTCAATCCGAAGCTGCACACGATTGCCCGTGTGCGCAATCCCGAATATTCCGATCAGATTTACGAAATGCGCGATGTTTTTGCATTGTCCATGACGGTCAATCCCGAAAAGCAGGCGGCGGCGGAGATTGAGCGACTGCTCAAATATCCCGGTTTTCTGAAGCTCGACACGTTCGCTAAAGGCAAGGTCGAGATTGCCGAGCTTCGCATTGAGGAGGGAAGTAAGCTTTGCGACGTTCCGCTCTGCCGTGTCAGTGAGATCGTTCGTTGCAAAATACTGATCTGTGCCGTCCTTCGCGGCGGTGAGGTCATCACCCCCGCAGGTGATTTTGTCCTGAAAGAGGGAGATCGCATCTTCGTTACAGCTCCGATGAATAACCTCAGCGTTCTGATGAAGAATCTGGGTATTTTGAAACGGAAGGTTCGCAACGTGCTTATCAGCGGCGGCGGCAGGACGAGCTTTTACCTTGCCGACCAGCTCGAGAAGAACGGCATTGATGTGAAAATTATCGAGAAGGACCGTGCCCGTTGTGTGCTGCTTGCTGCTTTGCTTCCGACTGCAAATATTGTAGCCGGGGATGCAAGCAGTCAGCCTATGCTCGAGAGTGAAGGACTCACAACGTTTGACGCGGTCGTATCGCTGACCGGCATGGATGAGGTCAATATGGTGATTTCTCTGTTCGCGCACAGCCACGGTGTACCGCAGATTATTACGAAAATCGGTCGTGTGGAGGACAGCCGTATGCTCGACAGTCTCCCCCTTGGCAGTATTATCAGCCCAAAGGATCTTTGCTGCAGCAGTATTGTCCGATATGTCCGTGCGATGCGCAATCAGACCGGCGCGGCAAAAGCGGTCCATTTTATCGCAGACGGAAAAGCGGAGGCGATCGAATTCCGCGTGGATAAGGAGACGCTTCATGCAGGCGAGCCTTTGCGGAATTTCAAACTGAGGAAGAACGTGCTGATCGCGGCGATCACCCACGGGAAGACCACAGTTATTCCCGACGGTAATTCCGCATTTATGCCGGGAGATACGGTTATCGTCGTCAGCAACGGCTCGAACCGTATTTATCAGCTTAACGATATTTTTGCATGATCGGGGAGTACAATGAATTATAAAACCATGGGGCGGATTCTGTCCCAGATTCTGATGCTTGAGGCGATCTTCATGATTCCGTCTCTGTGCTTTGCGCTCTATGACGGAACCTTTGTTACGGCGGTCGCTTTCGGCGTAACGATCGCAGGTACGCTCTTGGCTGCGGGTGTGCTGTATCTCCTTTGCCGTAAAGCGGAAAACGCACTTCGCGCCGGGGAGGGTATGATCTGCGTAAGTCTGTCATGGGTGTTCATGAGTTTGATCGGAGCCTTGCCGTTCGTCATTTCGGGGGAGATCCCGCACTTTATCGATGCGTTTTTCGAGATGGTGTCCGGATTCACTACAACAGGTGCGTCCGTTGTGGCGGATGTTGAGGTGCTTTCCCGCGCGGTGCTGTATTGGCGCAGTTTCAGCCACTGGCTCGGCGGTATGGGCGTCCTTGTCTTCCTTTTGGCGATTGCACCGTCCGCTGAGAAAAACGGAGGTTTTACGATGCATCTGCTTCGTGCGGAAAGCCCGGGACCGAACGTCAGCAAACTCGTTCCGCGCATGAAACAGACGGCGGTGATTCTGTATCTGTTGTATATTGTTTTGACCGTTGTCAATTTCCTGTTTCTCATTGCAGGGCGGATGCCTGTCTTTGAGGCAATCTGTACTGCATTCGGTACGGCGGGCACGGGCGGTTTCGGTATCAAAGCGGACAGCCTGGCAAGTCATACTCCCTATATTCAAAACGTAACGACTGTGTTCATGCTGCTTTTCGGCGTAAACTTCTCCTGCTATCATCTGCTTCTTCTCAAGCAGTTCAAAAGTGTCTTCAAAAATGAAGAACTCCGCCTGTATGTGGGTATCGTTGCCGGAAGCATTGCCCTTATCGTGTGGAATCTGCGCGGTGTGTACGGTACGATCGGCGAAACTTTGCGTCATGCGGCGTTTCAGGTTGCCTCTATCATCACGACGACAGGCTTTGCGACAACGGATTTTAATCTGTGGCCGGAGTTTTCCAAGGCGATCCTGCTCTGCCTGATGGTTATCGGTGCGTGTGCGGGAAGTACGGGCGGCGGCATGAAATGTGCCCGCGTCCTACTTCTTGTCAAGACGCTGCGGCGCAATATCCGCCTGACGCTTCGCCCTCAGCGCGTTGAGGTTATCCGCAGTGACGGGCAGGCGGTGGACGAGCGCGTTATCACCAGTACCGGCATGTACCTTGCCGCGTATGTGATGATCGTGCTTCTCAGTTTTCTGCTTCTTTCGCTGGATAAGTTTTCGTTCACGACGAATTTTTCGGCAGTGTTTGCTTGTTTCAATAACATCGGTCCCGGTTTGGATGCCGTTGGACCTATTGCCAACTACGGCGGTTACAGCGTTTTGTCCAAACTTGTACTGATTACGGATATGCTTGCGGGCAGACTGGAGATTTTTCCGATCCTTGCACTGCTTTCCCGCAGTACGTGGAAACATGCGTAAGCCTTTTTTCAAAGGAGGGATTTCGTGGATACGGTCAAACGGCGCAGACGCGGATTTTCCGCCACGCAGATTATCGTTCTCGGCTTTGTGCTTGTGATTTTGGCGGGTGCGATTCTTCTGCATCTTCCGATTTCAAGCGCGGCAGGAGAGGGGACACCGTTTCTGTCTTGCCTCTTTACATCTGTCAGTGCAACTTGCGTAACGGGGCTTGTCGTCCTCGATACGGCAACTCATTGGAGCATATTCGGACAAGCCGTGATCTTGCTTTTGATCCAAATCGGCGGACTCGGATTTATGACGATGGCAGTTCTGATTTCTATGATGGTTCGCCGCCGTATCTCGCCGCGTGAGTGTCTTGTGCTCGCCAATGCATATAATCTTACATCCTTTGAAGGAATCGTTCCTTTGATCCGCCGCATTTTGCTTGGGACAGCGATTATTGAAGGTGCGGGAGCTTTTCTTCTCTCCATCCGTTTTATTCAGCTGTTCGGCGTGGGAGAGGGGATTTGGAAAAGCGTATTTCATGCAGTTTCCGCGTTCTGTAATGCGGGATTTGATTTGATGGGATCATTTACGGGCAAGTTTTCCAGCGTTGCATATTTCGCCGAGGATACCCTTGTCAGCGGCACGCTGATGCTTCTTATCATGCTCGGCGGTATCGGCTTTGTCGTGTGGGACGATCTGATCGCGCTTGTCCGAAAGCGGCGCAGACTGTCTGTGTATACCGCTCTTGTACTCAGCGTTTCCGGTTTCCTGTGGATCTTCGGTGCGGTTGCTGTCGCACTTTGTGAATGGAACAATCCCGCGACGCTCGGCGGACTGTCAACGGGCGGAAAAATTCTTGCCTCGCTTTTTCAGTCTGTGACGATGCGCACGGCGGGATTCAATACGGTTGATCTGACTGCATGCGGCGCACTTACACAGACAGTGTTTCTGTTTCTGATGTTTGTTGGCGGTGCATCCGGATCGACTGCCGGCGGCGTCAAAGTAGCTACGATCGGTATATTCTTTGCCGCGCTCAAGGATCTTACGTTCGGCAAAAAAAATGTTACAGTATTCCGCCGCAGTGTGCCTTTTGCGGAACTGACACGGGCACTTACGCTGATTTGTGTGCAGTTTACGATTACAGTCATTGCTGCAGCGGTGTTGATCGGGTGCGGCGCAGATGTAATGCCTGCTTTGTTTGAGGCGTTTTCTGCCAGCGGTACAGTCGGGCTTTCACTTTCGCTTACACCGACGCTCGGCGTGCTTTCCCGTATCGTCGTGATGTTGCTTATGTTCTTCGGACGTGTAGGTATTCTTACCGTTACCGCTGCTCTGTACGATCAGACGAAAGGTGCAGACGGCGAGATGCGGTATGCTGACGCGCATTTCATGATTGGATAAAGTTGGAGGATAGAATGAGAAGTTTTTGCATTATCGGACTTGGATGTTTTGGATCGGCGCTTGCGCAGGCTCTTGCTGAAAAGAAGCATCAGGTTCTCGTTATCAGTGAGGACGAAGAGGCGGTCAACTCGATTGCGAATACGGTGACAAATGCGGTCATTGGCGATCCGACGAGTGAGACTGTTCTGTGTACGGCGGGTGTTGCGGATTATGACTGTGCGGTCGTGTGTATAGATGACAGTATGAATGACAGTATTCTCGCTACGATGACGCTGAAGGAAATCGGAGTGGCGGAAGTGGTTGCCCGCGCTATGAATGCCCGTCACAGAAAGGTGCTCGAGAAGATCGGTGCGGATATGGTTGTCTTTCCCGAGGAGGATATGGGAGAACGTCTTGCACAGATTCTGATGAAAAAGGATGTACTGGACTATTTCAGTTTTTCCGATGAATATTCGGTTGCGGAGATTCATGTCCCCCGCGATTGGATCGGACGCACGATGATTGAAATGAACATCCGCCGCCGCTACGGAATTACCGTGATTGCGCTTCGCAGGGAAGGGAAACTGGATGTAACTCCCGCGCCGGATGTTCCGTTTTCCGACGGCGATACAATTACGATTATGGGAACGGACGACAAAATAGAAAAACTGGCGAAACGTCTTGAGTAAAGCAAAAAGCCCCGCTTCACTGAAGCGGGGCTTTTTCAAGCATCATTCTTCGCAGTTTTCCCAGTTGTGATAAATTTCGCTTACGTCGTCGGAATCTTCCAGATGCTCGATCAGAAGATTCATGTTTTTGATGTCGTCCTCGCTTGTGAGCGTTACATACGTCGTCGGGATTCTGTCCTTCTCCGCAGATTCCACGGTGTAGCCTGCTTCCACAAGCGCGTCGCGTACTGCGTACAGATCCTCTACCTCGGTGAGGATTTCGAATGCGTCCTCCTCGGAGGTGAAATCAGCGGCACCGGCTTCCAGCGCGGTCTCCATCAGCGCGTCCTCGTCAGCGACATTCTCGCGCAGAACGACAATTACGCCCTTCGTCTCAAACATATACGATACGCATCCGCTCTGACCGAGGTTTCCGCCGTACTTGTCAAAATAGTGGCGGACATCGGATGCGGTACGGTTGCGGCTGTCCGTGGCAGTTTCCACGATGACAGCAACGCCGGACGGACCGTAGCCCTCGTATACGATCTCCTCGTACTCAACCGCCTCGGAGCTGCTTGCCTTCTTGATGGCGCGGTCGATGTTGTCGTTCGGCACGTTGTTCGCCTTTGCCTTGGAGATCAGCTCACGCAGCTTGCTGTTGCCGGACGGATCGGGACCGCCCTCGCGCACGGCGATGGCAATCTCCTTGCCGATTTTGGTGAAGATTTTCGCCTTCTGGGCGTCTGTCTTCGCCTTTTTGTTTTTGATATTATTCCATTTACTATGTCCAGACATGACTGAAACCTGCCCCTAAAGGGTATCCTTTCTCGCGCTGTGCGCGGATAACGTGTTTAGATTTTTTCGGGTGTGCGGATGCAGACGAGGTGAAGCGCATTTTTCAGCACACATCCCGTCGCACGGGTGAGACGGACGCGTGTTGCACGCACTTTTGGGTCCTCCGCGGTGACAACAGGACAAGCCTGATAGAAGCGGTTGAACGCCGTGCATACGTCGATGACGTAACGGGTGATGACGGACGGCTCATACTGCGCGACCGCGTCGAGTACCTTCTCGGGGAATTTGGACAGCGTGATGAGAAGGGCGGACTCCTCGGGCATCGTGAGGACTGCCTCTCCGGTCAGATTGAGATCGGCAGCCTTCCCGAGAATACTGCACGTCCGTGCGTAGGTGTACTGCGCATACGGTCCGGTGCTTCCGTCAAAGCTGAGCGCGTTCTCCATGGAGAAATTGATGTCCTTGATACGGCTGTTGTAGAGGTAGTTGAAGATGATGGCACCGACACCGACCGCCTCGGCAACCTCGTCCTGATCCTTCAGATTAGGATTCTTTACCGCCATGATCTCGCGCACCTTTTCAATCGCCTGCGCGAACAGATCACGAAGCAGAATTACGTTTCCGCTTCTCGTTGCGAGCTTTTCGCCGCCGATGGAGACAGTGCCGTAGGGAACGTGTATAAGCTCGTCCTTTGCCCAACCGTAGCCTAAGAGCTCAAGCACCTTGAACCACTGTGCGAAGTGGAGCGACTGTCCGGCGGAGGTAACGTAGATACATTTTGCGAAATTGTACGTGTTCTTGCGGTAGAGGGCGGCGGTGATGTCGCGCGTTGGGTACAGCGTGGAGCCGTCTCTCTTTAAAATGAGGCAGGGCGGCATACTGTATGCATCCAGATCGACAATGGACGCACCGTCATCGATCTTGAGGATACCCTTCGATTTGATTTCATCCACGACGGCAGGCATTTTGTCCGTGTAGAAGCTCTCGCCGTTGTAGCTGTCAAACTCGATGCCGAGCTGCTTGTACGTTTTCTGGTATTCCTTCATGCTGATCTCGATGAACCACTTCCACAGCTCGATACATTCGGGATCGTGATGCTCCAGCGCGGTGAACGCCGCACGAGCCTCGTCGTTCAGAGACGGATCCTTCTCCGCCTCCTCATGGAAACGGACGTACAGACGAACCAGCTCATCAATGCCGCCTTCCTCGACGGCTTTTTTGTCGCCCCATTTGCGGTACGCAACGATCTGCTTGCCGTTTTGCGTGCCCCAGTCACCGAGGTGATTGATGCCGACACAGCCGTATCCGCAAAATTCGTGGAGCAGCTTCAAAGAGTGCCCGATCACCGTCGTGCCGAGGTGACCGATGTGGAACGGGTTGGAAATGTTCGGGGAGGAGTAGTCGAGAACGACCGTCTTGCCTGCGCCCACCGTGCTTTTTCCGTAACCGTCGCCGCTTTCCTCAATCGATGCGAGCACCGACGCGGTGAGATACGCAGGGAGAATTTTGAAGTTCAGGTATCCGCCTGCCACGCTGATCTCGACGATCTCGCTCTCGCCGATCTTAGCCGCAAGTTCGGCGGCGATTTTCGGCGGTGCGGAGCGCAGTGTTTTGCTCAGCTTGAAGCAGGGGAGTGCCAGATTGCCCATCGTTTCATCCGGCGGATATTCGAGCATGGCGGCGATTTCCCCTGCGGTCAGATTGTTTTCCTGCCACAGAGCATCCGCCGCATCTTTAATCATGGATGCAAGAGTATTTTTCAGTTTCAGCATATCAGCCCTCGGTTTTGCTTTCCGCAATTTTCTTCGCCTGCGCGTCAAGGAGCGTATGGATTCTCTGCACGGGATTCAGAAGCGTGCTGATCGACTCGTCGTGATTGAGCGTGTCGATGATGTAAGAGACGTACTTGCACATGTTGACCTCTCTGTACCACTCGCGCTCGCGGAGCTCGTTCGGCTGGTATACGAGGTTTGTGGTGAATACCTTGTCGATCAGTCCCTTTTCATACGCTTCGTCGAAAATCTCCAGACCGTTGCAGAACAGACCGAACGTGACAAAGAGGAAAATGCGGCGTGCGCCCTTCGCCTTGAGCTGTGCGGATACGTCGAGAATGGATTCACCGGAGGAGATCATATCGTCAACGACGATTACATCCTTGCCCTTGATGTCCTTACCGAGGTATTCGTGCGCCTCGATGGGGTTTTTGCCGTTGATGATGACGGCATAGTTGCGGCGCTTGTAGAACATGCCAATATCGACGCCCATAACGGAGGAGAAGTACATACAGCGGGACATGGCACCCTCGTCGGGCGAGATGATCGTGATCTGATCGTGCGAGAGCGAGATGTCGGGATACGTGCGGACAAGTGCCTTCAGCATCTGATAGGTCGGCTGTACGTTGTCAAAGCCGTGCAGCGGGATCGCGTTCTGTACGCGAGCATCGTGTGCGTCAAACGTGATGATGTTCGTGACGCCCATGTTCACAAGCTCCTGCAAAGCGAGCGCGCAGTCGAGCGACTCACGGGAGCTTCTCTTGTGCTGACGTCCCTCGTAGAGCATCGGCATAATAACGGAGATACGGCGCGCCTTGCCCTCGATTGCCGCGATGACACGCTTGAGATCCTGAAAATGATCGTCCGGGCTCATGGGGACTTTGAAGCCGCGCATTTCATAGGTTACGCCGAAGTTGAAGCAGTCGGAGATGATGTAAACGTCGCGTCCGCGCATGGACTGATGAATGAGTGCCTTTGCCTCACCGGAGCCGAAGCGGGGACAGTCTACGTCGATGAGGAAGGTCTCCCCGTCGTGACCGCGCCACTCTCTGAGATAACGGTCTACCTGCTCAACAAATCCCTCACAGCCTCTCATGCCGATTACGGCAAGCTCTCCATACAAAAGTTCCTTCATGATAAACCCCTTTACATGATGTAATTTTTATATCGTGGACCGACTGCGGTCCTTATTAACAAAAGAACTTATTAACAAAATATTAACAAAAGAAAACGGAAGAATGTATATGCCATTCTCCCGAAAAAGTTACAGATATTCCGAAAAAGAGTACACGTATCCACCCTGTCCCATGTTCTTCATAGACGAAGCGAAAACAGAGTGCAGCATAATCGTGCTCCTTTCAAAAAATCAAATCAGGCAGAGCCTTTTCAGAATAAAGATACCGATAAAAACCGTAAACACGCACACCGACGTGGTGAAGAGCAGAATTTGCCCCGCTAAGGCTTCGTCACTGCCCATGTTTTTCGCCATGATGTAGCTGCTGACCGCCGTCGGCGCCCCGAACAGAATAAGCAGGATACCGAGCGAAACGCCTCTGAGACCGATCAGTGCGCCGACCGTGCACGCGATGGCAGGGAAGAGCACCGTTTTGATTCCCGTTGCAACTGCCGCCATGCGGAAATTGCCGCGCACACTTTCCTTTGATGTGGATGCACCGAGGCTTATAAGCGCAAGCGGTGTGACAAGCCCGTCAAGATACCCGGCGGTTTTCGATACGGTAAGCGGCAACTTCCACCCGAAAAGCATAAACGGCAAGCCGATGAGCACCGCAATAATCAGTGGATTCGTGACGACGTTCAGTACAATCTTTTTGCAGAGCGCAAGCGGCGTGAGCTGCTTTTCCTTCGGTGCAAAAACGGAGAGAACGATCACGGAATACGCATTGAACATCAGAATGATCGGCGGAATGACAACAGCCGCCGCCAAAGTGCCCGCGTCACCGAACATGCCGTTCAGAAGCGGAATGCCGAGGATTGCGAAATTGGAACGGCAGATTGCCTGCACAAATGCGCCGCACTTGGCACGGTCTCTTACAAAGATCGGCACAATGAGCGAGGAGAGGACAAACGCCGCCGTCACGGAAACGAGAATAAAGACGAGCAAGGACATCTCGGGCGCACCCGAAACGGATGCCGTGGCAACATCGAGAAAAAGCATCGCCGGCAGCGCGATTTTGAAAATCAGCTTGTCCGCCACGGAACAGAACGCATCCGTAACGAAGCCGAACCGCTTCAGAACAGCTCCGAGCAGGATCAGAAGCAGAATCGGCAGAATCACGTTTATGCTGTACACAAAATCGGATAAAATGCCGTTCACAATGCGATCCTCGTCTTTCTTGCGCCTATATGTATATTATAAAACATATTGCGCGAAAAATCAATATTTGTTTTTCATAAAACGGCACGGATTTCTGCACGGATTATAGACGATTATGTAAAGTAGTCGGCAAGACCGTTTGCGATTCCGTCAGCGAGGGCGTTCTGCCAGTCCTCCGAGAGCATGTTTTCCGCATCCGTCGGGTTCGTGACAAATCCGATCTCAATCAGCGCGGAGGGCGTATGCGCCATGCGGATAACGTAGTATGCGGAGTCAAATTCCATATTGCGGACGATGGTTTTCTTCGCATTCGGCAAAGCTGAGTTGATGCCCTTCATGATTTGATTTGCCGCCGCGGCGGAGTTGCTCTCATACGGCGTACCCATGCTGTAATACACACGTGTTCCCTTGACGGAGCTGTCTGCCGCGTAGCTGTCACAGTGGATGGACAGAAAATAATCGATATTCTGCGTGTGTGCGTAGGAGATGCGCTCCTTCGGATTGAACAGATTGTCACCGTTATCGATGGCGGATTTCGGGAACGTCTGTCCGTCATGCGTCAAAATCACGGCAAAGCCGAGCGCTTCCAGCTTGTCTTTGATTTTCAGAACAATGGGAAGCGTAATGTCTTTCTCCGAAAGCTCTCCGAGAAATTCGGAGTCCGTGCCGACGTCGCCGAAGCCGTGACCGGCATCCAGGCAAATGGTGATAATACCGTCGTCATCGTAGCGCGGATAGGTGAAGGTGGTTTCCGGCGGCTCGGTCGCCGGCGGATCCGTTTCGGGAACGGTGGTGTCGGGTGCATCCGTCTGTGCATCCGTGACCGGACTGTCAGACGGATCGGCGACATCCGAGGAGAAGCCTGTGTCCCGACCGGCACCGCCGTCGTTTGCGGACAGATCGAGACCGGCAGGCGTGGCATCACGGCAGGCGGTCAGGAGAAATACAAAAAGAACGGAAAGGAGCGCGCACAGGATACGGCGCGATGCGGAAATGTGTTGTTTCATCGTCATCCCTCAAAATAGGCAGGTAAGAATTCGTCCGTGATAATGGACGTGACGTGCTTGTAAATCCACGCGACGGAGTAGCCGGGGGAGTGATAGTTTGTGCCGTGTGCTTTCGCGAGCTCCTCGGTGTAATCCTCAAGGAGATAGACCTCCAGACTGTCGCGGTTCATGCTGTACTGGGTAACGGTCGGATTCAAAATCGGGGACTCAATCCGGCATACGCCGTCCTTCATCACGATTTCAAACGAAAGCATACCGCCGATCATGTTTTTCGCATAGTACTGCGTCGAGATGAAGTTGCCGAGCGAGTATGCCACAAGCGTGCGGCTTCCGTCCGCAGTCGTGATCCACTCCACCCCTTGCAGGATGTGCGAGTGATGCCCGAGAATCACGTCCGCACCTGCTTCCGCAATCAGCGCGGCGAGCCGTCTCGTTTCGGGATAAATTTCGGCGACCTCCTCGCCCCAGTGCGCGGAGACGATCACGAAATCGGCGATGGCGTCCGCCGCCTGCACCCGTGCACGGATGGCGGCGTCATCGTTCATCATCGGCATAATGACGCTGTGCTGTGCGGGATTGTAGGCGTAATTGGATTTCTGACAGAAGGCAACCCACGCGATACGGATGCCGTTCACCTCGGTCACGCGGATGTTCTCGTAATCCTCTTCATTCAAATATGCGCCTATCGTCGTAACGGGGAGCGACTGCATATACTCAACCGTTGCTTTTGCACCGTCATTGTGCTTGTCAAACAGGTGATTTGTGGCGAGATTCACCACGTCAAAGCCGACCTCCACAAGTGCCTCAGCGACCTCTCTCGGGGAGTTGAACGTCGGATAACCCGAATAGCCGTATGATTTGCCTGCCATCGGCGTTTCCTGGTTGATAAACGCAATATCCGCCGCGGCAATCGTGTCGGCGATCGGGGCGTACATCGGTACGAAATCGTATTCCGCACCGTCGGCGGCGCGTTTTTGCGCGTCGAGATACACCGATTCGTGAATCAGATTGTCACCGACCGCGACAACGGATGCTCTGTATTCCGCAGGCAGCGGCGGTTCGGTTTCCGGCGGCTCCGTTGAGACGGGCGCAGTCGTATCCGTGGCGGAATCGGTACTGTCGGGCGCATCCGTCCCGACCGTTTCCGAATCTGTTACATCCGTCAGATCGGACGGCGAGGTGGATGTGTCCCGACCGACACCGGGTGCCGGTCTGAAGGATACGCACCCTGTGAGGGAAGTGGTCAGAAGGCACGCGCAAAGCAGCAGTGCCGTCCATTTTTTTGAAAATTTCAGCATAGATTTACTCCGTAATTAAACAGGGAAACGGAGCGAGCGTTGCCGCCCGTTCCGTTTTCGTATTCATTAAAGGACAGTTGCCGTGCGCGGCATACACATCCGTGCATAGGTAACAGCGGTGGAGAACGCCTCCTCGGCGGAGGAGAATGCGCTTGCTTCGATCTGCGTTTTCTCGCCGTTTTCCAGTGCATCGAGACCGACGAAGTGCTGCAGATGCGGCTCCATCGTGACGATAACATCCTCCGTCATCGTGCGGTTGAGGACGGCGAGCGTCTCGGGAATACCGCCGACGCCGGTGCCGGGGAGAACGATTGTGCCGTTTGCACCGCACTCCTTAATGTGCATATACGTGATGTACGGGCGCAGAAGATTGAGCGCATCGGGGCAGGGCGTTGCGCCTACCTGAATGAAGTTGGCGGGATCAAACACACAGCCGAGACGTCCCTCGTGCGCCTTCAGAAGCTCAAGGCAACGCTCGGGCGTGTCGCCGTAGATGCCCTTTTCATTCTCGTGGCAGAGCTTGATGCCGTACTCGTCGGCGATGTCGAGCATCTCACCGATACGGGAGATGACGAGATCCTTGTACGCGGAATAATCCTCTACATCCTTCGGCATGAAGAAGCTGAACATACGGATACGGGTAGCCCCGAGGATTTTCGCGATCTCGCAGGTGCGGCGCAGCTTCATCTTGTGCGCCTCAAAATCGTCATTCGGATCGACCTTGCCGATCGGGGAGCCGATGGCGGAGATGCCGATGCCGGCCTTGTCCAGCTTCTTTTTGATTTCCTCCGCCTTTTCGGTGGTGATGTCGGAAATGTTGACGCCGTCAATGCCGCGCGGCTCAATCAGGTGAATACCGTTTTCGAGAAGTCCCTTGATCTGCTCGTCAAAGTTCGGGGAATATTCGTCAGCGAATGCGCTGAAGCGGAAAGTTGCCATTTTATATCTCCTTTTCACTTGCCGTGATAAATTCTGTAATCATTATACCATTTCTTTTATCAAAAAGCAATGGTTTATGCACATCCTTTGTCGGTTTTTGTCTTTATTTCAGATCGATCACGGTCACACCGTAATCACCCTCGCCGTATGCACCAGCGCGGAACGAGGTCACGCGCTTGTCGTTTTTCAGTCGCGACCAGATCGCGGCGCGGAGCGCGCCCGTTCCTTTTCCGTGAATGACTGTCACGGAATGGATGCCTGCGACGTTTGCCTCGTCGAGATACTTGTCCACCATGAACCATGCATCGTCACCGATCTGACCGCGCACGTCGAGCTCCGGCTTGAACTCGCGGCTGACGATCGCGCGGTACTGCTTTTGATTTTTGCGGTCGCGCTGCTCATCCGTCTCCGCATCGGCGATCAGACGGAGTTCCTTCACGTTTGCGCGTGTTTTCACCTGTCCCATCCGCACGGATACGTTGCCTTTTTTGTCCGGCTCCTCCACGAGCACACCGATCGTACCGAGATTGCGGTGCTTGACGCGGTCGCCTTTTTTGAGGGGACGGGGAAGGACGTAATCCTTGTCCGCTGTGCCATCCTCGGGATCGTACACGCGGCTTTCGTAGTCGCGGATGCGGTCGCGGATGTCTTTTTTCGTCTGCGACATCTTCGCGGCGAGATCGGCGGCATCCTTTTCCTTTTTCAGCTTTTCAAGCTGATCGTAGATGAAGTTGCTCGTCGCCTTCGCGCTCAGAAGCATCTGCTCCGCCTGCGCACGCATACGCTCGGCATCTTTTTCCGCCGTGCCGATTTTCTGCTTGAGCTTTGTCTCCGCCTTCGCCTTGAACTGCTCGTATTCCCGACGCAGGCGTTCCGCCTCCTCGCGCTCGCTCTGGAGCTGTAGGCGTGTTTCCTCCAGCTTTGCGATCACGGCTTCGAAATCTCTCGCGCCCGTCTCCACGAATTGGGAGGCACGCGCCACGATTTTCTCGGGCAGACCGAGCTTTTCGGAGATTGCAAATGCGTTGGATTTACCCGGCGTGCCGATAATCAGTCGGTACGTCGGACGGAGCGTCTCCACGTCAAATTCACACGAGGCGTTCGTCACGCCCGCCGTTTCAAGCGCGTATGCCTTCAGTTCGGCATAGTGCGTTGTCGCGGCGCAGAGACAGCCGACGCGCCGTACCTCCTCAAGGATGGACATGGCAAGTGCCGCACCCTCTACGGGATCGGTACCGGCACCGAGCTCGTCGAACAAAACAAGCGAATCCGGCGTCATTTCCCGAATTACGGAGACGATCCCCACCATGTGCGCGGAGAAGGTGGAAAGCGACTGCTCGATGCTCTGCTCGTCACCGATGTCGGAGTAAATAGCGTCAAATACGCACACGATAGAGCCCGGCTCGGCGGGGATGTGCAGTCCTGCCTGTGCCATCAGGCAGAAAAGTCCGATCGTTTTCAAAGTGACCGTCTTACCGCCCGTGTTCGGACCGGTGATGACGAGCGTATCATACGCACCGCCGAGCGAAACCGTGATCGGTACGACTTTTTTCTTGTCCAAAAGCGGATGGCGTGCCTCACGGAGCGAGACTTTGCGCGCCTCGGTGATTTCCGGTTCGGAGGCGTCCATTTCGATGGAAAGAGCCGCGCAGGCGAATACCAGCGCCAGATCGGTGATGTTGTAATAGTTGCGCTCGATGGTGTCGGCGGTATCTGCAACCGCGGCGGAAAACTCCGCTAAAATACGCTCGATCTCGTGGGCCTCCTTGCTCTGGAGCTCACGAAGCTCGTTGTTCGCATCCACGACCGCCATCGGCTCAATAAACACGGTCGCGCCAGAGGCGGAGGTGTCGTGCACCAAGCCCTTGACCTCACCGCGGTGCTCGATTTTCACGGGAACGACGTATCGCCCGTCACGGGTGGTTACGATGTTCTCCTGAAGATATTTTCCGTAGGCACCGCCCGTGTATTTTGCCAGCACGTCCTTGATCTTGCTGTTCACGTTGCGGATTTTGCGGCGGATGTCGGCGAGCAGGGTGCTTGCCTCGTCCGCGATAATATCCTCCGCGATGATGGCACGGGTGATTCTTTCCTCCAGCGTCCGATTCGGGATAAGCCGTTCGAATACCTCATCCAGAACCGTCTCAAGCCCCATCTCGCCCTCGCGGTAGTCAATCAGCGCGCGCGTGCATGTGAGCAGGGAAGCGACATCCAGCAGTTCTCTTGCGGAGAGCGACGCGCCCTTGACAGCGCGCTCAAGCGAATCTCCGACATCCGTAACGCCCGAAAACGGCGGCAGCCCTTTTATCATCGCGAGACGGCGTGCATCCGTCGTCCGTGTAAGCCTGCGGCGGATTTCCATCGCGTCATCCGAGGGGCAGAGCTTGGCGGCGGCAGCTTTCGCACCGTCCGTTGCCGCGATCTCTGTAAGACGCGCGCGGATTTTGTCAAATTCCAGCGTGGTCAGTGTTTTATCACGAAAACTCATTTTTTCAGTAAACCCTCCGATTCCCCAAAGGGAAACGTCTTATAAGATAGATTTGTAAAAGTCCAGTGTGTAGAATCCGTGCTCGATATGATTGAGCAGGTATTTTTCGCATACGTTAGCAAATAAGGGCAGCTCGTCCGCAGCGAGATGAAACGAGAGAAAGCGCGCCGCCTGCGCTTCGGTGACGTAGCGCATCGCCTCGTATACGGCAGGTGTCAAGCGGAGATAGATGTGCGCCGTTCCCTCATCCACAGGATCCTCCGTGTGGCGAACGTTGCGCAGGCAGCTTTTGCAGAGCAGGCGTCCGTTCATCACGTCGAGATACAGCCGCTCCGCTTCGTTCGGAGCGCATCCGCATACATCGCACGCAGTGAGATTCGGCAGAAATCCCTCAATGGCGGCACAGCGCAGTTCAAACGCTGCTTTCAGTTGCGGAATCGGGATTTCCTTGTTGTTTGCGAGGGCGTACAGGGCGTTCAGCGTCAGGCGCAAAAGCTCCTCGTCTCCCACGCCCTCCACCGCCATCTCCGCCGCCACGTCGCAGAGATAGGAGGCAAGTGCTAAGCGGTCGAGATCGAGTCTGATCCCGTAAAAGCTCTCTATCAGCGCACTGTCCGAGATGTAGTAGTACCCGTGCGATTTTTTGAGCGTGAAAGAGCTGTAGCAGAAGAGCTGTGTCGCAGGCATGTGCTTGCTTTTGAGACTGCGGATTGCCTTGCCGGAAACGGTAATACGTCCCATCTCCTCCGTCACAACGGTGAGCAGCTTGTCATATTCGCCGACCGGCGTTTCTCTTACAACAAGTCCGCGGACATTTGTAAGCTCCATCAGAGGAGATCCTTCGGATTGAAGCCGAAATTGTTCAGACTGGTGTCGCTGTCACGCCACTTTTCTTTGACTTTCACCCAAAGATTCAGATACACCTTCACGCCGAAGAATGCCTCCAGATCCTCACGGGCGTGCGAGCCGATTTTCTTGAGCGTAGCGCCGCCCTTGCCCACGATGATGCCCTTGTGCGACTGCTTTTCACAGAAAATCTCCGCGCGGATGCTGATGAGCGTCTCCTCGTCCTTGAATTCCTCGATCACGACAGCGGTGCCGTGGGGGATTTCCTCGTTCAGCGTGCGGAGAATTTTCTCGCGGATCACCTCCGCGGCGATCTGTCTTTCCGGCTGATCCGTCGCAATGTCGCCGGGGAAGAACCACGGTCCGTCCATGAGATAGCGCTTCGCTTCCTCAAGGACGATTTCCACGTTCTTGCCCTTTTCGGCGGCAGTCGGTACGAATGCGTCAAAATCGTGCAGTGCGGCGTACTCCGCGATCGTCTCCGCGAGCTTTTCTTTGTTAATCAGGTCGATTTTATTCAGTACAAGAATCGCCGGCAGCTCCAGCTGCTTTACGTTCTCGATGATTCTCTTTTCCGTTTCTCCGGCAGGGTGCCCCGCCTCGACGATCATGATGACCGCATCCGCGCCGCCGATGGCGGAGGAGACGGATTTCATCATGTACGAGCCGAGCTTGTTTTTCGGCTTGTGGATGCCGGGGGTGTCCAGAAATACGAACTGATCGCCGCCCTCTGTCAGAATACCCGTGATGCGGTTGCGCGTTGTCTGCGGCTTTGCGGATACGATGGCGATTTTCTCGCCGAGCATTGCGTTCATAAGGGTGGATTTACCCACGTTCGGGCGTCCCACGATCGCGATAAACGCGGTGCGCATGGATGTATTGTCAATCTTTTTTACTTCACTCATGTTGGTTTTTCTCACTCAGAATGTTTTACGTTTGTCTATTTCATTTCGGCGGATGTCAAAAATCAACCGTGGCGATGATCTCGCGCTGACGGCGGCACATCTCTTCGTCATCCGCCTCGGAGTGCTCGTGATCGTATCCGAGCAGATGGAGAACGGAGTGCACGGCAAGGAACGCGACCTCGCGCTTGTATCCGTGCCCGATTTCCTTCGCCTGTTCCTTCGCTTTCTCCAAAGAGATCACGATGTCGCCGAGCTCGCAGAGAAATTCGGGATCGGGCGTCTCCCCGGCGGCGAAATCGTACTGCGGAAAGGAGAGCACGTCCGTCGGGGCATCCTTGTCGCGGTATTCGCGGTTAAGCGCGCGGATGCCCTCGTTATCCGTAAACGTGACGGAGATGTGTGAGGGCTGGTGGAATTTTTCGTAGAGAAGTGCGGCCTTGACCGCTTTCGTAACGGTCAGATACAGACCGATATTGACGTGAAAAATATTCTTTCGGGAAAAATCAATGCTGATATTCATAAGATAGCTCCTTTTATTTCTGCGGACGGGACGCGCTGAATTTCTTCATTTCCTCGCGTCTTTGTGCCGCTTTGGCTTTTTTGTCCCGTTCATAGCGATCATATGCCATGATGATTTTCTGCACGAGACGGTGGCGCACCACATCCCGTTCCGTAAATTCGTGTACGGCGATCCCCTCGATGCCCGAGAGAATCTTTACCGTGGCGGCAAGGCCGCTTTTTTTGCCGTCGGGCAAATCGGTCTGCGTCAGATCGCCCGTCACGACGATTTTCGATCCCGCACCGAGACGGGTGAGGAACATCTTCATCTGCTCCTCCGTCGTGTTCTGCGCCTCATCCAGGATGATAAACGAATCGTCCAGCGTCCGTCCGCGCATGTACGCAAGCGGCGCGATCTCGATCGTCATCTTCTCCATCAGTCGTGTGACCGTCTCCGCGCCCATCATCTCATAGAGTGCGTCGTATAAAGGACGCAGGTACGGGTCAATTTTGCTCTGGAGATCGCCGGGTAAGAAGCCGAGCTTCTCGCCCGCTTCCACGGCAGGACGGGTGAGAATGATTCTTGAAATCTCATGCGAGCGGAGTGCCTTGACAGCCATCGCCACGGCGAGATACGTTTTTCCAGTACCGGCAGGACCTGCACAGATGACGATCGTGTTTTTGCGGATCGCGTCTACATATTTCTTCTGTCCGACCGTTTTCGCCTTCACCGGTTTTCCCCGTGCTGTTACAAGGAAGCAGTCGTCATCCAGCTCGGAGAGCTGCTCCGTTGCCCCCTCACTTACCATGCGGATTACGTAATCCACGCTCTGATCGGTGAGATCGTCCCCCATCGCGGCAACTTTTTTCAGATAGGCAACTGCCTCCGCCGCACGGTTCACGGCATCGCTTTCGCCCTCCAGCGTGATGCAGTCGCCGTCGCCGTCGGCACCGCTGTTGTACATACGGATGCCGAACGCCTCCTCCAAACGTCGCGCATGGCAGTCGAAGGATCCGAAAATCCGCTTTGTGATTTCGGGGGAGGGGGTAAGAATTTTTTTCTGTGTCATGTAGTATCGTCCAATCTGTAGATTCGTTTTGTAAAATCAGTGGAGATCGATCTCGCGCGTTTGCGCAATATCGGCAAGGCAGACGGCGTGCACGGTGATACGGTATACCCCATCCTCACAGACATGCTCCGTCTCCATCGACAGAATTTCAGCTTCCGCAAGCAGTGCATCCATCTCCGCTTTGAGCAACATTGCGGCATCGGCAAACGCTTCCGCTTCGGATCGGGTAACCGTTGTCGGTGCCGTTTCTCGCGCCGTTTCCGTAGTGATCCATATCGGTAAAGTGATCCCACCTGGCAGAGACAACTGTTTCTCCATTATTATTGTATCATAAGTTGCATAGTCAATGCTACTGTTTCTGAAAAGTTTTACATCTTTTGCAAAAAAATTTACGGTTTTTCGCACTGTTTCACGTCCTGTAAGGGTTAATTCCTCCCGTGCAAGCGGTGCTTCGACGGTGATTACACGGTGCACCTGCGCGAAAACCTCGCCTTTTCCGTACTCAAACCGCATCCCGTCCTCTCTGACCGAAAGCACACCGCTGATGAGAAGATCCCCTGCGCGCACAATATCGCCGCGCTGTACGGCGGCACGTCCGCCGATTACGCGAACCTCGACGATCTGTCCGTCCTCGGCGGCAACCACGTTTGCCGCATTTGCTCCTCCGTCTGACAGATTTCTGCCGCCGAGATTTTCCCGTACCTGTACGTGCGCGACCGTCCCCTCCATGTTGACCGCGATCCATGAAATCTTATCCGTTGTGAGGAGAAATTCGTTTTGCAAAACGTCAAAATCCACGCTTTTCAAGCGCGTACCGACGCCGAATCCGTATTCCTCCAGCATTGTGAGTATCTCACGCTCCGTCAGCCGTTCGTTGCCGCTGACGTCGATCTCCCACACTACCGTGCAGGATAGCCAGACGAGCAGAGAAAAAAGCACGGCACCGAGGGGAATCCCCCATCTGCCGCGATAGCGGTCAAGGAGTGCAGGGAGCCCGTGTGCCCGTCCGACGACTGCCTCGGGGCAGAGCTTTTGAAATGTCGGTGCATCCTTCAGAAGCAGACGGAAACGGAGTGTTCCTGCTTCGTCCGTTCGCATCCGCCAGTGGATAAATCCCGCCGATTTCAAATGATTCAAAGCGTCGGCGGTGTGTGTACTTTCCGCGCGGATCTCGCACCATCCCTCAATGGCGTTCAAAAGGGCGCGCATCACGGTGCCGCCTCCGATTCACACAGATGAACCGCCTGCACGATTCCGCGTACCGTAATGCGGTCACCGATCAGCGATTCCATCTCCAGAGCCTTTCCTGTGATGCGCACGTATCCCTTGCGCATACGAAGAACGATCGATTCTGCCGTGTAGATGAGCACGCATTCACATCCCTCTGCGATTGCCTCATGCTTGCCGATTACCTCAACCCGTGTGATCCCCTTGCATCCTTCCAAAGGGAAATCCAGCGTTTCGTGCAGACGTTGGGTGAAAGGAATGTGCCGGTTGCCGCGCCCGTTTTTTGCAGATTGCATCAAATTGCCTCCCGATTCATAGGATTTATAAAGCCTATCCTAACATATGCCGCACGATGCGGTGCCATGCGAAAGGAAAATGCATTATGAAAAGAAATCCTGCCATACAGCGCATGGGGAGTGCCGCAGTCCTCTCCGGCGCTTTACTTTTGCTTGTGCAGTCCTCAGCCGCCGCTGAGTCCGTGCGGAGTGCTTTGAAGCTGTGCGCACACGTTTTGATTCCGTCTCTGTTTCCGTATATGGTAATCTCCTCGCTGATCGTTTCGTTCGGATGCACGGATTCTCTCGGGCGGCTTTTTGCGCCGCTTTGCCGTGCGCTTCGATTGCCGCCCGATTCCGCCGGGGCAATTTTGCTCGGCGCATTGTGCGGATTTCCCGTCGGAGCAAAAACGGCGTGCGAGCTGTACGTGGACGGTAGACTTTCACGCGCACAGACGGAGCGGCTGATTGCTGTGTCAAACAATACCGGTCCCGCGTTTGTGATCGAGGTTGTCGGCGCGCACTTTTGGGGCAGCCGCGGCTTCGGACTCGCCGTGTACGCCGCGCAAATTCTCTCCGCGCTCTTGATCGGGGTCGTGTACGCGCGTGTGCGCAAAGATGTCGGGGAGGGGAGGGAAGAAAAACCGCATTTTTGCCGCCGACGATCCTCAAAGGATGTCCTTTCGCGGATTGCGGAGGCTGTGTCCGCCGCAGCTACCTCCGTGCTCACCGTGTGCGGATTTGTGGTGTTTTTTGCGGTAGCACTCACGTTTCTCAAACGGTTTTGTTCGGGCGCACCGTGGGTTTTGCCGCCGATTGCTGCTGTACTTGAATTTACCGGCGGTGTCACGTATTCCGCAAATCTCGGCGGTGCGTTCGGCGCATTTCTGAGTGGATTTGCCGTCGGTTGGTCGGGCATCTCCGTGTTCGCACAGTGCAAGTTTTTCACCGCACCGATCGGCGTTCGCCTCGCGCCTGCCGCCATCTGCAAAGCGTTACAGGGATTCCTTACAGGTGGTGCCGCCGCGATATTTTACCGTTTTGCATATCATCCGTCCGCACCGGTTTCCACCGTCATCCCCGTCTCGGATTCCCCGACCGTGTACGTTTTAGCCGAGGTCGCCCTGCTTATTTTGTTCTGCCTGCTTCCGGCTTTCTTCACGCGCGGCAGATCGAGAATTTCCTCTTGATTTTCTTCGCGGTTTCTGTTATACTGATAGCATAAGACAGAAACAGGAGACGGGGCAATGGGAAGAAAAACGAAGCCGCAGATCGATAAGCTCTGCAAATACTGTGAGTGTGCGGTGCCTTTGAACAATCCCGATCAGATGCTTTGCAGAAAGCGCGGCGTTGTCAGCGCGCTCTATGTTTGCCGTGCGTTTCGGTATGACGTGCTGAAGCGCGATCCGGGCGTAAAGCCGCAGATCGTTTTGCCGGATATGGACGATGAATGAGGGAGGGAAGCCTCCCTTTTTCGTTTGTAAGGAAAATTTGCCGCACCTGTTTACAAGAGGATAGAAATATGGTATAATAATCGTGTGTGCCCACAGAATTTCTTCAAAAAACGGCACACGGAGGCTATTTTGATTATTGCACTTGAACAGGCGAAACAGGAACTGAATGCGTTCCGCGATACACTGACCGAGCTCGGACGTGCTTTGCGCATTGACGCTCTGCGCGAGCAGGCGGAGACACTGGAGGCGAAATCCCAGTCCCCCGATTTTTGGAACGATCAGGAGAAGTCTACCAAATCACTTCAGCAGTTAAAGCAGATTAAGGACAAAATTGATCGTTATGACACCCTTGTACAGCGGCTTGAGGACACGGTTATCATGGCGGAAATGGCAATTGAGGAGAACGACGAGAGCGTTACGGATGAGATCGTCGCCGAGAAGGACGCGATCCTTGCCGAGGCGGAAAAGCAGCGCATCGAGGTGCTCCTCTGCGGTCAGTACGACAAGAACAACGCAATCCTCTCCTTCCATCCCGGTGCCGGCGGCACGGAGGCGCAGGACTGGGCGCAGATGCTCTACCGTATGTACACCCGTTGGGGTGAGTCGCACGGATTTACCGTCAAGCTCGCCGACTGGCTCGACGGAGACGAGGCAGGCATCAAATCCGCTACGATTATCGTTGAGGGCTTGAACGCTTACGGCTATCTCAAGAGCGAAAACGGCGTCCACCGCCTTGTGCGCGTGTCTCCGTACGATTCGTCGGGACGCCGCCATACGTCGTTTGCTTCCGTTGAGGTTCTGCCCGAATTTTCCGATGAGGATGCCGACATCGAGATCCGCGAGGAGGACCTCGAAATTACCGCGCACCGTTCCAGCGGTGCCGGCGGTCAGCATATCAACAAGACGGACTCCGCCATCCGTATCGTTCACATCCCGACCGGTATCGTCGTCGGATGTCAGACGGAGCGAAGCCAGCTCCAGAATAAGGAAACCGCGCTCAAAATGCTGAAGAGTAAGCTGCTTGAAATCAAGGAGCGCGAAAAGCTCGAGCGCATTGAGGATATTCAGGGCGCAAAGGTCAATATTGAGTGGGGATCGCAGATTCGTTCCTACGTCTTCATGCCGTACACGCTTGCGAAGGATACCCGTACCGGCTTTGAAATCGCGGACATCGGCGCGGTCATGGACGGCGAGATTGACGGCTTCATCAACGCGTATCTGAAAATGAACGCCGAAAAATAATCGCGGATCGGACGGAGAGATGCATGAACGCAGAAACCGTACTTTTTGAGGGGATGACCTCCATCCGTGCCGTCATCGACGGAAACCGCCGCGGGATTCACGAAAGACGTCCCGTGCGCGTGCTGGTCGATGCCGACAAACAAAAAAGCAAAGCCAAAGAGATCGCCTATCTTCGCGCCGTCGGTGCGGAGATGGGCTTTTCGGTTGTTCTGACAGATGCGGCGCATCTTGATGCCGTGACAAGCGGAACCACACACGGCGGTATCGTCGCCGAATGTACACAGCGCGAGATTCCTCTTTTAACAGAAAAATCCCTTCCCGAAGGCGGCTTCGCCGTCATGCTTGAGGGAATTGAGGATCCGTACAATTTCGGATACGCCATGCGCACACTCTACGCCGCAGGGGCGGATGCCGTGATCCTCTCGCCGCGCAACTGGATGCAGGCGGCAGGCATTGTCTGCCGATCCTCTGCGGGCGCGTCGGAGCTTTTGCCCTTGTACATAGCGGACGGTGCGGACGCCGCACGGATCGCACGCGGGGCAGGGTACAAGATCGTCTGCGCCGGAATCCGTGATTCCGTCTCCGCATTCGATGCCGATCTCAGAAAACCGATCTTCCTCATCGTCGGCGGCGAGAAGCGCGGCATCTCCCGTGCACTGCTTGACGAAGCCGATACGGTCGTGCGCCTCGATTACGGACGGGAGTTCCGCGGATCGCTTTCCGCCGCCTCCGCCGCGTCCGTGCTCGCATATGAGGTGCTCAGACAGAACAGAGGATAAATGTTGTCCATCCCCCTGTCAGGGGAAAATATATATTTCGGAGGAGAAAAAATGAAAAAGGCATTATCTGTTGTATGTATTCTGCTTGCCCTGCTTTTGACACTCATTTCCTGCGGTGAATCCCACGCGAATTACAAAGATGAGGACGATGATACGGTAATCTGTCCGTACTGCGACGAAGAAAATGATGAAGGGGACAAGTATTGCAGCGACTGCGGAAAGTCTTTGTCAAAAGTGATCGTCTGCTCCGCGTGCAAGACGGAAAATTCGTACAAAAAGAAATACTGCAAAGAATGCGGTGCGTCGCTTTCCGGGGAGGTAACAGATGCGGAGGATGAGGATGCTCCCTCCACCGGCGGCGGAAGCGGCAGCTCTGCGGACAGCGGAAAAACCGATAGTTCCGCTGCCGAGGATTCTGCACTACTTCTGACAGAGAGACTGATTTATGCAAACGGCACTCTGGACATGGGCGAAGAGTACGTGTACGACGCGGACGGAAATCTGAGCTGCAAAAACGTGTATTACTACAACAAGACGAGAGGCAGAATGGAGCCGCTTACGACGAGCTTGTATACGCCGAGCGGGGAAGCGAACGTGCTTCAGTACACGCATATCTCGTACAAGTATAATACCAGCAAAGCACAGATTGAGGAGGAAAAGCGTGAAACCCTCTACGACGTCTACGATGCCGCCGGCAGAAAACTGTACACGTCTCCGCTTTCTCCTGCTACGCTTCAGTCGATGACGGATGTGTATTCGTCCGTGCAGCTGACGACAGAGAATATGTATAACTTCCATGCAAAGCTGGGTGCGGATTCCTGTACCGTAAGTGAGCACACGTTGACGAACGGCGAGTATGTTGCCATCTATAAACTGTACAAAGGTAGTACGATGATCGGCTGCGAATACGAGTACTATACGGCGGACAGCAAATGCAAGGTGGACAGCCTGTACGTTTATGACGGCACAAATATCGTCGCGGAATACGTGTACGACAACAAGCTGGAGAGTTTTCTGCTTCGATTCGAGTACAAATACAGCGAAGATGGCAGGGCAACTGTCCGCACGCAGTATGTAGGCCAAAACGATCCCTCTATGATAGTGGAGCCCGCTAATCATAGATTTCTATGGCCCGGATACAGCGCGGAGGTGTCGGTCAAACTCACCGTGTATAACGACATCTATATAAACATGTATACGACGAAAAGCAACTACGTTCCTCCGGCGTCTCCGATTCCAGCTTTTGGCGGCAATTTTGCTTATAACAGCAGCGATTCTTCGGGAGATCCGATACCCTGTGGCTACTGTGAGAAGCAAAGCGGGTATCACGAGTGCATTTACTGTGGCGGCGAAGGTCAGACGTTTGCTTACTTTGACATTAACGGAAAAAAAGTCTATCACACCTGTAACAGATGCAGTGGCGGCATACAGAAATGTATCGTTTGCGGCGGTGACGGATATGTCCGGAATTAACTGAGAAAGACGGTACAATAATCATCACCAAGGGGGGGAATCTTCGGATTTCCCCCTGTCGCTTTTTATTTTGTAAGTCGGTTAAGGTACGGACGTATCCGTAAAGATTTCCGCGAAAATATTGACAAATTTGCCCTCATGGTGTAAAATTGTTCTCGGACGGAAATATCTGTTTGTATGACGGTATTGCTCGCTTCCATTCACAAAAACGAGGTATCAACTATGGCATATCTTAACGTCAATTTTTATTCCGAGGTTCTCGGAATGAACACCGCCATGAATGTTCTTTTGCCGCAGCGGACACGGAGCATGATTCATGACGATCCCGACGGACAAAATCACTATCCCGTCCTTTTTCTCCTTCACGGAATGAGCGACGATTATACCGCATGGATGCGCTATACCAACATTGAAACATATGCTGAGGAAAAGGAGATCGCGGTCGTCATGCCCGATGGGGGACTGAGCTGGTACGCCGATATGGCACAGGGCTATAACTACCGCAAATTTGTGGGCGAGGAGCTTGTTTCGGTGGTGCGCCGTATGTTCCCCGGTATCTCCCCAAAATATGAGGATACCTTTATTACAGGATCTTCCATGGGCGGCTACGGCGCGCTGTCCATTGGGCTAACCTATCCCGAAACCTTTTCCAAAATCGGCGCAATTGCCCCCGGATGCTCTCCCGACGGATTCTTCCCGGGCGGAGATCTCTGCCGTGTAATTTCCAGATCCGAGCAGTTTTGGTCTGATATTTTCGGCGATCTGACTGCATTCAAGGGCGGCAAAAACGATCTTTGTGCCCTTGCAAAGGGGATTGTTGAAAATAAACGCCCCATGCCCGAAATCTTCCAGATTGTCGGAACCGCAGACTTCTTTTACAAATGCAACGTGAAATTCAGAGATGAGCTTCGTGGGATCGGCGTAAATCCGACGTATACAGAAGTTCCCGAGGCGTACCACGCATGGCATTATTGGGACGAATTTATACAGCCGATTCTTGCTTGGCTCACAGCAAAGGAGGGACAGTAACATGGCACAGATCACGCTCAATTGGTTCTCGAAAACCATCTGCCGCACGATGAATTGCTCTGTCATTTTCCCCGAGCGTGCGACCTCTGCCGTTCCCACCCTTTGGCTGCTCCACGGCATGACCGATAACCACACCACTTGGTGTCGCAACACCTCCATTGAGCGTTATGCCGCCGAAAGAGGCATCGCTGTGGTGATGCCCGACGGAGAGCTTTCCAATTATGCGGATATGGCGCACGGACATCGCTTCTATACGGCCATCGCAAGCGAACTCTTTGATCTGATGGGCGGATTTTTCAACATCTCCCCACGCCGTGAGGATACGTGGATTGCCGGTAACTCCATGGGCGGCGGCGGTGCTTTGAAGATCGGACTTGCCAATCCCGACAAGTTTTCCGCGATCGGCTGCTTGTCCGCGGGGGATACCGTTTTTCCGTTCCCCGGCACAAAGCCGGGCGATAATCCGGCGGTTGATGCGCTTGTCCGCAGAGTCTATGACGGCAGAGAAATTGCGGGAACGGAGGAGGACGTACTCGGCAACGCGAAGAAGATACTTGCCGAAGGGCTGCCTGCACCGAGAATCTATCATGCTATAGGCAAAGAGGATTTTCTTCTGGAAGCCGCGCACAAAACGAGGGATTTCTTCACGTCAGTGGAAGGCAATCCGTTTGACTACACCTACATCGAAGATGAAGGCGGTCATACCTGGGCGTACTGGGATAAGCATATCACGGATTTTCTCGATTTTGTCATGAAAAAAGGATAAAAAAGAGTGCATACGGTTAAAACCGTATGCACTTGCTTTTTGTTACTTATCCTTTTTATCGGGTAAGAACACCAGCACGGTTCCGACGATACCGAGCAGGGTGAACAGCAAAGACCAGTCGAAGTCCAAATCGAAAAACGAGCGATTTCCGTATACTATCGTTAAAAGAATGGCAAGCAAAATCAGTGCGATGCCTTTTAGTTGTCGGTTCATTCTTTACTCCGTTCTCAGTGCCACAACCGGCTCCTTCTTTGCCGCGCTGCGTGAGGGGATAATGCCCGCGATAAGCGTCAGAAGCATACTGATAATCACAAGCGCGATGGCAACCGGCACGGGCAGATACGCACTCAGATTCGCAATACCCGTCAGGTGGTGCAGAATCAGATTGATCGGGATGCAGAGCAGGTACGTAATCAGTACGCCGAGTGCACCCGAGGTGAAGCCGATAATCATCGTCTCCGCGTTGAACATGCCGGAGACGTTTTTCTTTGACGCACCGATTGCGCGGAGGATACCGATCTCCTTTGTTCTCTCCTGTACGGAGATCAGCGTGATGACACCGATCATGATCGATGAAACGATCAGCGAAACGGCGACAAACGAGATCAGCACGTAGGTGATCGCGTTGATGATCGTCGTGATCGACGACATCATGATGCCGACATAGTCCGTGTAGGTGATGCGGTGCAGCTCGTCAACGGAATCGTTGTAGGATTGAATCATATCCTCCAGTACGTCCTTGTTTTCAAAGGAGGAGGCGTAGAGATGGATGGCAGACGGATCGTCAAGGTGCACGTAGCCGAGCGTTTTCATGTTTGCGTCATACGTTGTCGGCGCAAATTCGCAGATTTCCTCATAGTAGATTGCGCATTGCTCCGTTGTGAAGGTCTGCATCGCCATGGCGAGCGCGCCCGAAAGCTGCTCGGACGTCATATCGGCAAGCTGTGCCTGTACACCGGCGGCGTACTGCATACGGAACTGCTCCTCCGCGATCTGCGAGAACAGCTCTGTCAGATCCTCGTCGGGCAGAGACTGCATGTACGAAGCAATCTCCTCCGCACTCATGTTCATCTGCTGGGCAAACGCCTCCGTCATCACGGCTTCCATATCTTCGCGCGTCATCGATCCGACAGACTGCGCCAGTGCCGCATCGATTTGCTCCTTAGGCGGTATAGACAGAATATCAATATACGCCTGTGCACGGCGCGCCTCCGAAAGCGTGTCGATATAGGTGCGAAATTCTGCTTCTTTTTCCGTATCACTCATGTTGCCTGCATTGTCGCGGAAGGGGAGTCCTGTGAAAACATCCGTGCTCGGATCGGAAATCTGTGCCGTAACCGCCTCGGAATCTCTCGACTCCTTAATCATGTATTCGGTCAGCGCACTTGTATATCCGATCGAACCGGTCAGCATCGCGGATACGGCATCCTCGCTTTCGCGGATGATACCCGTTACCTTCAGATCGATGCCGTTGTCGTAGAGATATTTCAGTCCCGCCGGGCTTTCGCGCAGATCGGAATACGTGCCGGTCGCTTCGTCGAGAACGTACACATCCGCCGGGAGTACCGCGCGAAACTGCATACCGCAGATTTCCTCAAACGTCCACGACTCCATCTCGTGATCGAGGGGGGTGTATTTGATGGCGGCATCCGCGAGCGCATCAATGTCCGCCTTCGATTTGAGTCCGAGCGCGTACAGAGTGATGTCATCCAGCTCGTTTCGCTCATCCACAACGAGCACAATCTCGTTGTACGCGGCAGGCCAGCGACCGTAGATCACATCGTATTGCTTCTCCAAAAGATCATTTACGAGCTTGCCGTCCTCGCCCGGCAGAAGCTCCTGCCAAAGTCTGGTCATAGAGGAGGACATCGACATCATCGACATGCCGCTGATGTTGGACTCACTCGCGCTGATTACGCCGGAGAGATCCAGCCCGAGATTTTCAAGCAGAATTTCCTGCATCAGAGATTCCGTGTCGGATTCAATGATCGTGCCGTCCACGTTTTTCGTGTATACGGTCATGTCGAGGTCATACGTGTAATGGATGCCGTTGAGTGCATCATAGACGGTGCCTTCCTTGTCGGCATAGAGCGCATCCAGATGCGTTTTGAACGAGCGGAGATCGTTCTCCGTCGTTTCCAGCGCACTCATAGCGTTAATCATATCGTAGAGCATCGTTTTTTGATATACGGCATCCAGCTCGTGCTCGCTTTCGGATTGAGCGCCGCCCATAAATGCCTGCATCAGTGAGCCAATATCAATGCTCTGTGCCTCCAGCGTCAGAGGATACGACGAGAGCGTATCCTCCTGCACAGCATCGATGTACATCGTCATGCCCTGCGATACGGCGTAAATCAGCGCAATGCCGATGATGCCGATGCTTCCGGCAAAGGAGGTTAGCACGGTACGCCCCTTTTTCGTAAAGAGATTCTTCAAAGAAAGCCCAAACGAGGTTACAAACGACATCGACGGCTTTTTCTTTGAAGCCTCCTCCGCGCGGCGCACGGCATCCGCTTCGGACGCTTTTGCGATCTCCTCCGCCGTCAGCGGCATGGAATCGCTGGTGATTTTTCCGTCAAGCATCCGCACAATGCGTGTAGAATATCGATCGGCGAGATCGGGGTTGTGCGTGACCATGATGACAAGGCGTTTTTTGGAGATTTTCTTCAGAATTTCCATGACCTGCACGCTCGTCTCCGTGTCGAGCGCGCCCGTAGGCTCATCCGCAAGGACAATATCGGGATTGTTTACGATTGCTCGTGCGATCGATACGCGCTGCATCTGACCGCCCGACATCTCGCTCGGTCGTTTTTTGAGCTGATTGCCCAGACCGACCTCCTCGAGTGCCTTTTTCGCCCGTGCCCGACGCTCCGCCTTCGACACGCCCGAGAGCGTCAGCGCAAGCTCAACGTTCTGCAAAACGGTCTGGTGCGGAATCAGATTATAACTCTGGAACACAAATCCGATCGAGTGGTTGCGGTAGGTGTCCCAGTCGCGATCCTTGAACTCCTTCGTCGATGTTCCGTGAATGCGCAAGTCTCCTTCGGTGTACTGATCCAGTCCGCCGATGATGTTCAAAAGCGTCGTTTTACCGCATCCGGACGGACCGAGGATCGAGACAAATTCGCTGTCGCGGAAGGAAAGATCGATTCCGCGCAAAGCGGCGACCGTCTCCCCACCCGTGTGATATTCTTTTTTGATGTTTTTCAGTTCTAACATCACGCTGATCCTTTTCGTAAAATAAATTCGCATTATCAAGAGTTTACCGCTTTATTATAACCGAGTGAGTGATTTTGCATCAAGCGGAAAATGTAAACAAATCGGTTTCCTTTGTAAACATTCTTCCGTTTTTATCCAAAATGTCGAAAAAAGCCGCACCGATTGCCCGATGCGGCCTTTGAGGATTACGGTTCGCTCGTTTTATCCGGTGCGGGAATTTCGGGCAGGGAGAACCAGAACGTGCTGCCTTTGCCCACCGTGCTCTGTACGCCGAACTTCGCACCGTGCAGAAGCAGGATGCTCTTGACGATGGAAAGCCCGAGCCCCGTGCCCGTGACGGCACGTTTGTAGTAATTCTTTACCTTGTAGTACCGATCCCATATAAGCGGAAGCTGCTCCTCGGGGATGCCCTCACCGCTGTCCGTGACTTCGATGCGGCAGACGCCGTCCTCGCAGAGCTGACGGATGATGACCGTTTTGTCTTCGCCCGTGTAGCTGATCGCGTTGTTCACAAAGTTATAGATCACTTGCAGAATCTTTGTCTTATCGGCATAGATGAACGCCTCGCGGTCGCAGATAAATTCGATTTTGTACCCGTCGCTTGCGAGCTTGGCGTAGCGTGTGAGTGTCTCGCGCACCGTCTCCGTCAGAGAAATCGTCTCGCAGGTAAGCGTCTGTGTGCCGTTTTTCAAGCGGGAGAGGTCAAGAATATCGTTCACAAGATCGGTAAGTCTGCGCGTCTCGTCAATGATGATCTGCATGTTTTCCGCTGTCATCTCGCCCGGGATGTCGCGCATTACTTCGCTGTAGCCGGAGATCATCGTAAGCGGCGTGCGCAGATCGTGCGAGATGTTGGCGAGCAGCTCCTTCTGCATCGTGTCGATGGAGGAAAGCTCATGCGCGGCGTAGTTGAGTGCGTCGCCCAGCTCTGCTGTTTCCTGCGTGTGACCGCCGTCAAAATGCACGTCATACGTGCCGAGTGCGAGCTTGTGCGCCTCCTTGCTCATCTGTGTGATCGGTCGGGAGATTGCGCCCGAAACGATTATCGCAGTGATACCGGCGAAAATCAGCAGAAGAACGGTAATAACGGCAAGCTGCACCATCAGTGTATCCGTCGTGGTTGCCACCGGCTCGATCTCACCGTTCAAAAGGACGAGATACGACGTCTCTCCCGTGCCGGAAACAATCTGCGCGGTGATGATGCTTTTCGGGATGTCGTCATCCTGCCCGGGCTTGTTCGGCGTGAAGAGATTGCCTCGGATTTCCTCCGTATAGTATCCATCATTTTTCGCACCGGCATACAGACGGTTCATAAACTGATCCGACTTGACGTTGTGCAGAAAACAGCTTCCGCGGATGTGTGAATTGGCGCACAGACGCGCGGAGGATCCGTTGATTTCGTATACGGAGATGCAGATGTTTGTCGTCTTTGCCAGCGAATCCGTGAGGGATTGCAGATCCTCATTTTCCGTATTACGGACAACGATGCTCGAAACGGTGCGGATCTCACGCATTTTCAAGGATTCGTACATCGGCTTCAGAAGAAAGATCTGGAACACCCACAAAATGGCAAGTGTTACACCGACAAATACCGCGAGATATACGAATACCTTTCTCCTCAGCGGCGGATGCTTTTTCTTTGCCGCAGTGTTTTTCGTTTTCATGATTCTTTTTTTGTGTCAAATCGGTAGCCCATGCCGCGCAGGGTGACGATCAGAGACGCATACGGACCGAGCGATTTGCGTAAGAGTTTAATGTGCGTATCCAGCGTGCGGTCATCGCCGAAATAATCGTATCCCCACACCTCGGAGAGGAGCTTGTCACGGGAGAGCGCGATGTTTTTGTTTTTCAGCATGTAGAAAAACAGATCGTATTCCTTCGGGGACATTTCCGTCCGTTTTCCGTCCACATAAACGATCCGTGCGGACAGATCGACACGCAATCCGTCGATTTCGATAATCTCATTTTGCGTGGGCTCTGCGGCCGGTGCAGGTGCGCTCTGCACCCGTTTGAGAATGGCGTTTACGCGCATCATCAGCTCCTTCGGAGAGAACGGCTTGACAACATAATCGTCCACGCCGAGTCCGAAGCCGTTGATTTTATCGTATTCCTCACCGCGTGCGCTCAGCATGATGATCGGGATGTCGGAAAATTTGCGGATCTCACGGCAAGCGGAGAAGCCGTCCAGCTCGGGCATCATGATGTCAATGATAAGAATGTCAAACTGTCCGTTTTTCACGAGCTGTACCGCAGTCATGCCGTCTGCGGCTTCCGTGACGGCGTGCCCTTCAAAGTTTGCGTATTTGACGATCATACGACGGATCATTTCTTCGTCGTCAACAACCAGAAGATGGTACATACAGTGCTCCTTTCTTTACATAAAAGATGCAATCCAAACCGCGATTTTTTCATACAGAGGGCAGAGCAGAATCGGTAAAAGAATCGCAGGCAGGAAATTCATGATTTTCAGCTTTGTTACCCCGATCAGATTCAGACCGAGCGCAAGGATTACGACAGAGCCGACACACGTCATCTCGGCAATCACAACGTCAGAGAGCAGAGGCGCGACAAACTGTGCAAGCAGAACGAGTGCGCCCTGAAAAACGAATACGAATCCTGCCGCAAAGAGCACGCCGATACCGAGTGCCGAGGCGAACACGAACGAGGAAATGAGATCAAGCACGCTTTTCGTGAACAGCATCGTGTTGTCGCCGCTGATGCCTGCCTGCAAAGAGCCGACGATCGTCATCGCACCGACGCAGAAGACAAGGCTCGCGCCGATAAAGCCCTCGGCAATCGAGGTTTTACCGTCCGATTTTTTGAATTTCGCTTCGATTTTCGTAACGAGATTCGTAAAGCGCGTGTCAATATCGACAGCCGCGCCGATGAGCGTGCCGATAGTCATCGACAAAATGAGAACGAGTGTGTTCTCGCCCTTCAGCGCACCGCTTATGCCGATGAAAACCGTGCAAAGTCCGATGGCTTTCATCACCGCATCCGATACCTTTTCGGGAATCCCCCGTTTCAGAAGAAGCCCGAGCGATGCGCCGATCAGCACGGTCAGCGTGTTTGTAAGTACTCCGATCATGGTCAAATCCTTTTGTGTGAAATCAATCCTGCGGCTCGCCGCGATGGATTGTATATGTATAGGCTTGTCCGTCCTGTTCGAAAATCAGGACGTTCTCGCCTTTTTTCAGTGCAACGGAGATCACAAAGTATCCGCCGCGCGTGCGTTCGACCGGCTCGCCGTTGACGGTCAGTGCAGTATCGGGTGAGGAAAGCCCGAACAGGCGCACGTTTGCATCCGTTACGGTTGACCCGTCCGCGAGGGAGGTGATCTGCACGCCCATGCCCGACGGAGACGGATCGAGATAGATTACGCTGTCCGCGTACACGTCCGTCAGCTCCTCCGTGATCGCGTGCAGATTCGTGCGGATTTCATCGTATCCGTAAAAAATACTGCCGCGGTACGTGATTTTGTCTCTGGCGTATTCGATCTGCTTTTTCATCTCGCCGGTGGGCGAGCTCCAGTCCTCGTAATTGTATGCGGCATGGGAGATCAGAAGATCGACACCCGTGCCGTCCAGTGCACGGTTCCACCAGCGGACAAGCTCATCATACGGGGCGACCGATGTGGAAAAACGCCAGTAAATCTGCGGCGCGATGTAGTCAACGTAGCCGCCCTCCGCCCACGCGATCGGATCGCAGTAGATCGATTTGTACGATTCCAGCCCACGCGTCGCGGAGCCGCCGTTTTTTCCGTTGTCGTTCTGCCAGATACCGAACGGCGCCACGCCGAACTGCACATCCGTGCTCACCGATTTCACCGTGTCGTACACGAGGCGGATCATCTCATTCACATTGTCGCGGCGGAAATCGCCAAGGGTGCGTCCGTCGCCGTGTTTTTCAAAGGAGGCGGCATCGTCAAAGCCTTGCGTGATTCCGTTCTCGTCCGTTACGGGATACGGATAGAAATAATCGTCAAACAAAACGCCGTCCACGTTGTAGTTTGCGACGATCTCCCGGACGCCGTCCGCGATCAGCTGACGCACTTCCGGCAGTGCGGGATCAAAATACAGCCGTCCGTCCGCATACGCGATCGTCCATTCGGGATGCGCCTTCGCAGGACTGCCGTCCGGCAGCAGGGACGGATCGGTCTGCGGATTCTTTTCCGTACCGAGCGTCACGCGAAGCGGATTCACCCATGCGTGCACGAAGATGTTGCGCTGATGCGCCGCCTCTACCAGATACGCAAGCGGATCAAACGTGAGCTTGCCGCTTGTCGTGAGTGATTCGGAAACGGGGAACAGCTCCGATTTGTATAAAGCATCGCAAGCCGGTCGCACCTGAAAATAGATCGTGTTCAAGCCTGCCGCGGCGGTCGTTTCGATAATCTCGTCCAGCTCTGCCTGCAAAGCATCTGCGGAGAGATTTGTCTTGGACGGATAGTCGATGTTGTAAACGGTCGCGATATATACGCCGCGCACCTCGCTTGACGGATCGATGATCGACCGAAGCTGAGACGCCGGACCTTGCTCTGTGAGCTTCCCGTGCGAATAGGAGGGCAGGGGCGTATTCTTTTTGCAGGAGGAAAGGAGTGGCACAAGCGCGCAGAAACAGAGCACGAAAGCGAGAAGCCGCGCCAAATAACGGTGTTTAGCGAAAAGCATCATAATTAAACCTCGCGAAGTGATATGTACAACTGCCCTGTGTCAGCCTATGCGGAAAAATTATACTCTATTATAATGATAACACAGATGCCGACAAAATCAAGGGGTATTCTGTAAACATCGTGAAAACATGACAAAAGAAAACTGCCGCATATATAATGCGGCAGTTCTGCAAATCTCAAATATCAGCCCTCGTATGCTGTGTCCGTCGTGCCGATCAGCATAAAATCAGCGGGATTGACACTCTTGCCGTCAATGCTCAGCTCAAAGTGCAGATGCGGTGCATCCGCCAGCTCGATCAGTGCGCTTTCGCCGATTTGACCGATTACAGCACCGATCTCAACGACAGCACCGGTGCAGATAGCGTCCGGAATCTCAGGAGCAAGATTTTTGTACGTGCTAACCGCGCCGCCGCTGTGTTCGATGCGTACACACTTGCCCATCAGCGGATCCTCCCACACATCGGTGACTGTTCCGGCGGCACAGGCACGGACTGTGGCGGAAAGCTCGGCGGCGATGTCCACACCGCCGTGTGTGCGGTAGTCGTTCATTGTCAGAGAATAGACGGGCACCTCCATGCTGTACGGACGGGACAAAGTGCCGCTGACGGGGGCGATAAAGTCGGGCAGTGCGTCCTCGGGCGTGTTGACCTGTGCGGCATCCGTGTCAGCAGGTGCGTCCGTTTTCTCAGTCTCCTCCGGCTTTGATGTATCGCTTGGCTGCGTTTCATCAGGTTGTGTGTGCGAGGGCGTGTCCGTCGTATTCTCTCCGGTGTCGGAATCGACTGTGACGGGCGGCTTATCTTCGTTTCTTTTTCTGCCCTGCATGGCTGTCACGACAACCATAACGGTTGTGAATACGGCAATGAGAGCGACGACGGCGATCAGAATACGGTTTTGCTTTCTGGTTTGTGTACTGTTGTTCATATGCGTGCCTTTCTCCTCGGTGCACTCCCTCCGAGGCGGGATGCGTTTCGTTTGACAACGCTATTTTTACCCGCTTGACGGCTTTTATGCACATGTGAGGAGTTTTTTACGGAAAAACGTAAAGATGCTTGTGTTTTTTTTCGGGATATGCTATAATTAATACATGAATACGAACGAACAGTGAGGGTATCGCATGATTTTACTGGAAAGAACCGCTGTAATGAATTTTGACAACGCCCTGCGCGGTATGCGCAATCCGCTCAACAGCTGGGATAAGGGCGACAGCTTCGAGGATGAAAACGGAGATTTCATCGTCGGTGAGAACGATCTGTCCCTCGGCGGGAAGCTCGCACGCTCCGGGTCGGATCACCGCAAATTCCTCCGCCAGATTTTCGTTTCCGTGGACATCACCGCGCCGCTGTACTGGTGGAAGGAGTTTGATACGTACAAGGTCGGTACGGTCGCAAATTCCACGAGCACGATGCACAAAATCCACGCCCGTCCGTTCACCCGCGAGGATTTCAGCTGCGATCGTATGACGGATGACGCACTTACTTGCCTCGATCAGACGATCGCTTTTCTGGAAAAGCGTCGCCTTACCTATATTGAGACGAAGGAGCGCGCTTTCTGGGATGATATGATCCAGCTTCTGCCGTCCTCATACAATCAGATGCGCACGTGCACGATGAACTATGAGAATCTCATCAGCATGTACTACGCCCGCCGAAATCATAAGCTCCCCGAGTGGCACACGTTCTGCGATTGGATTCTCTCCCTCCCGTATGCGGAGAACTTTATCACCGTCAAGGACGAATAAACATAATCCCCGTTCAGCCTCTCGGCTGAACGGGGATTTTCTTGACTTACGCGGATTTCTTTTTGGATTTCTTCGCGAGGATTACGGCGATGACCGCAGCGACTGCGATCACACCCGCAGTGATGCCGATATAGAGAATCGGGGAGGAGCCGCCTGCCGTGTCATCTGTCAGCTGAGGATCGGTGACAGGGGCGGTATCCGTCTCCGTCTCAGGCTCTGTGTCCACGGGAGTCTCCGCTACCTTCTCCCACGAAAGCAGAAGGAGTGAATCGATACTGCGGAGCTTGATGTACAGACCGTCCTCGCGCTCTGTCACGAGCGGGGATTCATACTTGCCGATGTACGTGCTGTGACGGTTGGAGTCCGCAGTGAACATATGGATCGCCTTGAACTCATGGGTGTAGGCGGTCGTTCCTTCGGGATAATCGAGACGGATCTCAATACCCTCCATCGGGATGTCGTTCAGAACGGCACTTCTGAAATTTTCGCCGTCGGTGGATACAAACAGGGAGAGATCCATAAACAGGCTGTTTTCCGCCGTGTAAGCGTCCCCGTATGCGGCAGTCATTCTGCCGGACAGGTACGATTTAATTTCATCCGCCGTCTCGTAGCGCTCGGCAAGTGCTTCCGGCACCTCGGTCAAATCGGCAATCTCTGCCTTCGTCTGCTTGGCTGTGTAGATGACAGTATCCTCATCGATCACGAGGAAGTTGTCCAGATAATACGTTTCTCCGCCATTGCAGTTCACGCTTACGAAGCAGACGTAATTGTTTATCTCGCTGTTATTGATCGGTGCATTGACCGGGGCGGCACCGTTTACGCTGAGCGTCACACTCTGCGTGCTGTTTTTCAGCGAGAGATCAAAGACAAACGTGTTCCAGCCTGCCTTCAGGTTTGCGTCGATCGCCTTGTCGGAGCCGAGGAGGGTGAGCTTTTGACCGTTGAGACAGAAGGCAACGGGTGCTGCCACACCGTAGTCTGCGGCAAAGGAGGTCTCCAGCTCAATTTCAAGATCCGCCTTGGCAGGATCATCGATCCACAAATCAAAGGAGATCACACCCTCGGAAACGGAGGGCAGGGAGCGCACCGCCGATGCACCCACGCTGAATTTCATGGATTTCTCGCCAACGGATGCGTGATCGGTCGAGTTTTCGATCATACCGCCCGTGAATGACCATCCCTCAAATTCGGGTGTCGCATTTTCAAAGGAATCGTATGCACCCTTCGTGCGGTACAGATACTCTCTGAAATTGTCAATGCGGAACGAGAAGTGTCCGTCACCGGTGAAGGACAGAATCAGGCTGTCACCAACCTGCGATGCAGTCGGGTTCGTGCCATCGAAGCGGGTTCCCGTCAGCATGCCCTGGTATGCCGTTTTGAGGAACATATCCTGGATGCCTTCAAACGTTTTCATGTTGTCATACGAAACAGCAACCGCGATCGGGTAGCGGCGGTAGGATGCACTGCCGAGCGCGTTGTGACCGCCCCAGATGAGCAGCTTGGAGCCTTCAAAATCGTACATGAGTGCCTGTGTGTTCGTTGCATAAACGTTGGAGAGAACCATTTCCTCCGTCCAGGTGAGACCGTTGTCGTAGGAATAAGATACGGCAAAATGGTTTACGGACTCAAACTGGCAGCGTGCATACAGCGCAAGTGAGCCGTCGTCACCGCAAATGATGCCGGCCTCACATACGCCGGATTCACGAACCTGCAAGCCCATGCCGCTTGTGTAGTGGATACGGCTTTCGCTGACTTCCCACGTCTTACCGCCGTCCTTGGAATAGATAACGATTACCTGCGCCGCAGGGTAGTCCATGCCGGCAGTCGTCTTGTAATAGTCATCCGCAATGGCGGCAGGGAATACGAAGTCCACGCCGGGACCGTCCTCGCCGTCGTAGGAGGCGCATTTGGTAAAGTCTACGTAGTTCTGGAAATACTGCGCCTCCTCCGGCAGGATCATCTCCGATTTATGCCAGGACTTACCCAGGTCATCGGAATACATGACGCGCGTGGAGAGCTTGCCGTTCTCCATCGTGCGCGTTCCCTGTACGAGAATACGACCGGCGACCTCATCGTAATAATCGCCGTAGGGGATGCACAAAAAGTCATCAGAGCCGTCGGCAATGATACCTGCACTCCACGTTCTGCCCTCGTCGTGGGACACCTGATAGGTGAACGGTTTATCGTTTACCGCGATGCCGGAGAAGTTAAAGAGCGTGCCGTTCGGCAAAAGCATGTACCAGTGACCGTACATACGGTTAAAGGTTTCCGTCGTGCCGTAGGAGACCTCGTATATGTGCTCCTTATCGGAGATATTTTTCGCGTTGGCGTTGCCGGAGAGGATTGTGATCGGCACCATGCTGTTTGCGGGAACCTCCGTCACGCGGACGTAGAAATCCGTTCCGTCATACCAGTGATAGAGAAGCTCCTCGCCGAGGAAGAAGCGAACGTCAGATTTGTCCGCCGTGACACAGCTCACACCGGCATCAGAGGCGGAGAGAACGTATACGGTATCGTACAGCGTGTTTGCCGTGGTGTTCGTCACCGTTGCGGTCGTGGTGGACGCAAAGCTGTTTCCGCCGTCTCCGAATACCTCGTCATAATACGCCTCGATCATGCCGTCAAGCGGTGCGGTGAAGTCGGGATCGGTCGTGTCATGTGTCGTGCAGTGTACCTTAACGTAGCGGCCGGTCGCCTCAAAATCGTACAGATAGGTGTACTGACCGTCACGGAGAAGTTTGAAGGAATCGGTCTGCTGATACGCCTTGTTGTCATCGCTCACCCAGATTGTCAGCATACCTTCATGCAGACGGGTGATGTCATCGCTGTCCTTCAGAACAACAACATTCACCTTCTTAACCTCGCCGAGATCGCGGATAACGCTGTTGTTGGTCGTATCCAGCGTGAACGTCGGCGCATCATACGGGATGCCCTTCATTTTGTAGGTGACGACATCGTTCTGCGTCACAAGCGTGCTTGCCGAGGGATTTTCGCCCTGTACATACACGTCGATCGTCTTGGTGACGCCGAGTGCCTCGATTTTTGCCGTCAGCGACACCGTTTTTCCGTTTTCTGCGGGACGCATAACTTTACCGTCGGCTGCGATCACGGAAGGATCGGAGCTTTCAAACACGACAGGGTAAACGGTGTCGAGATACGGATCGTTGATCGTGATGCCGCTCAAGGAAAGGTCAGTCGTGACTGCATTGGCAGAGGTGTTTTTGCCTGCAATTTTCTCAAAGGTAATCTGATCAATGACGGAATCGCCGTTCGATTTTCCGACCTTCAGATTCGTAATATCAAATTCGATGGTGTCAGCATCGCTTTCGGCAGCCTTGAGGGCGCGGATGCAGTTCAAGGTCAAAGTACCCTCGGCAAGCTCCCACCACACCGGCTTGAATGAAACGCTCTCATAAACGGCTACAGTCGTGCCGTCGAGCGAAAATGCAAGATCACCGTCCGGCGTCCATGCAAGACCGATACGGAAGGTATCGCCGACCTGCTTATCCAAAACGTATGTATAATCCTTTACATCATCGTGTACAACGAAAACAAGACCGGCCTCCGTGTTGATGATACCGAAGGAGACCATCAGCGGCTTGTTGTCGGACTCTGTCTTGCCCGTGACCCATGCCGCAAAGCCTGCGTTCGGGATGTAGGAATAGAACGTGTTATCCGTTACACCCAGCTCATATACGGGCATTTTGTCTGCGTGGAAGTCAAACTCAATGACCGTCGTGCGGCTCATGTCCGTAAGTGCGGCACCGAACTCCTTGGTATCGGTATACGAGGCGACGGTGCGGATTCCGCGCGGATTGTTGCCGTTTTTGTTGTATCTGTCGTAGAAGAACAGACCGTCATCCTCCTTCACACCCTGCGCGGATGTCGGAGCGCGGTTTATATCCGTGATTGCGAGAGAATCGAAGCCGCGGGATGCTTTCGGAAGCGTGACCCAGCTTGTGCTCGTGAGGAGGATCGTACCCTCCCACATTTCCGTACCGATCTGCATGATAACGGGGATTTCGACTCCGTAATCATTCGCGGTAATTCCGATCGTTTGGAGAGATACGGAGTATTCCGTGTTTTTCTTGTTGGAGGAGTTCTTGATTTGAGCGTTTGCGGAGGAGAGAACCGTGCCGTTTACGGAAACGGTGATCTCCTTTTTTTCGGGATTTTTTACACCGATGTACAGCGTTTGGTAATCCCACTGCGCACCGACACGCGCGTTTTCCGCAAGCGTCAGGTGGAGATTCCAACTGGCTTCATTCGGGTTTCCGTTCAGTTTGATTTCATCCGCCGCATAGGACGCGCGGATGACGTTGCTTACCGCGTTTTCGGAAGCGGCAGAGGATTCTGCCTTGGTCGGGAATGCGGGAATCATGCCAAACAGCATGACGCATACCAGCGAGAAGGCAAGAATTTTTCGGAAGATGGATGCCATGGAGTGTTCCTCGATTTCCTTGAAATGTGCGGGGAGACCGCTTTGTCCATTATAGCAAAGATTTTGCAAAAAATCAATAGTTTTTGCAAATCGTTCCGTTTATTTTGTCACAGAATTGACCTGATTTGTCACCCAATGAACAAAATCGGTCGGCAGATGTCTGCCGACCGATGGGGGTTATGCTTTTCTTCTTTTTCTTACGATTACAACAGTGGTCACCATAGCGATTGCGATCACAGACGCACCGATCCAGTAAATCGGGGTGACGGATGCCGTGTCAGCCGGCGCCTCCGTGCCATCGCTCCAGGAGAGGATGAAGGGGGAGAAGCCGAGCACCGTTACATACAGACCGTCCTCTTTCTCGGTGATAATGGGAGATTCCCACTCACCTGCCGTAACGCTGTGACGCTGAGAGTCCGCAGAGAACATGTGGATCAGCTTGAAATCGTGCGTCTCGGCCGACGTGCCTTCGGGATAGTCGATACGGATCTCAATGCCGCCGAGCGGGATGTCGGACATCTTTGCATCCGTCCACGTCTGTGAGCCGTCAAGGGAGACGATCATGGAGAGATCCATCACCTTGCTGTTCTGCGCGTATTCGACACCGTGTGTGTCAGCCATCAGCTGCGTGAGCGTGTCTGCGAGTGCCTCGGTATCCGCGTAGGTTGCCTGAAGCGCGACAGGAACCTCTGTCAGCTCGCTTTCGACAACGGCAGTCTCCTTCTCAATATAGAGCACTTCGTCGTTGTCCACAGCGAGGAAGGAGTCTATGTAGTAAACCTGTGCGCCGTCGCAGTTTACGTTCACATAGCAGACGTAGTTGTTGATCTGACCGTCATTAATCGGCACATTCACAGCGGCACCGCCGTTGACGCTCAGCGTGACGGACTGTATCGGGTTATCCAGTGCCAGCGTGAAGGTGAACGAGTTCCAACCGGACTTGAGACCGGGATCGATTGCGACAGAGCTGCCGAGGAAGGTGAGCATACCGTCCTTAATATCAAACGCGACGGGAGCCGCAATGCTTGAATCCAGCGAGAACGCGGACTGGAGTCCGACGGAGAAATCAGCCGCAGCGGGATCGTCGATCCAGAAATCAAAGGAGATCGTACCATTGGAGAGAGAAGGGATCGAACGGACTGCCGATGCACCGACACTGAAGCGAGCGGAGCGTGTGCCGTCCGTGGCGCGGTCGTCGGCTGTTTCGAGCATACCGCCCGTGAGTGCCCATCCCTCGTACTCGGGGATTGAGTTTTCAAAGGAGTCGTATGCACCCTTCGTGCGGAAGAAGTAATCGGCAAAATCGTCTACGCGAAGTATATAGGAGCCGTCACCTTCAAAGAAGCAGAACAGGCTGTCGCCCATCTGCGTGGCGGTCGGGTTCGTCGTGTCAAAACGGTTGCCCGTAATCATGCCCTGGTAGGCAGTTCTCAGGTAGAGATCCTGAATACCTTCAAACGTCATCAGTCCGTCATAGGAGACGGCGACGTTCAAAGGATAGCGGCGGAAGGAGCCTGCGCCCCAGGCGGTGTTGCCACCCCAAGCCATCATTTTTGCGTTATCAAACTCAAACATGATCGGCTGGGTGTTGGTCGAGTAAACGTTGGAAAGCGTTGCTTCCTCCGTCCAGGTGATACCGAAATCGTAGGAGAATGCCACCGCCAGGTGATAAACGTTTCTCCACTGACAGCGGGAGTAGAAAACGAGCACGCCGTCATCGTTTTCCAAGATGGTCGGCTCGCAGATGGACGTTTCACGAATCGATTCGCCCTCGCCCTTGGGGTAGCGGATGCAGGATTCGCTCGTCGTCCAGGATTTGCCTGCGTCCACGCTGTAGAGCGTTGTACCGGCGTTTTGCGGATAATCACCGATATATTCCGTATCCGTCATATCAGGACCGCCGACCGCGATTACGTAGTCCACGTTCGGACCGTCCTCACCGTCGTAGGAGGATACCTTCAGCATACCGAGATAGTTTCCGAGACCGCCTGTCAGATCCGGGTTTGTATACGAAATCGGAGCAACATGCCAATTGAGTCCGCTGTCTTCGGAGAACATGGCACGGTATTCGGTCTCAACCGGATCCCAATTGACGCGGTAGGTGCCGTACATGAGCATCCGTCCGGTTTCTTCGTCGTAAAGAACATCGTAGGGAACAGCAAGGTGCGAGCCTGTGCCGTTGGCGATTACGGCATCCGACCACGTTCTGCCGTCGTCATAGGTCATCTGGAAATATACGTCCTTGTCGCTGACAGCCTGCGCGAAGAAGGAGGCGTAGCCGCCGTCCGCCATTTCCGTGAGCCAGCGCCAGCTGCCCTTGAACGTTTCGCGCGTGCCGTATACGACCTCGTACACGTATTCCTTATCGGAAATGTTCAGCGCGGCGGAGTTGCCGGAGAGAATCGTCAGCGTGACAGAGCTGTTTGCCGGGATTTTGGATACGCGGACGTAGAACAGCTCGCCGTCGTAGTAGTGATAGAGCAGCTCGTCGCTGAGATAGAAGCGAACGTCCGCCATATCTGCGGTCACGGACTGGATGCCTGCCTCGGCTGCCGTGAAGGCGTACACACGGTCATAGATCGCGTTCTCGCCGCTGTTTGCGAGCGTTACGGTGCTGACAGTCGAGAAATTCTGACCGCCGTCACCGAATACGTTATGGCAGTAAACCTCCATCATGCCGTCAATCGGACCGGTGAAGTCGGGTGCGGTTTCGTCATGCGTGGTGGAGTGGACCTTTATGTAGCGTCCTGCCACGTTGAAATCGTACAGGTAGGTGTACTGACCGTCACGGAGAATCTTGAACGAATCGACCGGGCGGTACGTTGCATTGTTGTCGCTTACCCAGATGGAGACCATGCTTTCGTTCAGACGGGTGATGTCGTCGCCGTCCTTCAAAACGATTACGTTTACGGTTTTCGTCTCGCCGAGATCGCGGATCAGACTGTTGTTGGTCGTGTCCAGCGTGAAGGTATCGCCTTCGAAAACGACTCCCGCGCCCTTTGTGGTGCCGGTGTCTTTCGTTTTCACGAGAATATCGGAGGAGGGATTCAGTCCCTTGACGAACAGATTGAAGTCTTTGGTGATGCCGTATTCCGCAATGTTGGCAGTCAGCGTGATTGCCTGACCGTTTCCGATGGGACGATTCACCTCACCTGTTACAGGGTTGATTACAGAGGTGTCAGAGGATTCCCAGACGATGTTTGCCGCCGTGACAAAATGCGGTGTGGAGATCGATGCCGGAAGGAAAAGATCAGAAACGATCGCTTTTTCGTCGGCGTTCTCTTTTTTGATCGTGTCAAAGGTCAGCGTATCGGTGATGCAGTCGCCGTAGCCCTTGCCGACCGCAATATCCGTAACGTATACTTCAAAGTTGTCAGCGGCACTCTCTGCGGCAAATACAGAGCGCTGGATGTAGATAAAGAGTGTGTTTTTGCCGACAGTCTGGAAGTACGGCTTGTAGCTCATGTCAAGGAACGTGCCGATTTCCGCGCCGTCAATCAGAACGGTGACACTGTCATCGGGATTCCACATCGTCGTGACGCGGAACGTGTCGCCGACGTACTTGTTCAGCACATAGGTGAAGTCCTGTGCATCGTTGTGCGCGACGAATACAAGACCGACATCCGTGTTGATGATACCCATCGTAGCCATATAGGGGTTTTTGCCCTCCGTATCGCCGTCCGTCATCCAGTAGCCGAAGCCGGCGGTGGGCATGTAGGAATAGAATTCGTTGTCATAGCCGAGCTCGTAGACGGGCATCGCGTCCGCGTGGAATGTGAACTCCACGATGTTGCTTCTGCTTCTGTCCGAAAACTCATCAAACGTATATAGAGCCTGCGAGCGCACCTGACGGGGATTGTTTCCGCCTTCGTCATACCGATCGTAGAAGTGGAGGCCGTTCGGGACGGTGACGACATTTTGGTTCGAAGTCGGAAGGCCTTCCTTCTCAACGAGAGCAAGGCGGCTGCGTCCGCGGGAGGCGTCCGGGAGGTTGATGCCCTGCGTGGCGAACCATTCGGTGCTGGAGAGCACGATTACGCCGTTCCACGTATCGCTGCCGACCGTAACAGATGCAGAGACCGTTTCTCCGTAGTTGAAGATTTCCATGTCGAGCGTCTCAAACGAAACGGCATACTCTGTGCAGTCGTTATACGCATTGGTAGCAACGGACGCATTTGCCGACGTGATAGCCGTGCCGTTCAGCGAAACGGAAACGGACTCACAGTCGGGATTATCGACGGCGATATAGAGCGTTGATACATCCCAAAGCGCACCGATTTTTGCGTTTGCGGAAACAGGGACGGAGATTTGCCAGCCGTATTCGCTGGCGATACCGTTTGTCAGCATATCCTGCTGGACAAAGGATGCGTAGAGATAGTTTCCTGCTTGCGCGCTCAGAAGTGTGGGTGTGTCTGCGGCTGTTTCGATCGGCGGAATCAGACCGAACAGAATGAGCGACGCCAAAAAGAGAGACAGAATCTTTTTCATTTTGACAATCATAAATGTATCCTCTATTTGAAAATTTAGGTGCTACTATGTCAATTATAGCAAATTCAGCAAGGAAATGCAATAGTAATTTGCCGTATTTTGATAAAAAGCAGGAATCGGTCGGCAATTTTTTGCCGACCGATTCGGGTTATGCGGATTTCTTTTTGGATTTTTTAATAATGATTGCGGTAAGGATTGATGCTGCCGCCACAACAGCCGCACCGATACCGATGACAAGCATCGAAGACATTTCGCCGGTATTATCGGGAGTATCGGGATCTACAGGTGTGTCGGGGGTATCCGGTATCGGCTCGGCGACCTCCTCCCACGCAAGCATGACGGGGCAGGAGCCGGACACGCGGACGTACAGACCGTCTTCGCCTTCCTTCAGCAGAGCGAATTGCAAATCACCCGGCTGGTATTCGTGACGGTACGATCTTTCGTCAAACAGCTGAAGCAGCTTGAACTCATGCGTCGAAGCGGAGGTGCCTGCCGGATAATCGATGCGGACGGTAATACCTTCGATCGGAATATCCACAAGATTGGCCGGTGTCCACGTCTGACCGTCATCCAGCGAGTAGTTGAGGGTAAGATTGTAGACAGCGGTGTTTTCCTCCTTGAACGACTTGCCCATAGCGTTTGACATTTCAAGTTTAAGTGCTGCAACGGCTCTGTCGAGCGTCTTGTACTCCTCCAGCAACAGCTTGGAGACATCGGTCAGCTCACCGAGCGTAGCCTCAGTGACTCTCTCCGTGTAGATGATGGGATCGTTGTCGGTCACGAGGAACGAGTCAAGATAGTATGCTTGCTTTCCGTCGAGATTGAAACTTACATAACAGATATAGTTGTGAAGCTCGCCATGATTGATCGGAGCTTTTGTTGCCTTGCCGCCGTTGACGGACAGCGTGAGGGACTGCTTTTCGCTCGCCAGATCGATATTGAATACGAATGTGTTCCAACCGTTTTTGAGGTCGACGGTTACTGCCGTATCCGAGCCGTTCCATGTGAGGCTGTTGCCTGTCAGACGGAAAGCGGCAGGCGCGGCATCGCCGTAGTGGATACCGAACGCAGATTCAAATTCGAACTCAAAATCGGTCTGCGCAACGTCATCAATCCATAGATCAAACGATACGGTACCGTCAGACAGGGAAGGGATCGAACGGACAACGTGCGTTTCGGGCATAATCAGCATGGATTTGCTGCCGTCGGTCGCATGGGCACTGCTCGTTTCCGCAGAGCCGCCGACGATTGCCCACCCCTCGTACTCCGTCGTAGAATTTTCAAAGGAGTCATACGCACCCTTCGTGCGGAAGAAGTAGTCACCGAAGTCGTCAATACGCATGGTAAATCCGCCCTCGCCGGAGAAGCAGAAGAGGATAGAGTCACCGATCTGCGTGACAAACGGGTTCGTGACGTCCATACGGGTACCGGTGTTCATGCCCTGGAATGCCGTGCGGGACGTGACGTCCTGAATACCGCCGAACGACCGGAGATTGTCATCGGATACCGCGATATTGATCGGATAGCGGCGGAAGGAGGTCTGACCGAAGGTGGTGTTGCCGCCCCAAAGAACGAGATCTCTGCCGTCGTAGTCAAACATAACAGGCTCGGTGTTCGTGGCGTAAATGTTGGAATCACCTGCCTCCTCCTGCCACGTCAAACCGTGATCGTAGGAGTAGGCGACAGCGAAATGATACTCCTCGGGGTACTGATTACGGCTGATCATCATGAGCGTGCCGTCCTCTGCTTCCCAAACGCACGATTCGGTGATACCTACCTCGCGGATGGAGTTGGAAATGGCAACGGAGTCGGTGTCACGGATGACGCTCGGACCGATTACCCACGTTTTACCGCAGTCGGTCGTGTACGCAACGCGGTTTACGCAGGGAATCTTGTGGAGCTCTTCCTCGGGGATATCCAAAAACTTTTCGGGGTCGTAGCCGTTGCCTACGAAATCGTAGCCGCCGAACGCCACAACATAGTCAACGCCGGGACCGTCCTCACCGTCGGAGGACGCGAGCTTTACGGGCTGACCGTAGGAGTTGAACAGCGGGAAGGGATCGCCCTCAACGGTAAGCGTCGCCTGTCTCCAGATACCGCCGAGATTGTCGGAATACACAAATCCCGTTACCTGATAGAAGGAGCTGTCAACACCGTCCGTGTACGGTTTGGTGGAGCCTGTCACGACGATACGTCCGTTTTCGGGATCGTAGAGCGCACCTCTTGCAGCCGAAACAACGTCGGAGGAACCTGTTGCGGATTCCTGCGTCCAGAAGGATCTGCCTTCATTGAAGGAACGTCTGAAATAGAAGGGGCCGGAGCCGTTTCCGCCGTCGATAAATGCGTACATCATTCCGCTCGGTGTATCCATGTATTCGCCGTGCTCGAGATATACCTCGCGCGTGCCGTATACGACCTCGTATACGTATTCCTTATTCGAAATATCCATGGCGGATGCGTTGCCGGAGCAGATTGTCAGCGTGACCTCACTGTTTGCTTTGATTTTCGGAATACGGACGAGGAAGTTCGTACCGTCGAAGTAGTGATACAGAAGCTCCGCACCGAGGTAGAAGCGAACGTCGCTCATGTCAGCCGTGACGCAGTTTACACCTGCATCGGCAGGGGAGATCGCGTGCACCGTATCGTATGCGGTGGTGTCTGCGCTGTTGCCGATCGTCAGCGTGGATTTTGTTGCAAACGGCACACCGTTGTCTCCGAATACGTCTGCGTAATACGCATCGATCATGCCGTCAACCGGACCTGTGAAGTCCGCATCGGCGGCAAGCCAGACCGTGGCGTGTACCTTGATATACCGACCGGTTGCTTCAAAATCGTAAAGGTATGTATACTGACCGGCGCGGAGTATTTTGAAATTCTCCGCCTGCGTGTATTTTTCGTTATCGTCACTCGTCCAGATCGTGAGCATACTCTCGTTCAGACGGGTAACCTCGTCGCCGTCCTTCAGAACGATGACGTTGACCGTCTTAACTTCCTTCAGATCGCGGATGATACTGCTGTTGCTCTTGTCGAGCGTGAAGAACGGCTCCTCGGGCGCAACACCTTTGCCGTCCATAGTCACGCGGTCGCTGGTTTTAATCAGAATATCTTCCGTCTTTGCGGTGCCGGGGACGAACAGATCAAACGATTTCGATACGCCGAGAGCAGGCATCGTCGCGGTCATCGTGACCGATTTGCCTGCGCCCTCCGGGATCGTTACCTTACCGGTTGCGGGGTCGATGACGGAAGGATCGGAGCTTTTCCACGTTACGTCAAGCGTACCCGGGAAAGGATCTGTTCCGTGCTTCTTTGCAAGGAACAGATCGGAGAAAATATTGTTGGGATCGGAGTTTCTCTTTCTCAGAGACTCAAACGTGAGCGAATCGAGGATGGAATCGCCGCTGTTTACACCGATCGCGATGGAAGTGACGTCCATATCGAAATTGTCCGCCGTACTCTCCGCCTTGTCGATGGAACGGAAGCAGGAGAAGGAAAGGGAGGACGACTCGCTGGCCTTGAGTGTGCCGTATCTGGCGGTGTACGCCACATTTTTGAAAACGGCAATCTGCATACCGTCCACGCTGAGCATCAGCGTGTTATCCGTCGTCCAGATGATGCCGATGCGTACCGTGTCGCCGACCTCACGGTTCAGAAGACAGGTGTAGTCGCGCTCTGCACTGCGGGCGATGAAAACAAGACCTGCGTTCGTGTTCATGATACCCATGCGGAGCGATCCGAGATGTCCCTGTCTGTTCAGTGAAACATTCAGACCGCAGGAGGGAGTGGCACCGCTGAAGTCGGCGTCCATACCGAGATCGTACACGGGCATCTGATTCGGTGTGAACGTAAATTCGAGTGCAACGTTTGCATTACTGTCGGAAATGCCGGCAAAATCGTTTCCGCTCAGCGATACGGTGGAGCTTACGGAACGCGGATTGTTACCGACGGGATTGTAAAGATCAAAGAAGTTAAAGCCGAGCGTCGTCTTTTTCACGCCTTGGTAATTTGTCGGCAGAGCGTTTGCGTCAACGATTGCATTTCTGGCGGAGCCGGAGGAGGAAACGGTAATGCGGCGTGTCGGCGTGTCGGCTGCAAGCCATTTCGTGCTCGTCAGCACAATTTTGCCTTCCCAGACCGTAGAGCCAACCTGGATGGAGGCATCGATTTTCTTGCCGAAATCGTTAAACGTCACGCCGAGCGTTTCAAAGGATACTTTGTATTCGGACTGCGCCTTGTTCGTTGCGGATTTAATCTCGGCGTTGTCTGCTGTCAGCTTTACGCCGTTGACGGTGACGGTCAGTCTCTCCTTGTCCGGATTGCGGATCATGAGGTAGAGATTATCTATATCCCACAGCGCGCCAATCAGTGCATTTTCGCTGACGGGAGTGGAAAATGACCATCCCTGTTCGGCCACACCGTTGATGGCGATTTCCTGATCGCTGTAAGCCGCATTCAGAATGTTTTCGCCTGCAACGATTTCTGCCGCACGGGCGGTTCTCACTCCGAGCGGAGAAATCATGCCAAACAGCATGATGACTGCCAGCATGAAGGAAAGGATTTTCTTTTGTACGTTCATACGGATTCTCCTTTGTTTGGCGCATTACGCCGATATACACATACGCATTATATCAAATTCAGCCAAAGCCGTCCATGGAAAAATGTTGTTCCTTTGCGGATTGAGAAAACACCCGATCGGTGTTCGTACCGATCGGGTGTAGCTTTTTTATGCGCGTCTCTTTTTCGATTTCTTAACGATTACGGTGCCGAGTGCGGCGACTGCAATCACTATTGCCGCAGAAGCAGCGATGTGTACAAGAAGATTCGAACCGTTATCGATAGCCGTGCCTTCTGTCGGCTGATCCCACGCAAGGATTACGGGAGAGAAGCCCATCATCCGAACGTAGAGACCGTCCTCCTTCTCGGTGATTTCGGGGGATTCCCAATCGCCTGCGGTTACGCTGTGGCGCATGGAATCCTCGGAGAACATATGGATCAGCTTGAAATCGTGCGTTTCTGCCGATGTGCCTTCGGGATAATCCAGACAGATTTCGATACCGTTCATCGGTATATCCGCGAGGGTAGCGTCCGACCAACTCTGCGCGCCGTCGATGGAAACGAGCAGGGACAGATCCATGACTGTGCTGTTTTTCGCATACGCATCGCCGTAGGTGTCGGCCATCAGCTGCGTGAGCGTATCGGCGAGCGCATCCGTGTCGGAGTACGTTGCCTGAAGAGCCGTGGGAACGTATGCAAGCTCGGTGGCGACAACCTGTGTCTGCTTCTCGGTGTAGAGAATCTCATCGTTGTCAACGACTACGAACGTGTCCAGATAGTAGGTGTGTGCGCCGTCGCAGTTTACGCTTACGTAGCAGACATAATTGTTCAAAGCACCGTTGTTGATCGGTGTATTGATGGCGGCACCGCCGTTCACGGAGAGCGTTGCGGTCTGCATCGGATTATCCAGTGCAAGTACAAATTCGAAGTGGTTCCAGCCGTCCTTCAGCGTGACGTTTGCGGCGGTGGTACTGCCAAGGAAGGTGAGCGTGCCGTTTTCGATTTCGAAAGCGACAGGGGCAGCCTTGCCGTAGTCAACGGCGTAAGCGGACTCAAGCTCCACCGTTATATCAGCCGTAGCGGCATCGTCAAACCAGAGATCGAAGGAAATCGTACCGTTGGAAACGGAGGGAATCGAGCGAACGAAGGAGGCACCGACACCGAACTTCATGGAAGTCGTGCCGCTTGTTGCGTGGTCGGTCGAATTTTCTGCGTAGCCGCCGGTGGTTGCCCAACCCTCGTACTCGGGTGTCGCGTTTTCAAAGGAATCGTATGCACCCTTCGTGCGATAGAAGTAATCCGCAAAGTTGTCGATACGCATATTATTGATATGAGAACCGCAGAAGAGAAGCAGAGAGTCACCGATTTGCTCCGCCATGGGGTTTGTACCGTCAACAAGCGTACCCTGCAGCATTCCCTGGAATGCTGTGCGGGAGTAAACATCCTGAATGTGCTCAAACGAGACCATGCCGTCATAGGATACGGCAATGTTAAGCGGGAATCGGCGGTATGTGCCGCCGCCGAGGGCGTTGTTGCCGCACCAGGCAAGCATGTCTGCACCGTCAAACTCAAAGAGAATCGGCTGAGTGTTTACAGTATATACGTTGGAAAGCGTAGCTTCTTCCGTCCACGTAATACCGTAGTCGTAGGAGAAGGCAACGGCGAAATGATCCACGTCATCAAACTGGCAGCGAGTGTAGAGAACAAGGGTGCCGTCATCGGCTTCCAGAATGGTTTGCTCGCAGAGACCCATCTCGCGGATGTGCGCTGTACCGCTTCCCTTGAAATACCGGATTCTGTCGGAACCGATGGTCCAAGTCTTACCGGCGTCAGTCGTATAAGCGACAAAAGAGGCGCAAACACCGTAGCCGTAATCGTAGTATTCGGTGGATACCGGATCTTCACTGCCGAGAGCATGGACAAAATCCACACCGGGACCGTCTTCACCGTCGAACGAGGAAACTCTGATGATGTCAGAGTAGGAAAGCTGGTAGGGCTGCTCCTGACCGAGGATGGTGACCGGTGCTTGGTGCCACGTTTGTCCCATATCATCGGAGTACATATAGTGTGTGACGTAACCGTTTGTGTCTACCGAACCGTCCTCATTCACGGGGCGGCTGAAGCCCTGAAGCACGATGCGTCCGGTTTCTTCATCATAGGCAAAGCCCTGCGGGATGCCTGCATAGTTGTATGTGCCTTCGACCAACTCATTGGTGTTCCATGATCTGCCTTCGTCATAAGAAATGCACCGCAGAATGCTTCCCTCCTGAACAGAAGTGCCGCTGAAACGCATAATAGTACCGTCGGGGAGAATTACCCAGTATCTGCCGATCAGTCCGTCGTCATACGTTTCGCGCGTGCCGTATACAACCTCGTACACGTATTCCACGTTTGAGATGTCCATTGCTTCCGTATTGCCGGAAAGAACGGTCAGCGTGACTGTGGAGTTTGCGTCAATCTTCGGTACACGGACAAGGAATTTCTCGCCGTCATAGGTGTGATACAAAAGCTCATCGCCGAGATAGAAGCGGACGTCCGCTTTGTTTGCAAGGGAGCAGGAGATTGCAGAGGCTGCGACAGTGTGCACCGTGTCATACGCGACGGAAGATGCGTTGTTCGGAACGGTGACATAGGTCGAAGCGGCAAAGGTCATGCTGCCGCCGCCGAAGACATCCTCGTAATACGCTTCAATCATGCCGTCCAAGGGTGCGATAAAATCGGAGGCATACGTGTCATGCGTGGTCGCGTGTACCTTGATATAGCGACCTGCTGCGGTGAAATCGTACAGATATGTATACTCGCCTGCGCGCAGGAGCTTGAAATCGTCAATCTGTCTGTAGGTTATGTTATCGTCACTCGCCCAGATGGTGAGCATACTTTCATTCAGACGGGTGATCGTGTCGCTGTCTTTCAGGCGGATGACGTTCACAGTTTCGCGCTCGCCGAGATCGCGGATGACGCTGTTGTTGTTCGCATCCAGCGTAAAGGCGGATGTATCATACAAAGTGCCTGCACCGTTCTGCGTGTCTAAGTCCTTAACGACGGCAAGCACAGCATCAGACGGGTTGATGCCCTTGACGTAGAGCTCGAGCTTCTTCGAAATGCCGAGTGCCTCGATCGCAGCCGTCAGCGTCACGGTCTTGCCGCCTGCCAAAGGACGGTTTACCGTGCCGTACATCGGATCGATTATGTCAGGATCGGAGCTCGTCCACGTTACCTCGTACGGGGTATCGATCTGATCGTTTTTGAATACAACGGGAAGAACAAGATCCTTGATAATCGCACCTGCGTCGGTGTTTTCGCCGCAGATGAGATCAAACGTAAGAGAATCGATTACGGACGTGCCGTATGCCTTACCGATCGCAAGGCTGGTGATCTCCACGTCGATGTTGTCTGCATCACTCTCCGCACGGTCAACGGAACGCATAATGTTCATTGTAATGATGGTGGGTGCAAGGGAGAACGAGATACCGGGGAGGATCTGAATATTTTTGAAAACAGTTACCGGCGCACCGTCGATATAGAGAACGACGTCGCCGTCGGGCTGCCATACGGTGCCGACGCGGAACGTATCGCCTACGTATCTGTTCAGGGGGAAGCTCTGGTAGCCGCTCGGATACTGCGCGACGAAGACGAGACCGATGTCTGTGTTGATGATGCCCATACAAGCCATGTTCGGTCTGGTTTTGCTTGCGCCGTCAGTTATCCAGTAGGTGAAGCCGGCGGTGGTCATGTAGTTCCAAAATTCGTTATCGTAGCCGAGCTCGTACACGGGCATTGCGCTCGCATAGAAGGTGAACTCAAGAACGGTTTCCTTCGTTCTGTCGGCAAGCGGACTGAGGTAATCGCCCTGGTACGTTATATACGTGCGCATGGCGCGCGGATTCGTACCGTCCGGATTATAGAGGTCGGTGTACTTCCAACCGTTAGTGATTCTTGTGGTGTTCTGATACCCGTTTGCCGCGCCGTCCGCATCGACGAGTGCCGCCTGAGCTCTGCCGCGTCCTGCGGGAGTAAGCTGACGTACCGATGTATCTGTGGCAAACCAGCTCGTAGAGGCGAAAATGATCGTGCCGGACCAAACGTCGCTGCCGACCTGAATCGTCGCGCTGACCTGATGACCGTAATCCGCTGCGGAGGAGCCGATCATTCCGTGGGGAATACCGTACTCCGAATACATATCGGCGGTGTAAACGGTAGCAGGGGAGCCGGTGATTGCAGTACCGTTGAGAGTTACGGAAACCGCAGCATTGTTCGGATTATACACACCGATGTACACGCTGCCGTTGTCCCACAGTGCACCGAACAGTGCACCCGATCCTATCGTGCCTGAGAGTGTCCAGTCAGTTTCGCTGAGAACACCGTTGATATTGTAGGGGATACTGCGGAAAGCTGCCTGTAGGCACTTTCCCGAGGGGGCGGACAGGACGATTTCTTCATCCTCGACCGCCGTGCTGATCACGGGCATCATACCGAAGAGCATGATGAGCGTGAGCGCAAGAGAGAGAACTCGCTTCAGAATGGTTGACATGTGAATACTCCTTGCTTTCACAATTTATTGTAACTTGGGCATAGTACTACATTATCCATTATATCAAATTGTTGTGTAAAAAGCAATAGGAAGGTCCCTTTTTTATGAAAAATATTTATTTTATAGAAGGATTTTTTGTCCGATTTTTTATGTATCCGAGAGATATGGCAAATAGTTGTTCTTGTTTGCCGTTTTTTGCGCGCGGCGCAAAAAATCGGCCGACTTTTCAGCCGACCGATTTGCAGAAGAGTTATGCGGATTTTTTCGATGCTTTCTTGACGATTGCGAGACAGACTGCGGCACCTGCAATAACAACCGCGCCGATACCGATCCATACGATCGGGGATACGCCGCCGTCTGTATCCGATGTGCCGGGCGTGCTCGGATCGCCTGTGACAGCCGGATCGCCCGTGCCCTCCGCAGAGAGGGAAGTGACGGTGAGAGGTGCGGAGTAATCCGTATCCTCGACAAGGAACGCGTCAAGATAGTACGTCATCTCGCCCTGGCAGACGATATGCACGTAGCAGATGTAGTCGCCGATCTCGGACTCGACGGGAACAGCGATCGCCTCGCCGCCGTTGACGGAGAGCGTTGCGCTCGGTGTTTCCGCATGAAGGGAGAGATCAAACTCGAAGTGGTTCCAGCCGTTTTTCAAAGCACCGCTTACGGTATCGCCGCGCAGGAAGGCGAGATCACTGCCGCTGAGCGCGAAGCCGATCGGAGATGCCTTGCCGTAGTCGGGACCGTGAGAAGTCTCAAGCTCCAGCGTGAGGTTTGTCTTGGTAATATCCTCGATGTACAGATCAAACGAGATCGTACCGTCGGAGACAGCGGGCAGGGAACGGACTGCGGCAGAGCCGGGGGTGAACATCATCGATTTCTCACCGGCGGTTGCCTGTGCATCCGATGCCTCAACCTGACCGCCCGTGGTGGACCAGCCCTCGTACTCTGTTGTTATATCCTCAAAGGAATCGTAAGCACCCTTCGTTTTGAAGAAATAGTCTAAGAAGTTGTACACGTATACGAAACGGTAGTTATTTCCGCCCGTGATCGTATCACTGATGGAGGAGACGAACATCGTGTCGCCGGAGACGTTGTAGTTCGGGTTCATGGCGTTGATACAGGTACCGTTCACCATGCCCTGGTAATCCGTTCTGAGGAAGAGATCCTGAATGTCCGTAAAGGTGTACATGCCGTCATAGGAGACAGCCACGTTCAAGGGATAGCGTCTGTAGGAGCCGCCGCCGTAAACGTTGTTTCCGCCCCACATGATGAAGTCGTAGCCGCCCATTTTGAAGAGCTCGGGCTGGGTATTCGTTGTGTAAATGTTGGAGAGCACCGCCTCCTCAGACCACGTCTTACCGAAGTCGTAGGATACGCCGTAGCCGAAGTGGAGCGTTTCCTCATACTGGCAGCGGGAGTAGAGGAACAGTACACCCTCATCGTTCTCCATGCAGACCATCTCGCACAGACCGTGCTCGCGGATATGTGCCTGATCGTCACCGCCGTAGTAGCGGACACCGTCGGCACTCTTTACCCACGTTTTACCGTTGTCGACAGTGTACATCGTGGTCATTTCACCGTGGTAGTAACCGTTGTTATAGTGCTCGCGCATCAGCTCGGAATCTCTGCCCGTTGCTAAAACGAAGTCGACGTTAGGACCGTCCTCGCCGTCATAGGAGGAAACCTTAACGAAATTCGCATAGGTGAAGGAAAACGGCTCGTCGCCCTCCATTTCGTAGGTGATCTCCGCCTTCCTCCAGAGCTTGCCGTTGTTGTCGGAATAGACGATACCGCCGACGTTTACGCCGTTTTCATTTTTATATCCGTGCACGAAAATACGTCCGGTTGTCTCATCGTATCCGGAGCCGTGCGGATTTGTAAACGCGCCTGCCGCACCTGTCATGGGGATAAGGTTGCTCGTCGTGATACCGCCGTCCTGCGAAATGTAGTAGTAGGGCTGACCGCCTTGGTTGTGGAAGCCCATCATCATGCCGTTGTTCAGCGTAACAAAGTACTTACCGCGGAAGCCGTTGTAGGTCTCTTTTGTGCCGTACATGACCTCGTAGAGTGCCTCGGTGTTGGCAATATTCTTCGCGTTTGCGTTGCCGGAGAGGACTTTGACCGTCACGCTTCCGTTTGCGGCGATTTCGGGAATACGGACGAGGAGGCTCTCCCCGTCAAAGCTGTGGTAGAGAATCTCTCCGTCCAGAATGAAGCGGACGTCCGCGTAATTTTCCGCGAGGGAGATGACACCTGCTTCCTCTGCCGTAACGACAGCGATTGTGTCCATCACAGCGGCATCCGAGCCGTTGTCGATACGGATAGAGGATTCCGTGGCGAAAGCAGCATCACCTGCGCCGAACATATCCTCGTAATATGCGTCAATCATGCCGTCGAGCGGGGCTATGAAATCGGCATCGGTCGAGCCTGCGAGCGTGCAGTGTACCTTTATGTATCTGCCCGTCGCTTCAAAATCGTACAGATAGGTGTAGATACCGTCTCTGAGGAGCTTGAAAGACTCCACCTGCGTGTATTCCTTGTTGTCCTCGCTCACCCAGATTGTGAGATTGCTCGAGTTCAGGCGGCATACCGTGTCGCTGTCCTTCAGCGCGATCACGTTGACTGTCTTCGATTCCTTCAGATCGCGGACGATACTGTTGTTGTTTGCGTCCAGCGTAAATGCGGCAACGTCTGTTGTGACACCTTTGCCTTGGTAGGTGGCAGTGTCTTTCTGCACGATGAGAACGTCGTCCTGCGGTGCGAGACCGGATACGAACACGTCGATCGATTTGGACGTGCCGAGAGAGGGAGCCGTGGCGGTGAGCGTCACGGATTTTCCGCTTCCGGCAGGACGTGTTACCTTGCCCGTAGCGGGATCGATCACGGAAGGATCGGAGGATGCCCATTCAATTGCCACAGGGGTAGTGAAGCGCTTGCTTGCAAACGAGGTGACAAGCTCCAGATCGTTCTGGACAAGCTGCTGCTCGTTGCGCTGCTTACGGATCGTGTTGAACGAGATGGAGTCCACGATGCTGTCTCCGTAGCTTTTGCCGACGGAGATGCAGGTTACGTCGATGTCGAAGCTGTCCTCTTCGCTTTCTGCAATCTCCGTGCTGCGCAGAAGATTGAATACGATCGTATTATTGGCGACTGTGTCGTGCGCGGTCATTTCCGCATCCTCAAAGACAGCAACCTCCTCGCCGTCAATGGAAAGCACGACAGCACCGTCCGTTGTCCATTTCGTTTCAACGTAAAACGTATCGCCCTCGTATTTATTCAGGATATACGTGCGGTCGCGGTCAGCGTCACGGAGAGAGAACACAAGACCAATATCCGTGTTGACGATTGCCATGGTGACATAATAAGGATTATTCTCGTCCTCAGCGCCACAGATATACCAGTTGAAGCCGGAAACGATGAACGGATAGAAATCGTTATCTACGCCGAGCTTGTACTCCGGCATGGAATTTGCACAGAAAAGGAAGCCGAATACCGTATCCGCCGAGCGGTCGCCGAGGACGGAATAGGTATCTCCCGAATACGTCAGACGGGAGTATACGGCAGGCGGGTTTGAGCCGTTCGGATCGTATTTATCGTAGAAATTGTATCCGCCCGTAATGGTAGTGATGTTCTGGTTCGGTGTCGGTTTCGACTCGGGATGTACGAGACGCATACCCTTGCGGTAGATGCCGGAATGATTGTAGAGCTTGCTCGGGTTGTCTGCAACGATCCACTCCGTGGAGGTGAGCTCAACCGTACCCTCCCATACGGTGCCGTTCACCGTCAGCTCGGCGGGAATCTTCGTGCCGTAATCGTTTACGGTGACGCCGATTGCGGAGAAGTCAACACCGTATTCCGATACCTTTTTGTTTGAGGAGGTTTTGATTTCCGCGTTCGTTTTTGTGAGCTCCGTACCGTTCAGCTTTACGGTGACGGATTCCCCGTTCGGGGTGCGTGTGGCAAGGTACAGCGTTGTCATGTTCCAGCGTGCACCGAGGAGTACTTCATCGGTGACGAGGGTGTGAAGTGCCCAACCGTCCTCGGTAACCTTGCCGTTGACGTTGATTTCCGCATCGGTGAATGAGGCGTTGACCGTTTTGGATGCGGCTGCCTTCGGTGCCGCTGCATCATCCGCCTGTACGGGCAGCATGGGTACTGCACCGAAAAGCAGGACGAATGCAAGTGCCGCTGCTGCGGCTTTTTTCAGAAATGTGTTCATAAACTATCTCCTTCGGGTTCAGGTGTAGAAAGAATGTACATGTATTATATCAAACACGTGTGTGAATTGTCAATAGAAAAACGGTTAATATTTGCGAAAAAATCGCACTTTTTCACCAAATCGTAAATATTTGATATTATTCGTAAAAATATGATATTTTTTAAATTAACTAAGTGAAAAAAAGCACGGTCAGCCGTCAGACTGACCGTGCAGGGGGATTATTTCTTTGCTTTCGCAACGAGTGCGATGCCGACAGCAACACCTGCAAGCGCAACCGCACCGATAACAATCCAGACGATCGGACTGCTGCTGCCGTCCGCGCCCGGTGTAGTGACGGACGGTTCGCCCGAAACCGCAGGATCACCTGTGCCGGTCGTGCTCGGATCGTCCGTGAAGGAAGTGTCCGTTTCGGCAGGATCGGTTTCCGTCTCACTGTCCGCAACGTATGCGGCAACGGTCGGTTTCGCGGTGTGATCCATATCCTCCACAAGGAACGAATCCAGCCAGTAGGAGAGCTCGCCCTTGCAAACGATGTGGAGGTAGCAGACGTAATCGCCGATTTCCGCATTTACGGGAACAGAGATTGTCTCGCCGCCTACGGAGAGCGTTGCGCTCGGTGTATCCGATTCCATAGAAAGATCAAATTCGAAATGGTTCCAGCCTTCTTTCAGTGCGACCTTTACAGAGGAAGCCGCACCGATGAAGGTGAGCTGATCGCCTACGAGCGTGAACGCGATCGGTGCCGCCTTGCCGTAGTCGGGACCGTGCGCGGATTCCAGTTCAATTTCCAGATTCACGCTGCTTACGTCCTCGATGTAGAGATCAAAGGAGAGCGTGCCGTCGGATACAGCCGGAATCGAGCGTGCGGCAGAGGAATTTGGAGAGAGCATCAAGGATTTGTCACCGACCGATGCGTGCGTATCGGAGACAAGAACCTCACCGCCCGTGTTTGTCCAGCCCTCGTAGTGCGCGTCCGTTCTCTCAAAGGAGTCATATGCACCCTTCGTGCGCATAAAGTAATCGGTGAAATTGTCGATGTAGATCGTGCGGTAGTTGTCGGAGGTCAGCATATTGTCGCCGAGCCAGGAGACAAGCAGGCGGTCCTCCGCTTCGTATACGGCGGCGTTCGGATTCATGACGAACGTGCTTGTGAATTTTGTCAGTCCGTGGAACTCCGTCTGCAAAAACAGATCCTGAATATCCGTAAACGTCATCAGCCCGTCTGTGGAGACGGCGACGTTCATCGGGAAGCGCTGGAACGAGTTGCATCCGTACACGTTGTTGCCGCCCCAGAGCAGATACTGGTTTCCGTTCAGCTCAAACAGCTCGGGCTGGGTGTTCGTTGCATAAATGTTGGAAAGCGTAGCCTCTTTCGACCATGTCACGCCGAAGTCGTAGGAAACGCCGTAGGCGAAATGATCGGTGTTGTCATACTGACAGCGTGCGTAGGCGACAAGAACGCCGTCTGATTCCAGAAGCGAGACCTCCGTCAATCCCATCTCGCGGATGTGGTTGCCCTCGCCGTCGTAGAAGCGGACACCTGCCGCGCCGACCGTCCACGTTTTTCCGTTGTCTCTCGAATACAAAAAGCGCATCTCGCCCTGGAAATACTCTGTGTCGTAGTGCTCGCGCATGACGTCGGAGTTTCTGACCGCAGGGAGGACAAGATCGACATTCGGACCGTCTTCACCGTCATAGGAGGAAACCTTGTGGATATTGCCGTAGGTATGGCTGAAGGGCGCGTCGCCTTCCATCTCATAGGTGATCTCTGCTTTTTGCCAGAGCTTACCGTTGTTGTCTGAATACACGATGCCGCCGACCGTTTGACCGTCCACGTGCATATATCCCTGTACGAAAATACGTCCGCTTACATCGTCATAGCCGCTGCCGTGCGGATTGCAGAATACGCCGTAAGAACCGGGCATGGGAAAAAACTGCGTGCGTGTTACGCCTCCGTCCAAAGAGAGGAAGTAGTACGGCTGACCGGTCTCCGTGCCGCCCTGACCGTGGAAGCCCATCATCACGCCGTTGTTCAGCGTGATGTAATACGCGCCGCGGTAGCCGGTGCCGGTTTCGCGCGTGCCGTATATGACCTCGTAGATCGCTTCGGTATTCGAAATATCCTTGGCATCCTTGTTGCCCGAGAGAACGGTCAGCGTCACGCTTTCGCCCGCAGGAATATCCTTTACGCGGACGAGGAAGTTCTCGCCGTCATAGCAGTGATACAAAAGCTCGCCGTCAAGGAAGAAACGGACATCCGCGAAATTATCTGCAAGCGATACTACACCTGCCGTCTCGGGCGATACGGCTGCAACCGTATCCGTCATCGCGGCATCCGTGCCGTTTTCGACCTTCACAAAGGATTTTGTAGCGAAATCCGAACCGCCGTCGCCGAAGACATCCGCAAAGGATACCGTAATCATATCCTCAAGCGGCGCGGTGAAACTTGCGTCCGTTTCGGAGTGGAGGGTAAAATGTACCTTGATATATCGCCCCGTCGCTTCGAAATCATACAGGTAGGTGTATCTTTCGTCGCGGAGCATTTTGAAGGATTCAATCTGTGTGTATTCTTCGTTGTCCTCGCTTACCCAGACGGTGAGATTGCTCTCGTTCAGTCGGCATACCGTATCGCTGTCTGTCAGCGTGATGACGTTCACCGTTTTTGATTCCTTCTGGTCGCGGATGATACTGTTGTTTGCCGTATCAAACGTAAATTCGTGTGCGTCAATAACCACGCCCTTACCCTTGTAAGCGGCGGTGTCATTTCGGGAGATAAGTACATCATCCTGCGGTGCGAGACCGAGAACGTACACGTCAATGCTCGTAGACGTGCCGAGGGACGGTGCCGCCGCGGTCAAAGTTACGAGTTTGCCTGTCTTTTCCGGCTGAGTTACCTTGCCTGTCGCAGGATCGATTACGTCGGGGTCGGAGGATGTCCATTCAATTGCCACAGGCGCAGGGAAGATGGCGGTTGAAAACGTAGAGGGCAGGGAGAGATCGTATTTTGTGAAATACTGCTCGTTCTTTTCCGTTCTCTTTTCGTTTTTGATCGTGTCAAACGTGAGGGAATCGAGCAAACTGTCGCCGTAGCTTTTACCGACGGAGAGACCGGATACATCTACGTCAAAATTGTCCTCCTCGCTTTCGGCGGGATTGACACTGCGCAGAATACCGAGCGTGACGGAGTTCGCTTCGTGATACTCGTGCGGCATTTCCGCATTCTCGAAAACGGCAAGCTGCTCGCCGTCCACCGAGAGGATGACGGTGCCTTCTTTTGTCCAGATCGTTTCGATATAAAACGTATCGCCTTCGTATTTGTCAAGGATGTACGTGCGGTCGCACTCCGCATTTCGGAGAACGAACACAAGACCGAGCTCCGTATTCACGATACCCATATCGATGTACGAAACAGGCGCATTGATATTATACGCCACCGCATACCAAGTGAAGCCTGCCATGATATACGGATAGAAATCGTTGCCCTCGCCGAGACGGTATACGGGCATGGAATTGGCACGAAACGTGAATCCGATCACGGTATCCGCCGTGCGGTCGCCCAGGGAGGTGTATTTGTTCCCCGAATACGTGATCTGCGTGCAGATTGCGGGCGGATTTTGTCCGTTCGGAGCATATGTGTCGAAAAATTTGTATCCGCCGGTGATTTTTGATATATTCTGGTTAGAGGTCGGGCGCGATTCAGGATCTACCAGACGAAGTCCCTTTCGGGAAACAGAGGAGTAGTTTTCGGTGTTGCTTGCATTGTTTGCGATAAACCAAGCGGTAGAGGAGAGCAGAATCGTACCTTCCCATACCGTCCCGTCTGCTTCAAATTTCGCAGGGATGCGCACGCCGTAATCGTTCACGTCGATTCCGAGCACCGCGAAATCCACGCTGTATTCCGTCAGCTTCTTGTTCGTTGCGGTTTTGACCGTCGCATTGGATTTTGTGATCTCCGTACCGTTCAGCGTGACGGAGATTTCCTCTTTGTTCGGCGTGCGTGCCGCGATATACAGTGTGGTCAGATTCCACTGCACACCGATCTGCACCTCATCGGTGAGAAGTGTGGAGAGATTCCACCCGTCCTCGGTGATTTTTCCGTTAACGGTGATTGTCTCATCGGTGTATGCCGCAGAGATGGTCTTGCCGACAACGGACGACGGTGCGGCAGATTCATCCGCACGGATCGGCGCAGCAGGGACCGTACCGAGCAGCAAAATGAGCGCAAGCGCCGCCGATGCGATTTTACTGACAGTTTTTTTCATAAAGATTCTCCTTGAACTATAAGGTTACATGAAATACTAAACCATTATAGCAAATATATCGAGCTACTGTCAATCAAGCATACGGACAAATTTGTGCGCAGTTGTCTGTATGGTGCGGATTTCTTGCGCAAAAAAGCACGGTCAGCTTTTGACTGACCGTGCGGTGGAATTATGCGGATTTCTTTTTCTTTAAGAGAATGATGGCGACAATCGCTCCGATGACAACAACCGTACCGATGCCGATCCACACGATCGCGGAAATGCCGCTGTCCGTGCCCGGAGTGCCCGTGGCGGAAGTGTCGGCGGAGGTGTCCTGCTCATCGGAAGCGGGGGAAGTGTCCGTTTGGTCGGGCGTGGTGTTCTCACCGTTTCCAATGTCGCTTACCGATGCGGCGGCGACAGTCGGGTATGCCGTACCGTCCATATCCTCCGCAAGGAAGGAGTCAAGATAATACGTCAGCTCGCCTTGGCAGACGATATGCACATAGCAGATATAGTCGCCGATTTCCGCGTTGACCGGGAGAGCGACGGCTTTACCGCCGTTTATGGAAAGAGTTGCACTCGGTGTATCGTCCGTGAGGGAGAGATCAAATTCAAAGCGGTTCCAGCCGTTCTTCACAGCATTCATGATGACGTCGCCGCCGAGGGGCGTCAGCTGATCCTGATACAGCTTGAGTGCGATCGGGGCAGCCGTTCCGTAGTGAGGACCGTGCGAGGTTTCAAGCTCCAGCTCGAGATTTGCCTTCATTACGTCCTCGATGTACAGATCAAATGCGACCTTACCGTCTTTAATCTCGGGGAGAGAACGAACTGCGGCAGAGCCGGGCGTGAACATCATCGATTTCGTGCCGTCGGTTGCCTGTGCCGCCGATGCCTCTACCTGACCGCCCGTCGTGGACCATCCCTCGTACTCCGTTGTAGAGTTTTCAAAGGAGTCGTATGCACCCTTCGTGCGGAAAAAGTAGTCAAGGAAGTTGCCGATGCGCACGGTGCGGTAGTCTTGTCCGGCCATCGTGTCATCACTCGCCGCACCGAGATACAGATCGTCTCCGTAGACTGTGAGGGTCGGGTTCATGAAGTTGATGCAAGTGCCGTTGACCATGCCCTGGTAGTCCGTTTTGAGGAAAATATCCTGAATATCCCGGAAGGTCATCAGTCCGTCATAGGAGATCGCTACGTTCAAAGGATAGCGTCTGTAGGAGCCGCCGCCGTAAACGTTGTTGCCTGCCCATAAGAGAAATTCGTACTCACCCATTTTGAAAAGCTCGGGCTGGGTGTTTGTTGAGTAGACGTTCGAGAGCTGTGCATCTCCCTCCCACGTTTTACCGAAGTCGTAGGATACGGCGTAGCCGAGGTGGTTGACATTCTCGTACTGACAACGGGCGTAGGCAACAAGCACGCCGTCCTTCGTCTCCATGCAAACGCACTCGCAAAGACCGTGCTCGCGGATGTGCACCGTATCGTCGCCGCCGAAGAAGCGGACACCGTCGCCGCTCATCGTCCACGTCAGACCGCCATCCGTCGAATAGAGCGAGGTCATTTCGCTGTGCGAGTAATTGTTTCCGTAGTACTCCTTCATTGCTTTGGAGTCGCGGGAGGTGATGAGAACGAAGTCCACGTTCGGACCGTCTTCACCGTCATACGAGGAAACCTTGATAATATCGTCATAGGAGTAGGAGAAGCAGTCACCTTCAAGTTCATAGTTGATGGTGGCTTGCGTCCACAGCCTGCCGCCGTCGTCGGAGTACATAATGGAGCCCACATAATTTCCGTCAAACGTTCCGCTTGCTGAGGTGAATCCGTGTACAAAAATTCGTCCGGTTGTATCATCGTATCCGTTTCCGTGTACTGCACAAACAATGTTATAGGAGCCGGTTGCCGGTCGCCAATTCGACATGGTTCTGCCTTCATCACCGGTGACGTAGTAGTAGAATACCGTATCTTTGGTTCCCTGGGAGACAAAGCCCATATACATATCGTTGTTCAGCTTGATGCCGTTGGGGTGCATGTCGGTGCTCGTTTCGCGGTAGCCGTAGCTGACCTCATAAATCGGCTCGTGATTTGCTATATCCTTGGCATCCGCGTTGCCGGAAAGGACAGTGAGCGGTACACTTTCGCCGGCAGCGATGTCCGGGACACGGACGAGGAAGTTTTTCCCGTCAAAGAAATGGTACAGAAGCTCATCACCGAGGAGGAAACGAACATCCGCATAGTTATCCGCGAGGGAGAGGACGCCTGCATCTGTGGGAGATACGGTAGCGACGGTATCCATCATATCGGAATCTGTTTTATTGGAAACCTCCACCGCACTTTGGGTAGCAAATGCGGCACCTGCGTCACCGAAAATATCTTCGTGGTATACCTCAATCATGTTTTCAATCGGAGCCTTGAAATCGGCATCCGTCGGTGCGTGCAGGGTGAAGTGTACCTTGATGTACCGTGCGGTTGCTTCAAAATCGTACAGATATGTATACTGTCCGTCGCGCAGGAGTTTGAAGGAGTCCAGCATCGTGTAAGTTTTGTTGTCATCGCTTGTCCAGATTGTGAGATTGCTCTCGTTCAGACGGCAGGACGCATCGCTGTCCGTGAGCTTGATGACGTTGACCGTCTTTGCCTCTTTCTGGTCGCGGATGATACTGTTGTTGTTTTCATCAAAAGTGAAGACAGGCAGCTCCAGCGCGATGCCGGCTCCGCTATAGGTAGCGTAGTCATTTTTTACCACAAGTACGTCATCCTGGAGCACCGTACCGATTACGTACACCTCGATTTCGGCAGAGGAACCGATCGAGGGCGCCGTCGCAGTCAGCGTGACGAGCGTGCTCTTCTCGGGGCGTGTTACCTTGCCGGTTTTGGGATCAATTACGTCGGGGTTGGAGCTTTCCCATTCAATTGCAACAGGATTGGTAAAGTGTACATTTGTCACAGTAGAGGGCAGGGAAAGATCGTTCACTACATAATACTGCTCGTTGCCGCTGCCCCTGATCGTGTTAAAATCGATCGGCTCAAGCATCGTTTCGCCGTAATGTGTGCCGAAGCACAGTCCGGTTATATCGATGTCGAAGGTGTCATCCTCGCTTTTTGCGGATTGATTGCTTCTGAGAAGCTGGAATATAATCGTATTCTCACTGAGATCCCAACGGGACATTTCAACATTCGGGAAGGTGGCAACCTGCTCGCCGTCAATGGCAAGGGTAAGACTGCCGTCGGGCATCCAGGCAGTTTCAATGTAGAACTTGTCTCCCTCAAACTTATTCAGAATGTACGTCATGTCGCGGTCAGCCTCACGTACAACGAAGACGAGACCGATGTCGGTGTTGATAATGCCCATGGAAACGTAGGGGAGCACCTCGTAAGCCGGAGAAACGCTGGACATATACCAGTTGAAGCCGGACGTGGTGATGTAGGGGAAGAAATCGTTATCCGTACCAAGGCGGTAGACCGGCATGGAATTGGCGCAGAAGGTGAAGCCGACTACGGAGGGAGTTGTACGGTCGCCAAGAGATGCGTATTTTTCACCCTGGTAGAACAGCCGCGAGGTGATTGCAGGCGGATTTGCACCGGTTTCACTGTATTTGTCGAAAAATTTGTATCCGCTGCTGATGCTGGCAATACCTTGATTCTGCGTCGGGGTGGAGACCTCATGCACAATCATGTTTCCGCCTGTGCGGATGCCGGCGTGTGTAGAGATACCGCTCGGATTGTCCACGGCATACCATACGGTGGACGTGAGAACGATTTTACCCGTCCATACGGTGTTGCCGATCTTCACCTCGGCGGAAATTTCCGTGCCGTAGTCCTTCACAACCGTGCCGATTACAGTATGCGCCACCGCAAGCTCCAGCGTTGTTTTGCCTGTTGAACGGACGGTGTACGTTTTCAGTTTTGCGTTCGATTTGGTGATTTCCGTGCCGTTCAGCGTAACGGTGACATCCTCCTTTTGCGGCGTGTATACGGCGAAATACAGATTTTCCATATTCCACTGTGCACCGAGAAGCGCTTCCTCTCCTGCACGCGTGGAAAGCGACCATCCGCCGTCGTTGAGCCGTCCGTTTGCGTTGATTTCGTTATTCGCAAAGGACGCGCGCACGACAGAGGTTGAATCCGATGCGGCGGTGCTGCTTTCCTCTGCACGCGTGGAAACAGCCGGCAGTGCGCCGAGAAGCAGAAGCGCAGCGAGTGCAAATGAGGTAAGTTTTCTGCAGATTTGTTTCATGTGTACGATCTCCTTGATATATTTTGGAAAACACAATTGACTTATTTGATTTATTATACAATTTTGCTTCAAAAAAGTCAATATTGTGTTTATTTTATTATACTCTCTTACATCTCCCCCCTGCAATATGCTATAATGCAAAAAAACAATTTTTCTGCAAAGGAAGGTGTGCACTTTGCAAACAAAGACGGTAACTGTTTCTCTGCTTTCCTCAAAAAGATATATTTTCAGTGACTGTATTTTGGGGCGGAAACAACTAATGCAAAACACGCTTGGAACCGATGCTTCGGGAAGCGTGCTTACATATCGGTATTATACCAGATTACTTCAAAATTTTCTATATACATTTTGCCGTTTCATTTATAATTTTTACCTTTGCGTTATAAAAAAGACTGCCGTTTTTACACGGCAGTCTTTGGAGATTATGCGTTTTTCTTTTTGGATTTGAGAGCGATGAACACAACGGATGCGACGATTACGAGAGCACCGACACCGATACCGATCCAAACAAGCGAGGAGATACTGCCCGGGGTGGCTGCTGTAGTGTCATCGGGCACATCGGGTGTAGGATCGATGAACTCCGCCCAGGAAAGAATGACAGGGTAGGAGGAGTACGTCTTGACGTACAGACCGTCTTCGCCTTCGGTAACGGTGAGCATCTTTCCGTAGTCATCCGTCTTGCGGTCATCATCCGTGACGAGCGCAAGCGCGCGGAATGCGTGGGTGTTTGCCGCCGTTCCTTCGGGGTAAGCGATCTTTACGGTCATGCCCGCAAGCGGGATGTCGTAAACGGTCGCCTCAGCCCACGTGTCACCGCCGTCCTTGGAAATGATCGGGGAGAGGGTGTAGATTGCCGTGTTCTCGCTGAGGTACGTTTCGTCCGCACCCTCGAGAACGAAGCTCTGCATAGCCGCAGTGAATGCGGCAACGTCATCGTAATTCTTCGTGAGATCCTCCGTCAGCTCGGTGAGAGCGGCACTTTCGGCGGACACGATGATGTCGGGGACGAACGCATTGTCCTCATCGATTACCAAAAATTCATCGAGGTAGTATTCCAGCTCGCCCAGACCGCGGACATGTACGAAGGAAGCGTAGTTGCCGATTTCGGCATTCACGGGAACGGCGATTGCATTGCCGCCGTTGACGGAAAGGGAAGCGGCAGGCGTTTCGTTGAGCATATCCAGCGTGAAGGTGAAGAGGTTCCAGCCGTCCTTCAGATCCAGCGCGGTCGCGGAGGATGCACCGAGGAATGTTGCCTTGTTACCATTGAGCCGGAATGCGATCGGTGCGGCAAGACCGTATTCAAAGCCGTAGGAGCATTCAAACTCAAATTCAAACTTCGCCTTATCTACGTCCTCGATGAACAGATCAAACGAGACAGTACCGTTCTGAATATACGGGATGGAACGGTTGGCGGACGCACCGGTTGCGATGCGCATGGAGTACTTACCCTCGGACGCCTGTGCATCAGAGTGTGTGATTTCGCCGCCCGTCGTAGCCCAGCCTTCCCATTCGGGATCCGTCTGTTCAAAGGTGTCGTAGGCACCCCTCGTTTTGAAGAAATAGTCTGAGAAATTGTTGATACGAAGTGTACCCATCTTGCCGCTTGTGGAAGAGTTGGTCAAAAGGATGGCATCGCCGGATTTGGTGATCTGCGTGTTGGTGTTGTCGATGCTGGTCGCGGTCAGCATACCCTGGAATGCAGTCTTGGAGAAGAGATCCAGCACGCCTTCGAAGGTAATCAGATTATCATAGGAGACAGCAATCGACAAGGGATAACGTCTGAACGATCCCTGACCGAACATGTTGTTGCCGCCCCACATCATGAACTGATTATCGCCGAAATTAAACAGATACGGCTGCGTGTTGACGGAATACACGTCGGAGAGCTCGACTTCCTTGGTCCATGTTTTGCCGTGATCGTAGGAGAACGCGCGGCAGAGCGTGTATACGTTATCATACTGACAACGGGAGTAGACGACCACCGTGCCGTCCTTCGCTTCCAGAATATGCGCCTCGCAGACACCGTGCTCACGGGTGTGTGCGTGCTCACCCTGTGCCTCGCCGTCATAGAATGCGATGTCATCGGGGCTGAGCGTCCATGTTTTACCGCCGTCCGTCGTATATGCGACACGTGCAACATTGTGTCCGTAGCGGTTATTGTAATACTCGGTTACAGCAGGGGAGTGGCAGTTCAGAACGTGTACGAAGTCAACACCGGGACCGTCCTCGCCGTCGTACGAGGCGGATACCATGGCAATCTGCGCGTAGGAGAGCAGATAATCGCTTTGGTAGTCGCCGAGCTGAGTAAGCGGAGCCTCTTTCCAGCTTCTGCCCATATCGTCGGAGTATGCGTAGTGCGTCATCAGACCGATGTTATTGCCGCCGGCATCGCGGATTCTGGTGTATCCGGTTACGATGATGCGGTTGGCAGCCTCGTCGTAGATTGCTCCCTGCGGTACGCAGAGATTGCTTGTGCCGACTGCGGTGAGATAACCGCTCCAGGTTCTGCCCTGATCGTCGGAGATGCAGAACTTGAAGGGTGTTCCGTACTCCGATTGCGCAGAGAAGGCGATGATGCGTCCGTTGGAAAGTGTTGTTGTGTAGCGTGCGGAGAGAGAGGGATCTGTTTCGATCGTACCGTAGACGATTTCATAAACATTCGTCTTATTGGAAATATCCATGGCGTTTGCGTTGCCGGAGAGAATCTTCAAAGTGACAGAGGAGTTCTTCGGAATCTTTGTGACACGAACGTAGAAATCCGTACCGTCGAAGTAGTGATACAGCAGATCGCCATCGAGATAGAAGCGCACGTCTGCGTTGTTTTCGTCAGCGCACTGTACGCCTGCATCGGCGACGGAGATTTTGACAATCTCATCAAATTTGGCGGTGTCGGTACCGTTCGTCAGCGTGTAGCTGCTTTCGGTTGCAAATGCCGAGCCGTTATCGCCGAATACGTCCTCATAGTACGCATCGATCATCTCGTTAAGCGGACCGATGAAGTCGCAGTCACGCGTCGTGTGGGTTGTGCAGTGCACCTTGATATAGCGACCGGTTGCTTCGAAATTGTACAGATATGTATACATACCGTCGCGCAGGAGCTTGAACGAGGGAACCTGCGTATAGGTCTTGTTGTCGTCGCTTGTCCAGATGGTGAGCATCTGCTCGCTGAGCTTGTTGATCTCGTCGGAGTCCTTCAGCGCGATCACGTTGACCGTCTTCGTCTCCTTCAGATCACGGATGATACTGTTGTTCGAGGTGTCGAGCGTGAACTCGTATACATCCTGTACGGTTCCCTTGCCCTCGTATGCGGCTACGTCGTTCAAAACAGCGAGAACATCGCTTTCGGGCGCAAGACCCTTGACGTACAGATCGAAGGACTTTGTCAGACCGCTTTCGGTATCTGTCGCGGTCAGGGTGACAATCTTACCGTTTGTTACAGGCTGGGTAACCTTGCCGGTCGCGGGATCGATCACGGAAGGATCGGAGCTCTCCCACTTGAGGGTAAGAGTCTTCTCAAACTGCGGATGCTTCCATGCAGTCGGAAGTGTCAGGCTTTTGATGATTGCGTCGGTCGCTTCGTTTTCTCCTTGGATGGTCCAGAAGCCGAGGGCATCGATCAGATTCTCGCCGTAGTATTTGCCCATGGCAAGGTTGGTGATGTCAATATCGAAATCGTCCTCGGATGAGTCGGCAATCTCGGCACTGCGCGCAATGCCCATGGTCATGATGTTTGCAGAGGTCATACGGCGGTGCGTGCTGTCCGCGTTTTCGATCACTTTGATGATCTCGCTGTCCACGTAAAGAATTACGTCGCCGTCCGTCGTCCAGTTGATACCGACACGGAACATTTCGCCGAGCTGCTTGTTCAGAGAACAGGAGTACACGGGACCGTTTACTTTCAATTCCGAAGTGTTCAGGACGAACGAAAGGCCGGAATCCGTGTTCACGATCGCCATCGTGATGAAGTTGTTGTAGTAGCTTGCGTTATCTCTCAGATACCAGAAAAAGCCGCAGTTGGGATATTCACCCCAGAAGTCATTCTCCGTACCGAGCTCGTAGACGGGCATGGATCTTGCGAGGAAGTCAAATTCCACAATCGTATCTGCGGTGCGATCACCGATCGGCGCGTAGGCATCGCCGGAATACGTAAGGGAGGTGCGGATGGAGATAGCCGAACGGGAGGCATTTGCGTCATATCTGTCAAAAAAGTTGTAACCGCCCATGATGGTGCTGCCGCCCTGCGCTTGCGTCGGCTGCGACCACTCGTGCACAAGACGCATTCCGCTTCTCGAAATGCCGCTGTTCTGTGAGCGCTTGTTGGCGTTGTCTGCGGCAAACCAGTCGATGGAGGTAAGGCGGATTACGCCCTCCCAGGAGGCGGAGCCGACTGTGATTTTTGTGTCGATCTCGGTGTTATAATTCTCGACCGTAACGCCGAGGGTATCCAAGGATACAATATACTCGGTGTTCATCTTGTTGGAGGAGGTTTTGGATTGGGAATTGTCTCCCGAAAGCGTAACACCGCCAACCGTAACGGTGATCGCTTCCTTTTTCTCGTTGCGGACAGCCAGATAGAGATTCTCAAAATCCCACTGTGCGCCGACGGAGGCGTTGTCACCGATTTTGGTGATTACGTTCCAGCCTTCTTCGGTCATCAGACCGTTCAGGGTGATCTCCGAAGCCGTGAATGCCGCACGGATCACATTTTTCGTGTCGGTGACGGAGGGCATGGAGACAGTTGCGGATGCATCGGCGTTGTCAGCTGCAAGGACCGGCACAGCACCGAGCATGAGAATGAGAGAGAGCGCGAAAGCAAACGCTCTTTTAATGATGGAAGTCATACGTTTCTCCCTTTCTGAATTTGTGTGGATAGAGAGTATCACACACTGCTTGTATTATAGCAAATTTACAGTTGTTTTGTCAACAACAAATCAAATATTTGGGCAAACAATCAAGTAAGTTGGGCAAATAGTGTAAAAAATAAGGATTCTCCGGCAAAATGTTGCCGGAGAATCCGAAAAAGATTAACCGTTTTGCTTGTGGGAGAGCTTCTTGATGGCGATAACGGCTACTGCGGCAACAGCGACAACCGCTGCACCGATACCGACCCATACGAACGGGGAAGCACCGCCGTCCGTCGTGCCGGGCGTGTCGCCGGTATCCGGCGTCGGATCGACAAATTCAATCCATGCAAGGATAATGGGTGCGCTGTCGCTTACCTTGACGTACAGACCGTCTGCACCTTCGGTAACGGTGAGAATCGCACCGTTTGCATCCGCTGCGCGGAATGCGTGTGTGTCCGTCGCAGTACCTGCGGGATAAGCGATCTTTACTGTCATTCCGTTTGCGGGAATGTCGGATACATCCGCAGCCGCCCACGTGTCACCGCCGTCCTTGGAGATGATCGGGGAGAGTGCGTATACAGCGGTGTTTTCTGCCGTATAGAGTGTATCCGTGTCGGCGATAACCGTTGCCTGCATAGCTGCGGTAAGTGCGGCTGCATCGGCATACGTCTCGGACAGATCCTCGGGAACTTCGGTGAGCGCGGATGCCTCGGCGGAAACAACTACGTCAGGGGCGTAAGCATCATCGAGGTCGTTCACGAGGAACTCGTCGAGGTAATACTCAAGCGTGCCGAGCGCACGGACATGTACGTAGCAAATGTAGTTGCCGATTTCCGCATCAACGGGAACGCTTACAGCGGAGCCGCCGTTGACGGAAAGGGTAGCGGAAGGCGTGTCGTTCAGAAGGGAAAGATCAAACGAGAACGTGTTCCAGCCGTCCTTCAGATCGAGCGTAACGTCTGCGTCTGCACCGAGGAAGGTTGCCTTGTTGCCGTTCAGCTTGAAAGCGATCGGTGCGGCAAGACCGTACTCAAAGCCGTAGGCGGACTCAAATTCAAACTCGAATTTCGCCTTATCTACGTCCTCAATGTACAGATCAAAGGAAACGGTACCGTTCTGAAGATACGGAATCGAGCGTGCCGCGGAGGAAGCCTGCGCGATGCGCATGGAGTACTTGCCTTCGGATGCCTGTGCATCGGTGAGGCGGATCTCACCGCCCGTGGTGGACCAGCCCTCGTATTCGGGCGTGGTGTTTTCGAAGGTGTCGTATGCACCTCTCGTGCGGAAGAAGTAGTCGGTGAAATTCTCAATGCGGATCGTCTGGGAGGATACCGCAAGCAGGGTATCGCCCACAATGGCGATCTGCGGGTTGGTGTTGTCCATCGCAGAGCCCATCATAAGACCCTGCATGGATGTCTTGCAGTAGATGTCGATGATGTTTTCAAACGTCATCAGATTGTCATACGATACACCGATGCTGAGCGGGCAACGGCGGAAGGATGCCTGACCGTACATATTGTTGCCGGGCCAGAGCATGAACTGGTTATCCGCATGGTTGAAGAGCATCGGCTGACAGTTGACGGAGTACACGTCGGAGAGCTCGGAGTGCGTCTGCCACGTCTTACCGTGATCCTTGGAAACGGAACGGGAAAGCGTGAATACGTTGTCGTACTGACAGCGCATGTAAACGACAACCGTGCCGTCCTTCGCCTCAAGGATCGAGTGCTCGCAGTTACCGTGCTCACGGGTGTGTGCGTGCTCGCCGCTTGCTTCACCCTCGTAGAAGGCGATGTCATCCGGACCGAGCGTCCACGTCAGACCGTTGTCCGTGGAGTAGGATACACGGGTGACACCCTGACTGTAACCGTTGTTGTAATATTTCTCCATAGCAGGAGAGGAGGTGTAAAGCGCGTGTACGTAGTCTACGTTCGGACCGTCTCCGTCATGGCAGGAGAGCGTGGCAATATTGGAATAGGAGAGCAGGTAAGTGGATTCGTACTCACCGGTCTGGGTAAGCGGAGCCTTCTTCCAGCTTCTGCCCATATCGTCGGAGTACATGTATCTCGTCAGCAGAACACCGTTCTCGCGGCGCCATCCGGAAACGATGATTCGACCCGTTGCCGCATCATAAACGGCAGCCTGCGGTATGCAGAGGTAGTCGAACGAGCCGGACGCGGTAAGGTTGTTGCTCCAGCTTCTGCCCTGGTCGGTGGAGATGCGGTAGCTGAATGCGGCGTTGTTTTCACCGCCGGAGCGGAATGCCATCATTTTTCCGTCCGGGAGCGTCAGCATGTAGCGTCCGCCGCCCGTGGAGTAGGAGGTTTCAACCGTACCGTATACGATCTCGTATACGTTTGTCTTGTTGGAGATGTCCATAGCGCTCGCGTTGCCGGAGATTACATCGAGCGTGACGGAGCCGTTCTTCGGAATCTTCGTGACGCGGACGTAGAAATCCGTGCCGTCGAAGTAGTGGTACAGCATCTCGCCGTCGAGGTAGAAGCGGACGTCGGCATTGTTTGCATCCTTGCACTGTACACCTGCATCGGCAGGGGAGAGCTTTGCGATGTAGTCAAACTTAGCGGTGTCCGACGAGTTCGTCAGCGTAACGGTGCTTGCCTTTTCAAAAGCGGCGCCGCCGTCACCGAATACTTCCTCATAACGGACTTCGATCATCTCGTCAAGCGGACCGACAAATTCTGCATCATTTACACCGCAGTCGGTGCAGTGCACTTTAATGTAGCGACCGGTTGCTTCGAAATCGTACAGATATGTATACATACCTGCGCGGAGCATCTTGAACGCTGGTACCTGCGTGTATTCCTTGTTGTCATCGCTGACCCAGATCGTTACCATAGCCTCGTTCAGCTTGTTGATCTCATCGGAATCCTTCAGAACGATCACGTTGACAGCCTTGGATTCCTTCTGGTCGCGGATGATGCTGTTGTTATTTACGTCAAATGCAAACTCATATACATCGGGTGCAGTGCCGCTGGTGTTGTAGATGGTGGTATCATTCAGCACAGCGAGTACGTCTCCCTCGGGAGCGAGTCCCTTGACGTACACGTCGAAGGATTTTGTGTCACCCGTTTCGGTCACCGTAGCTGTCAGTGTAACGAGCTTACCGTTGGTGGCGGGACGAGTTACCTTGCCGGTCGCAGGATCGATCACGGATGCATCGCTGCTCGTCCAGGTGATGGCGGAGGCAGGGAAGCAGGGCGTCTTGAGCTCACTCGGCAGAGTGAGGTCGGTATAAACGCTGTACGCATCCTTGTTCTGTGCTGCATCCTTTGCGATGTCGTCAAAATGGAGCGTGTCGAGAATGGTTTCGCCGTAATATTTACCGGCGGCGAGGTTGGTAACCTCCACGTTGATGTCATCCGCGGCACTGGTTGCATTTTCCGTGTTGCGGAGAATCTGGTAGCAGATGACGTTGTCCGACGTTACACGGGAGTGCGTGCTCTCGGCGTTTTTGATTACGTCCAGAACCTCACCGTCAACGTAGAGAACGATGTCACCCTCCGTTGTCCAGTTCGTACCGATGCGGAACGTGTCACCGACCTGCTTGTTCAGCGGGCAGGAGTACATCGGACCTGTATTCTTTTCGCTCTTGGAGGTGTTCTGAAGAACGAAGACAAGACCGCTGTCCGTATTCACGATACCCATCGTAACGTAGTGATCGTCAGCGTCCGTGATGTACCAGTTGAAGCCGCAGGTCGTATACTCAGCCCAGAAATCGTTGTCCGTGCCGAGCTCGTACTCGGGCATTGCTTTTGCACAGAAATCAAATTCCACAATCGTGTCCGCAGTGCGGTCGCCGAGGGGGGCAAAATGTGCGCCGCCCAGCATCACGTATGTACGGATGGAGATGGCAACACGGGTATCCGCATTGTAAACGTCGTACAGATTGTAGCCGCCTTTGATTGCTTTGCTGTTCTGATACTGCGTAGGCTGGGAATATGCGTGTACCAGACGCATACCGGAACGGCCGCTTCCGATGCTTGAGGAGGTGCGGTTTGCGTTGTCGGCGGTAAACCAGTCAATCGCGCTCAGGAGAATATCACCCTCCCAAACAGCATTGCCTACCTGCACCTTCGCCGGAATTTTCGTACCGTATCCGTCAACTGTAACGCCGAGCGTAGCAAGAGAAACCTCGTATTCGATGTTCAGCTTGTTGCTCGAGGATTTTGATTTGGCGTTGTCTGCGGTCAGCTCAATGCCGTTTACCGTTATCTTTACAGATTCCTTGTTTTCGGTACGAACGGCAACGTAGAGATTGTCGTGATCCCACTGTGCACCCACGGCACCGGCATCACCGACCTTGGTTGACATAGACCAGCCGTATTCGGTTGTGAGACCGTTGATTTTCATGGTGTCGGTGGTGAAAGCGGCGCGGAGAACGCCGTCACCTGTCGTGACAGACGGGAGGGAGACCTCCACGGTGTCCGAGGCACTTACAGCAAACGCTGGTGCGGCACCGAGGGCCATCAGTAGCGAAAGCGCAAAGGCGATCGCCCGTTTCGGGAAAGCGTACATAGTTGACTCCTTTATGTTAAAATATTGCTGATTCCATTATACAGTATCTGCCGAAAAAGAAAAAGCATTTTGTTTTCAACAAAAAAGCAGTTTTTGGAAACATTTGTGTCAGACAGACTGAGACGGCCGATCCTGTATAGGAGGACTCTAACATTTTAGCAAAAAGTTGGACGTTTGTCAATACGGAACTTTCCTTTGTCATTTTTTTGTCGGAGATTGTGCAAGAGTGCCAAAAAAATCGGTCGGCAGAATTTTGCCGACCGATTGGTGAGTTATGCGGATTTCTTTTTGGATTTGGAGAAGATCACAGCCGTGATCACCGCAATTACTATAACGCCTGCGGCGATGCCGATCCATGCGCCTGCGGAAAGACCGTCTGCGGTGTCCCCTGCGACAGGATCGGTGCCCACGGCATCACCGCCGGTTGTATCCTCCTCGTTCGGATTCACAGCAGACTGCGCCGATACGCGGATCACGGGTGCGCTGTCCTCGTCGATGATAAGGAACGAATCGAGGTAATAATCCTGTGCATCCATGCAGGTGACGGAAACGAATGTTGCGTATGCGCCGACCTCCGCGTTCACTGGAACGTCGATTGCGGTGCCGTCGTTTACGGAAAGGGAAGCAGAGGGATTCTCACCGAGCAGGGCAAGATCAAATTCGAAATGATTCCAGCCGTCATTCAGTGAAATCGCGACCGTTTCATCCGACCCGAAGAATTTCACCTTGTTTCCGAGCAGTTCAAGCGCGATCGGGGCGCCCTCGCCGTATACGCGGCTGTAGCCTGCCTCAAATTCAAATTCAAGTTTGGCGCTGTCAACGTCCGTGATGTACAGATCAAACGAAACGGTGCCGTTTTGTACCTGCGGGATCGAGCGGACTGCATTCGTGCCGGATTTCATATACATGGACATCGTGCCGTCGGTCGAGTAAGCATCGCTTACGCGCATGTCACCGCCGTCATTCATCCAGCCCTCGTATTTGACGGTGCTGTTTTCAAAGGAGTCGTATACGCCCTTCGTTTTGAAGAAGTAGTCCTGATAGTTGTTGATGCGGATCGAGCGCAGATCCCATCCGACATACAGATCGTCGCCGATGACAGCCGCCTTCGGATTGACGAGGTCGCGCTCCTCGCTGACGCGCAGTCCCTGCATGGAGGTGCGGGAGAAGGCGTCCTGAATATTTTCGATAACCTTAAGCTCATCGTCGTAGAAGATACCGATGTTCATGGGATAGCGGCGGAATGAATCCTGACCGTACAGGGTGTTTCCTGCCCACAGCATGAAATTGTAGCCGTCATCCGACCACATCTCCGGCTGGGTGTTCGTGCCGTAGACGTCGGAGAGGATTGTTTCCGACCACGTGTCGCCGTAGTCGTGGGAAACAGCGTAGCCGAGCCTGGTGATTCCGTCAAACTGACAGCGCAGATAAACAACGATGTCACCGTTCGGTGCTTCCAGAAGCGCACCCTCCGTCGTTCCCATCTCGCGGCGGTGGATTCCCTCGCCTCCGTGGTATGCGATCTCATCCTGACCTAAATACCATGTTTTACCGCCGTCTTTCGTAAATGCGGCGCGGCTGACGCCGATTTCATATCCCGTGTTGTATTCTTCGGTCGCTTCCTTGGAGACGTGGTGCATGAGGAACACATAGTCAACGCTCGGTCCGTCCTCACCGTCGTAAACGGAGGTTTGAATAATATCGCAATAGGAGTAAAGATACGTCGGGAACTCTCCCGTGGGGGAGATAAATTCGGCTTTGTTCCAGTTCTTGCCTCCGTCATCGGAGTACATAAAGCTGGTCTCGCACTTGCTGTATTCGTTCGCACCGCCGCCTTCTTTATGATAATAGGTGGAGCCGCTTATGATGATTCTGCCGCTTTCCTCGTCCTGAATCATACCGATCGGTCTGGTGAGGAAGCCATACGAGCCGAGACCCTGCATCTGACCGATCCACGTGTAGCCGTTGTCGCTTGACAGACTGTAAATGAAGGTGCCGTTCTCATACAGCGTAGTATTGCGGAAGCTCATGAGCGTTCCGTTGGAGAGGGGGAGTACCCATCTCGAATTGGGCGGATTGCCGAGGTAGGTGTGTCTCGTGCCGTATACGGACTCGTAAACAAATTCTTTGTTTGAAATATCTGCGGCATCTGCGTTGCCGGAGAGAACCTTCAGCGTCACCGATCCGTTTGCAGGAATTTCCGTTACACGGACGACAAAGCGCTCGCCGTCATAGTAGTGATACAGAAGCTCGTCTCCGAGATAGAAGCGGACGTCGGATTTGTCCTCCTTGAGGCAATTCACACCTGCCTCGGCTACGGATATAGCAACCGCCGGATCGTTTTGCACCGTATCCGTTTCGTTTGTGACGGTGACTTCGCTTTCGGTTGCGAATGCAGTGCCATTCATACCGAAAACATCCTCAAAATACGCGTCAATCATGCCGTCAAGCGGCGCGATGAAGTCGGAGTCCGCCGCGTAGTGCGTGGTGCAGTTGACCTTTATGTACCGACCGGTCATTTCAAAATCGTACAGATACGTGTACTGTCCTGCGCGGAGGATTTTGAACGAGCCGCCGTTGGTGTACGTTTTGTTGTCCTCGCTTGCCCAGATTTCGAGCATACTCTCGTTCAGACGGGTGACCTCGTCTCCGTCCTTCAGAGCGATGACGTTGACCGTTTTCGACTCGCCCATGTCAAGAATGATACTGTTGTGGTTTTTATCAAATGTAAACTCGTGCACATCAATCAGCTTGCCTGCGCCCTTGGCGGCGGCAATATCATTTTCCGCAATCAGTACGTTACCGGTCGGGGAGAGCCCCTTGACAAAAATTTCAAACTCCTTCGACGTACCGTCGGATGCCTTGGCGGTCAGCGTGACGAGCTTGCCGTTTTCGGCAGGGCGGTTGACCTTGCCCGTTTCGGGATCGATCACGTCGGCATCGGAGGATTCCCACGTAAGCGCGATCGGATCGGCAAAATGCGGATGCGTGAGCTCCTTCACAAGCGTGAGCTGATCGGTGACTTCGTACTGACTGAGGTTTCTGCCGCTGTTGCTTTGGATCATGGGGAAGCTGAGGCAGTCAATCGGGGCTTCGCCGTAGTATTTACCGATCGCAAGATTCGTCATGTCAATGTCAAAGCTGTCCGCCGCGGAGGTGGGGGATTCATGATTGCGGATCGTACCGAACAGAACTCTGACCGCACTGAAATAATCGTCCTCATAGCGCACGTTTGCAAAGTAAGCGACAGCCTCGCCGTCAATATACAGCGTTACGCCGTTATCTGCATCCGTAAGAACACCGACGCGGAACGTGTCACCGAGTTTTTTGTTCAGAAGATGCGAATACGACTGTTCTTCATCATACACCATGAAAACCAGACCGATTTCGGTGTTGACGATAGAGAAGGAGTAGCCGCCTGCTTCTGCGCCCTCTTCGGTGTCCTGAATTTCAAACACGAAGCCGCAGCTCGGGTGGTAGGGATAGAGATCGGTGGACTCGCCGAGCTTGTACACGGGCATACTGTTTGCCTTGAAATCAAATTCCACAACCGAGCCTACGGTGCGGTCGGCAAGCGGAGCGTACTTTTCGTCAGCAAAGGTCATGTACGACATAATTGAGGACGGATTGGCGGCACCCTCCACGTACTTGTCGTAAAAATTGTATCCTGCCGTGATCGTTTCAATACCCTGATTTTTGTCCGGCGCACAGTTTACGTGTACAATCCGCGTACCGCTTTTGCTTGCCATGGATTTCGTAGCAACGTAGGAGCTGTTGTCCGCGGAGAGCCACTGAATCGAGGAAAGAACAATCGTGCCTTCCCATACTGTATCACCGAGCGTGATCTTTGCGGAGATTTCCTCGCCGTAGGCGGCTTTTACGCCGAGCGTTTCAAGAGATACAGCGACCTCCGCGCTCTTTTTCTTCGTTGGGATTTTAACCGTTGCGTTTTCCTTCGTCATCAAAATCCCGTTCAGCGTAACGGTAAGATCCGCCTGCTCGCCGTTGCGGATGGCAAGATAGAGCGTATCTCTTGTCCACTGCGCACCGGCGGCGGAGGAATCACCGATTTTTGCGGTCATCGCCCATCCGCTTTCGGACGGTGTGCCGTTCATTCTGATTTCCTTGTCGGTGTAGGATGCGCGGAGAATGCCTTCGGAATACACGGCGATGCTGCCGGAAGCGGCGGTCTCCTCTGCCGCAAGGGAGGGGATAATCGCCGAAGTCAGCATCAGAAAGGTAAGAATCAGTGCCAGAAAACGTTTCATTTTTTGCTCCTTACGTGAAGTTTTATCGAGGACTGCATACGGAAATTATATAAGACAGAAATAAAAAAGTAAACAAATTGCAAACGCCCGTGTTTCGTTGTGTGCGAAATTTCCCGTATAATATATAGTATACAAAAAAAGAACTGCGAATGGCAATAGATTGAGCAGACAAAATGCAGAAAAAAATGTCCGATAACATCAAATGCAGGCAGCTAAGAAAAACACGGTCAGCCGAGAGACTGACCGTGTTGACGTATTATGCGGATTTCTTTTTGGATTTCGTGATTACAATAACGACAACGGCAACGATTACCGCAACCGCCGCGCCGATGCCGATCCACAGAGCTGCCGATCCGCCTTCAGTGGGCGTACCGGGGGTGCCGGATATGTCGGGTGCGGTGGTGTCGGGAATTTCCGGGGCCTTCTCCCACGCAAGAAGAACGGGAGAGATGCCCTTCAGCGTGATGTAGAGACCGTCCTCGCCTTCGGTGATTTCCGGCATATCGTATCCGCCGATTTCCGTCGAACGGTAGAGGGATCTTATCGTGTGCATCTGGATGAGCTTAAACTCGTGCGATGCGGCCGATGTTCCTTCGGGATACGCAAAGCGTACCGTCATGCCGTCTGTGTACAGATCGTCCGGCTTGGCCGTCTTCCACGTCTTGCCGCCGTCTCGGGAGTATTCGATCTCGATGTTCATGACCTTGCTGTTTTCCGCCGTGTAATTCGCGCCCACCTCTGCAAAGAGGATCGACTGCATATCTGCGGTCATTGCCGCGGTGTCCGCATATTTGTCGGACAGGGAAGCGGGAACTTCTGTAAGCTCGCTCTCAACCGCATTTGCGAGATCGGTCGGATAGAACGCGGGATCGTCATCGATTACGAGGAACGCATCGAGATACGTTGCATTTGCGCCGAACGTGCACACGTCAACAAACGTGACGTAATCGCCGATTTCCGTATTCACGGGAACGTCAAGCGTTTTGCTGCCGTTTACCGTAAGGGATGCGCTCGGCTTGTCGGCGAGCAGGGAAAGTGCAAACGAGAAGTGATTCCATCCGTTTTTCAGACCGGCGTCTGCTGCCTTATCCGCGCCGAGGAACGTGATGCCGCTTGCGTCAATTGTCATACCGATCGGTGCAGCCTCGCCGTATACGTCGCTGTATGCGGATTCAAGCTCAAGCTCGATATGTACGTTTTTCGTGTCTTCGATCCACAGATCAAAGGAAATTTCACCGTTCTGAATATAGGGGATCGAACGTACAGCACATGCGGAGGGCGTAAAGAGCATGGATTTTTCGCCGTCGGTCGCCTTGTCGGTGCTGACGTTTACCATGCCGCCCGTCGGCGACCATCCCTCATATTCGACCGTCGAATTTTCGAAGGAGTCGTACGCACCTCTCGTGCGGTAGAAGTAATCCTCGAAATCGTCAATGCGGATGACGTGCATGCCGCCCCCCGAAACGGAAGCGATCATGCTGCCGTCAATGATCTCGACGAGCGGGTTGGTGACGTCCGTTCTTGTGCCGGTCGTCATGCCCCACAAAGCTGTTTTGGAAAAGACGTCGAGGATTCCCTCAAACGTATCCATGTTGTCATAGGAGACAGCGAGGTTCAGAGGATAGCGTCTGTACGATACACCGCCGAGAACGGTGTTGCCGCCCCACATGAGGAATTTGCCGTCGTTGTACTCAAACAGGATCGGCTGGGTGTTCGTTGCGTACACGTCGCTCAGCTCTGCCTCCGTCGTCCACGTCAGACCGTGATCGTAGGAGAACGCACGGGCGAAATTGTCGACGTTGTTGTACTGGCAGCGCGAGAGGACGACGAGTGTGCCGTCATCCGCCTCCAGAATCGTCGGCTCGCAGCAGCCTGTCTCTCGGCTGGAGTGGCTTACACCGTGGGGATAGACGATTTCATCCGCGCCGAGCGTCCACGTCAGACCGCAGTCGGTCGTATACGCAACGCGCGTTACCATCAGATCTGTTTCGCTTTCATCATCCTGGCAGGAGAGAGGCAGAACAAAATCGACGCCCGGACCGTCCTCTCCGTCGTAGGAGGAAATTTTTACAATATCCGTGTAAACGATGTAGCGGCTGCACGACTTGCCGAGGATGGTCAGCGGTGCCTTTTTCCACAGTCTGCCCATGTTGTCGGAGTACATGAATCTTGTTTCAAGAGTGTTGTCACTGGTGCGCATGAAGCCCTGTACGAGAATGCGTCCGGTTTCGTCATCGTAGCACTCACCCTGCGGAACAGAGAGATAGTTGTCACTGCCGGGGGCATCTGTTTTTGACGTCCACGTTCTGCCCTGATCCTTGGACATGCTGTAGGTGAACGGCGTACCGCCCGAGCCTTTGTCGTTCAGCGACAGGAGAATGCCGCCGGGAAGGGTGAGATAGTAGCGACCGTGCGTAACATAACCGTCATACGTTTCGCGGGTGCCGTAGGTGATCTCGTACACGGATTCCTTAGAAGAAATATCCAGCGCATCCGCGTTGCCCGAGAGTACGGTCAGCGAAACGGTGGTGTTCGCCGCAATCTTAGGGATGCAGACGAAGAAATTCTCGCCGTCGAAATAGTGGTACAAGAGCTCCTCGCCGAGGAACACGCGTACATCCGCACTGTTTTTCGCAGCCGTTTTTACGCCGAGATCGGCAGGGGTGAAGGTGCAGATTACGTCATATTTGTCAGCACTCGTGTCATTCGATACGCTCACACTGCTTTCCGTTGAAAACGGCTTGCCGCCGTCACCGAATACCTCGCTGTACGAAACGGTAATCATCTCGGAGAGCGGCGCGGTGAAATCGGAATACTCCGTATCATGCGTGGTGCAGTGCACCTTCACATACGCGCACGTTGCCTCAAAATCGTACAGATACGTATACTCGCTGTCGCGCAGGAGCTTGAACGAATCAATCTGCGTGTATGTTTTGTTGTCATCACTCACCCAGACTGTCAGCATCGTGTCGTGCACTCTGGTCGTGTCATCGCTGTCCTTCAGCGTAATGACGTTCACCGTTTTCATCTCGCCCAGTGAGTACACAATGCTGTTGTGATTGTAGTCGAGCGAAAATTCGTAGGTGTCGAGCAGCTCGCCGACGCCTTTTGCCGTGTTTTCGTCATCGAAAACAACGAGCGTCTGTGCCGTCGGGTCTTTGCCCTGCACGTATACGGGGATTTCTTTCGTGATGCCGAGATCGGTGAACGTCGCCGTCAGCGTGACATATTTGCCGTTCGTCTCGGGCTGTGTCACTTTACCGTCATCCGTGATAACGGAGGTGTCGGAGCTCTTCCACGTCACAGGCGTTTTGGTCGTGAGCTGTGCGGTCGAAACCGAGGAGGGGAGCTTCAGATCCTTCCACACCTTGAACTGGTTCATGTACGGATCGGCAATCGATGCGTAGGTGAGCGAATCCGTCACGGAATCGCCGAGCGATTTGCCGAGCGCGATGTGCGTGATGTCTACATCGATGTTGTCCGCCTCGCTTGCAGCGGGCTCCTTGCTTCTCAGGACGTTGAAAATGATCGCGGAGTCATAATAGTCGTGATAATTCTGCGAACGCAGGCACTCGACGTTTTTAAATACCGCAACCTTAACACCGTCTAAGTACAGCGTAAGATCACCGTTTATCTCCCAGCGCACGCCGATACGGAACGTGTCGCCCACCTCTTTGCCGAGCGGATAGGAGGAGTCACCCTTTGCGTGTCTTGCGATGAACACAAGCCCGCCCTCGGTATTGATGATACCTGCCGAAACGGTCGGAAATTCGCCCGTAGAGGTCTTCGTACCGTTCATCCAGAAGGCGAAGCCGCACGTTGCGAATCCGGGGAAGAAATCGTTGTCCGCGCCCAGCTTGTAAACGGGCATACTGTTTGCCTTGAACGTAAATTCGGCAACAGTCGCGGCACTTCTGTCCGCAATCATGGCGAAATCGCCGCCCTGATAGCCGAAGAACGTGCGCGTGGACGGTGGATTTACACCGTTCGGGTTGTATCGGTCATAGATTTTGTAGCCGTTTGTGATGTTATATACGTTCTGCTTGTCCGTCGGATTTCCGTTCGGATCGACAAGAGCCATACCGAGCTTGTGACGGATGAACAGGGAAGGATTGCTTGCGGAGTTGATGACGGAAAAATAATCCGTGCTCGAAAGCTCGATTACCCCGTTCCACGTGCCGGATTCCATGCGGATTTCCGCTTCAATTTCGGTGCCGTAGTCCTTCACGCTCACACCGATCGTTTGAAGCGACACGGCATATTCCGCTACGCGCTTTGCCGAGCCGTTTTTGAACGAGGCGTTGTCCTTCGTGATCTCCACACCGTTCAAAGTGAGGGTGATGTCTTCTTTGTCGGGATTGGAGATGATGAGATACAGCTTCTCCGTATCCCACATCGCGCCGAATGTGCCGCTCTTTCCGACGGGGGAGTGTACCGACCAATCCTCGCTTGTGAGCGAGCCGTTGACGGTAGGTGCCTTGTCCGTGTACGGAGCGATTAAGTGTCCGGCGATGTCCGCAGCAGCCGCTGTGCTGTCAGCGTATACCGAAGCGGGGCAAGCACCGGCAAGCAGTATGAGTGCCAGTGCCGCACTCAGAATTTTCTTTCCGAAGTTGTGCATGGATAGACTCCTTTTGGTTTTCAAAATATGCGTTGCAATATGAATTTTATCAAAAAACCGGAGTGGTGTCAACAGAACGGAAAAATTGTTTACAATACCTATCCGAACTTGCCCTGTTTTCAAAATCAGAGGCAGGATCGGATAGCCTCGCCGTTCTCCAGCATACCGAGGAGCTCCTCGCACAGCATCAGGCAGCGGGGAAGATGGAACGGGCCCTTCCACATCGAGCCCTTCTGCGTGTGGGATACGGTGCCGTCGCGGTGGAGATAGCCGTACCATTCGCCGTGCTCCTTATCCGCGAAGTGGGAGAAGCTGTACTCAAACGTCTTTTCAAACCACTGCCAGTACTTCTCGTCCTTCGTGATGCCGTATGCCATCAGCGTTGCGATCATCACCTCATTGTGTACCCACCAGAGCTTCATGTCCCATTCGAGCTGCTCGCACGGACGTCCGTCCACATCCACGAAGTAGAGGAAGCCGCCGTTTTCTTTGTCCCAGCCCCATTCAAGATGCCAGTCGAGGATCGTCAGAGCCTTCTTTTCAAGCTCCTTGTCCTCGGAGTAGAGAGCCTCGCACAGGATAAACCATGCGTTCTCGCAGGAGTGACCGGGGTTGATCGTCCGTCCGGCAGGCGTATCAATGCGCTCACCGTTTGCACCGACTGTCTCCAGTACGCACTTCAGCTCCGGTTTGTAGTGGTAGGTGAAAATATCGTCAATAACGGAGCGGACGATTTTCGTATAGTAGTCCGCCTTTTCGGGGATCGCACGGCGGAGCACCTGTCCCGTGCTGATGAGCACCATCGGTACGGCGGATGCTCTCTCCGCACGGGTCGAAGCGTATCCCTTCGGCGTGATCTTGTACGGATCGCTTGCGGGATCGCGGTACAGACGAACCATCATGTCATAGCAGGCGGCGGCCTTTTCAAGTGCATCCCTGTCGCCGGTCAGCGCGCCGTACTCCGCCATGCTCATTGCGTAAAAGCTCTCGGAATACATGTATCTTCTCTTGCGGAGGGGGAGTCCCTCTTTCGTGACGGTGAAGAACATTCTTCCGTCTGTATCGGTGCAGTATTTCTCCATGAAATCCTTGCCGAGCTCGGCGGCCTTCATCCACGAATCCCGTTTTCCGTAACGGCGGCAGAGTGCGGAGAACGTCCACAGGCATCTGCCCTGGAACCAGACGGATTTGTCCTCGCTGTATTTTTTGCCCTCGCGGTCGATGCAGGTGATGTATCCGCCGTTTTCCGTGTCGAGGAGATCGCTTCTTTCCCAAAACGGGATGCAGTCGTTCAGAAGTGCGTCGTGAAAATGCTTTTTGTATGCGGCAAAATTCTTGTCAGCCATGAGTCTGACCTCCGTAAAATATAGTATGGAAACAGAGCGTGAAACACACAGGGTGCTCACGCTCTTAAGGATTCTTATGCGATCGGGGACATATCTGCGCCTGCTTCAATCAGAAGACGCTTCAGCTCGGCTCTTTCCTCGTCCGTGTAAACAGCAGCCGGGAACGCGGTGATGCCCATCTCGACACCCTTCAGCTGCATAGCCACCTTCAGATTCTTGATAGCCGCAACGCCGCCGCCGAACGTGATGAGCACGCGGATGACCTTGTTGATTGCGTACTGCTGTGCTCTTGCGCCGTCCATGTCGCCGGAGATAAACTTGTTGTAGAGGTTGATGTACCAGGGAGCCATCAGGTTGTAGGTGGAGCCGATACCGCCGTCCGCACCCATAGCGAGACCGCTCAGAAGCATCTCGTCGGGACCGTTGATGACGTTGACGTTTCCGCCGTTAATCATCTTCAGAAGGCTCATACGGTAGTAGTCAGACAGCGTGAATTTCAGACCGATGATGTTGTCAACGGCGAGCAGCTCCTCAAATACGGGCTCAAGATTGTTGCCGAGCATAAGGGGGGTGACGTATACCATCAGCGGCTTGTCGGTCATCGATGCGATGCGCTTGTAGTAATCGATCAGCTCGCGGTCGGTGTGTGCGAAATAAGCATTCGGTGCCATCGCAGAGATGCCGTCAACACCGGCAGCTGTTGCGTGGCGCACGAGCTCCTTTACGTCCGTGAAGTTCGGACCGCCGACGTGCAGGATAATCTTGCCGCGGCCTTCGTTTGCTTCCATAGCCGCCTCGCAGAGATCCATTCTCGTCTTAGCGGGGAGGACGGGACCCTCACCGGTCGCGCCGCCGACGTAGAAGCCGTGTACGCCGCCCTTGTATTCGTAGTCCATCAGCTTTTTGACGGAGGGGCGGATCAGCTTTTCGTTTTCGTCCAGAGGAGTGAGGAGTGCGGGCATAATGCCCTTAAAAAGGATTTTGCTGTTTTGCATGTGAGTTACCTTGCCTTTCAAAATATATCGTTCCGCAAAGCGGAATAAGTAACGGATTCAGTCGCCGAGCATCTCGGAAATGGAGAGTATGCCCGAGGAGATATGCGCGCGGATTCGTTTTTCCGCCGCATCGGGGGAGGATTCCCTAAGAAGGTCCTCGGTCAGCTTTATGTGATCGTCGGGGGCGGAGTTCGGGTGATCGCGCGTGACGTAGTGCTGTCGGTAAAAGAGATTCGGCAGTGCGATGCGGCGGTATTCGTCAATCAACCGTGCATTTCCGCACGCCTCCACCAAAGCGATGTGGTACTCGCTGTCCGCCGTCCACGCCGCAAAGGAGGGACCGTGTGCCGCGCGGCACTCCGCTTCCGCTTTTGCAAGAGCGCGCAGATGCTCGGCACGGGCAGAAAGCGAGCCGGACGTAACGGACATCCGTACCGCCATGCACTCAAATCCGATGCGCGCGATATAGTTGCCGATCAGATCCTCTTTGGTGATCGTCTTTACCAACGTGCCGCGGCGTGGGATCGTTTCCAGATACCCGTCAAACTCGAGCTGCTTCATGGCTTCCAGAACGGGCGCGGTGCTTGTGCCGAGCTGCTCCGCAACGTCGCGGCGATTTATCATCTGCCCGGGAAGAAGCTCACCGGTCAGGAGTTTTTCACGCAGGGAAGCGTACACTTCGTTCGATAGCATAAAGCACGTCCTTTCTGATATATCACGTGATATATCATAGCACACTCTTAGGCTCGTGTCAAGGTTTTTCGCGGATTTTTTGAGATGATTTCGGTCGTTTCCTGCCGTCTGCCATTGACTTTCAAATTAAAATGATGTATAATGTTAAAATGTAGATTTATGCAAAATCGGAGGCAGGCATGGAGCGAAAAGAACGTCACGGATTCTTCCGTGCAGGTGATGCTGCGGCGATCGCGCTGGTGCTTCTTCTTGCCGTTTTGCCGCTTGTTTATCATGCCGTGCAGGCTGTCCAACCTGCCGCGGCTGTCTCTGTCATCACGGAATCCTCTGTGCAAACCTATCCGCTTTCTGAAAACCGCGAGATGCAGGTCACCTCGGCAGGGCATTCGCTGACGATCCGTATCGAGAACGGCACGGTATACGTATCCGAGACGGACTGTCCGAACGGAAACTGCGCCGTAACAGGTGCTGTTTCCAAAGCAGGGCAGAGCATTGTCTGCGCCCCTGCCCGCGTGCTTGTGAAAATTGTCGGGGAGGAGGGCGCGTATGAAGATGACGCTGACGTTATCCTCCCGTAACCGTGTCCGCCGACTGTGCGAGGATGCCGCGTTTCTCTGCGCGGCACTCATGCTTTCGTATGTGGAGGCTTTGTTTCCGCTTTCTCTGATTGTGCCGCTGCCCGGGGCAAAAATCGGGCTTGCCAATCTCGCCGTGATGCTCGCGTGCCACCGCCGATCCTTTGCGGATGCCGCCGCCGTTTCCGTTTCGCGTGTTCTTTTGTCCGCAATTCTGTTCGGCAGCGTCTCCTCGCTTGCGTTCTCGCTTTCGGGTGCGATTTGTTCCTTGGCGGTACTTGCAATTGCGTATCGGCTTTATCCGCGTGCTCTTTCGTTTATCGGCGTGTCGGTGCTCTGTGCCGCCGCGCACAATATCGGGCAGATCGTCTGTGCCGTGTTCTGGCTGTCCTCGGCGGCTGTTTTCTCCTATCTGCCTCTGCTTTTGCTGTTTGCCGTGCTGTTCGGCACCCTCAGCGGTGCTCTTGCGAATCTGATCGCGGCACGGATTTTGAAAACGGGAAAGGAGCGTGTGTCATGAGAAAAATCACAGCGATCCTTCTTGTTTTTGCCGTGCTCGCCGCCTTGTCGGGATGTACGGCACAGCCTTCATACTCCGAGAATACCTTTTACGCGATGAATACGTTCATCACGGTGCGCCTGTCCGCCGTATCCGAAAGCGGCGAGCGCGTGTCCGAATCCCGACTTGCCGAAATCCATGACGAATGCGAGCGGATGGTTGTCGAGATTGAAAACGCCGTTTCCGTCACGGTCTTGGACAGTGATACCGCAAGGATGAACGCATCCGAGACAGGCATTGCCGATGCTTCCGCACATTTTATAACGCTTCTCACCCGATCGCTTGCAATCACCGAGGCGACGGACGGTGCTTTCTCGCCGACACTCCGCGTACTCAGCGATCTGTGGGATTTCAACGGCGAGGGATACGTTCCGACTGCCGATGAAATCGCGGATGCGCTCATCCATACGGATCCCGATGCAGTAACGGTCACGGAAAGCGGTGCCGACAAAATCGATCCGCACCTTCGTCTTGATTTCGGCGGCATTGCCAAGGGGTACGCCGCGGAGGTGCTGATCGCCTATCTCAATACGACCGAGCTTTCCTGTGGACTCGTCTCGCTCGGCGGCAACGTCGGGCTGTTCGGCGAAAAGGACGGCGGAGAAGCGTACAAGGTCGGTATCACCAACCCTCATGCGCCCGATTCCGTGCTCGGATACCTCACCCTCACGGGCGGATTTGTCTCCGTCTCGGGCGATTACGAACGGTATTTTGAAAAGGACGGTGTGCGCTACCACCACATTCTCGATCCGAAAACGGGAGCTCCCGCAAAAAGCGGACTTTCGAGCGTTGCCGTGATCGCCGAGGACGGCGCACTTGCCGATGCGCTTTCCACCGCGCTCTTCGTCATGGGCGAGGAGGCGGCTCTTGCCTTTTATAAAAACGGAGGATATGCTTTTGAGGCGATCCTTGTAACGGATGACGGACGTGTCATCCCGACGGCAGGTGTGGAAGATTTCTTCGCCCTTGCCGGATAAATTCGCAAAACAGGTGAATGCTATTATGAACGAACAAAGAAAATTAAGTCCTGCGGAGCTCTCTCCCGAGGTTATCGAGGCACAGTTTGCACACGCCGCGGCTGTCGCCCGGATTTTTGCCGAGCGCGGCATGATCGGCGAGCGCGCACCGCGCTGCTTTGTCCAGACGTTCGGCTGTCAGCAGAACGAGGCGGACAGCGAACGGATCGCGGGACTTGCCGCCCTCATGGGTTATAAACTGACCGACACTCCCGAAGATGCAAAGCTGATTCTTGTCAACACCTGCGCCGTCCGTGAGCACGCGGAGAAAAAGGCACTCTCCATCATCGGACAGTATAAGCATCTCAAAGATGCCGATCCCGAAGTGCTTATCGGTGTCGGCGGATGCATGGTCACGCAGAAGCACCGCGCCGATCAGCTCAAGAACAGCTATCCCTACGTCGGATTTGTGTTCGATACGGGATCGATTCATACGCTTCCGTCACTCGTCCATACGGCACTCGGCGGCGGCAAGCGATCCTTCAATGTCGGCCAATCGACCGGCATCGCGGAGGGTATCCCCACCGCACGACCGATTTCTTACAAAGCGTGGCTATCGATCATGTACGGGTGCAATAATTTTTGTACCTACTGCATCGTACCGTATACGCGCGGCAGAGAGCGAAGCCGCACGCCCGAGGCGATCCTTGACGAGGCGCGCAGACTGATCGCAGGCGGCGCGAAGGATATAACCCTGCTCGGGCAGAACGTCAACTCCTACGGTAAGGATCTCGAAAACGCGGATTTTCCGTCACTTCTCCGTGCCATCGCCCGGCTTGACGGCGATTTCCGTGTCCGCTTTATGACGAGCCATCCGAAGGATGCGTCCGACGAGCTCATCCGCGTTATGGCGGAGGAGGAAAAAATCGTCCGCCACTTCCATCTGCCCGTGCAGTCCGGTTCGGATGCGATTCTCACGCGCATGAACCGCCGCTATACGGCAGAAAAATACCTCGGCATCACCGAGCGGCTTCGCGAAGCGATCCCCGATGTAAGCATCACCTCCGATATTATTGTCGGATTTCCAGGCGAGACGGAGGAGGATTTCGAGGCGACCATGGAGATGCTCCGCAGTGTGCGCTACGATATGATTTTCTCCTTCATCTATTCGCCGCGCAAGGGAACACCTGCCGCCGAGATGGAAAATCAGGTACCGCATGACGTCAGCACCGCCCGTTTTGAAAGAATGCTCGCGCTTGCCAATGAGATTTCGCTTGAGCGCAACCGACGCTTTGTCGGGCGTACCGTCCGCGTGCTCGCCGAGGAGGTCAGCCGCACCGATCCGTCCAAAATCACGGGACGGGGAGATTCTCCGCGCCCGATTCACTTCACAGCCGATCCGTCCGTGATCGGACAGTTTGTGAACGTGAAAATTACCGATGCCGATACGTTTTCGCTCCGTGCGGAAACGGTACAATAAAGAAAATACAGAAAGAAGGATATACAAATGAGTGAACTTTTGACCAAGGAAATGAAGGACGCCGTAAAGGTGCTTGCCGATCTGATTCTCGCCGACAAGCGTTATCAGGAATCCACCGCCGCAGCCGAGGCATACAACAATGATGCCGAGGTGATCCGCATGATTACCGAATATAACGTCCACCAGACCGCGCTCACCGAGGAGTACGCCAAGGAAACGCGCGAGGAGGATCTGATCCGTCTGATTCAGAAGAGAATTGACGAGCTTTACGAGAAAATCACAACGGCGGAGGCCTATCAGAATTTTGTCCGCGCCAAAGAGGAGAGCGACGCGCTGGTGAACGCCGTCACGGAAGAATTGCAGTTTGCGCTCACCGGTCGCCGCCCCTGCACGCATAACTGTGCCTCCTGCCACGCCGACTGCGCATCCAAATCTGCGGAAAGTGATTCCGCTGACAATTAACGGAGGGTAACATGGCGCTGTCTCAGATGATGCAGCAGTACATGGACATCAAAAACCAGTACAAAGATTTCATCCTTTTCTACCGTCTCGGTGACTTTTACGAGATGTTTTTTGACGATGCCAAGCTGGTATCGGCAGAGCTTGAGCTGACGCTTACGGGCAGAGACTGCGGCGAGGCGGAAAGAGCACCGATGTGCGGTGTTCCGTACCATTCCTCCGAGCAGTATATCGGTCAGCTTATCGAAAAGGGATACAAGGTTGCCGTCTGCGAGCAGATGGAGGACCCGTCCAAGGCGAAGGGGCTCGTCCGCCGTGAGGTCGTGCGGATCATCACGCCCGGCACCGTCACGGATAACCAGCATCTCACCGATAATCAGAATAACTATCTCGCCACGATTTTCTACGACGGGGAGAGCGCCGGTGTTTGCTTTGCCGACATCTCCACGGCGTATATTGCTGCGACTTCGTTCACAGGCGGCGAGATGATCGCCAATATCGAAAACGAGCTCTCCACTTACGCACCGAGGGAGATTCTGCTCAATACGTCGATCGATCTTCTGCCGGGGCTTGCCAGATTCATTGAGGAGCGTCTCGGCTGTCTCACCGAGGACAACCGACCGGAGTTTTTTGTCCGTTCGGAGTGTATCGATCTCGCAGTCAGCCGCTTTGACGTGAAGGAAACGAACGAGAACCGCTTCGCGCTTGTCGCGGCAGGTGCCGCCGTTTCGTATATCAGTGCCATGCAGATGACGGATATTTCGTTTCTCAAGGAACTGCATCTGTATCAGTCGGGGCAGTTTCTCGATATGGATATTTCCACCCGCCGCAATCTTGAGCTTCGGGAAACGATGCTTACGAAGGAGCGCAAGGGATCGCTTCTGTGGGTGCTCGATAAAACGAATACCTCCATGGGCGCACGTCTGCTCAGACAGTTCATCGAGCATCCGCTTACGAATGTCGAACAGATCATGCGCCGTCAGGGGGCGGTCTCCGAGCTGTACGGGGATTATATGCTCAGACAGGACTTGAGCGCGCTTCTGCACGGGCTTCTCGATCTGGAGCGACTGATTACGCGTATCAGTATCGGTACCGCAGGTGCGAGAGATCTCCGCGCCATTTCACAGAGCATCGCAACGCTTCCCGATATTAAATATTTGCTTATGGAAAAGGCAAAATCTGCCGAGCTTTCGGAGATTGCCGCATCCATGGACGAGCTTGCAGACGTGCGCGAGATGATCGACGTTTCCATCGTAGATGAACCGCCTTTTTCCGTTCGTGATGGCGGACTGATCCGCGACGGATACAGCACGGATGTCGATGCACTCCGTGAGATTATGGCGGACGGCAAGGGCTGGATCGCCCGTGTCGAAGCCGAGGAGAGGGAAAAGACCGGCATCAAAAACCTCCGTATCAGCTATAACCGTGTGTTCGGCTACTATATCGAGGTTACGAAATCGTTCCAGAATCTCGTGCCGGAGAATTATATCCGCAAGCAGACGCTCGCCAACGCCGAGAGATACATAACGGACGAGCTGAAGGATACCGAGGCAACGATTCTCGGCGCTGCGGATAAGGTGCAGAGTCTGGAGTACGAGCTGTTTGTCCGCATCCGTGACGAGGTTGCCAAATCCGCAGAAAGAATCCGTGCCGCCGCCTCCGCGCTTGCGCGAATTGATGTGTACGTCTCCCTCGCCGCCTGTGCGGCAGAGAACAACTACGTCTGCCCCGAGGTCGATTACAGCGATGTGATCGAAATCAAGGACGGCAGGCACCCCGTCGTCGAGCGTTTTGTCAGAGATTCGTATTTCGTTCCGAACGATGCGCACCTCAACTGCACAACGGATCGCCTCATGCTCATCACGGGACCGAATATGGCGGGTAAATCCACCTACATGCGCCAGACTGCGCTCATTATCCTCATGGCGCAGATCGGATCGTTTGTTCCGGCAAGGGAAGCACGCATCGGCGTTGTCGATCGTCTCTTCACCCGTGTCGGTGCGTCGGACGATCTTGCCTCCGGTCACTCCACGTTCATGCTGGAGATGCGTGAGGTCGCGTTCATACTCACCCACGCTACCCGTCGGAGCTTCATCATTTACGATGAAATCGGACGCGGCACGAGTACCTACGACGGCATGAGCATCGCCCGTGCGGTCGCGGAATATACCGCCGGAAAGAAGATCGGCGCGCGCACCATGTTTGCGACACATTATCACGAGCTGACCGAGCTTGAGGAAAAGCTCGACGGCGTTGTAAACTATAATATCGCCGCCAAAAAGCGCGGCGCGGATATTATTTTCCTTCGTAAGATTGTCCGCGGTCCGACGGATGACAGCTACGGAATCGAGGTTGCGCGTCTTGCCGGCGTTCCCGAGACAGTCACCAAGCGTGCAAAGGAGATTCTCAAATCGCTTGAAGAAGATGACGTACGCGAAAAACGTCCTGCACGCACGGAGGATACGCCCGAGAATATGACCCTCACGTTCGCAGACAGCGCGGCGGAGCAAATCAAGGAATCGCTCCGAATGCTGGATATCAATACCCTCACCCCGATTGAGGCGATGAATCTTCTGTTTGAGTGGAAGAAGCTTCTCTGAAAAATACCGTAAGGAGGAAACAAGTG
>JAZNHT010000022.1:0-74418 GCA_045577175.1 Eubacteriales bacterium | reverse complement strand
GGCCGTATCGGTGCACGGGAGTGGATTCTGCTCACGCTTTTGACTGCCGCTGTCACCGCCGGCTTTTATTTCATCCTTGCCGCATTCGGGACGGCGAATCTGCTTCCGAGTACGGTGTCCGTTACAACCAGCTTCGCCGCGGCATATCTCACCGCACGCCGCAGTCCGTATTATGCGCTGGCATATGCCGCGAACGACGTAGTGCTGATCGTTTTGTGGATATTGGCGGCACTTGCGGATATCACATATCTGTCCGTCATTGTTTGCTTTGCCGCGTTTCTGGTCAATGATATATACGGATTTGTCAGCTGGCGGCGGATGGAGCGGCGGCAGTCGGCTTGACAGAATCCGCGGGAATTGGTAAAATAATAGATAGAAATAATCAGGGAAAACTTTTTGAGAAAAGTTTTCCCCGAACCCCTTTCAAAAACTTTTATAAATAGGAAGCTGACGTCTGGTTTTTGCTTCCTTGTCAATTGCCATAAAGGTTTTTGCGGAGGGGTGCACATGATGCCAAAAGGCGGGCATCATGTGCGTTGAGCTTGCCTACGGCAATCTCGCGCGGGGGGGGGCTTTTTTGCAAAAAGTCCCTCCCCCATCAAAGGACATTTACTATGTTCAAAATCGGATGTCACGTGTCCGTTGCCGGCGGATACGAAGCTATGGGCAAGGATGCCCTTTATGCAGGCGGCAACACCTTTCAGTATTTCACACGAAATCCGCGCGGGAGCAAATCGAAAACGCCGTCCCCGGAGGATGTAGCGGCGCTTCGCCGCCTTATGGAGGAGCACGGCTTTTCTGCCCCTCTGGCACACGCGCCGTATACGTACAATCCGTGCGCGAAGGACGAGCATATCCGCAAGTATACTGCCGATACGATGGCAGAGGAGCTGCGCTTCCTCGAGAATCTGCCCGGCTCGCTGTACAATTTTCATCCCGGATGCCACGTCGGGCAGGGCACGGAGGCAGGCATCGTTCTGATCGCCGAGATGCTCAACGCGATCGTCACGCCTGTGCAGTCCACCACGGTGCTTCTCGAAACGATGGCAGGCAAGGGCACGGAGATCGGCGGCAAATTTGAGGAGATTCGCGCGATTCTCGACCTTCTGCGTCCCGAGATCGCGGACAAGGTCGGCGTGTGCCTCGATACCTGCCACGTCCATGACGGCGGTTACGATATTGCAGGCGATACGGATGCCGTGATCGCCGAATTTGACCGCGTGATCGGGCTTTCGCGCCTGCACGCGATCCATCTGAACGACAGTAAAAATCCGCTCGGCGCGCACAAGGATCGCCATGAGAAAATCGGCGATGGCAATCTCACCGCCGACGGAATCAAGCGGATCATCAACCATCCGCTTCTCAAGGATAAGCCGTTTTATCTTGAGACGCCGTGCGATCTTGACGGGTATGCGGCGGAGATCGCCCTGCTTAAAACGTGGAGGGAGGACGTGTGATGTCCGAAATCCGAAAAATCGCCGCGCTTGCGATGCTCTCGCCCGATGAAAAAGAGGAGCAACGGCTGCGTGAGGATATGGATGCCATCCTTAAGATGGGCAAAACGATGCCTCATCCGACGGGGGCAGAGAGCGTCACACACGCTGTGGCAACGGACGCGCTTCGCGAGGATGCGGTGCATCCGTACACGGATTCCGCGTCGCTTGTCGCACTGTCGGAAAAAGCACGGGACGGCTGTATCGCCGTCTCCCGTACCGTCGGAGGGGAAGTATGATCGAAACACTTGCCGCGCGGCTTCGCGCAGGGGAGATCAGCGCACGGGAGATTGCGGAGGCGGCTCTTTCGCAAATTGCCGAGAGGGCGGAAACGAACACGTTTCTCACCGTCACCGCCGATTTCGCGCTTGCCGCGGCAGATGCGGCGGATGCGCGAATCCGCGAGGGGGAGGAAGGCCTGCTTTGCGGCATCCCCTGTGCGATCAAGGATAATTTTGTCATCGAGGGTGTGCGCACAACGGCGGCATCGCGGATGCTCTCCGATTTTGTGCCGCCGTACTCCGCCGCCGTGTGGGAAAATCTTGCAGAGACGGGGGCGGTGCTCCTCGGGAAAACGAATATGGACGAATTTGCGATGGGCGCCGCCGGTGTCGACAGCGCGTTCGGTGCCGTGGCGCATCCGCACTTTCCCGATCGGATCGTCGGCGGAAGCTCGTCGGGCAGTGCCGCCGCCGTGGCTGACGGACAGGCGGTCTTTGCCATCGGATCGGATACGGGCGGAAGCGTGCGCGTCCCTGCCGCCTTCTGCGGTGTGGTGGGACTGAAGCCGACGTACAGTCGAATCTCCCGGCGCGGACTGATCGCGTTTGCGTCCTCGCTCGATACGGTCGGTATCATTACGAAAACGGTGCGCGATGCCGCGATTGTGCTGGATGCCTGTGCCGCACCCGATTCGGGCGACATGACGAGCCTTGCCCGTGCGGATTCGCTCGGAGAATGGCTTTCTGCCACCGATGGCGGTGTGCGCGGTATGCGGATCGGTGTTGTGCCCGATTTGCCCAATCTTTCCCCTGCCGTTCGTGACGCGTATCGGCGGAGTGCCGATTCTCTCGCGGAACAAGGTGCGCACCTTGTCGAAATTACGATGCCGTCAGCGGATGACTGCTATACGGCGTACTATCTGATCGCCGCGGCGGAGGCATCGTCCAATCTCGCGCGCTATGACGGCGTGCGCTACGGTCATGCCGAAAACGGCGCAAGCTATACCGAGGAGATGAGCCGTGCGCGCTCTGCGTTCGGACATGAGGTGAAAAGACGGCTTCTTGCCGGTGCATACGCGTTGTCTGTGGACGGACGGGCGGATTTGTACGAGCGCGCGTGTACCCTGCGTGCCGAGATCACTGCACAAATGGAGGCGCAGCTTGCGCTCTGCGACGTGATTCTCATCCCCACCGTGCCCGATACGGCTTGCCGCACCGATGAAATTGCGGCGGATGCCGTGCCGTACCGTGCGATCGACTCGCTGTGCACGGCGGCGTCCCTTGCGGGAATGCCTGCAATCAGCGTGCCTGTCCGCACGGACGGATTGCCGATCGGGATGCAGGTGATCGCGCCGCGCATGGGCGAGCGTGTCCTGTTTGCTGCTGCGGCGGCTCTGGAGGCGGAAAATGGATAAATCCGTACTTTTTAATAAATATGAAATGATCGTGGGGCTTGAGGTTCACGCGGAATTGCGCACGGAGAGCAAAATTTTCTGCGCCTGCTCCGCCGCATACGGAGGTGCGCCGAATACGCACGTCTGTCCCGTTTGCCTCGGCATCCCCGGCACGATGCCCGTGCTCAACCGACGTGCGGTGCGCTTTGCGATCGCGGCAGGACTTCTCACGGAATGCGAGATTGCCGCCGACACCCACTTTGACCGCAAGCATTATTTTTATCCCGACTTGCCGAAGGGGTATCAGATCACGCAGTATGACGAGCCGATCTGCCGCGGCGGATCGCTCACCGTGGAGGGGGAGGACGGCGTAAAGAAAATCGGCATCACGCGCATCCATCTCGAGGAGGATGCCGGAAAACTTACGCACGACGGCGCTCTCACAAAGATTGACTACAACCGATGCGGCGTGCCGCTGATTGAGATCGTATCCGAGCCGGACATCCGCTCGGCGGAGGAGGCGCGCGCGTATCTGCGCACGCTGAGAGAACGGCTTGTGTTCGCAGGGATTTCCGACTGCCGCATGAATGAAGGCTCGATGCGGTGCGATGTGAATCTGTCCGTGCGACTGCACGGTGAGACATCGTTCGGCGTGCGCACGGAGATCAAAAATATCAACTCCATCGCGTTTGCCGGAAAGGCGATCGAGTACGAATTTCTGCGGCAGGCGGAGATTCTGGAGTCGGGCGGCGAGATCACACCTGAGACGAGACGGTACGATGAGGCAAGCGGCACAACGGTGCTCATGCGCAAAAAGGAGAGTGCCGCCGATTACCGCTATATGCGCGAGCCGGATCTGCCTGCGCTTACGATCTCCCAAGCTGAGGTGGAGGAGATACGCGATGCCCTTCCGCCGATGCCGGAGACGTACCGCCGTCGGTTTTCGGAGGCAGGCATCTCCGCCGCCAATGCTGCAAGACTGACGGAGACGCCTGCCGTCGCCGCGTATTTTGATGCGGTGATCGGATGCACCTCTGCCGCGGAGACGGCGGCGAATCTCTTGATTGGTGAAGCGTTTCCCGCGGGGGAGGACGCGCCCGACATCGCCCCTGCCGCGCTTTCGTGGATCGCGGAAAAAATGCACGGACAGGAAATCACCGCCGCGTCCGCACGAAAGCTCGTCGCCCTCTGTCTCGGCGGAGGCGATCCCGAAGCGATTGCCAAACGGGAGCGGATGTTTGTCCTTTCGGATGCGGACGCGATCGAAGCACTCGTGCGCGAAGCGATGCAGGAGAATCCCGACGTCGTTCGCCAGATTTGTGAGGGCAAGGAGAAGGCAAAGCAGGTGCTTGTCGGTGCCGTGATGAAGAAAAGCGGCGGACGGGCGGACGCGCAAATCACACGCCGTCTGATTGATGAGGCGTGCGCAGGAACAATTTACTAAAAGAAAAATCGGAACAATCCCTTTCCTTTTTCGTCGAATTATAGTATAATATAGAAAACAAAAAGCGAGGTGACGGTATGGAAACGTGGGAGAGTCTGGAGGAGAGATGCCGCGCCTGTACGAGGTGCGCGCTGTCTCAGTCGAGGACAAACTGCGTGTTTGGCACAGGATCGAGAACGGCGAAGCTCATGTTCGTCGGGGAGGCACCCGGACAAAAAGAGGATGAGCAGGGAATCCCCTTCGTCGGTGCGGCGGGGAAGCTCCTGGACAAATATCTGGAATCGGTCGGGATTGCACGCGAGGAGGTCTATATCGCGAACATTCTCAAGTGCCGTCCGCCCGAAAACCGCGATCCGCTGCCCGAGGAGCAGGACGCGTGTATCGAGTATCTCAGGGAGCAAGTCAGGCTGATTTCGCCGAAGATTATCGTCTGCCTCGGGCGGATTTCCGCGATGCGCCTCATTAAGCCGGACTTCAAAATCACGAAGGAGCACGGCGTTTTCGTTACGAAAAACGGCTTTACCATGACCGCCGTTTTCCATCCGGCGGCGCTTCTGCGCGATCCTTCAAAGAAGGAAGCCATGTATACCGACATGAAGGCAATTGCCGCGTTTCTGCGCGAGGAGTCTTCGAAATAAGCGGAAAATCTGTTGTCAAAACGACGAATTTGCGCAAATTGACAAAAAAGTAACAAAAAAATTCGGAAATTCCGTTGACATATTTTGTAGATGATGTATACTATAGAGTAGGTGTTTTGCGCACAATCTGCAACTGCCTAATTCGGCGCTTGCCAAACGTGCGGCAAAAATCAAAAAAGGATACTAAAGAAACGGAGAATACACACATGAAAAAGGTTTTATCCCTGCTCCTCGCCGTACTGATGCTGTTTTCGTCTGTGTCGGCAGTGTTCGCCGCGTTTGCGGATGAGGCAAATTGGCCGAGCTCTGTCTCCTGGGCGAAAAGTCAGATCAGCTATATGGTGGAAAAAGGCGTTTTGAACGGCTATGCGGAGGACAACACGTTCCGTCCCGCAGATCCCGTCACCCGCGTTCAGTTTATCAAAATGATCGTTGAGACGTTCGGTCTGACCAAAACGGCGACGATCAGCTATACGGACGTCAAATCGACGGACTGGTTCTATCCTTACGTGCAGAAGGCAGCCGCGCAGGGCTTCCTTTTGAATTACGGATCGGCTATGGACCCGAACGGCGAGCTGACGCGTGAAGAGGCGGCGGCTCTGCTCGTTCGCTATCTTGCACTGGATGAAAGCAAGAAATCCCCCTCGTCCACGTACAAGGATTTCAGCTCGATCAAGATCAAGTATCAGGACTACGTCCTCCAGGCTACATACGAAGGTCTCTTCAACGGAGACGAGGACGGCAAATTCAGCCCCACCCGTATCCTCAGAAGATGTGAGGCGGCGGCCATCCTGTACCGTGCCGCAGGTACGATCTATAAGGCATCCGCTACGGGCACCGATGCAGGCGCGGCAAACGCAAACGCTGTCATCGCAAAGCCGGGCGTGATCGTATCCGATGCAAAAATTACCGGCGAGCTCTACATCAGCGAGGGCGCTTCGGGCGGCGTTGTTATGCTCAGCGGATGCGATCTTGAGACGGTGATCGTCCGCGGCAGTGCGTCCGTGACGTTCTCCGACTGTGAGATCGATACGCTGATTATCGACTGTGCGGATTCTGCCTACACGGTCAATGTAACTTTGAACGAGGGGACGAAGGTTTCGTCTCTGAGCGCAAAGTCACCGGCGAAAATCAGCACCTCCGCAGGTACCGAAATCACCGCGATGAGCGTGAGCAGTACCGCTAAAAATTCCTCTGTGACCGGCTCCGGCACGCTGAAGGGTGTGACGGTAAACGCCTCCGGATTCAAGGCAGAGATGATGCCCGGCAAGTACACGGTTGCCTCCGGACTGAGCGCATCGTTTGCAGGCACCTCCTATACCGGTACGGCAGATGCGAGTGCCTCCGGCTTCGTTGTCGCTCCCACGATGTACACCACCACCGCAAACGGCTACCTGACCGGTAAACCGTCTATCAGCGGCTACGTTTACTTCTATTATACAAATACCGCGTCTGTACCTACCGCGGCGAACTTTACGAGCCTGTATAATGCGGCTTCCGAGAAGGACAGCTTCCTTGCAACGGCAAACGTACCGTTTGATAAGGAAATCGGTGCTACATCCGCGATTTCAGCGTACTCCTATGTCGTTGTCATGCTCCAGAGCTCAAACGGCGCGACCAAGTACCAGCCGGTGCTTCTGCCCAACAGAGCGTCCTCCGGCTTCAAGAGCACGCCCACCCTCTCCGTCAGCGGTACGTATGACAAGCTCACCGTAACGTCGACTGTCAAGGGTTACGTCTATTACTACTACGCAAAGACGAATACCGCGCCTACGGTGGATACGTTCTCCACGATGTACAACGCTGCCGTTTATAAGGGCGAAATTTCTGTCACCGCAAATCAGCAGACAAGCAAGAATACCGTAACCACGAGCTCCGTATCCGCGTATCCGTACGTCGTTGTCATCGTGATGGACGCAAACGGAAACCGTTATCAGCCGACAGTCATTTCCAAGAGCGGCACAACGGTCGGCAGTACGGACACAGGCTTTACCACAACGCCGTTTGTCTCCCAAAACGGTGAGGAGTTCTGGCTCGGATTCGTTTCTTCGAAGGTGGGCACGGTGGAGTATTACTATACAACCTCCTCCACGCTTCCGACCTCGGCACAGTTTACAACATCGTATGCATCCACGGCAGCCTCTGCGAAGGGCTCCCTCAGCGTATCGACGGATTCCTACTATCAGGCTCTGCCGAATCAGTTGGTTGCACAGGCATACAAGTACGTCGTCCTTCGCCTGACTTCCTCGGGCGTGACATATCAGCCGGTACTTGTTGTGCTTCCTGTTGCGGACAGCGCAAATCTTGCCGGCACCGGCTTCTCTGCAACGCCGACGAGCTATATGACAAGCGGTTACTTCTACCTTACCGTACAGGCTACAAGCTCCGGACAGCTCTTCTACTACATCACGAACAACGAGACGGCTCCCACCGTTTCCGAGTTTGAGACGAACTGGGCGAACAAGACAGGTATGTATCTGGAGGATCCCAGCGGCGGTGCCTGCACGCTCCGTGCCGGTAACCAGAATATCAAGACCGCGATTAAGAACGAGATCGGCATCAACTCCAAATACATTGTTCTCATGAGTGTAATCGGCTCGACCAAGATGACGCCCGTGATTATTCCGCTGATCGGCGGAACGAACGATCCTGTACAGGCGCAGCCTACGACGACCGGCTTTGTCGGTACGCCGTACTGCTCCACCCCGTACAAGAGAGCGCACCAGGTCACGGTGACGCCGAATGTCTCAAGCGGTAAGATCTACTATTACTATACCAACAGTAATACTGTTCCGACGACGGCTGACGTAAAGACCATCGTTGAGGCAGAGATGTCTGCGGGTGTCGGCACCGGCTCCTATGCAGGTATCTACTACATCAGCGGCAAGAAAACGTATAACATTCAGGTAACGATCGTCAACGAAATTCTGCCGGAATATGTCGTTCTCATGCTGGTTGACGGCAACGATGCAGAGTATCTGCCCGTTGTGGTATCCACAAGCGGCAGCAATACCGGCGGCACAACGGAAAATATGACCGGTACGGGCTTCTCTGTGAGACCGACCGCAAAGCTCTCCGGCTCGTCTCTGACGCTTACCTATAATATGTCCTCCGCAGGTCAGCTGCTTTACTACTTCTCTACGTCCTCGATTGCTCCTGTGGATGCCGCATCCTTTGTCAATACGTACTACGGCGGTACGCTGACCGGCAATATGCTCGGTACGTTCTCTGTAAACGCAGGCAGCGGCACGAAGACGCTGACCGTTCCGAGCGGATATTCGTATATCGTTCTGATGCTTCAGAAATCGAACGTTGCTACGAACGAGACGCCGTTCTGTCAGCCGATCGTAGTGGCTGTAAGCGGTGCTTCTACCGGTACGACTACGGTAGGTACGGGCTTCTATACGACGCCGTATGTCAGTGGGGATTACCTCCACTACTACCCGAAGATGACGGGTTACCTCCGTTACTATTTCACCAACACCGATTCGATCGGCGATTTCAGTGAGTCTATGGAGGATCTTCAGCAGGCGGCACTTACCTCCGGCTCGGTAGAGATTACCTCTCTCGCAAAAAGACAGCTGTATATTCCTACCGCAACGGCTATGATGCAGTATGCGAAGGAGTTCAAGAACATCGTAGTCTGGATGGACAACGGTACGATCACAACGGATCCGATCTTTGTTCCGCTCTCCGGCGGTACCGGCAGCTCCGGCAACCAGGGCGGTACGACCACAGAGCCTTCCGCAACCGGCTTTGCTGCCACGCCGGAATTGAACGGTACGCTTCTGTTCTTCACGCCGAACGTTACCGGTACGCTGAAGTATTTCTATACGAACTCCACGGGAACGTATTCCAATGCCAGCTTTACTGCCACCTATCCGTATCAGGTGCAAAGCGGCACAGGCTTGTCTCTCGCCGTTACGAAGGATCGCACGAACTTCATCGACGTAACCGCAGGCTCGTCTTACAAGTATCTGTGGATTATGCTGGATACAGGCGCGAGCACGTACACGCCTGTACGTATTCAGCTGCACTGAGTATCTGAAACCGAAACGGCATGAGAAATCATGCCGTTTCTTACTGTACGGAGGATTTATGCGTATTCTGAAAGAGCATTTCCGGCGGTATCCGCAGATGCGCCCGACCGATGTAATCAAACTTTTGTATCAGCGCACGTTTGGGGGAGATCATATTGCGCCCGATCTCTCGCACGTGCGTGAATATCTTGTACGCGAGTACGAAAGCGTGGTGCAGACGGCGGCGGAATTGCGCGTCGAGCCGATCGGCGGCGGAATTGCGCGGCTGTATCTGGACGGGATCCCGAAAACGTCGCTTGATACGGTTGCCCGTCTGTTTGTGCGCGGCGCACGGGCGCATCAATCGGATGCAGACACCATGGAACGCGATCTTTTTGCCGTTTCTGCGGCGGCTGATCGCGGCGAGACGCCGTTCTCTGCGGCGGATTGGGCGGAGGCCGTTACAAAATGGAAAGCGGCGGGGTGCCCGTCCGTGCATCATTCCGATACGTACAGAGCGGCGTACAAGCCTGCGTATCGCGTGATTCCCAAGGCGTACGCGCCGTATCTGCCGCTTTTGTTTCGGATCGATGAACGCATGAAGGCAGGGGCGCGTACCGTTTTAGCTATCGACGGCATGTGCGGCAGCGGAAAATCCACGCTCGCCGCGCTTCTCTCCGATCTGTACGGCGCGTCCGTTGTCCGCATGGACGATTTCTTCCTGCCGCCCGATTTGCGCACACACGAGCGTCTCAAAGAGGCAGGCGGTAACATCCACTACGAGCGATTTGCGGCGGAAGTGTCGCCGTATCTTGGCACAGGCGAGCCGTTTTCCTACCGCGCGTTTGATTGCGGACGGATGTCGCTGGGCGAGGCTGTGGAGGTGCCTCTGCACGCGCTCACCGTGGTGGAGGGATCATACGCGCTGCATCCCTCGCTCGGTGCGCACTGCGATCTGACGGCATATGTGCTCTGCACGTCAGAGGAGCAAGCCGCGCGTCTGCAAAAACGGTGCGGAAACGATGCACTGTACGCACGGTTTGTGAACGAATGGATTCCGATGGAGACGGCGTATGACCGTGCGTTCTCCGTGCGCGAGCAGGCGGATTTTCAGATTGATACTACGGAAAACGAAGGAAAGACAACCGAATGAAAAGCAAACTTACTATACGGAATCTTATTTTTGCCGCCCTCTGTACCGCGCTGTGCGTGGTTTTGCCGCTTGCGTTCCATGCCGTGCCGGACGGGGGCAGTATTCTCTCCCCGATGCATATTCCCGTGCTTCTCTGCGGACTGATCTGCGGACCGCTTTGGGGCATGGCGTGCGGTATCGCGGGACCGCTCCTTTCGTCCGTGATTACATCGATGCCGCCGATGGCATACCTGCCGCCCATGCTGATCGAATGTGCCGTGTACGGTCTTGTCGCAGGCGTAATGATGCGATTTGTCCGCACGGGAAAGCTGTACGGGGATTTGTACATCAGTCTCCTTACGTCCATGCTGCTCGGGCGTATCGTGGCAGGCGCGGCGAAAGCACTGATCTTTGCCGCCGGGGAGTATTCGTTTGCCATGTGGACGACGGCGTATTTTGTCACGTCGCTCCCGGGGATTGTGATCCATCTTTTGCTGATTCCGTCGCTGGTCGTCGCGCTTCAGGCGGAACGGCTGGTGGAAAGACGGTATACGGAATAATAAAAAGTCTCCGCGTTTGCGGAGACTTTTCTCATTCAATCCCGAAATAATAATCAAACACGTCTCTGACGGCATAACCGGCGTCGGTGCCGTTTGCGCCGTGCTCGATGATGCACGAGACAACAATCTGCGGATCGTTGAACGGCGCAAACGCTGTAAAGATCGCGTTGTTGCTTTCGTTTTCGTTCACCTGGGCGGTACCTGTTTTTCCGCCCACCTCAATCGGATAGTTGCTGAATACGCGCGCCGCCGAGCCGTTTTCGGTTACGCGCCGCATCGCGTTCAGAAGCAGATCGTGCACCTCGCCCGAAAGCTGAATTGTGTTGTCAGCCACCGTCGGCTCGACCTGATACAGCACCTCGCCGGAGAACGAAACGACCTTATGGAGAATATGCGCCTGCATCCGTGTGCCGCTGTTGATGACCGATGACATATACACGCTCAGCTGAAGCGGTGTGAACAGATTTTCCGCCTGCCCGATTGCCGCGGCGAGCGTGTCGCCGGGATTCCACGCGCCGAGACCGTGCTCGTTTCGGTAGTCGGGTCCGGCGAGGACGCCCGTTTTTTCGCCGAGCTCGATGCCGGTCGGTACGCCGAGACCGAGTGCCTTGCTGTATTTGTTCATCGTCTCGATCGTCAGAAGTCTGCCGACCTCATAGAAGAAGTAGTTGCACGACTCCTGAATCGCGGTCGTTATGTTGATCGAGCCGTGCGAGCCGCCGAACATGTTGTAGATCCAGCAGGTCGGCGTGTAGGTGGAGTAGTATTCGTACACGCCGGTCGCGTGGATGGTTGTCGTCGGGGTAATGATGCCCTCCGTCAGCGCCGCGGCGGCGACACCGATTTTGAACGTCGATCCGGGGGGATATGTACCGCTTAATGCGCGGTTAAAGAGCGGTGCGCGTGCGTCCTCATTCAACGCGACGCGATCCTCGTTATATGTGGCGAGATTGTACGTCGGCGCAGAGGCGAGCGCGAGAATTTCACCCGTATCCACGTCGATTGCGGTCAAAGCACCTGCATCGGCATCCTCGCCGGAGAGCTCCTTACCGCTTGCGATCGCGGTATCCACAATGAGCTGGATATTCGCCGCCAGCGCGTCCTCCGCCTGCATCTGCATCTGTATATCGATGGTCAGATACACGTCGGAGCCTGCACGCGGCTGTTTGCTTACATACTGATCGACAATATTGCCGTAGGCATCCTCCACAATTGTGCGCGTGCCGTCCTCGCCGCGGAGATATTGCTCAAACGCCTGCTCGGCACCGGATACGCCGACGGTGGCATCCAGCGGATAGCCGAGGGAAAGGTAGTAATCCTTCGTATCCTTCGTGATTTTTCCCATCCGTCCGAGGATGTGCGAGGCGTAGCCGGGGTGGGTGTATTCTCTCTCGGCGGTGGTGTGGGGGAGCACGCCGCGCAGTCCCGATTCGGCGATACGGGAGAGAAACGGCAAAGATACATCGGAGAGGATCGTGTACGGGACTACTGTGGAGAAATCGGACAGCTCCATGTGCAATCGGAGCGCAAGCAGCAGATGCGCGTCATCCGCGCCGTAGTGATACGTCCGCGTGCCGTCCTTGGCGATTTCTGCGATGCCGTACCGTTTCAGAAGTGCTTCGGCGGTGTCCTCGGCGGGACTTTCTTCCGTACAGGAGAGTTGGGTGACGAGCTTATAAAATTTCGCGCCCATATTCGTTTCGAAATAGGCGGGGTTGTATTCGTAGTGAACGGTGTCGCCCGATTCGTTCGTGTGAACGGTGAACGGAGAGTCGGGAACGGTGAACGAAGCGTCCTCCCCTGCCTTTTTCGCTTCTGCGAGAACGGTAAGGATCACGTCGTTTTTGTCCGCCTGCGCCTTCGGCATACTGCCGGCGTCCAGCCGTAAGGAATACGTATACACATTCACGACAAGCGGCACACCGTTTCGGTCAAGGATTTCGCCTCTTTGGGCGTGGATTGTCTCGGTGCGGTAGGTGTACGGGCTTCCGGTAACGGTGGTATAGTAGTCCTGACCGGCAATCTGAATATTGATAAGCCGTGCGATATACAGAAGGCAGACGAGGATGAAAAACACGGCGAGAGAGACGTACCGCAGGGTAAAAGCGCGTTTTTGATTCATGGTGCGTTCCTTTCTCCGTAAAAAATCGGGTGGGCGGTATCAGAGCGTTTCCGTGCGCTCCGCGCGGGATTTGTGGAAGGGGTGCAGGCAGAGATAGACCGTAAGATGCGAAAGCAGTGCCATCACAAGGGTGGAGGCATATTCCGGCAGCACGATCGAGGCGCACAAAGGGAAAAAGCGGAACGGATCGGCATGGATACCGAGGTAAATCAAGGTAAAGACAGCGCGTGCAACGCCTGTGACGGCGGTAAGAAGGACGCGCACGGGAAATGAATCCGTCAGGTGCTCACGGGTGATGATCGGGCAGAAGTACCCGACGGCGGCGTACAGAATCGGCAGAAGCGTAACTCCCGACGATCCGATCGCCTCAATGACGAACGCGGCACTGAGACCGCAGACGGCACCCCATTTTTCGCCCTCCGTCAAGGAGAGTGCCACCACCAGCGAAAGCATCAGATCGGGCGTGGCACCGAACGGACGGAAACGGGCAAACACCGTTGTCTGCAAGAGGGAAAACAGCAGAATCAGTCCGGCAGCGATACATGCCTTGGCGACCGTATCTCCCTCGGGCAGGAGATACGGGAGTGCGGCGATTTTCTTTTTCAGATAGCGGATCGCGCGCTCCTTCGGTGTGAGAGGACGGCGGCGTGCACGCTTGCCGGAAGCAGGCTGCCGATTTGCACTTTGCGGCGGACGGCGCTGCTCCTTTGTTTCTCCGCTTGCCGTATAGCGGCGCGTATCTGCCGCCTTATTCGGCGGACGGTGATTCGGTAACGGTTTCATAATCGGTGATAATCATCACTTTCCTCAGATCTGTGAGCGTGGCGGCGGGGGTGATCCGTGCCGTCAGCGTGCGGCTGTACTCGTCGGGGATGATCTCCGTGACGTAGCCGATGACGAGATCGCGCGGATAGATACTGCCGTATCCGCTTGTGAGAACGCGGTCGCCCACACGCACGTCGGAATCGGCGGCGAGGTAGGTGATCTCGCAAAGTCCCGCGGAGGAGAGATCAAAATTTCCCTCGATCAGACCGAGCTCCTCGGTGCGCTCGATGTAGCCGCCGATGGAGGAGGTGGATTCGACCAGCGTGCGCACCTTTGCCCACGTCAGCCCTGCCTCATCCACATAGCCGATCACACCCGCTTCGCTGACGACGGGCATACCGACGGCGATGCCGTGTGCCGTTCCGCGATCAACGGTAAAGACGGTTATATAATTGCCGCTGCCGCGGCCGATCACGGTCGCCTCGGCAAAGGTGAAATCGGTGTGTGCGCGCTTCATCTCCAGAAAATCGGTGAGGTACTCGTTTGTTTTCTCGATCTGCTCCGCGTTGTACAAACGCTCACGCAGAGCCGCATTTTCCTTTTTGAGGGCGGCGTTCTCCGCAACCAGATCGTCGAATTTGGTGTAGTAGGAAACAAATCCGTCAATGGCGTCCGTGATGTAGCCGAAGCCCTTTTCAAACGGCGTTGCGATTACGTTTACAATATTCCGAAGGGGGAGGGAAACCCCTGCGGCTGAGAGAATCCCCGGTACGGCGGTGAGCAGTACGGCGGCGATCACGATCGACAGGAAAAATTTATTCTTGAATAAATCCCGCATGAGGGCTCCTTTCCAAAATCGGTGATAAGATTCAGCGGCTGCGGAAGGTTACGATACCCGAAAGCTCGCTGACGCTTTCGATGACCTGTCCGATGCCGACCGCTACGCAGTCGAGCGGCGATTTTGCAACGGTGGTACGGATGCCGGTCACGCGGCTGACGAGCATATCGAGTCCCGAAAGCAGTGCACCGCCGCCTGCGAGCATAATACCGTTGTCGTAAATATCCGAAGCAAGCTCGGGCGGTGTGTTTTCAAGCGTCGTGCGGATGCAGTCGATGATGTGCGAGATCTCCTCCGACATCGCCTCGCGGATTTCCGCCGAGGAGACGGAGATCGTGGCAGGCAGACCGTTTAAGAGATTTCGTCCGCGGATGACCATGCTGCCGCGATCGGACTGCGGATACACGCTGCCGATGTTTTTCTTCAGCATCTCCGCCGTCATCTCGCCGATTAAGATGTTGTGCTTGCGCTTCATATAGGCGATGATTGCCTCGTCCAGCTCGTCACCGGCGGAGCGGAGGGAGGTGGAGAGCACGATACCGCCGAGGCTCATGACAGCGACCTCGGTTGTACCGCCGCCGATGTCCACGATCATGCTGCCCTGGGCGTTTGCGACCTTCAGACCGGCACCGATGGCAGCCGCGATCGGCTCCTCAATCAGCGCAACCGACTGCGCACCTGCCTCAAGCGTTACGTCCTGCACGGCACGCTTTTCAACCTCCGTAACGCCGTAGGGGATACAGATGATGACGCGCGGACGGCTGAAGAGCGCGTTGCCCGCGACACGTTTGAAAAAGTGGTGGAGCATTGCCGCCGTCACGTCAAATTCCGCGATAACGCCGTCCTTCAGCGGACGCATGGCGGTGATGGAGCCGGGTGTTTTTCCGAGCATGAGCTTTGCCTCGTTGCCCACGGCAACGACACGGCGCGAGCGTGCCTCCACGGCGACGACCGACGGCTCACGGAGAACGATCCCCTTGCCCTTCACGTATACGATTGTGTTGGCAGTACCGAGATCAATACCGATACTTTTTCCCATGATTTGCATTTCACCGCGCAGGCGGTGTCCTTTCGATTTTGTCTTTATGTAAAGTGATTGTTTTCGATTTCAAAGCAGCGGAAATTCAAACTTTTTCCGCAAAATATCCCCCACGAGTGAGACGGGCAGACCGACGACGTTTGCGTAGTCGCCCTCAATGCCTGTGACGAACAGGGAGGCGCGTGCCTGGATCCCGTATGCACCGGCTTTGTCCATCGGCTCGCCGGTTTCGATGTATGCGTCGATTTCCGTTTCGGTGAGCGCACGCATACGAACCGTTGTCCGTGCGTGGGCGGTGACGGATATTTTGCCGTCAGTCAGCGTCACGCCTGTGTACACATGATGCTCTCCGCCCGAGAGGGCAGCCAGCATTCGCTTTGCATCCGCCTTATCTTTCGGCTTGCCGAGAATTACGCCGTCGAGTGCAACGACTGTGTCCGCCGCTAAAACGATCCCCCCGTCCGGTGCGATCGGCAGAACCGCCTGCGCTTTTTTCCGTGAGAGCATCTCCACCGCCTTGTCGGGCGAAATGCCGTCCGGCAGGGATTCATCCGTGTCGGCGGTGAGGACGGTGTGCGCGATGCCTGCCGCCGTTAAAAGCTCGTGCCGTCTGGGGGAGGCGGAGGCAAGAATCAGAATTTTGTCGTTTGTCATTTTGTTACTTCTTTGCAATCAGATTGCCTAAAATGAGCGAGAGAATGATGAAAATGATGACGGAGATATTGAGGTTCAGTGACAGTCCGACGGTGAGGGAAATCACTTGCAGATCAAACGTCGCAGGGGCGGACATGCCGAAATCCATGCCGTACTTCATCCATGAAAGGAAGGATACGTCCGCGCAGAGATCCGCGGCGAGTGTGCCGACGACGATGCCCACGCACACGAGAAACAGATTGAGCCAGAATTTACTTTTCATAGGTGTATATCCCTTTCAGATGCAGTATCACAGCTTGCCCGTGGAGCCGAAGCCGCCCGTGCCGCGTGCTGTTTCATCGAGCGAAGCGGCAACGGTGAAGCACGCCGTTTTGTACGGCAGAAACATAAGCTGTGCGATTCTTTCGCCGGGCGTTACGGTGTAGTTCGCCGCTCCGTCGTTGCGGATACCGACAGCGATCTCACCGCGGTAGTCGCGGTCGATCACGCCGATGCCGTTGACGAGGGAAAGGCCGTGCTTAAACGCAAGTCCCGAGCGCGCACAGACGATGGCAACCACGCCGTCTTCTTCCATGGAGATGGCGATCCCCGTCGGCACGGCGCGGGATTCCCCCTTCGGGATCGTAAGCGGCGCGTCGATTGCCGCGGTCAGATCACACGCGGCAGAGCCCTCCGTCGCGTATTTCGGAACGGCCGCGCCGTCTCTCAGAAGCTGTATGCGTACACCGAGCGTGTCAGCCATGATAGTCTCCTTTATTTTTGATTTATCCCGTTTTAACAATGTGTTTCCGGTTGAGGGTGTATCTGTATGAAGGCTCGCCCTTGGGGAGAGCTGTCAGCGCAGCTGACTGAGAGGGAAAAACGATGTGTTTCACTCAATCTGATTGTTGCCCCTCTCCGTCACACCTTCGGTGCGCCACCTCTCCCATCGAGATGCTCCGCATCTCGGGGAGAGGCTTTTGCGATGTTAAAAACGTATCGGAAACACAAAAGGGTATTGGGAGTATTATTTCAGTCGTCGGATTTTGGAAGGATCGGCGGGGGCGCGTCCGTTTTTCCATGCGAGGAGGATTTCGCGCACCTCGTCCTTCGTTTCGGTTGTGAACAGAAAATGATACCGTGCGGCACCGAGGGAGGCAAGCGTTTTCTGCTTGTCTGCCATCCAGATGGGCACGCTGTTATAGAGCACGTTCGTGCAGTCGTACATTCCCACGAGAGGGAAGGATGCACCTGTGCGATCCTTCAGAGCCGCAAGACAGAGATGGTTTTTCTCCACCGTATCCGCCTCGGCAAATCCGCCTGCGCGGCAGAAGGCGCACGATGCACCGCCGTCCGAGATGGCACAGCGGAGGGTGAGCATGAGCGGAAGCCGTCCGTACACGGTCACGGATTTCGGATGACGGATCGCGCGGATCGCGCCGAGGGGGAGCTCGGGCGACGGTGTGACAGACGTGCACCCCATTTTCAGAATTTCCTCGGCGCACAGGCTGTTGAACACGTTCAGCCTGAGCGATGCCGATACGGGAATCCCCATTTCGGCGGCGAGCTTTATCTGTGCGGGGCTGTGCGCGATCACGGAAGAGGGCTTCGCCAAGGAGAGCGCGGCACGAAGCTGTCCCATCCGCCCGTCGGGCGCGTATTCGGGAAGCGTCACGCCGAAATGCTTCGTGCGGCAGTGGAGCGGCAGGGAGATTTCGTCAAAAAACGATTCCGCCTCAGAGGGGATCTGTGCCGCAGAGAGAAATTCCGCCGTCAGAAGCGGTACGGCAGGCGGCGTGTACGCGGATTTCTCACGCAACGCAGGCAGTCGGGCTCCGGCGGAGCCTCCCGTCAGCGCGTGCAAAGCCGTGCGGCGAAGTCCGTTCAGCTGTGCCGTCGTCAGAAACAGTCCGTCGTCAATATCGGCGGTGAACGATTCCAAAACGTATGGCGTGCCGCCGAGCTTTCCGATGTTTTTCTCCGCCAGCTCTGCCGTCAGCGGTGCGGATTTCGCCGGTGCGGCGATGTCCTTCGAGGCGGCGGTCACGGTGTATCCGTTTGCCGTCAGCGAGAGGGATACGGGTGTATCCCGTCTGACCGTCAGATGTGCCGTCAGCGGCACTTTTTTTGTTAGTCCCGGGAAACTTTCCGCCGATTTGCTGTTTTCGGTGTCCTCCTCTCGGCGGATACCGAGCATGGAGCGGAAGGACTGCCTCAGATAGCCGTCCGTGAATCCGTCGCGGCTGAACAGTGCGGCGAGAGTTTCGATTTCCTCCGCCGTCGCGTCGCGCCGCCCGTCGAGGAGCTTTCGGTACATTTTCGTCACGCCCCAGACGTAGTCGGCGGATTTCTGCCGCCCTTCGATCTTCAATGAGGTGACGCCGCTTAAAAGAATCTCGCGGATGTGTGAAGCGAGGCACATATCCTTGAGACTCAAGGGATACTGCGACAGCGATACGCCGCCCTTGCCCGATACGGTGTACGGAAGGCGGCACGGCTGGGCACATTCGCCGCGGTTGCCGCTTCGTCCGCCCATGGCGTAGCTGAGCATACACTGTCCCGAAAACGACACACAGTGCGCGCCGTGGATGAACATTTCAATCTCCAGAGGGGAGCGGTCGCAGAGCGTGGTGATCTGTGCGAGGGAAAGCTCACGCGGACAAACCATGCGCGAAAAGCCGAGCGCTTTGAGCGCCGCGGCATCCTCGGAGGAGACGCCCGAAAGCTGTGTGCTCGCGTGCAGCTCCATATCGGGGAAGCACTCTCTTATCAGAGATGCCGCGCCGAGATCTGCCACGATGAGGGCGTCCGCCCGACAGAGACCGGATAGCGTTTCATAAAGCGGGGGGAGATTTTTCCCGTCGGGCAGAATCTCCGTGTCGCGCACTCTCGTGTTGACTGTGATGTACGATTTCACACCGTGCGCACGGCAGAGCGTGATCGCGTCGTCTAGCTCGTTTTCGCTGAAATTGCGGGCGCGCATCCGTGCGCTGAAATTGGTCGCGCCGAAATACACCGCGTCCGCACCACCCTCGATTGCGGCGGCAAGTGCCTCGGGCGATCCGGCAGGGGCGAGCAGTTCGATCTGCTTGTGCAGATCGGGGATTTTCTCAGTCATCCGCGGCATCGGTCAGAGCTTCGCTGAGGGAAGCCTTTCCGCCCTCGCGCAGAAGCTGCTCGATTTCGGCGAGCTTTCCGCTTTTGGGCTTGTCCTCGCTCTGCGTGCGCAGGAGAGATTCGATCTGACGGATTTTGTCGGAGCGGAGAGGTGCGGTTGCGTCATCTCCCTCCTCCTTCGGTGCGGTCTCCTCGATCGTCATCTGGGAGAGTGCTTTTTTTCTGGCGGGAGCCTTTTTCGGCTTCTCGGGCTCGGCAGGCTTTTCTTCGGAAATCTCCGCCGTTGCCTCTGCTTCCTTTTCCTCCGGTGCGCTCTCCGCACGCTGACGGCGCAGATTTGCCTCGTACAGCGCTACCTGCGCTTCGAGATTCTTCAGCTTTTTCTCCAGCTTGATTTTCTCACCCATGGCGTCCAGCGCAATAAGGATTGCCGCGTCGATTTTTGCACAGCGCTTGTTATGTACGGTGAGATCGGTGATCTGCGTGTCCAGATTTGCGACAAGCTCCTTTACGAAATCCTCCGATTCGTCGGAGAGGATCGAGAGCTGAATGCCCGCGATTTCCAAATTGTATTTCTGTTTCATTTCCATAGCTGATGTCTCCGTTTTTTGAAAATTTGGGGTAGATTGCCGCTTTCCTCTTGATTTCTTACCAGAGTGTGATATAATTTTAAGAGAGATGCGCGCGATCCCATAAATACTCATCTTTAATTATAATATATTCTGCGCGCAAATGAAATACATTTTGAAAAAATCATGTAAAATTTTTTAGGAAATCGGAGAAAAAACAGACAATTATGGAGCAGAATGAGAAATTTCGGCGTGTTGTGGTCAAAATCGGTACCTCCACGCTTACATATCCGTCGGGAAAACTGAACATCCGCCGTATCGAAACGCTGGTGCGCGTTCTGTCCGATATGAGAAACGCCGGACGCGAGGTCGTGCTCGTTTCCTCGGGCGCGGTATCGGCGGGCACGAGCCGTCTCGGGTTGGAGATTGCCGATCGCACCACGGAGGAGAAGCAGGCGCTTGCCGCCGTCGGTCAGTGCGAAATCATGCGCCTGTACGAGCGTCTTTTCGCTATTTACGGGCACCCCGTCGGGCAGATTCTTGTCACGAAGGACGTTGTCGATGACGAAAACCGTCTCGCACTGGCGAAATCCACGTTCGGCAAGCTCATCGGCTTCGGCTGTATCCCGATCGTCAACGAAAACGACTCCGTCTCCTATGAGGGGATCAAATTCGGCGGTAACGACACGCTATCCGCCTACGTTGCCATGATCTGCGATGCCGATCTGCTCGTCAATCTCAGCGACATCGACGGTCTGTACGACAGCGATCCGAGAAAGAACAAGGATGCGAAGCTCATTGAAACGGTTGAGGAGATCACCGACGAAATCCTCGCCTGCGCGGGCGGTGTCGGCACCAATCGCGGCACGGGCGGTATGATTACGAAGCTGAAGGCGGCGCAGATTTCGACCGCCGCAGGCATCCCCATGATGATTCTGAACGGACGCGATCCGCGCGTTCTGTATAATATTTTCGACGGCGGTCATACGGGTACGTATTTTGCCGTGAAAGGAAAGGCGGAAAACTGATGGAAGATCGCGTGTTTGAAGAAGTCCGCGCTTTGTGTGAGAGAGCACGCGCCTGTGCCGCCGCGCTTGCATCCGCACGGACGGAGAAGAAGAACGAAGCACTCCTGTGCTTTGCGCACCTGCTTCGGGAAAACACGGCGGCGATCCTTGCCGCGAATGAGCAGGATCTTGCCAATGCCAAAGAAAACGGCGTCCGCGATACGATGCTTGACCGATTGCGTCTCACCGAGGCACGCATCGACGGCATGGCAAAGGGGGCGGAGGACATCGCCCGTCTTGACGATCCGATCGGCAAGGGCGACTGCTGGACGCGCCCGAACGGATTGGTTATCCGCCGCGTGCGCGTGCCGATGGGCGTTGTCGGCGTGATTTTTGAGGCACGCCCGAACGTCGCCGCAGACGTCGCCGCGCTCTGTATCAAAAGCGGTAACGCTGTCGTTCTGCGCGGCGGTAAGGAGGCGATCGAATCCAACCGTGCCGTCGTTGCGCTTGCCAGACAGGCGATCGCGGAGACGATTTGTAAGCACGCCGCAGACGCTGTCTGTTTGATCGAGAATACCACGCGCGATTCCGCTTCCGCGCTCATGCAGATGCGCGGGCTGATCGACGTGCTCGTGCCGCGCGGCGGCAAGGGACTGATCCGTTCCGTTGTGGAGAACGCGCGCGTACCCGTTATTGAAACGGGTGCCGGCAACTGCCATCTGTACGTGCATTACGATGCGAATGTGGACGAGGCAGTAAAGATCGCGTACAATGCGAAGGTTTCCCGCCCGTCTGTCTGCAACGCCTGTGAAACGATCCTCGTGGACAGTGCGATTGCGCCGACGTTTCTGCCGCGGCTGAAGGAAGCACTGGACGAGGCGAAGTGCGAGATCCGCGGCTGCGCGCGCACGCTTGAAATCCTGCCCGACGTTACCCCGGCAACCGAGGAAGATTGGGAGACGGAATACAACGATCTGATCGTCGCGGTGAAGGTAGTCCATCATATGGCAGAGGTCGTAGAGCACATCAACCGATACGGCACCGGGCACAGCGAGGCGATCGTTACGAATAATCTTTTGGCGGCCGAGCATTTCCAGTCCGCCGTGGACGCCGCGGCGGTGTACGTCAACGCCTCCACAAGATTCACCGACGGCGGCGAGTTCGGCTTCGGTGCGGAGCTCGGTATCTCCACGCAGAAGCTACACGCGCGCGGTCCGATGGGGCTGACGGCGCTGACTACTGAAAAATATCTCATAAACGGAAGCGGTCAGATTCGCTGATCGCTTAACGGAGGAAGTATGAAGCTGAACTACAAGCGCACGTTTCTCGTAGGTCTTGCGTTTATGTCGATCTGCGCGTTCTGGCAGCTGTACGATTACGTTGTGCCGCTGATTCTGGAATACACGTTCGATTTTTCCGAAACGGTGACGGGCATCGTCATGGCGGCGGATAACGTCCTCGCCGTCTTTCTTCTGCCCTTGTTCGGTACGCTGTCCGATCGCGCAAGCACGCGCCTCGGCAAGCGAACGCCGTTCATTCTGGCAGGCACGTTTGCCGCCGCGATTCTGATGGTGATCGTTCCGCGTGCGGACTGGGCGAAGAATCTGCCCTTGTTTGTCGTGGCACTGGCACTTCTTCTGCTTGCGATGGCGACATACCGATCCCCTGCCGTTGCGCTCATGCCCGACGTGACGCCGAAGCCGCTTCGCAGCGCGGGCAATGCCGTCATCAATCTGATGGGCGCGCTCGGCGGCATTTTTACCTATCTCATCATCATGTTTCTGCTTCCCGAGATTGATAAAACGACGAGAACGAAGCCTGCCGGTTATCACACCGTGTTCGCCATCATCGGCGGATTTATGGTGCTTGCGGCGATCGTGCTCGTTCTGACGATTCGTGAGAACAAGCTCGCCGCCGAGGCAGCCAAATACGAGGGCGAGGCGGAGGCGGAAAAAACAGGCGGCAGACTTTCTCCCGAGGTGCGCCGCAGTCTGATTTTTATTCTTCTGTCCGTCGCGCTTTGGTATATCGCGTACAATGCGGTCTCGACTGTGTATTCCCGCTACGTGCTTGAGGTCTGGAATATCAGCGAGAAAACCGGCTCGTCCATGATGCTCGTCGCCACGATCGTTGCCACGGTCAGCTATATCCCGATCGGTATCCTCTCCTCCCGCTTCGGGCGGAAGAAGGTCATCCTGTTTGGCGTTTTGATTATGACCGCGGCGTATCTGTGCGGATTCGTGCTCACCGAATACAGCCCGATCATCTACGCCGTGATGGGCGTGATCGGCATCGGCTGGGCGGCGATCAACGTCAATTCGTACCCGATGGTGGTCGAGATGAGCAGCGGTGCCGACGTCGGCAAATACACGGGCATCTACTACACGTTCTCTATGGCGGCGCAGATCGTCACGCCGATTCTGTCAGGCGCGATCATCCAGGCGATCGGATACCGTGCGCTGTTCCCGTATGCGGTCGTGTTCTCTGCCGCCGCGCTCTTTACGATGTGGCAGGTGCACCACGGCGACAGCAAGCCTGCGGCGAAGAAGTCGGTGCTTGAGAATTTCGATACGGATGACTGATATGCTGGTTTTTATCCTTACAGCGGCGGCTCTTGTCGCCGCTTTCGCAATCTATCTGTTTCTGATCGCGCCGAGACGCGGTGCGAGACGGAATTTTACGCCGTTTCTCGCACAGGTGTACGCGCACCGTGGGGAATACGACAATGTGCGCGTCCCCGAAAATTCGCTTGCCGCCTTCCGCCGTGCCGTGAAGCGCGGCGTGGGGATTGAGCTGGACATCCACCTCACTGCGGACGGCGAGGTGATCGTGTTCCACGACAGGACGCTTGCGCGGATGTGCGGCGACGACCGCCGGGTTGAATCGATGCGCGCGGACGAGCTCACGGCGATGACGCTTCTTTCTACAGGCGAGCGCATCCCGACGCTCCGTGAGGTGCTTTCCCTCGTCGGCGGCAGAGTGCCGCTAATTGTGGAATTAAAGGGCGAGACGGCTGACACCGCGCTTGCGGACGCCGCCATGCCGATTTTGGAAAACTACAGCGGCGCATACTGTGTCGAGTCGTTTAATCCCTTGCTCGTCGCGCGGTACAGAACGCTCGCACCGCACGTCATGCGCGGCGTTCTGACGACGAAATTCCGCAAGGACGGCGAGAAGCGAGGACTTCTCGGATATGTATTGCAGGGGCTGCTTCTGAACTTCCTCGCCCGTCCCGATTTTGTGGCGGTGCGCCACGTCTACGGCGGATCGCTTCCCGTGCGCCTGTGCCGGAAGCTCGGCGCCGCGACGTTCGCATGGACGGTGAAAACGAAGGAGGAATACGCCGCGTGCCGGCGGTATTTTGACGCGTTCATCTGTGAGAATCTGGGGGATTTGCTGAAAAAATAAAGAAAACCGCAGACGCTGTCGCTGTTGTCCTTAACGGAGAAATGGCAGGCAAAGAATTCGGCAGAGAACCGATTTGTGTTATAATGTGGCTACATCGTAGGGCGGGGGCTTGCTCCCGCCGTAACATGAAATTTAAGTCAATAAGGCGGCGGGAGTAAACCCTCGCCCTACAAAGGGGTACGGGCTTTGCCTATGCCACTGTAATACAATGGCGAAACTGGCGAAAAAACAGAACGATAAATAAGGATTTGACGAACTGTTCAAATTTACCAAGGAGGTTTACTCTGTATGAAGAAAACTTGCATGAATTGTAAAAAGTATCATTCTGTCTTACTCAGTAATGATGGAAGTTTTCACATTCACGATTGGTGCGAACAATGGAAAACCAAACTAAATGCTTATGCTATGGCAGATAAAATGGGATATGAGTGTCCGTTTAATAGTGATTTGGAAACCGGAGATGCTTTTTGCTATATGTTTGAAGCCACTGATACACCAAGTTATCCGGATGAATGGTATGATAAAAACAAGTCAGAAAACGAGAACAATTTGAAGAACAGAAACAATTGAGAAATTCCAATTTATTGAACTCAATAAAACGAACCCCGACAGACCTTGAAAATCTGTCGGGGTTTCTGTATGCGGCGGGAGCAAGCCCCCGCCCTACGAGCAAATCGAATTATGATTTCTCCGCTGAGAACATCACGCATTGGTCTGAGGATGTTTTCACCCATTGGATTTCGGTGAATTAAACTTCGCCGTTGTAATACTTGTTGATCAGTTCGGAGATATCTTCTGCAACCTTTTGATATTCAAAAAGCTCGTGTTCCCATATGTATATGGCGGTGGCGTCTGTTTCGCCATTCGGGAGGATGCGGTAGCCGTAATAATCACCGCAGCCGTTTGTAGCAAAGGGAACGAAGCGGTTGATCTTCTCCTCAAATTCGTCTGCCTCCAGGTATTCGGGGTATATTTTACGGTTGGTTTTTACGTGTTCAATGATGTCTTCCGCGGAGAGAAGGAACCAGTGATCGCCGTTCGTTTCCCGCAGCAATTCCTTCAGTGCGTCGGGGAATCTGAAGCCGACGTACTTTTCCGCATGGGAAATCATTTTTTCGGGGCAAGGATCTTGCAGTTTCGCCCAATTGTGTCCTTGAATATGGGATGCAATCCGTTCTCGGTACATGGTAGCTCCTTGTTTGTGTTATGCTTTTTTGCCGTTGTGCGCGCAAATCTCCGATAGCGGACATTCCCCGCCCTTTTCGCAAACGGGGGAGCGTGCCGTGCAGTATTCGCGCCCGAAATGGACAAGACGGTGGCAGAAATCCGACTGCGCCGCCGGTTCAATGATCGGCGAAAGGATGCGCTCCGTCTTGACGGGATCGCGCAGATCCTCGGGGTAGAAGCCGAGCCGTCCCATGATGCGCATACAGTGCGTGTCCGCGACGATGCCGCCCTTGCCGAAAATATCGCCGAGGAGAAGATTCGCAATCTTCCGCCCGACGCCGGGGAGCGCGAGCAGCTCCTCCATTGTGTCGGGGACGCGTCCGCCGTACTCGCGCACGAGGATTTCGCTCGCTTCCTTGATGCTTTTCGCCTTCATGCGGTAGAGTCCGCACGGCTTTACAAATTCTTCAATCACGGAAAGAGGCGTTTGTGCCATCGTTTCAGCGTCTGGGATTGCTGCAAACATCGGCTTGCATACGATATTCACACGCTCGTCCGTGCACTGTGCGGATAAGCGCGCCATGACGAGCAGCTTCCACGGATCGCCCCCGTATTCGAGCGAGCAGACCGCGTCCGGATACAGCGCGGCAAGACGGGAAACCGCCTCTGCCCCTTTTTCACGAAGGGCAAAGGCGGCGTTCTTTTTTGTTTTCATCGGGCTCATTCGCTCAGACCGCGGCGGCGGCGGTTGTAATCCGATTTCGGATTGACGATCTCGCGCCAGTCGAGGTCGCCGCGATCGACGGCGCAGACAAGGATCTCCGCCATAGCGATATTCGTTGCAACAGGGACGTTGTGAATATCGCACATGCGAAGGAGATTGTATTCCTCATCCTTGTAAAACAAATCGGGCGCGGTGCTGCGGAAGTAGATCAGCGCATCGATCTCGTTGTACGAAACGCGCGACATGATCTGCTGCTCGCCGCCGTGTGTGCCGGAGAGCAGTTTTTCTACGCGAAGCCCCGTAGCTTCTTCAATATATTTACCCGTTGTGCTCGTCGCACAGAGGTTGTGCTTGCTCAGTATACCGCAGTATGCGATGCAGAACTGCGTCATAAGCTCCTTTTTGGTGTCGTCAGCGATCAAAGCAATTTCCATAGTTTCGGTGGCTCCTGTTCTTTCTCATTGGGCGGATATGCGGCATGTGACTTCTGTCACAGAATTTTTCCTGTTTTGATTCTTCTGATTTCGGTGAACAGAGGAACATCGTCTCCTACCAGACGGTCGGCGATATTTTTCATGGCACGGGCGGCGCGCCCCTTCGCATCGGGCAGCTTTCCTGCCTCCTGTGCGAGCAGAAGTGCGCGGTCGCGCGGGATGACGCCCACGGTGCGGACGTGCGTTTTGTCGATGATTTCAAGAAGTCCGGCACGGATTCCGTCCGCGGCGGCGTATTCTTCAAACATCGAGATGACGAGCAGGCAGGGAAGCGATCCCCACTCACGCATCAAGGTCGCGGTGTACTCGGCGGAACGGATGGACGCAGGCTGCTGTGTTGCGATCACCAGTGCGCCGTCGGCGAACGATTTCGCAATCGCCTGCACGGTAGCACCTGTGCCTGCCGTGTCGCAGAGGATATACTCGGCGTCGGCCGCTTCCGTCAGCCTTTGCAGGGCATCGGTGTACGCTTCCGTCGGTGCGTCTGCCGTCAGCGGTGCCGCGCAGAATCGAAGATTCTCCTGCCCATCCGGGGTAAGAAGCGCCTCCTCTGCGGTGCATCGCTCGCTTGCAACATCGCCGAGGTCGTACAGAACGCGATCCTCCAGCCCCGTCATCAGATCAAGACAGCGGTTGCCGATGTCGCAGTCGATGAGCAGCGTGCGGTGACCGCGTGCGGCAAGTGCTGCGGCAATGCCGAGTGCGGCGGTGGATTTCCCGATGCCGCCTTTGGCGGAGGTGACGATGATTTTTTTCATAATTTCAACAAAACGCCGCCTTCCCGCCGAAAATTGTGTGTAAATATGCACAAATGGATGTATTGTCCAAATGCTTGACACAATTATACCACATTTATGGGCATAATGTCAATGGCAAGCGCGGTTTTTTTCAAAAATGTTCTGCTTGCCTCCTGTTTTGCGAACAAAATTTCTGTCAGTTCTTCCGTTTCTATTGCATTTTGCAAAAAATACGGGTATAATATACTATGGGAATCCGTAATTCGGATTTGATCTGTAAGAGAAAGGGAAACGAATATGCCGAATCTTGACAAAAACAAAACGATCACCTTTTCGATTCACGACGAAAAAGACCGTGAGATCCAATCGACGCTCACCGCTGTCTACGAAGCTCTGAACGAAAAGGGCTACAACCCCATCAACCAGATCGTGGGATACATACTTTCCGAGGATCCGACCTACATCACCAACTACAAAAACGCGCGCAGTCTCATCTGCCGTATCGACCGCGATGAGCTGATGAGCGCACTGCTGCGCACGTATCTGGGCATCTGATGGAGTACATAACGCTGGGCGGAACGGGGCTGACGGTTTCCCGTCTCTGCATCGGCTCGCTCACGGTCAGCCCCGTGCAGGCGAATCTGCCTCCCGAGAGGGCGGCGGAGGTCCTTGCTTACGCATTCTCCCGCGGCATCCGTTTTACGGACACCGCGCAGTATTACGAAAACTATCCGCTTATCCGCCGTGCGCTCAAGCTGTACGGAGGGGATGATATTGTCGTTTCCACGAAAACGTATGCGTATACGAGGGAGATGGCGGCGGCGGCTGTGGATGAAGCGCGCAGGGAGCTTGACCGGGACGTGATCGATATTTTCATGCTCCACGAGCAGGAAAGCTATGAAACTCTGCGCGGACACCGCGAGGCTTTGGAGTACCTGTTTGAGTGCAAATCGCGCGGGATTATCCGTGCGGTCGGTGCGTCCATGCACCACGTCGCCGCCGTGCGCGGCGTGATTGAGCTTTACAGGCGCGGTATCCCCTTGGACGTGATCCATCCGATTTTCAACCGCGGCGGCTACGGTATCGCCGACGGAACGATTGCGGAAATGCAATCAGCCGTCGCCGACGCGCACGCGCTCGGAATCGGTACGTTTGCCATGAAGGTGCTCGGCGGCGGACATCTGTTCCGCGATGCCGCGGCGGCGTTTGATTTTGCGCTCGATCAGCCGTATATTGACGCGGTTGCGGTCGGGATGCAGTCCGAGGCGGAGATTGACGCGAATATTTCGTATTTTGACAGCCGCACGTTTCCTCATGCGGCGGCGGATGCTTTGCGAAACAAAACGCGGCGTCTCCATATTGAGGATTACTGCGAGGGGTGCGGTGCGTGTGTGCGCCGCTGTGCGCAGGGAGCACTCACCGTCACGGACGGACATGCCGTCGTTTCGGGCGAAAAATGCGTGCTCTGCGGCTACTGCTCCCGCGTGTGCCCTCTGTTTGCGATCAAGGTGCTGTGAGCACCGTATAATACATTTTAAGGAGAATAAAACAATGGATAACGTAAACAACATGAACGAGTTTGAGAATCTGGATAACAGAATCACCTTGACGGATGAAAACGGCAATGAGACCGTTTTTGAGTTTGTCGATCTGATCGAATACGAGGGCTTCGAATATGTCGTTCTGCTCCCCGAGGAGGATGACGGAGACGGCGAGGTTGTCATTTTGAAGGTGGAGGAGACGGAGAACGAGGATGAGGAAGCCTACGTCGGCGTCACGGACGAAGACGTGCTGAACGCTGTTTTTGCTATTTTTAAGGAAAAATTCAAGGATGAGTTTAATTTCGTCGATTAACGAGGCTTTGATTGAAGCGATAGTATGACGAGTTATATACTGCCCGAAATGACGGTGGGCGCACTGCCCGACCGTCCGCTTGCCGTCGCGCTGGGCAATTTTGACGGCGTTCATCTTGGGCATCGGCGATTGCTTTCGGAGGCGTGTGCGCTTGCGGCACAGCTTCCCGACGGTATCCCTGCGGTGTGGACGTTTACCGCGCTTGCAAAAGCGGAGGCTTCGGTGCCTGTCCTGACGACCGCAGAGGAGAAGATGCGCCTGTTTGCCGAGGCGGGAATCCGTGCCGCCGTGCTGGAGGATTTTGCGCGCGTGCGCGATCTTTCGCCCGAGGTGTTTGTTCGGGAATATCTTGTGCGTACACTCCGCTGTGCCGCAGTCGTGTGCGGAGAGGATTTCCGCTTCGGGAAGGGCAGGGCGGGAGACGTATCGCTTCTCGCCGAGCTTCTCTCAAAAGAGGGGGTGCCGCTTTCCGTCGTGCCGTCTGTTTTGGCGGACGGGGATCCGATCTCGTCTACGCGAATCCGTCGGGCGGTGGAGTCGGGAGATATGGAGACGGCGGCGGCTTTGCTCGGGCGTCCGTTTTCCGTGTGCCTGCCCGTTCTGCACGGGAACCGTATCGGGCACACGATCGGTCTGCCGACCGTCAATCAGAATTTTCCCGACGGGCATATCGTTCCCGAACGGGGGATCTATGCCTGTATCTGCACGGTGGACACTCGGCGGTACGAAGCCGTCTGCAATGTCGGCACACGCCCGACCGTATCCGACGGGGAGACCGTCAACTGTGAGACGCACATCCTCGGTTTTGACGGCGATCTGTACGGGTGTACCGTCCGTGTCGAATTTTGCCGCAGACTGCGCGAGGAGAAAAGGTTTTCGTCTGTCGCGGCTTTGAAAGAGGCGATCGAGCAGGATGTCCTTGACACGCGGACGTATTTTGCCGCACATCCAATCCGGAAGGAGGAGGAGCTTTGAAAAAAAAGACCGTGCGTGCGCTCGCCGTGCTTCTGACGGTGCTCACGCTTCTTTTGCCGCTTATTGTGTGCGCCCCTCCCGTGTCCGCCGTCGAGCCGCCGGAGATCCGACACGCCGCGGCGGCGTATCTGTACAATTTCGAGAACGACGCGGTGCTGTATACATACAATGAAACAGGCAAGCTCTATCCTGCCTCCACCGTGAAGCTCATGACCGGTATCCTCGCGCTCGAAGCACTCGGAGATACGCCCGATCGGACAATCACCGTGACGGCGGAGATGCTCTCAAAGGTGACGGGCAACAACATCGGACTTGTCGTCGGCGAGATTGTCACGGCGGACGATATGCTGCACGCTTTGCTTGTCAACGGTGCGAACGATGCCGCGCAGGTGCTTGCGGTAACCGTTGCCGGATCGGTGGATGCATTCGTTTCCATGATGAACGAAAAGGCACAGATGCTCGGCGCGTACAGTACGCATTACACGAACGTTACCGGTATGCACAACGACCTCATGGTGACCACTCTTGCCGATACGGCGGCAATTGCCAAATATGCGTACAGGCTCCCCGGTTTTATTGAGATTACCTCCGTCACCAAATACGTGATGGACGGGACGAACAAAAAGGATTACCGCAACATCTTCAACCGTAATAGTCAATTGTCTAAATACTACGATACCCGCTATTATTACGCGGATGCGCTCGGAATGAGCGCAGGATACACGTCGCAGAGCGGTTACAACATTGTTTCCGTGGCACGGAGAAACGATCTGACGTATATGGCGATCGTGATGAGCGCGGAGGGCGGCGAGGAAGAAATCTGGAGTTATGCAAATGCCAAAGATATGCTGGAATGGGCATTTGATTCCTACGGATATACGGAGGTGCTCTCCGTTTCGGAGCGTGTATGTGAGCTTTCGGTGGCACTGTCCTCGACGGTGGATTACGTGACGCTTGTGCCTGCGACTTCGATCGTGCGGTATCTTCCCGTGGATGTAGATCCTGCGGCAATACGGCTCAGCTATAACACGTTTGATGAATCTTTGACGGCGCCGGTGGAGGCAGGGCAGGTGTGCGGCACGGTGACGGTGACGTATGGGGAGGAGATTCTCGGAAGCTCCGATCTGATTGCGACCGTATCCGTGACGCGCAGTGAGTTTCTGTTCATGCTGGAGCGAATCAAATCGTTCACGGCGAGCCGCTTTTTCAAAGCGACGATTGTTTTTGCGGTTCTGTTCAGTATCGCATACGTGCTGATACGGGCGCATCTCCGTGAGAAAAAACGCCGCCACGGCAATTTCTATTGATAAATCCTTTGCAATGGGTGCGGATTTCTTTGTGTATATCCGTACCCGTTTTGCATATACTATGATGGCAGGTACGAATCGCATGAGGCAGATGGCTGACCACGCCGGGGCCGTTTGTGTGCGATTCGTGCCGCTTTTTTCGTTTTCGGCATTTCCCGATGCGATAAACGGGTTTTGACGAAAATGTATAAGTTTTCACCAATTTTTTTGTCAAGATGTTTTTTGAAATTTCTTGATTTTCTATTTTAAGACACTTGCCAACAGCGGGGATTTCAGGAAATCGGTGAAGTTTTCAACAGTTTTTTTGCGTTTTCCCTGTGGAAAACTCGGGATTTCCCTTGAAAACATTCAGCTTTCCACAGGGTTTCCCACAAGCTGTGGAAAACTCGGCGCGGATTTCTTTCGGGGAGGCGGAAGAAGGCGAAAAAATGCTGTTTTGTGTATTGTGCACAAAAATAGTTTACGAATAAACGAAAGACACCTGCCGATAACGTGCATATCGGCAGGTGCGGAAGAAAAAACACGCCCGTGCTTGTATGCGGACGTGTTTTATGCATTCGGAGAGAAAATCTATGCAGACGGCTCAGAGCGCGGATGCGATCAGCCGATCGATCAGCTCGGGATATGTCATGCCCTCAGCCATCATCAGCTTCGGATACATGCTGATTTCGGTGAAGCCGGGGATCGTGTTGATTTCGTTGAACACGACCGTGCCGTCCTCCTCCACGAAGAAATCCACACGGGCAAGCGTGCGGCAGTCCAGGGCTTTGAAAATCCTTTCCGCACAAAGACGTACCGTCTCTCTCGTTTTCTCACCCAGACGGGCGGGGATGTAGAACGTCGAGGTGTCGCTCACATATTTCGCATCGTAGTCGTAAAATTCCGCACCGGCGTCGATCTCGGCGCAGTCCGAAACGGTGTATGCTCCGTGCTCCTCCAAAACGGCGACTTCGATCTCTCTGCCGACGACGGTGTTTTCAATCAGCACCTTTTCGTCCTCGCGGAAGGCGACGGCGAGGGCGCGCTTCAGCTCGCTTCGGTTTTTCGCTTTCGAGATGCCGACGGACGATCCTGCCCGTGCCGGCTTTACAAACATCGGATAGTGCAGTCCCGTCTCCGCCTCGCGGATGCAGTCGTCCTCGGTGTCCCCCTCGCGCACGAGCACGTAGTTCGCCTGTCGGATGCCTGTTTCCGCGACAGACAGCTTCGTGAGCGATTTATCCATGCAGACGGAGGAGGAGGCACAGCCGCAGCCTACAAACGGAATCCCGGCAAGAGCGAGCATACCCTGCACGGTGCCGTCCTCGCCGTATGCTCCGTGGAGCACGGGAAATACGACGTCGATTGCCTCTGCCGTCGGCGTGCCGTCCGGCGGACAGATGAGCAGTGCGTGCGCGCCCGATGTCAGATCGACCGTGACACGCGGAAGCGTATCGGTGTTCTCGCACCACGATCCGTCACGGATTTTTTCAAAATCTCCCGTGTAGAGGTACCAGCCGCCTTCCTTCGTGATGCCGACGGGCAGAATCTCGTACCGTGCGGGGGAGGCGTTCGTCAGAACGCAGTAGGCGGAGGCGAGGGAAACCTCGTACTCCGAGGAGCGTCCGCCAAACAGGACGCAGAGCTTGATCTTGTTCATAAGATAGCCTCGTTTTGTCAGATTGCCGACGGGGTGCGGTGTGCCGCGAGAACGCGATCGTGACCGCCTGCGTCGGTGAGAATCGTGCCGGAGAAGTGTATGCTTTCGGCGAGGGCGAGAACGCTTGCGCCCTGATACGCGCCGAACTCCATAAACAGCGCGCCGTCGGGGGTGAGCGTCTCGGCGGCGGTGCGGAGAACGCCGCGGATGACGGTGAGTCCGTCCTGCCCGTCCGTCAGTGCCGCGCGCGGCTCAAAAGCGATTTCGGGCGCGAGTGCCTCCATTTCAGTAGATGCAATATACGGCGGATTGGAGACAATAATATCAAAAAACGTGCCGTCGGGGAAGATTTTTTTCGTTACGTCGCCGCGGAGGACGGTGAATCTCTCCGCCACACCGAGATCGCGCGCGTTTCGCTCCGCCATCTGCGCCGTGTTTTCAAAAAGCTCCACCGCCGTGACGGTGATGTCCGGGCGGAATTTCGCCAGAGAGATGCCGATACAGCCGCTGCCCGTGCAAAGATCCGCCACGCGTGCGCCCTCGGGCAGGTGTGAAAGCGCCGCCTCGACGAGGGTTTCCGTGTCGGGACGGGGGATCAGGCAATCGGGCGAGACGGTAAACGGCAGTCCCATGAACTCCCACGTGCCGAGAATGTACTGCAAAGGCTCACGCCGACAGCGTCTTTTGACGGCTTCGGCGAGGGCAGGGGCTTCGATTTCCTCATTTCGCATCGTGAGCAGCATGGCTTGGGAGATTCCCGTGAAATGGGAGGCGAGCAGACGCGCTTCGTATGCGGCATCCTCGGTCGGGATTCCCACCGCGACCAACGCGGATTCAATCGTTCGCAGCGTCATTATTTGTTTCGTTCGTTTCAGTCGTTTCGTTCGTTTCAGTTGTTTCGGGTGTGGTTTCCGTTTCGGCCGCCTCCGGCGCGATTTCGGGAAATTCGTCGGGCATTGCGTGCTTGAGGGCGAGGATCGCTACCTCCAGCTGTGCCTCGTCCGGCTCACGGGTGGTGATGCGCTGCATCCACAAACCGGGGGCGGAGAGAATCTTTGTAAAGAAATTTGTGTGCTTGCCTGCGTAGGCGATAAATTCAAATCCGACACCGACGACGACAGGGAGCAGAAGCAGCTTGTAAAGCGCGCGGAAGGCGAGGTTGCTCCACGGAACGAGCGAGTTTATGAGGATAGAGAGAATGAGGATTACGAAAATAAAGCTCGTGCCGCAGCGCGGATGGAAGCGAGTGCACGTCATCGCGTTTTCGGGCGTCAGCTCCATGCCTGCTTCGTAGCAGGCGATGGTCTTGTGCTCCGCACCGTGATATTCAAACGTGCGGCGCATTTCCTTCATTAAAGAACAGAGCGAGATGTACGCGACGAAAATGCCGATTTTCAGAAGTCCCTCAATCAGATTGCGGAACCAGCCGAGGCTTTCAAGCAAGCCTATGTGCCGACAGAGCTTTTCAATTCCCGTCGTGGCGATGGCAGGCAGGTACAGAAACAGTGCCATCGCAAGAAATACGCCGATCACCATGGAGATGCCGGTGAGGATTTCGAGAAATTTGTCGCCGAGCTTTGCGCGCAGCCACGCTTCAAATTTGGAATCCTCCTCCGTGTCGTCGATACCGAGCATGTACGCGGAGCGCATCAGCGTTTTGTAGCTGACGACCATCGATTCGACGAAATTAGCGACGCCGCGCACGATCGGAATGGAGAGAATCTTGTACTTTTTGCGGATGGAGACGTGCGTGTCCGTTTCCACCTTGATGTTTCCGCTTTCCTCCCGTACAGCGAGAGCCATGCGGTCACCGCATTTCATCATGATGCCCTCAAGCACGGACTGACCGCCGACGCGACCGAGCCGTCCGTTCGGGCAGGCGGTGTTTTTCTTTTCTTTCATATAGGATCTCCTGTGTTTTTTCTGTCGTTATCTTTCATTATATCATAAATCCGAGCGTAAAAAAAGAGGTATTTGTAAATACGTGCGTCCGATATGTGCATTTTTGCGGAAATTTCTTTGATGATTCTGTGAAATTTTCATTTTTGTATGGATTTTTGCAAAAAGGTATGGTATAATAGACAGGATACTGGAAAGGCATGGTTCTATGCGTGCTTTTCAACACAACTTTTCAATATAAAAGAAAGGCAGTTTATACAATGGGTAAAAAACAGGTACAAACCAAACAGAAGGGCAGTGCTCTCAAACGCTTCCTCTCGGGTGTCTGCATCGGATTGGCAGTTGCGGTCATTTTGGGTGCGGCACTCTACAACGAATTTGTTAAAGACGGATTCTTCCAGCGCAGAGCGATCTCTGTCGAAAGCGAAAATTATCAGGTGGACAACATGGTTATGTCCTACTACTTCTACTCGCAGTATCAGAGCTTCATGTCCTACTACGGCAGCTACGCATCCTCCCTCGGGCTGGATACGAGCAAATCTCTGAAATCGCAGGTCTGCCCGTTCACGTCGGATAACAGCTCCTGGTATTCGTACTTTATGGACGCGGCAACCGGTCAGGTGCAGTCAATGCTTGTGTTCTGTGAGGAAGCACAGGATCGCGGCATTACGCTCGATGATGCGGATTACGACACGATTAACGATACCGTCAAGCAAATGAAAAAAGAGGCAAAAGCGAGCGGAAGCTCCCTCAGCATGATTTACGGCTACGGTGTGAAGGCGAAGGATATTCGTAAAGCACTGGAGATGGAGGCACTGGCAACGAAGTGCCAGCAGGCGATTGTTTCCGAGTATTCCTACGGCGAGGCGGATTATGACACGTACATTACGGAAAATCCGACCGCACTGCTTCACTATTCGTATGCCAATATCACGCTTACGACATCCGACGGTGCAACGGATACCGATATTACGACGGAGATTCTGAAGGAGTTCGAGACGCAGTTCAACGCCGTTACAACCAAGGAAGAGTTTGACGCCGTTTGCTTCGATTATCTGAGAAATTACGCGTATAAGGATGACGAGGAGACAACGGACGAGACGATCAACGAAGAGATCGCCGGCTTCGTTGCCGAGAACGAGCTGTATCCCGCTACCGAAACGAATTTCTCCAAGTGGGCAAACGGTGAGGGTACTGTCAATTCCGTGTACGCTTCCCTGAACGAGGAGGGTACCGCGCTGGATGTTTATTTCCTGCTCGCAAAGCCTGCTCTTCAGGAGGATAACTCCGTAAACGTTCGCCACATTCTTCTGACCGCTACCACCTACGGCTCCGACGATGCCGCAAAGGCAAAGGCGGAGGAGCTGCTCGCACAGTGGCAGGGCGGTGCCAAGACGGCTGATTCCTTCGGCGCGCTCGCGGCTGAATACAGCGAGGATTCCGCCGAGAACGGTCTGTATGAGAACGTCCTCAAGGGCGATATGGTCGATGAGTTCAACGACTGGATCTTTGCTGAGGGCAGAGCAGTCGGCGATACTGCGATCGTCAAAACGCAGTACGGATACCACATCATGTATATGGATGGCTTCGGTATGCCTGCATGGCACGCAGAGGCGGACAGTGCTCTGAAAGAGGCGCGTTACGATGAAGACGTAGCCGCTCTTACGGAGAAGCACGCCGTCAACGTTTCCTCGGAAGTGCTGGCACTTCTTGAAATCTGATTCCGTTTTCAAATCCCACGGAGACCGCCTCCGTGGGATTTTTTCGCGCGAAGCATCGGGAAATCGCAAAAAAATCGCATAAAGCACGCAAGACCCCTTGACAATCGGGCAAAATAGATTTACAATATTTGTGTATGACTGCGAGATGCGTCCTGCCGTCGGGGCGATTCGGGTGTTTTTACCGAAGCAGTACAAAAATCAAAGAAGACGGAAGAAAGAGGTTTATTGTGGCACTTGTAACAACTAAGGAAATGTTCCGCAAAGCATACGAAGGCGGTTATGCAATCGGCGCATTCAATATCAACAACATGGAGCTTGCTCAGGCAATCACCGAGGCAGCACAGGAGGAGAAATCCCCCGTTATCCTGCAGGTTTCCGCAGGCGCAAGAAAGTATGCAAAGCACGCATACCTCATGTCCCTCGCACACGCGGCTGTTGAGGATACCGGCATCGATCTCGCGCTCCACCTCGACCACGGCGCAGATTTCGAAATCTGTAAGTCCTGCATCGACGGCGGCTTCACGTCCGTCATGATCGACGGCTCCCACCACAGCTTTGAGGACAATATCGCGCTGACCAAGAAGGTCGTTGAGTACGCACACGCGCACGGCGTTGTCGTTGAGGGTGAGCTTGGCGTTCTCGCAGGCGTTGAGGATGACGTAGTTGCCGAGCATTCTTCCTACACCCGTCCCGAGGAGGTACAGGAGTTTGTTGAGCGCACCGGCGTTGACTCCCTCGCCATCTCCATCGGTACGTCCCATGGCGCATACAAATTCACCGCTAAGCAGTGCACCAGAAACGAGGAGGGCATCCTCGTTCCGCCGCCGCTCCGCTTCGACATTCTTGAGGAGGTAGGCAAGAGACTGCCCGGCTTCCCGATCGTTCTCCACGGCGCTTCCTCTGTTCCGCAGCAGTTCGTTAAGGAGATCAACGAGCTTGGCGGCAACCTCCCGGATGCAGTCGGTATTCCGGAGGATCAGCTCCGCAAGGCAGCGAAGATGGCAGTCTGCAAGATCAACATCGACTCCGACCTCCGTCTCGCTATGACGGCAGGCATCCGCAAGGTTCTCACCGAGAATCCGTCCGCGTTCGATCCCAGAGAGTATCTCAAGGTCGCCCGCGCAAACGTCAAGGACATCGTCAAGCACAAGATCGCAAACGTGCTCGGCTCCTCGAACACGCTGTAAGAATAAAAGAAATGCCGCCCTGTGGGAAACCACAGGGCGGTTTTTTGATGTGGGGGGATTAGTCTGACATTCTCTTTGCTACTTTGCTGATTGTCATAATCAGGTACAAAGATGCGCAGACGGTTGCTAACAGCATTAACAGAGTGGAATGTCCGTTTGTGAGACACAGAGTAATCAAAACAATTGTGGCATACAGGAGTGCTACGTAAAACGCACTCAACAGTGTATCGCCCATCAGATTCACGGATACGCGCAGTAAGTGACCGAGTTCTTTCTTTTGTGCCTTGAAAAGTGCCAAAAGGAACGAATGTGCAAAGATTACCCCTACCATGGCGGCGAAAGCGACGATGTAATTGCCTCCCAACAGTGCGAAGAGATACTCTGCCAACACCAGGATAGTTGCCGTGCCGAGATAGGAAATGAGAAGCAGTGCGAGCGTGTTGCATACCTTATTGGATATTTCATTTCGTATGGGGAACGGCTTTTTGATGAATTGAAACAGGTACATCATCGTGTCAATAACGATCACGGATAAAACCAGAAAATATGTGTCGTAAAACAGGGCGTACTGAGAGTCTGTGTTTGTCACGGCGCCGTAGATTGCAAAACCACTGTCAATTGCTTCCTTCAAAAGAGGGATTTCATCCGCAAAGGGGAAGGTTTGAAGCAAAGCACCCGTCATTGTGGTGGGATGAACCCAGTAGGCGGCACACTGCGTGAAAAAATCGCCGATACCCGGGAGCAGTCCGCAGAGCAGGGCGCACACAACGGGGATTCCTGCACTCAGAAACAGTTGAATCAAAAAGAACATTATCGTTTCTCGCCTTACAGCAGTTTACGCGCATCTTCCAGGCAGCGTTCTTTGATCGCAGCTGCTTCTTCGGCAGCTTTTTCCCACGCGGCCAGTGCTTCATCATGCTTTTTTCCGTCTTTATTAAACTTCCAAAAGGAAAGAACGGCGATGCCCAGAAAAACGATTGCTCCGACCAGGAGTGTAGGCTCATCGAGAGCTTGTACAATACCACTTAACGCGATCGGAATGGAGAGGATGCCGAGAATGAGCGGCCATTTGCGCTGTTTGGGCTGGGAGCCGAGACTGTCCGCTCTTTTGTATTGTGTTTCCAACTCTACAATTCGGGCGTAGTTGTCCATGTTCATATTTCGCTGGAAGGTCAGCTTGACAAAGGTTTCCGTTTCCGTTACCGACATGATGCTGTTGCCAAAGCCGCGCTCCAGATGCGAATCTTTCGTTTTGACCGTCTGGCTGTGTGTGCATTCCCAACCGAAGGCTTCGTATTCCTTAATGGCGGCATCCTCCCAATCGGGGTGTACCTGGATAACCTTCGTTTCTTTTCTTGCTTCCTTTACTTTGATGGTTGTTGTCAGCTTTTCTCCTGTTTGCGATGTGCCGCATTTTGCGCAAAAAGCCGCATCGTTGGGCAGTTCAGTGCCGCAGTGTTTGCAATACATATTTTTACTCCTTTTGATAATTTGCGATAATCGCCGTCAATATAATATCACAAATTGAGATAATTGTCAATATCTCAACCTGAGATTTTATATAATAATATCGAGGGGGGATGTTGATGCGGCTGAGAGATTTAAGAGAGGATTCCGATCTGACGCAGATGGCGTTGGCAAGGCACTTGCATATCAAGCAGAATACGTATTCGCAGTACGAGAACGGGCAGAGACAGATTCCGCTGGAAACGCTGATCGCGCTCGCCGTGTTTTACGACACCTCGATTGATTACATCGTCGGGCTTACGGACGAGCGAAAACCGTATCCGAAAAAATAACCGCAGGCATTTGGAATGCCTGCGGTTTTCTGTATAAGCTGCTTTATTGAAATCATTCCAGTCTTTGATCGCATATATCGCAGGCACCGTCGTAGTCGTCGTCATAGCAACGCTCTTCGCTCAAGCCGTCAGTATGGCAATTTGTACAGCGGTAGGCGTGGTGCAGCACCCCGTCTATAGCTTCGTTTGTCACTTCTCTGTACAGGTGCATACAAGTTTCGCAGACATCGCAGATGCTGTTGAAATCGTCATCTTTACAGAGCTCTATATCGGACATCAGCGAGCAATTGTCGCAGCGGCGACCGTGACCGTGCTGCGGAATTATCTTGATAGAAATCGATGCATGTTCACAGTAATACGGAACGGAGAAATCTTCGTCATCCGGGTAATACAGCGCCGCTACCGAACGGGTATATTCAATGCTTTCTGACAAGCCGTCCGTACCGTTATTATAAATGTGATTGCAGAATACGGAATGTTCAGCATCGTATTGAACACATGCCGGCTGTACGGTAATTGTGTGTGCGCCCAGAGGGTCGGTGGCGGAATAGTGCATCAAGGGGAGTCGGAATGTGTCTGTTATGACAACAGAGTCGCACAGCATACCGATGGATTCGTTCCAAACATAGAGCAGATTTCCATCCACAAATATGTGGTAGGCAGTTCTTGCAATGTTGCTTTCTTCAAATTCCCAGGAGTTGTTTCGGATCGTCAGAATGTCGTCTTCGATCGAAAGTGTGGGGGCAACGTGTGTGCTGAGACAGGTTGGGAGCACTTGTGACGAGTTTTCATCAAGCGAGGAGGTGTCTTTCGCCACGTCGGTCTCGGGCGCGTCGGTCTCGGGTACGTCGGTCTCGGGCGCGTCGGTCTCGGGTACGTCGGTCTCGGGCACGTCGGTCTCGGGCACGTCGGTCTCGGGCGCGTCGGTCTCGGGCATGTCGGTCTCGGGTACGGAAGCGTCCGTATCGGGGGTCGCTTCAAACGTATCTGCCTCGGCGACAGTGCTTTCAATTTCTGCACTGCCCGTGGGAGCGTCCTTGGATACGGTCACAACGGTAACGCAGATTCCCACGGTGATGGCGACAGCCAGAATGAGAGATACGATCTTTGCGCCCAGTGGGATGGCGACGATTTTTGCCGCGATCCCGACCGAAGCGGCACCTGCGGCAACGGTGCCGGCCGCCGCAGAGATCGTTTTGCCCAAAGCGGCAGCCCGGGCGGAGGACATAGGCTCGGGATTGTTGAAAAAGATACGGACGAGCGGCAAGAACGGGACGCCGTGCAGCTTGGTGCCTGTTTTGGCTTCGTACTGCTCCACGCCTTTGCGGATAGCCTTGCGCGCATAGTTCAGACGGCTTTTGACGGTGCCCTCGGATACTCCCTGCATCTCGGCGATTTTTTGGATGGGGAGCTCATCATAGTAGTAAAGAAGCACGGCGGCGCGCTGTTCTTCGCTCAGCGTATCCACAATCGAGAGAATGGTAGAACGGAACTCCTCCTTTTCACACACCTCGGCGGGGAGAGAGCCTTCGTCGTCATCCTCCATGGTATCAAGAATGGTGTGTCCGTCTGCATCCTCCTCCAGAAGGACATCCTTTTTCTTTTTGAAATGCCGGGTGCACTGATGGAGCGTGATCCGGCGGATCCAGACGGCGAATGCCTCGGGAGCCTCCAGACAGTCTATGGTGCGGATGACCTCCAAAAAGGTATCCTGCGTAATATCGTATGCCAGATTCTCATCCCGCAACGTTTTCTTGGCGAAATAGAAAACGCTTTCGTAAAATGCCGTATACAGCTCTTCGATGGCGTGGCTGTCTCCGCTTTGCGCGCGGAGGACAACCGCTTTCAGCTCGTGTTTGTCCATGTCAGTGGCTCCTTTTTTCAGTATTTTCGGAGAAGAAGGTAAGGATTTTTTGCAGAATGGATTTTGCCCAGACCTGCGGCATGGGATGATTGCGTTGATCTGTGTGAAAGACGCCGTGCAGGAAATGCGTATTTTTCTGCGGTGCCTGTTTGTTTATATCGGACATTCGGGAAATCCTCCTTTATATAAAGGGAATCGGATCACAGAATGCGAATAATACTATTATAGCATGCTGTGTCAAATGTTGTCAAATATTCGGTTCAGTCCATGCAATCCTTCAGGAAAAAGCAGATCGTGAATGCGGCGGGCGCAAAGACCGCTGCCATGGTGAGAACGCTGAAGGCAATGACACCGCAGACCACCGCGGTGGTAGTGCTTACGAGGAATACAGGGAAGCCGAAGAAAAATTTGAAGACAGCCCAGGATTTGGACAGGACAGTTTTGATGATTGCGAGCGGTCTGACGATGATTGCCGAGAGCCAGCCGACGGCAGCAATGGGGAGAAGAATATAATCTGCTACAAAATTGGACGGGGCAAAAAGGAAATTGATGAGAAGAGCGATCGATGTCAACAGGGGGAGAAAGTGGGCGATCACATAGAGCGTTGCGAGAATATCGGGGCGGGAGTCGGACGTGGGGACTGCTTCGGGGCGGATTTCGTCCGCATTTGCGCGGACGGTTCGTGTGCCGGTGGGGGTGTTTTTCATGGTGGAGTCCTCTCTTATTTGTTTTGTTTTTGGTCTTACACTTATAAAGGGGAGTGAGAACTGTGATCGGTTTTATGTTTTGGAAAATTTTTAGCGAAAAATTTTTGACGGAGAAAAATTATTTCTCGTACTTTGTGACGGTGATGTGATCTGCTTCTGTGAAGCCTGAGTATGAAAAACGAAACAGGACTCCGGGCGGAGTCCTGTTGTTGGATAGGGGGCAGGGGGGACATCCACCCTGCGGAGAAAAGTTTTAAAAAAGAATATGGGGAAAACCTCTTTGAAGTTTTCCCCACGAAAATATTCTCTTACTTGCACGCTTCCTCAACTGCAACAGCGCAAGCGACGGTCATACCAACCATCGGGTTGTTACCCGCGCCGATCAGCCCCATCATTTCTACGTGAGCCGGAACGGAGGAGGAACCTGCGAACTGTGCATCGGAGTGCATACGACCCATCGTGTCCGTCATGCCGTAGCTGGAGGGACCTGCTGCCATGTTGTCCGGATGGAGGGTACGTCCCGTACCGCCGCCGGAAGCAACGGAGAAGTAGCTGACGCCGTTCTCGGTGCACCACTTCTTATACGTGCCTGCAACGGGATGCTGGAAGCGGGTCGGGTTGGTGGAGTTACCGGTGATGGAAACGCCGACCTTCTCGAGTTTCATGATGGCAACGCCTTCGGGAACGTTGTCAGCGCCGTAGCAACGGACGTTCGCGCGCGGACCGTTGGAGTACGCGGTCTCCTTCACGATCGTAACTTCCTCGGTGTACGGATTGAACTCAGTCTGCACGTAGGTGAAGCCATTGATGCGGGAGATGATGAAAGCAGCGTCCTTGCCGAGACCGTTCAGGATAACGCGCAGCGGCTGTTTGCGGACTTTGTTTGCGTTCAGAGCGATCTTGATTGCGCCCTCAGCGGCTGCGAAGGACTCGTGACCGGCGAGGAAGCAGAAGCACTCGGTCTCCTCAGAGAGGAGCATCTTGCCGAGGTTACCGTGACCGAGACCGACCTTGCGGTTTTCGGCAACGGAGCCGGGGATGCAGAAGGACTGCAAACCGATACCGATAGCGGCAGCGGCATCAGCGGCCTTCGTTGCGCCGGACTTCAAAGCGATTGCGGTGCCGACCGTGTATGCCCAGACAGCGTTCTCAAAGCAGATCGGCTGGGTCTCGCGGATGATCTTGTCTACGTCGATACCCTTTGCGAGGGTGATCTCTTTGCACTCCTCGATGGAGGAGATACCGTATTTTGCGAGAGTCTCCATGATTTTGGGAGCACGTCTCTCGTAGTTTTCAAACAGTGCCATTCGTATGTACCTCCTTATGCCTTTCTCGGATCGATGTACTTCACAGCGTCATCGAAACGGCCGTATGTACCCATAGCCTTGTTGTAGGCGGTGTTCGGATCGTCGCCCTTCTTGATGAAGTCGGTCATCTTGCCGAGGGAAACAAATTCGTAGCCGATTACCTGATCGTCGGCATCGAGAGCCATACGGGTAACGTAGCCCTCTGCCATCTCCAGATAGCGGACACCCTTAGCGGCGGTGCCGTACATGGTGCCGACCTGGCTTCTGGAGCCCTTGCCGAGATCCTCAAGACCTGCGCCGATGTTCAGACCGTTCTCGGAGAAAGCGGACTGGGGGCGACCGTATACGATCTGGAGGAAGAGCTCGCGCATAGCGGTGTTGATTGCGTCGCAGACGAGGTCGGTGTTGAGAGCCTCAAGCACCGTCTTTCCCGGGAGGATTTCAGCAGCCATAGCGGCGGAGTGGGTCATGCCGGAGCAGCCGATCGTCTCAACGAGAGCCTCCTGAATGATACCTTCCTTGACGTTGAGCGTCAGCTTGCAAGCGCCCTGCTGGGGTGCGCACCAGCCGATACCGTGCGTCAGTGCGGAGATGTCCTTTACTTCTTTTGCCTTTACCCAAAGACCTTCTTCGGGAATCGGCGCGGGACCGTGGTTCGGACCCTGCTTCACGCAGCACATTTCCTGTACTTCGTGGGTATAGATGAGTTCGCCCATAGAAATATACTCCTTTGTAAAAATAATCACTTCGGACGAGGCAGATTCGTCGGAAAATGCCCGTACATATTTATTATAGCGCATTTCGCGCCGTAAATCAAGGAAAATCGAGAATTTCTGCGAAAAAAGATGTGAAAATGGGGCGAGGGAGAACCAACACAGGGAACCCCCAAAACTCGCTTCGCTCATTTCGGGGAACCCCTACACCGCCGAAGTTTCTCCCTCGCCCCAAACCCCACTCCTTCTCCTTGGCTGTTCGCCCGATTGTGTGTGTTTTAAGCGAGTGTCGAAAACGCTGCGGAATTATGCACCTGCCGAAAATGCATACAAAACGGTGCAAAAGCCCATACTACCGAAAAAAGAATGGGGGATGCAACATGAGCGACGAGGAAAAGAAAGACGGTCTGAGCGACGAAGAGGACAAGCTGGAGGGAATTATCAAAAGCGGATCGGTCGTAGCGAAGAAGGACTGCGAGACGATCCAGAGCTTGACGATCATCGGGCAGATCGAGGGGCATTATATCCTGCCGACGGATCAGAAGGCGACGAAGTACGAGCATCTGATTCCGATGCTTGTATCGATGGAGGAGAGCGACGAGATTGACGGCGTTTTGATTCTGCTCAACACGATGGGCGGCGACGTGGAGGCAGGGCTCGCGCTTGCGGAGATGATCGCGAGCATGACGAAGCCGACGGTGTCGTTGGTGCTCGGCGGTGGTCATTCGATCGGGGTGCCGCTGGCGGTGTCCGCGAAACGGTCGTTTATCGTCCCGTCGGCGACGATGACGATCCATCCCGTGCGGATGAGTGGGACAGTCGTCGGCGTGCCGCAGACGTACTATTATTTTGAACGGATGCAGGACAGAATCGTGCGGTTTGTGACGGCACATTCGGGCGTGTCGGAGGAAGAGTTTCGCCGATTGCTTTTGCGCACGGACGAAATTGCCACCGATGTCGGCTCGATCATCGACGGGCAGAAGGCGGTGGAGATCGGGCTGATCGACGGCGTGGGCGGGTTGTCCGACGCGCTGCACGCTCTGCGGACGCAGATTCGGGGAGAGGAATAGGGAAAAGGGGGAGTCTGCCTCTCCCTTTTACATATTGACAAGACTGTGAATCCGTGGTATACTGTAAAAAAACAAAAATCATTCTGATAAGGAGGCGATTGGTATGACAAGCGTATAGGATTCGGATGTTGTCGTCTTCGCCGACGGAATGACTTTTTGATCGATTTCTGTTTGCAGATTGGATGCACATCCGAAAGGGTGTGTTTTTTGTTTTACAGGATTTGTTTTTTTGCACCCAAAGGGGTGCTTTTGTTTTTTAGCACCGCGTACAGCAAAAGGAGGAATGCTTGTGAAACGTCTGAAAAAGAAACTGCTCAGCATGGAGCCGTATACGCATACTTACGAGGAAATGTACAATGGCAGCATTGTATATCTTGATCCTGCCCGTCCGGGTGTACCGCCTATGTCGGACTGCGATCCGACCTATTACAGCGGGGATATAGGCTTTGAAATTACGGGAACGCACAAACTGGCACAGGATAAGCCAACGGTAACGGTAAAAATCCCCGTGGAGCAGCTGGGGATGGATGTCTATACAGCCGCCGCTGCGGATTTCTGTCTCAGAGAGTTCAAGAGATATGTCGACGAATTGAACGTCGATTTATACAACCGGTCCCGGCCCGACAACGAAAACGGAAAGTATTATCTGTACGCACCGGGCGGCGAGGTGCTTGTCAGAAATACCGCATATTTCTCCGTGTGTCCTCAGAGAGACTACGAATACGGCGGAGGGACGACCGTATATCTGATGCCGGATGGTGAACGTCCGTCACCGAAGATGTGTTTGTGTATCAGAATGCAGGTGCAGCTGCCGAAACGGAAGATTCGAAAAACGATTCAAATGTTATGCCGAGATTTGCCCGAGGCGGTGGAGCGGTTCGTTGCAGAGTTTGATTTTATCCGAATGAAACAGGTGCTCACACTTGCCGAAAAGCAGGCAGTGATTCGTAGGTGGCTGAAAGAAAGCGATTATTGCGTCTTTATCGCTAACGGAAGCATCCTTCCGCGAGCCAAGGGAACGGATCTGCCGATGATGGAGGCGATTCCGTTTAAGTCTGCACCGGATGACGAGATCGAAATCTGCGGCGTGCGCGGAATGGGTATCAAAAAAGGTGTCACGGTTATTACGGGCGGTGGATATTCGGGGAAGTCAACACTGTTGGACGCTATCTCTGCGGGTATCTACGATCACGTTCTCGGTGACGGACGCGAACTTTGCATCACAGATGAAAGTGCGGTCAGTATTTCGGCGGAGGACGGGCGGAGTGTAAAGCGAGTCAATATTTCGCCCTTTATCAAGTGGCTGCCCGGTGGGGATACGGAGGATTTCTCTACGGATCATGCATCGGGATCCACCTCGCAAGCGGCAAATATTATGGAAGCAGTGGACGGAGGAGCCTCTCTTTTACTGATAGACGAAGATAGAAGTGCTACGAACTTTATGATCCGTGACCGTATGATGAAAGAACTGATCGTAAAAGAGCCGATCACACCGTTTACGGATCGGGTGGGGGAACTGTACCGCACGCGTGGGGTTTCAACGATTCTTGTAATCGGCGGAAGCGGTGAGTACTTATCCGTCGCTGACAAGATTTACATGATGGAAGAGTACCTGATCCGTGACGTAACGGAAGAATCGAAACATATCTGCTCTGCTTACGGAATAAAAACGGAGATTCCTATACCTGCCGTGTGGGGGCAAAGACGAACACTGTACAGTGATCGCTTTTCTTCTTACCCCGAAGGGAGCGGAAGCGAAATGCTTGCGGTGTCCGATATGGGATTTATCCTGATCGGGGATGAGCAGATCGACGTGCGCGGACTGCATGATGTTGTATCTAAACGGCAGTTTGATGCACTCGGCTTTATGCTGCGGTATTTGGAAATTTCCAATAAAGACCGTGTAATTGATCTTCGGAGAAAGGTTGACGAACTTTATGAAAGAATCGCTGAAGAGGGAATGGATATTTTGTATTCTTCCTATTTTACAACTACAGAACGGTTTCTGGATCTGCCGCGTAAGCAGGAACTTTTTGCACTGATAAACCGTATGCGGAAAATCAATTATGTAAAAACTGAAAAGTAACGTAAAAAATAGGGGGACGCAAGTCCCCCTTTCCATTATTTCATATCCCTGTCCAAGGATCGCATCTGAATCGCTTGAAAGCTACTTTCAATAATAGTATTTATTGCTCAATGGAAGCTATTATTGGAGAGGAGCCAAACACGACTATACAACCGCAACGAATGCACGCGCCGTTTTCTTCGGTAGCTTCAACGAATGCGCGGCGGTTGTTTTCAAGTGCGATGGCATCCGCTTCCTCTGTGAATTCGTAGACGTACGCCCAGGACCAATCAGAACGCCCGGGTTCGGATGCTTTTTTGGTCAGATGAATTACCGCCGTAATGCTTCCGTTAAGGGAAATACCGTTCGCTTCAAGATTCGGAATCAAATTCGATATCTGCTCTGCGGTGTATTTTTGAGCATTGTAGTCCTTTTCAAAAAGCTCTACTATGCTGTCAACGCTGATCTGCTCTTCGCTATCAGGGGCTTCGGAGCTTTTTGTACCGCAAGCCACAAGAGAAGCAAGCAATACACAGATTAAAAGAATTGTCAATAATGCTTTTTTCATTTTCTTTTCTCCTTCAATATAAATGATTTAAAAGTATTATACCATGTTTCGGTTTGATTGCAAGGAAGCCGTTCTTAAGGGGAATACAGCACGACTGTACTGTTTCGGCCTGTTTCAAACTTTTATCATATCACCTTCTTGTGTCAATCGGCATCCTTTCCGGTGTTTATCGGATCATACTGTACAGACACAAAAAATCGGGAAAAGGTTGGGCGAAAAGAAAAAATTCTTCAAAATCTATGATTCATACGGGTATCAGAAGCGGCTCATGTGTGTGTTTAATCCGAATTGCAGTTTTATTATAGCACATGGCAGATGGGTACACAATAACTTGTTAGTTGAGAATGGAGTCACTTCGCGGTTGAGTGGTGAGGAAAAGTTTGGCACATCCGCTTTAGGCTAAGTAGCGATAACGAAGTAAAATCCGTTACAGGTATACTGTCGGGAAGCACTGTGCGAGGCTCCCTTGTGTAAAGGGAGCTGTCACCGAAGGTGACTGAGGGATTGTATGACGATAAAAGCTTGCTTTTCACAATCCCTCCGTCTCGCTACGCGAGCCACCTCCCTTTACACAAGGGAGGCTTTGTCTATTCCCTGTTAGTATTTCAAAAGGAACTTGTGGTAATTTTGTCACAAGTTCCTTTGCGTTACGTTTGTTATTTCCGTTTGGAAGATATTTGGGGGGACTTGTTTCGTTATAGGAGCTTTTTATCGCAGATACCCAAGTCCCCCGTCTGTTATTTCATATCCCTGTCCAAGGATCGCATCTGAATCGCCTCGGCGACGTGCGATGCCGTCACGGTTTCGCTTCCGGCGAGATCCGCAATCGTCCTCGCCACGCGCAACAGACGGTCGTATCCGCGTGCGGACAGCCCCATCTTCTCCATCGCCATTTTCATCACGGATAGCCCTGCCGCGTCGGGCGTGCACATCTCCCTCGTTTGTGCCGGGGAGAGCGCGCCGTTCGGCACGGATGCCGTATCCGTAAACCGACGGGCGGCAAATTCTCTTGCGCGGATCACGCGCTCGCGGATCGCTTCGGAGGATTCGCCCGGTGCCGTATCGCTCATCTCGGAGAACGAGACGGCGGAGACGCGTATGTGCATATCGATGCGGTCGAGCAGCGGTCCCGAAATTTTTGCGAGATACCGATGCCGCATCTCGGCGGAGCAGGTACACGGCTGCTGTCCGCTTCCGTGATTGCCGCACGGGCACGGATTCATCGCGGCGATCATCGTCACGCGGCAGGGGAACGTGCACCGACCGGCGGCACGGGTGATCGTCACCGCGCCGTCCTCCAGCGGCTGGCGGAGGCTTTCCGTCACGATGCGCGGATACTCGGGCAGCTCGTCGAGAAACAGCACACCGCCGTGCGCCAGCGCAAGCTCGCCCGGGGTGGGGATTTTGCCGCCGCCGACCAAGGACGGCGCACTCATCGTATGATGGGGCGCACGGAACGGGCGCTGGGTAATCAGTCCGCTGCCCGATTCAAGCGTGCCTGCCACGGAGTGAATTTTCGTGATCTCCACCGATTCCGCAAAGGAAAGCGGCGGCATGATCGTCGGGAATCGCTTGGCGAGCATGGATTTGCCCGAGCCGGGCGGCCCCACGAGGAGCAAGTTGTGCGCGCCTGCGGCGGCGATCTCCATGGCGCGCTTCGCCTGCGCCTGTCCGCGCACCTCGGAGAAATCGACACCGCCGGCAAAATCGGCGAAATCCGGCACGATCGGCACGGCGGCGGTAAGCGGATCCTCGCCTCTGAGGTGATCGACCAGTGCGCGCACGTTCGGCGTGCCGTAGACGGTGATGCCCTCGACAGCGGCGGCTTCGGCGGCGTTTTCCACGGGGACGTACACCTCTTTGATGCCGGCTTCCTTCGCGCAGAGCGTCATGTTCAACACGCCGCGGATTTTGCGCACCTCGCCGCTGAGGGAAAGCTCGCCGAGAAAGCATTTGTCACGCATACCGATCTCGCGCGGAATGATGCCGCCGCACTGGAGGATCGACACAAGCATCGAAAGATCGAGCGAAGAGCCCTCCTTGCGCTTGTCCGCAGGGGCGAGATTCAAAATCAGCTCCATTTCGGGGATGGGGAGTCCCGAATTGTCTGCCGCGGCGCGGATGCGCTCCTTTGCCTCGCGCACGGCGAGGTCGGGCAGACCGACGATGTTCAAAGCAGGGAGATTTCTCTGTCCGCTGCATTCGATTGTGATGAGAAAGCCGTCAAGACCGGAAAGACCGGCACCGTATACTACCGATAACATACCTCACACTCCTATCTACCAAAATTTTAACACAAAATTCAACATATGACAATAGGAAAAAGGTATAATATAGAAAACAGGAAAGAGAAGGACAGTTTTATGAAGAACAAAGCGACATTCACCGTCCGTCTGGACGAGGAGCTTTATAAGAAGCTGATCGCGGTCGCCGAGGCAGAGGGCAGAAGCGTGAACAATCACATGCTCCACCTTATCCGCACAAATATTGCGTATCACGAGAGAGCGAAGGGCAAGCTGGATATTTCCAAGGTGGTTCTGCCCACGGAGGGCGAAGGACAGTAAGGTTTCCCTTGACAAAGCGCGGGGGATATGGTATAATATCCCCGTAAAAGGGAGTAGTTGCACGGTTTGACCGTGCTGTATGCTTCGTCAGGACGGCAATCGCCCGTGGCATACGAGCTTTAGCGAACAAGACTTTTATTGCAGACGGTGTCCGTCCGTGATGAAAGTCTTTCTTTATTTCGGTACGTACCGCTGTGAATATATATTAAGGAGATACGTATGAAAAAATGTGTGAAATGCGGCGCGGTCCAGTCGGACGGGAGAAGTTTGTGCATCGACTGCGGCGCGCTCCTCGGCGACAGCCTCAGTGAAGCGGAAAAAGCGCGCACCGAGGCGGCGTTTACCGACAAGCTCGACACAATGGGAGATCGGATGGAGGATTTCCACGTCCCCGTGCATGAGAGGGTGCTCGGTATCGTGAGCATCGTGCTTGCGGTACTGTGTTTGATGTCCGTTTGGATCAGCGGCGCACGGCTTGATGCGATCAAATCGGAGCTGTTTATTTCGGTCGGGCGGATTGACGACGGAAGCGGTGTGAAGGATTTCGTGTGGATCGATGACCTGTTCGAAGCGGATGCCGCGACGGTTGCCGTAATCAGAGAGTCCGAGTCGCTTGAGAGGGCGCTTCTGTACGGCTTGTTCGGTGCGTTCTTCTTCGGTGTGGCGGCAGCGATGTTTCTTATACCGAAGCTCGTGTGGTTTCTCTCCACGCTTCGGTACCGTTTGTGGTTTGGACACGATACGTCGCCGTCGGACTTTGCGCTCGGCTTTATGAAGGTTTTGAAATACGCGGTGTTCGTGCTCGGGTGCCTTTCCGCTGCTGCCGTGATTTTGAATCTGTTTTAAGGAGATACATATGCAAATTATTTCCGTCACCGCTGTCGGCGGCGAGATTGTTTTTCATTTGGATGCGCCCGCGGATGCGCATAAGATCCGCGTGTCTCTGTTTCCTGCCGCTGTCGGTGAGGAGGGCGAGCTTTGCTCCCTTTCGATGACGGTCACGGGGGCTTTTTTCACAGTTCCGCGCCGTCTGTCGGGTAAAGACGGAATCACCTGCCGCTATGTCGTTACGGATGCATCGGGCGAGGTCGGCGGCAAAAAATATGTCGAATCGGTTGCGGACGCGCCCGTGATCGGATGTGCGCGGACGGCTGTGGAGACAGTCGTTTGGGATACGGAGGACGTGCCTGCCGTGCTCGCGGACGGGGTAAAGAGTGCGGCGGTGTTTGTAAGCCTCACCGATTTGCTTATGCCGTATCCGGAGGGGGATAATACGCTCTACTTCCGCATGGACGGGCGCGATTTTTACGTGCGCCGTGCGGCGGCGGACTATCTGGATGACTGCATCCGACCGCTTTCTGCGGCAGGGGCGGCGGTGACGCTTGTGCTTGTGAACGCACGGGAGTGGATCATTCGTGCCTCCGAAAGATTTTGGGAGGCGGTCGCGCACCCGTCCGACACGGAGGCGGAGTACGCACGCTTTGATACGGTGCGCGAGTCGGGGTGCGCGTATTTCCGCGCGTTCGTTGCGTTTTTAGCGGAGAGATACCGCCCTGCGGGCATCGCAGTCGGCTGTGACGTGAACGGGATGGCGGACGCACCGCTGGAACGGTTTGCGGAGGAGTACGTGACCGCGCTTCGCGTGGCGTATCAGTGCGCCGCACCGTTCGGATCGCGTGTGTACGCGGCGATCGATGCGCAGTTTGAAAAGAAGGGCGAGCGCGGTCACGCCGGGCGCGATCTGCTCTCCGCCTTGGCTGGATTTTCCCTGATTGAGGGAGAGTTCCCGTGGGGCGTTGCCGTGCGCGCCGACGCGGATACGGAGGCGGTGGACGCTTTTCTCAAAACGGCGGAGCTTATGCACGGGGGTGCGGCGCGAAGCGTTCTGCATTTCCCTGCCGAGGAAGAATGACGGAGGAATTATGTACAACTTTTTTACCGATGAATCAAATCGCGTCGGCGACTGCTACCGCATCACGGGCGCGGATTATAACCATATCAAAAACGTACTCCGTATGCGTATCGGGGAGGAATTTCTCGTAAGCGCGGACGGGAAAGGCTCGCTCTGCCGTCTGACGCGCTTTGATGGCGAAACGGTCGTCTGCGAGATTCTCGAGGAGAATTGCCGCGACACGAATCTGCCGATCCGGCTCATCCTTTTGCAGGGACTGCCGAAGAGCGACAAGATGGAGCTGATTATTCAGAAAGCGGTCGAGCTTGGGGCAGCAGAGATCATTCCCGTGGAGATGCACCGCTGTGTCGTGAAGCTGGATGAGAAGAAAAAGCCGCAGAAGCGTGCACGCTGGCAGGCGATTGCGGAGAGCGCGGCGAAGCAGAGCAAGCGAAACGCGATCCCCGAGGTGTCCGATGTGCTTTCCTATAAGGAAGCGATGGCACGGGCGAAAGAGATGGACGTGCTCCTCGTTCCGTACGAGAACAAGGACGGTATGAAGGCGACAAGGGATGCCCTTGAAAAAATCCGCCCGGGGATGACGGTCGGCATCCTGATCGGCGCGGAGGGCGGGTTTGAGGAAAAAGAGGTCGCCGCGGCGGTGGAGGCTGGCGGTGTCCCGATCTCCCTCGGCAAGCGGATTCTGCGCACGGAGACGGCGGCAATCACCGCGCTCGGTATGTGTATGCTGTATGCCGAGATGCAGCTTTCGGAGGACGGACAATGATTACCTTGCCCGAAGCATACGAAAAACGGATGCGCAAGCTGCTCGGCGACGGTTTTTCTGCGTATCTTGCCGCTTTGGATGAGCCGCCCGTGCGTGCGTTCCGCGTCAATACAGATAAAATCTCCGCAGAGGATTTTGAAAAAATCAGCGACATTCCGTCGGAGAGAATCCCTTACGTCGAAAACGGATATTATTTTAACTATGACGGGATCGGCAATCACCCGTTTCATCATGCAGGGATGATCTACGTGCAGGAGCCGGCGGCGATGGCACCTGCGGAGTGCGTGGAGATCGATCCTGCGTGGAAGGTGCTCGATCTTTGTGCCGCACCGGGGGGGAAGAGTACCCAGCTCAGAAACAAGCTCGGCGCAAACGGTGTGCTCGTCTCAAACGAAATCATCCCGTCCAGATGCCGCATCCTCACAGGCAACGTGGAACGGCTCGGACTTACGAACACGGTCACGACGTGCCTGACGACGGAGCAGATCGCGGAAAGATTCCCGAAAACGTTCGATCTGATTATGGCGGACGCGCCGTGCTCCGGCGAGGGAATGTTCCGAAAAGAGGAAAACGCGATCCCCGAATGGAGCGAGGAGAACGTGCGCGTGTGCGCCGCCCGCCAGGCGGAGATTCTCGACAACGCCGCCCGTGCGCTCAAGGACGGCGGATATATCGTGTACGCGACGTGCACGTTCTCTCCCGAGGAAAACGAGATGACCGTGGACGCGTTTCTTACGCGCCATCCCGAATTTGAGCTGGTGCCCGTGCGTGACTGCGTGCGTGCGCATACCGCGGACGGCATCTCCTTTGACGGATGCCTGTGCCCGAATCTGCACGATGCGCGCAGGTTTTATCCGCACACGGGACGCGGCGAGGGGCAGTTTATGGCGGTGCTGCACAGCACGGCTCAGCCGGGCGAATCCCGAAAAGGGAAGAGCACGCCCGTGAAAAAGGAGAAAATCCCGCCGTGCGTATTCGCGTTTCTTGACGAGACACTCACAGAATATGACCGCGATCACGTCACGATGTACAACGGAAATCCCGCGTATTTCACGCCCGATTTCCCCGTGCCGCACGGGACGGCGTTCTGCCTCGGTGTCACAATCGGTGAGGCAAGAGGAAATTACGTCCAGCCGCATCACCAGCTTTTCATGGCGATGGGCAAATCGTTCAAGCGAAAAATCGAGCTTGCGGACGATCCGGATACCCTTGCCGCCTATCTGCACGGGGAGGAGATCGCCGTATCGGCGGAGAACGGATGGGCGGTCGTCACCGTGCACGGATGTCCCGTCGGCGGTGTCAAGGTCAGCGGCGGACGGGCAAAGAATCACTACCCGAAAGGACTGAGACTGAAAAGATGAAAAAAAGCAGGGTTGTACTGTCTTTGCTTCTCGCGTTTCTGAAGATCGGCGCGTTCACGTTTGGCGGCGGATACGCCATGATCGCGCTGCTTGAGGCGGAATTTGTGACGAAACGGGGCTGGCTGGACAGGGACGAATTTCTGGACATCGTTGCGATTGCGGAATCAACGCCGGGACCGATCGCCATCAACTGCGCCACGTATATCGGCTACAAAAACGCGGGATTGATCGGCTCTGCCGCGGCAACCGTGGGCGTCGTGCTCCCGTCCTTCTGTGTCCTGTACGCGATCTCTTTGTTTTTTGATGCGTTTCTTTCTCTCACCTATGTCGCTTATGCGTTTCGCGGGATTCAGGTGTGCGTCGTCTGGCTGATTCTCTCTGCCGGATTGAAGATGCTCAAGAGCGTCAAGCATACCCCGATGCATATCGTGATTTTCTCCGTGACGGTTCTTTCCATGCTTCTGACCTCCTTGTTCGCCGTGCGTTTTTCCACCGTTTTGTGGATTCTTTTGTGCGGCTTCGTCGGCTTGTTTGCCTATCTGATCGGCAAGCTCCGCAAAGAAAAGGAGGAGCGAAAATGATCCTTCTCACGCTGTTTCTCACGTTTTTGAAAATCGGTGCCGTCTCCTTCGGCGGCGGTATGGGCATGATCTCGCTTATCCGTGAGGAGGTGCTCGGTCACGGCTGGATGACGGAGGAGGAGCTTCTCAACATGATCGCCGTGGCGGAATCGACGCCGGGACCGATCGCGGTCAATATTGCCACGTTCGTCGGGGCGGGCGAGGGCGGATTTTTTGGCGCGGCGCTCGCCACGCTCGGAATCGTGCTTCCGTCGTTTGTGATTATTCTGCTGATCGCCGCTTTTGTAAAAAATCTGCTTCGCTATGCGCCTGTTCAGGCGTTTCTCGGCGGTGTGCGCCCGTGCGTGATCGGACTGATTTTGGCTGTCGCCGGCACGCTTTTCCTCAGCACCCTTCTGGGTATCGGTAAGATCGGGGATGCCCTCACGGCCGATGTTTGCGGAATTGTGATCTTTGCCGCCGTCGCCGCTGCCGGTATTCTCCTTAAAAAAATCCGAAAGAAGCCGGTCTCCCCCATTGTGCTGATCCTCATCTCCGCCGTCCTCGGGATGGCTTTGTACCCGATCGGGGCATAAACAAAAAGCATTGAACATCCCGTTCAATGCTTTATTTTTGTTTGTCTGTCCGCCCGAGCAGATAATCGAGCGATACGTCAAAATAATCGGCGAATTTCACCAGTGTTTCGTAGTCAGCCTCACGCTCCATCGTTTCGTAACGGCTTACGGAGTTCTGATTCATGTGCAAATCCAGCGCGAGCTTGACTTGCGATATTCCCCGTTCCTTCCGCAGCTCTTTCAGACGAAACTCCATAATTTCCCCTTTTTCTTAAAAACTCTTGACTTTATTATACCGCTTTGGTATAATTGATTTATCCCATTTTGGGATAAATGGAAAGGAGACATTTCTATGTTTAACGAAATCGGAAAGAAAATCAAAAATCTGGCAGCGGTTATTGCATGGCTCGGAATCATTGCGTCGGCGATTATAGGACTGGTGACTATGGAGGCGAGTCCTCTTGCAGGCATACTGACAGGTGTGTTGGGCGCACTGGGTGCCTGGATCGGCTCGTTTCTCCTGTACGGATTTGGAGAACTGGTCGATCAGACGTGGATCATTGCACAAAAGCTGTCTCTCGGACGCACAGAGCCCGGGTATAAGGCGGATGCGTATAGCAATCACCTGGATAAGCTGTTGCAAAACGGTGTTATCACCGAGGAAGAATACGAGAAGGCACTGCGCAAATGAATACGAAAACGAAGGTGCTGCATTACGGCGTTCTTATCTCCGCCGCCGTTTGCGTGATTTTGCGGTTGTATTGGGGAATTTCGTATTTAAGCCAGCGATTTGACGGCTTTTTTGAGGACTGGGCGCGGAAAGTTCGGTGGTACGGAAAAGATTACATGATGGAATCCATGATGGATAAACTAAGCGATTCTCTTCCTTTTTTTTTGATGAGTGTTTTTTGGGGCTTGTTTGTGTTTTTCTTTGCGTACTGGAGACTGTACGGACGGAAAAAGGTGTTTGCCTATCTCGGTTGTGCCGCGTGGTTTTTATCGCTCGTTTGCAATTTTCTGTGGAGAGGCTGGGAGTATGCGGAGTACTACTTTAGCTTGTGGCCAAACTGGGTAGAGCTGTTTTTGGTTCTCGCACTGCTGGCGTTTACGTATCTGTATCCGACGTGGAAAAAGTGGTTCAGTGCGCCGTTTTTCGGACTGGCAGCATGGGGAATTTTGGTTTTGGTTAATAACTTGCAGCATTATCCTTATTTTTCCTATTGGCAGGTATACTGGGATTCTATTCTGTACTCCGTTGTGATTATCGCTTGCTTTGTGTTCATGGGTATCCATACGCTTGCGGATGCGCCGCCGCGAATGGGGCGCACGGATAAAGCGGAGGCTCTTGCACAGCAGCTGCAAAAGCTCAAGTGTCAGTTCGACTCCGGTGAGCTCACCGAAGAGGATTACAAGCAGCAGCGTATGATATGCTTGAAAAACAGTATGGAATAATTTTTTCTGCAAAGATGTCACACCTTACGGTGCGGCATCTTTGTCTTTTTGGCTGAATTTTCGCATATACCTTGACCGCGTGCCGTTTTTGTGATACAATGCACCCAGTAACAAAATCTCCCCGGGAGGACTTGTATGACCAACGAAAAAATCGAGAAAATTCTCTCCGAGCTCACGTTTGAGGAAAAAACGAAGCTCATCTGCGGTGCACCGATGCCGAACATGGGTACAATCCCGATTCCCCACCTCGGCATTGAGCCGGTTGCTTTTGCGGACGGTCCCCACGGTGTCCGCGCAGATGCGGAGAAAAACTGCACGCATTTCCCGAATCTCTGTCTCCTCGGCTCCACGTGGAGCGTGGAAACTGCACGCAAAATGGGCGAGGCACTCGCCGATGACTGTATTCATCACGGGATCGGAACGCTCCTCGGTCCCGGCATCAATATAAAGCGGCATATCCTCTGCGGACGGAATTTCGAGTATCTTTCCGAGGATCCCGTTCTTGCGGGTGAGCTTGCCGCAGGCTACATTTCCGGCGTGCAGTCCAAGGGCGTAGCCACTTCGCTCAAGCATTTTGCCATGAACAATCAGGAAGAGCACCGCGAGTACATAAGCGTTGAGACGGACGAGCGAACGATGCGCGAGATTTATCTGAAGCCGTTTGAGATCGCTGTGAAGAAATCCGAACCCGATACCGTTATGTGCTCGTATAACAAAATCGGCGGCGTATGGGCATCGGAAAACCGCCGTCTGCTTACAGAGATTTTGAAGGAGGACTGGGGCTACGAGGGCGTGGTCGTTTCCGACTGGGGGGCAGTCCACGATGCACCGCGCGCCTTTGCCGCAGGACTGGATATGCGTCAGCCGTACACATCTGCCAATACCGCAGACGTGCAGGCAGGACTTGACTTAGGAACGGTTACCATGGAGGACATCGATCGGGCGGTGCGCCGTGTGCTCCGCTTTGTCCTGCGCGAGAAGCCTGCTTTGATCCCCTACGACCGCGATCGCCAGCATGAAATTGCGAAGGAGATCGCCGCGGACGGCACGGTGCTTCTGAAAAACAGCGGCGCGGTACTGCCGCTTACGGCGGAGAAATACAAAAAAATCGCCGTGGTCGGCGAGTATGCGGACAAGCCGCTGGTCAGCGGACAGGGATCAGCCGAGGTGCTCCAGCGCGCGGAATATACGGATTCACCGCTGGCGGAATTGAAAAAACGCCTCCCCGGTGTGGAGATTGCGTATTTTGAAGCGTACAGGAAGGACTCGTTTTCCGCCGAAATGCTCTGGCCGAAGACGGGTGCGCTTGTACAGGCGGTTGCGGATGCCGATCTCGTGCTCTTCTTTATGGGATCGATGGTATCGGAGGATACGGAGAAATTCGACCGACGCACGGCTTTGCTGAATCAGAATTTTGAGCTGTTTCTGCAGGCGGTACAGCGCGCCGGCAAAAAGACGGCGGTCGTTCTGCAAAACGGCGGTGCGCTGATCTTCGGCGAGCCTTTGAAGAAGGCGGATGCTGTTGCGGAGATGTGGCTTGGCGGTGAAGCGGCAGGCGGCGCGATTGCGGATGTGCTGACGGGTATTGTGAATCCGTCGGGCAAGCTGTCCGAGACGTTCCCGACGTGTATGCGCCGCGATCTCGAATACCCGGGCAACGGAATGTTCATCGAATACAAGGAACGCCTCGATGTCGGCTACCGATACTACGACAAGCATCCCGAGGAGATTCTGTATCCGTTCGGACACGGACTCTCGTACACGGAATTTGCGTATGACAATCTCACCGTTTCGGATGATCTGACCGTGTCGTTCACGCTTACGAATACGGGGGCGTGCGACGGCGCGGAGGTCGTTCAGCTTTACGTAGGCGATCCGATTTGCACCGTGCCGCGTCCGATTAAGGAATTGAAGAAGTTCGAAAAGGTGTTCCTCAAGGCAGGCGAGAGCCGCACGGTTTCGTTCAAGCTGACGGCGGATGATCTCTCGTACTACAATACGACTCTGCACGATTGGGTGGCGGAAAACGGACGGTACGACGTGTACGTTGGTGCCTCCTCGCGCGACATCCGCCTGACGGGCGCGTTTATGTATAACGGGGATATGCCGTACACGATGACACAGCTCGGCGAGAGCATGATGGGATAAAAAAGGGAAAAGGACTGCTGCGGCAGTCCTTTTTGTGTTTGCTGTCGGGTGTCCTCACTTTCGCAGCAGATCCTCGTATTCCTCGGGAGTGATCGTGTGCTTTCTTAAAAGCGTGTACGCATGTATTCGCCTCTCCGCCTCGCTAAACCGTTCTGCTTCCTCTGCGGAAATTTCCGGACTTTGACGGCGGAGCAATTTTTGTATCCGTTTGAACATTTGTCACCTCGTTTTTTATTCCGATTTGGAATTATTTTATATTATAATTCCAAAATGGAATTTTGTCAAGCGGTTTTGGGAATATAATTCTAAATAAGAATAAAAAACGGGGGTGACGGCATGAAGATTCGCAAAAAGGAATACGGGAGCGCGAACATGGTCGGACGGAATATTGAGCGGCTGAGGAAGGAGCGTGGCATCAAGCAGAAGGATTTCATCGCGCGGATACAGACGATGGGCTGCGACATGAATCCGACGAGCTATTCGAAGCTGGAGGGACAGCTCCGAAGTGCGACGGACAGGGAGATTTTCGTGATTGCGAAGATTTTGGGCATTACGATGGAGGAATTGTTTGAGAGCGAATGAAAAAACGGATCGTGCGATCCGTCTTTTGTTTTTGTCAATCGTCGCGTTCGATCACGACCATCATATATGTCATTTCTTCGGTACTGGAAAGATGGGATTGAACGACTTTCCAACCTTGCAGTAAATAGTTGTCGTTCAGCTCCGCTTCGTATTTTTTGCGGTAGTTTCGCCCGGTGGACACGCCATCGCCCTCGAGCACATTGAAAACCATAACCTTTTGCTGTTTTTTACACAGCCGAAAAGATAGTCTGTCGTTGTTTCCAATATGCGGGCGATTCCGGGGATCGTTTGCACGTCGGGAAAGCCCGCGCCCGTTTCCCATTTGGAGACTGCTTGTGTGCTTACGTTCAGCTTTTCCGCAAGCTCTGTTTGGGTGAGTTTCTTTTCGTTTCTGAGGGAAGCAATTCTGCTTCCGAAATCTGTGGGGGTCATGGTGTGCCTCCTTTTCTTTTATGATACAATTATACCATCGGAGAGAGGATAAAGCAAGACACGGGCGGTTGATTTAAGGGGGAGTTTGGCGGAGGAAAATCAACGGAGAGTGGGATGAATGGGCGAATTTTCAACGGGAGGCGGTATTGCCGAATAGGGTTTTTCGGTCATTGGCTGAGCCCCTTTCGCCTTTTTGATGGCGGTTTCGGGTGATATTATTTTTTCAGTTCTTTTAAGAAATTTCTTCTTCTGCGATTTGCTCTCTTTGTTCCTAAAAGAATGGCGCAGGTGTATACGGTGCCAAAGATCAACGCAGAAAGCAAGGAGGCGGTAAAGGTTGGGAGGTTTTCGGCATTTACGCCAAATATACGACCCAAAAAACAGCCGCTAACAGCGATCCATATGTTATTATGATTAAATAAATAGGCGATAAGCCAAACTGCAATATAGAAGCCGGTGGAGCAGCAGGCGGTCAGGATGCTTTGCCTGCCGTTCAGCCGTTCGCTGCTGTCATCCTTGGACTGAAGCAGGGTTAATATAACGAAGCCGAAAAGCAATCCGCAAGCGGACAGAATCAGGTTTTCGACGAACAATGCTTTTTCAGGAGACGCATCGTTTGTGCCTCTCCATATATATAGTGGAATAAGCGAAGCCAAAAGTGCCAACCACGCAGATCCCCATATTCTTGCGGCTGTAAAAAAACAGGTGGATACAAGAGATTTTAATTTCATAAATTCACCGCCTTTCCGTATTTAGTATAGCATGAATGGTGAGAGATGTAAAGTAGGAGAGGATGGTTCCGTATTGCCGAATAGGGATTCAGTCTCGAATTTTGCAAAGCATTCCGGATTGATTTATATGTCATGCTTTGCAAAATTCTTCGGTCACCGTTCAAAAATGCTCCATCTGCCGAATAGGGATTCGGTCTCGCGCGACCTACGCGCTCGGTCAGGGTCGGCTCTGACAGCCCACCGGGCTGTCATTCACTACCGACCCGTTCGAATCCCTTTCGATTAATTAAAACAAAAGACATCGCCCACAAGGGACGGTGTCTTTTATTTTGGCTGCCGAATAGGGATTCGAACCCCAACAAACAGAGTCAGAGTCTGTCGTGCTACCGTTACACAATTCGGCATCGCGGTATATAGTATACCACCTGTTTTCTACTTTGTCAACACTTTTTTTGAAATTTCAAAAACTTTTTTTACGGAGCCCGTTTCGGTGAAAAATCCCCCGTCCCTTCTTTACATCCGCGCATATTTGTGGTACAATATTTCTATACTAACGGCGGATGTGGGGTTAGTATCTCCCCGCGGAGATTCTTTTTATGCACGGAGGTGATTTCGTGCGACCGTTTTTTCTCGATCTCGCCGTCGGGTTTCTCACAGGGATTGCGGCACTGTTTATCTTTTTATGCTCGTTCGCCGCTCTCTGGCTTATTTTTTGATTGGGAGGGACTGTCTTGCGGTTGGACAAATATCTGTCCGAGGCGGGCGTGTGCACGCGCAGTGAAGCGACGAAGCGCATTCGCAAATCGGAGGTCACGGTAAACGGTGCCGTCGTGCGCGATCCGTCCGTACACATCGATCCCGAAACGGCATCGGTCACGCTCGGCGGTGAGGCGGTGTCATGGCGGAAGTTTACCTATATTATGCTCAATAAGCCGACGGGCTACGTCAGCGCGACGGAGGACCGCGGTCCCACCGTCATGGAGCTTCTGCCGCCGCAGTATGCGCGAAAGGGATTCTTCCCGTGCGGACGGCTGGATATCGATACGGTCGGTTTTCTTCTGATTACCAATGATGGCGTTTTGGGGCACGAGCTCCTTTCGCCGAAGCATCACGTTGATAAAACGTACCGATTTACGTGCGACCCGGCGATCGGGGAGGAGGCACGGCAGCATCTTGAGGAGGGCGTGGATATCGGCGATATTGTGACAAAGCCTGCCGTGGTGACGCTTGACGGTGATCTGCCCGCATCCGCAGGCACGATCACGATCCGCGAGGGGAAGTTCCACCAGATCAAGCGGATGTTCCACGCGGTCGGTTCGGAGATCACCTCGCTTGAGCGGATCTCCTTCGGCGGCGTGATGTTGGATGAAACGATGGCGCGCGGCGAGTGGCGGTTTCTGACGGCGGAGGAGGAAGCCACACTCCAAAGAAGCGCGGGCCGCTCCGAAAAAAATTGATACACATACGGATAAAACCGAAAAATACGGCAATACTACATTACGACAGAGAAACGGAGATACAGCGATGGAAATTCTCGACATACTTTGTGCGGAGCTCGGCATCCGCAAGACACAGGCAGAGGCGGCGGTTAAGCTGCTCGATGACGGCAACACCGTCCCGTTTATTGCGCGATACCGCAAAGAGGCAACGGGCGGGCTGGACGATGAAGTCCTCCGTAACCTGACCGAGCGACTGTCCTACCTCAGAAATCTCGAAAAGCGACGCGAGGAGGTCATCTCCCTTATCGACGAGCAGGGCAAGCTCACGGACGAAATCCGTGCCGCCGTTGCCGCCGCACAGACGTTGACGGAGATCGACGATATTTACCGCCCGTACCGTCCGAAGAGAAAGACGAGAGCATCCGTGGCGCGCGAGCGCGGTCTGGAGGAGCTTGCGATTCTGCTCATGATGCAGGAGAGCGTGTACGATCCCGACATTATGACGGCGGCTGCCCGCTTTGTCGATCCCGAGAAGGACGTGCCGGATGAAAAGGCGGCACTCGCAGGTGCGTGCGACATCATCGCGGAGGAGATTTCCGATAACGCCGATTACCGCAGGGAAGTGCGCGCGCTCACGATGGAGTACGGCCTGCTTCGCTCCAAAAAGACGGATGCGGACAACCTCACCTACGAGCTGTATTATGATTACACGGAAAAGCTCTCGGGTATCCCGTCGCACCGCGTTCTGGCAATCAACCGCGGCGAGGCGGAGGAGATTCTGCGTGTATCTGTCGAGATTGAGAAGGACGTGATCCTCAACTACCTCATGGCGCAGGTGATTACGAATTTTGCGAGCCCCGCGTTCCGCTATGTGGCATCCGCGATGTGCGATGCGTACGACAGACTGATCGCACCGTCCATTGAGCGCGAGATCCGTTCCGCTTTGACCGAGGTTGCCGGCGAGAGCGCGATCAAGCTGTTCTCCGACAATCTGAAGCATTTGCTCATGCAGTCTCCGCTGAAGGGCAAGACTGTCCTCGGCTACGATCCCGGCTACCGCACGGGCTGCAAGCTCGCCGTCGTCGATAAGACGGGCATGGTGATCGACACCGCCGTGATCTATCCGACGAAGCCGCAGGAGAAAATCGAGGAGAGCCGCCGCGTGGTGAAAAACCTCATCCGCAAGTACGACATTGACGTGATCGCCATCGGCAACGGTACCGCGTCCGGTGAGAGTGAGATGTTCATCGCCGATACACTCCGCGAGATCGGCAACGATACGAAGTATATCGTCGTGAGCGAGGCGGGCGCGTCTGTGTATTCCGCATCCAAGGTCGGCGCGGAGGAGTTCCCCGATTTCGACGTTACCCAGCGATCTGCCGTTTCGATTGCGCGCCGTTTGCAGGATCCGCTTGCGGAGCTTGTCAAGATCGATCCGAAGTCGATCGGCGTCGGACAGTATCAGCACGACATGAAGGAGGCGCGTCTTGACGAGGCACTCACGGGCGTTGTTGAGGACTGCGTAAACGCCGTCGGCGTCGATCTCAATACTGCATCGTATATGCTTCTTTCCTATATCGCCGGTATCAATATGACAGCGGCGAAGAACATCGTCAAGTACCGCGACGAGCACGGCGAATTTACCTCCCGTGCGCAGGTTCTGGATGTGCCGCGCATCGGTGCAAAGGCGTATGAGCAGTGTGCCGGATTCCTTCGTGTGCCCGGCTCGGATGAGATTCTTGATAACACGGGCGTCCACCCCGAATCGTACGGCGCGGCAGAGCGGCTGCTTCGGAAATTCGGTTACACCGAGGAGGATGTCCGTGCGGGCAAGCTGAATACCCTCCGCCGCCGTGCGGAGGATACGGGCATCGCTGCCCTTGCCGAGGAAATCGGCTGCGGTGAAGCGACGCTCACCGACATTATCGGGGAGCTGGAGAAGCCGGGACGCGACGTCCGTGACGGACTCCCGAAGCCGCAGCTTCGTGAAAAGGTGCTTACCATGGAGGAGCTGACCGTCGGCATGTGTCTCACGGGAACGGTCAGAAACGTCATCGACTTCGGTGCGTTTGTCGATATAGGCGTTCATCAGGACGGTCTGGTGCACGTCTCCGAAATTTCCGATAAGTTCGTCAAGCACCCGAGCGAGGTCGTCTCCGTAGGCGATGTCGTACACGTCCGCGTCAAGAATGTCGATCTCCAGAAGAAGCGGATCGGGCTTTCCATGAAGGGGCTTGCCAACTGATTCTAATAAAATTAGAGACCGAAGCGGCGCGCAACTTTACGAAACCGGGACAGCCTTTCCGTTGTTTGTGCAAAGTATACAAATATAGAAAATAAATTTTGGAGAAAAAAACCCTTCCATTTTGCGTGATTTTTTGGTACAATATATCACGGTGTAAATTATGCCGTTTTGCGCCTTTCGCCGAATCGGCTTTCAAAATTATTCCACTTGATAATCTTTAGGAGGATACATACATGGCAAGCCTTTCCCTTAAGCACATCTATAAAAAGTACCCCGGCGGCGTAACCGCTGTATCGGACTTCTGCCTGGAGATCAAGGACAAAGAGTTCCTCGTTCTCGTCGGCCCTTCCGGTTGCGGTAAGTCCACGACGCTCCGCATGATCGCAGGTCTTGAGGAGATCTCCGAGGGTGAACTTTTCATCGGTGACAGACTCGTTAACGACGTCGCGCCGAAGGACCGTGACATTGCGATGGTATTCCAGAACTACGCTCTGTACCCGCACATGTCCGTATTTGACAACATGGCATTCGGTCTGAAGCTCCGCAAGACCCCGAAGGAGGAGATCAAGCGCCGCGTTGAAGAGGCTGCTCGTATCCTTGACATCACCCACCTTCTTGACAGAAAGCCGAAGGCTCTCTCCGGCGGTCAGAAGCAGCGTGTTGCACTCGGTCGTGCAATCGTCCGTAACCCGAAGGTATTCCTTCTCGACGAGCCGCTTTCCAACCTGGACGCTAAGCTCCGTGCGACGATGAGAACCGAGCTTACCAAGATCCATCAGAGAGTCGGTACCACGTTCGTATACGTTACGCACGACCAGGTCGAGGCTATGACGATGGCTACCCGTATCGTCGTTATGAAGGACGGTCTCATCCAGCAGGTAGACACGCCGCAGAACCTGTACGATCTGCCCGTAAACCTCTTCGTTGCCGGCTTTATCGGCACGCCGCAGATGAACTTCATCAACTGCACGCTCGAGGAGAAGGACGGCGGTATCTACGCAGTATTCGGTGCCGATTCTCTCAAGCTGCCGGCTGAGAAGGCAAACGATCCGGCTGTTAAGGAATATATCGGCAAGGAAGTTGTCATGGGTATCCGTCCCGAGAGCATCCACGATGAGCCGATGTACCTCTCCGCTATGCCCGATTCCATCATCGAGTGCGACGTTGAGGTTACCGAGCTTATGGGCTCCGAGATCTATCTCTACCTCGTTGCAAACGAGCAGAGCATGACGGCACGCGTTTCCGCTCGCTCCACCGCGCGCGCAGGCGACGTCATCAATATTGCGATCGATATGTCCCGTGTTCACTTCTTCGACAAGGACACCGAGCGCTACATCGTTCACTAATCAAACAGAGAACCGCCGCACGGATGTGCGGCGGTTTTTGTATCAAAATTCCCAATTCGGCAATGTGTTTTCGAAATGAGTTTTAATTTATCCAAAGCCTCTCCCGCCATCGAAAATGGAGTGGGAGAGGTGGCGCACCGAAGGTGTGACGGAGAGGGCTAATGATCGAAATCCGTCAGTTTTCCCCCTCTCAGTCAGCGAGACGTTCGACGGTGTCGAAGTCCTGCTGACAGCTCTCCCTGAGGGAGAGCCTTTATCTAACCCCAAACTCATTCGGGAACACAAAAGGTAATTGAGTGTATTAAAAAAGCGGCTCGCTTTGTGCGAGCCGCTTGTGATTTTTATGCCGGTACGATCATGCCGTATGCGCCGTCCTTGCGTTTATAAACCACGCAGGTGTTCTCCGTATCCGCATCGCGGAAGACGAAAAACGTGTGCCCGAGCAGATTCATCTGCAAAATCGCTTCCTCGGGCGTCATCGGCTTAATGGAAAATTCCTTTACGCGGATGGAGAAATCGCCTTCCTCCTCAATTTCGTCCGCTGCATCCGTGTCATAGATCGGTGCCGCGAATGCACCCTCGCGCAGTCGGCGTTCGAGCCGCGTTTTGTTTTTGCGGATCTGTCTCTCAATGGAGTCTACGCATCCGTCCAGCGCGGTTTCATAGGTGGAGGCTTCCTCCTCACAGCGGTACAGCGTGCCGTCTGCGGCGATCGTAATCTCGACCCGTTCGAGATTACGGACGTAGCCGAATTTGATCGTCACCTCCGCGTCATCACGGAAAAAGCGGTCGAATTTGGCGAGCTTCTTTTCCGCAAGAGCCTTGAGCGAGTCTCGGACACTCATCTGTCTGCCTGTAAAGGTAATCTTCATATACAACCCACCTTTTTTAGAGTATTGCATACGGTTTCCCGTCTGCAAGTATATTATACCATACTTTCGGCGGTTTGTACATAGATTTTTGAAATTTTTAATAAGATTTTTGCATTTTGACGGAATTTGGAGGATAGGGGAGCTTTTTGAAAAAAAGCTCCCCCACACCCCCCCAAAAAAATAAAAAAAGGGGGACACTACAGATAAAAAATCCCCTCGCTCAAAAGGTTTTGAGGAGGGGTGCGGGGAGGGACTTTTGCAAAAGTCTCTCCCCGACGTATCCCTATTCAATTAGTCCAGATAGCCCTGACGGTAGAGTAGCTCTGCAGTCAGAACGGCACCGCCTGCGGCACCGCGGAGGGTGTTGTGCGCAAGTCCGACAAACTTGTAATCGAACAAAGTATCCTCTCTGAGACGGCCGAGGGTGACGCCCATACCGCCGTAGATGTCGCGGTCGAGGCGCGCCTGCGGGCGGTTCTCTTCCTCAAAATAGGTGATGAACTGTTCGGGTGCGTGCGGCAGACCGAGCAGCTGCGGTGCGCCGCGGAATGCTTTCCACTCAGCCAGGATCTGCTCCTTGGTCGGCTTGTTCTCGAAGTTCACGAAAACGGCACAGGTGTGACCGTCAGTGACAGGCACGCGCAGGCACTGCGTGGTGATAAGCGGCGCCTTTGCGGTCACGATCACGCCGTCTTTCTCCTCGCCCCAGATCTTGAGCGGTTCCTTCTCGCTCTTTTCCTCCTCGCCGGAGATGAACGGGATCAGGTTGTCAACCATCTCGGGCCACTCGTTGAACGTCTTGCCGGCACCGCTGATTGCCTGATAGGTTGTCGCAACGACTTCCTTGATGCCGTACTTGCGAAGCGGCGTCAAAGCGGCAACGTATGCCTGGATGGAGCAGTTCGGCTTGACGGCGATGAAGCCGCGCTTGGTGCCGAGGCGTGCTCTCTGGCTCTTGATGACGTTCGTGTGGATGTCGTTGATCTCCGGGATGACCATCGGAACATCGTCCGTCCAGCGGTTTGCGGAGTTGTTGGAAACGACGGGGATCTCTGCTTTTGCGTATGCTTCCTCCAGCGCGAGGATGTCGGGCTTCTTCATATCGACTGCGCAGAAGACGAAGTCGACCTTCTCCTTCATTGCCTCGATGTCAGCGGCGTCGATGACGGTCATCTTCGCGACGTCCTCCGGCATGGGAGTAGCCATTTTCCAGCGGCCTGCGACAGCCTCCTCATAGGGGCGGCCTGCGGAGCGTGCGCTTGCGGCGAGGGCTGTCAGGGTGAAATAGGGGTGATCCTGCAAAAGCGTGATAAAACGCTGACCGACCATACCCGTGGCGCCGACGATACCGGCTCTGATTTTTTTACTCATAGTATCCATCCTTCCGTAATCCGCGTGTGCGGATGATTGATTTCAAAAATATTTGTAATAGAAATATTATAGCACGCCTGTCACGGATTGTCAATGAATAAGGATGCCTTTTTTGGCAATAAATGCACGGATTTCGGGAAAATATTCACCTGCGGTGCGCATCTTTCTTGACATTCGCGGATTTTTCTTATATAATGATAGAATAGTAACTGTGCGCCTTCGCACGAAAGAAAGGGTTCACTCTATGCAGGATCTTTTGAAAATTATCGACGAAGCGATGCCGACTCTTTCCAAGGGACAGAAAAGAATAGCGAATTTTATCAGAGATCATTACGATAAAGCGGCGTATATGACCGCCGCCCAGCTCGGTGAGGAGGCGGCTGTGTCGGAATCGACCGTTGTCCGCTTTGCGCTGGAGCTCGGCTTTGACGGGTATCCCGCGCTCCAGCATATGGTGCAGGAGACGGTGCGTATGCGCCTCACCTCTCTGCAAAGAATCGAGGTCACGAACAAGCGCTTCGGCACGACGTCCGTTTTGGACGCGGTGCTAACCTCCGACGCGGAGAAAATCAAGTATACGCTCGAGCACATCGACCGCGCGGCGTTTGATCGTGCTGTGGAAGCGATCCTCGGCGCGCGCACGATCTACATCATCGGCGTGCGCTCCTCCTCCGCCTTGGCTGAGTTTCTGAATTATTATCTCAGCTATATGTTTGAAAATGTCCGCATGATCCGCACGACAAGCGGCAGCGAGATTTTTGAGCAGCTCCTCCGCATGGACGAGCGTGACGTGATGCTTGCCGTCAGCTTTCCGCGCTATTCAAGCCGGATTGTCAACGCCGTGGAGTATGCGTCGCAGACGGGTGCGAAGGTCGTCTCGTTGACGGACAGCGAGAACTCCCCGATTGCAAAGGGGGCGCACGCCGTCCTTACCGCGCGGAGTGATATGGCATCGTTTGTCGATTCGCTCGTCGCGCCGCTGTCGATCATCAACGCCCTGCTTGCCGCCGTCACGCGCAAAAAGCAAGACGAGCTTGCCGCTACGCTCACGAAGCTCGAGGACGTGTGGGACACGTTCCACGTCTACGATAAGAGCGAGCACAGACGGACGGATGCCGATGAATAACGAAGGATCGGTCGCCGTAATCGGCGGCGGTGCCGCAGGGATGATGGCGGCGATCGCGGCGGCGGAGGCAGGTGCCTCGGTCACAGTATATGAGCCGAACGCTGTCCTCGGCAAAAAGCTGCGGATCACGGGCAAGGGACGGTGCAACGTCACAAACGATTGCTCGCCTGCCGAGATCATGGATGCCGTTACGAAGAATCCGAAATTTCTGCGCGGTGCGCTGTACCGCTTCACGCCTGCGGATACGATCGCCTTTTTTGAGGAGGCAGGCGTGCCTTTGAAAACGGAGCGCGGACGGAGAGTGTTTCCCGTATCCGACCGCGCGACGGATATTTCCGCTGCAATGGAAAAACGGATGCGCGCACTCGGCGTTGCCGTCGTGCACGAGGCAGTGGAGGCACTCGCGTTTGCCGAAACGGACGGCGGACGCGCCGTGACGGGCGTTGTTACGGTCAGCGGTGCGCATCCCCACGGTGCCGTGATCGTTGCGACCGGCGGCGTCTCGTACCCGGGCACGGGATCGCGCGGTGACGGCTACCGCCTTGCCGAAAACGCAGGACTTGCCGTTACGGAAACGCTTCCGTCGCTTGTACCGATCGTCACAAAGGAGGATTTCGCACCGCTTGCCGGACTGTCGCTCCGAAATGTGACGCTGACTGTCATGCAGGGCGGAAAGACCGTCTTTTCCGAGATGGGCGAGATGCTGTTCACGCACTTCGGCGTGTCGGGTCCGCTTGTTTTGTCCGCATCCGCCCATATGCGGGGCGCGATGCACAACTACAAAATGGAGATCGATCTGAAGCCCGCGCTCGATGACGCTACGCTGGACGCGCGGCTGCTTTCTGATCTTTCCAAATACGCACAGCGCGATTTCGTCAACGCCCTCGGCGATCTTTTGCCGCAGAAGCTGATCGCGCCCGTGATCGCGCACGCACAGATTCCCGAGCGCATCAAGGCAGGGACGCTCACGCGCGTACAGCGCACGGCACTGCTTCGTACACTGAAGCATTTCCCGATCACGCCTTTGCGCTTCCGTCCGATCAATGAGGCGATTGTCACCTCGGGCGGTGTCGATGTCGCCGAGCTTCACACGAAAACGATGATGGCAAAGCGGTGCCCCGGTCTGTTTTTTGCCGGAGAAGTCATCGACGTAGACGCGTACACGGGCGGATACAATCTGCAAATCGCGTTCTCCACCGGTGTCGCGGCAGGGCAGAGCGCGGCTTCGTATGCCGAAGAAAATATATCTCCGAAAGGAACTGTGAATATATGAAGAAACTGAAGATCGCCCTTGACGGACCGAGCAGCTCGGGCAAGAGCACGCTCGCCCGTGCGCTGGCACGCGAGCTTTCCATTATTTATGTAGATACGGGGGCATTGTACCGCGCGGTCGGCTTGTATATGGTGCGAAACGGAATTGAGCCGAAGGATGCCGATGCTGTTACCGCCGCACTCGGCGGCGTGCAGGTTGAGCTTGCGTATGCGGATGGCGTGCAGACTGTCCTTCTGAACGGGGAGGATGTCGGCGGACGGATCCGCACGCCCGAAATTTCGATGGCGGCATCCGCCGTGTCCGCGATCCCCGCGGTGCGCGCGTTTCTGCTCGGACTCCAGAAGGATATGGTCGAGCGCGGCGGCGTCATCATGGACGGACGGGATATAGGTACGGTTATCATGCCCGATGCCGATGCGAAGCTGTTCCTCGTTGCTTCGGCGGAGGCACGTGCGAAACGCCGCTATCTGGAGATGACGGCGAAGGGCGTTTCGTGCACCTACGAGCAGATCCTTGCCGAAACGGTGGCGAGAGACGAGGCGGATTCCTCCCGTGACATCGCGCCTCTGAAGCCTGCGGCGGACGCGATTCTGTTTGACAATTCCGCATTGAATATTGAAGAAACGGTGGCGGAGGCACTCCGCCTCATTCGGGAGAAGTGCGCACATGAGTAAAATTTACCGCATTATTTATTCGATTTGCGTATGGCCTGTCCGTGCGCTGTTCCGCATTCGCGTTGTGAACGGCGAAAAGCTGCCGAAAACGGGCGGCTGCATCATTTGCGCCAACCATACGAGCATGCTCGACGTGCTGATCCTTTCCGCCGGACTCGGGCGGCAGATCCGCTACATGGCGAAAAAGGAGCTGTTCAAAATCCCCCTTCTGAAGGGGCTTATAACGATTCTCGGCGCGTACCCCGTCGATCGCGGCGGTGCGGACGTCGGCAGTATCCGCCGCACGATTTCCCTCATTGAGGGCGGCGAGCTGATCGGTATCTTTCCGCAGGGCACGCGGCATCCCGGCGTCGATCCCGCGACGACGGACATCAAGCACGGCGTCGGCATGATTACATGGCACGCCAAGGCGAACGTTGTGCCGGCGTATATCCGCGCGAAGGGCAACCGCGTCCGCTTCTTTAGGAAAACGGAGCTCGTCCTCGGCGATCCGATCCCGTTTGAACAGTTCGCGTTTGAAAAGGGCGGCAAAGCGGAGTACGTGGCGGCATCGGAGAAGATTTTCTCCGAAATCTGCGCGCTCGGCGGCTATGAAAGAGTGCTTCCCGAAAAGAAAGACGCCGCGGAGGGTACGGAATGAAGATCACGGTCGCGTCCCACGGCGGATTCTGCTTCGGCGTGCGCCGTGCTACCGAGGCGGTGGAGGATGCCATCGCGCGCGGCGATTCCGAGATCGTAACGCTCGGACGGCTGATTCACAATGACGGATACTGCTCCTCTCTCGCCGCACGCGGCGTCCGTGAGATTTCCGCTGACGATTTGCCCATGCTTATGAAGCGCGCCGAACACGGCGAGCGTGTGACCGTCGTCATCCGTGCGCACGGCGAGAGTGCCGGTGTGATTGCGTCTCTGGAGACGTGCGCGGCGAAAAATCCGTCCTTGACCGTGCTTAACTGCACCTGCCCGTTTGTGGAGAAGGTCAGAAAGATTGCGCGCGAAAATTCGGGGGCGGGGAAGCGTTTTTATCTCCTCGGTGCGCCTGAGCATCCCGAGGTCAAGGGGATTATGAGCTGTGCCGACGGCGGTACCGTCTTTGAAACAGCGGAGCAACTTTCCCAAATTCTGGATGACGAACGTGCCGACGGTGGTAAACAGGTGGTAACCGTGGAAGAAATTGCCGTTTCCGTGGCATCTCAGACTACCCAAAAGCTGTCTGAATGGAAAAAAAGTTTGGAAATTCTCAAAAAGGCATATACAAATCCAAAAATTTATGATACAATATGTATTGTGACTGAAGAAAGACAGAAGGAAGCCGCCGAATTGGCAGGTGCGTCCGACGTCATGCTGATCATCGGAAGCCGTGCGAGCTCCAATACGGCAAAGCTGTATGCGGTGTGCCGCGAACGCTGTCCGCGATCGTACTTGATTGAGGGGGCATCCGACCTTGCCGGTATTGACTTCACCGGATGTCAGACTGTGTCCATAACTGCCGGCGCATCGACGCCGTACAGTGTAATACAGGAGGTAAAACAAACCATGGCAGAGCAAATGGAAAACTTTGCAGAACTTCTCGAGGAATCACTCAAAACTTTAAATACAGGAGACGTAGTTACCGGTGTAATCACCTCGATCTCGCAGAACGAGATTCATCTGGATCTCGGCGCGAAGACGACGGGCGTTATTACACACGATAAGCTGACGGACGATCCGTCCGCGAAGCTCTCCGAGCTGTTTAAGGTCGGTGACGAGATCAAAGCAAAGGTCATCAAAGTCAGCGATATTGACGGTATCGCAACCCTCGACAAGACGAGAGTCGATAACGACGCAAACTGGGATCTGATCGTAGCCGCAGCTGAGTCCGGCGAGATCATGGAGGGACGCATCGTTGAGGCCGTCAAGGGCGGCGTCATCATCTCTCTGAAGAGCGTCCGCGTATTTATTCCGGCATCCCTCACCGGTGTGCCGAAGGATGTCGAGCTTTCCACGATCGTTGGTACCACCCAGCGCGTGAAGGTCATCGAAATCAAGCCGGAGAGAAAAAGAGCATACGCATCCATCCGTGCCGTACTCCGCGAGGAGAGACGCGCACAGGAGGAAGCATTCTGGAGCACCCTTTCCGAGGGTCAGGAGTTCGACGGCGTTATCAAGAGCCTTACCTCTTACGGCGCATTCGTCGATCTCGGCAGCGGCGTAGACGGTATGGTACATACCTCCGAACTGTCCTGGAAGAGACTCCGTCATCCCTCCGAAGTTGTATCCGTTGGCGACAAGATCCACGTATACGTTAAGTCCTTCGACAAGGAAAAGGGCAGAATCTCCCTCGGCTACAAGACCGATGCTATGAACCCCTGGAACATCTTCACTTCCAAGTATGCTGAAGGCGACACCGCTGAAGTTAAGATCGTAAGCCTTATGCCCTTCGGCGCATTCGCTGAAATCGTTCCCGGCTGCGATGGTCTGATCCACATCAGCCAGATCGCTGATCACAAGATCGCTAAGCCCGACGAAGTTCTGGAAGTTGGTCAGGTTGTTACCGTTAAGGTTACTTCCATCGATACCGAAAAGCATCAGGTTGGTCTTTCCATCCGTGCTCTTCTCGAAGAAGCTGCAGAAGAAACCGCTGAAGAAACCGACGCTGAATAATTCCGGCTCAGTTTTGTCAGAAACTTAATTTAACAAACGAAAGGCGGGAAGATATCAGACGATGTTTTCCCGCCTGTTTCATACTCGGGGGAACCTATGAAGCGAATTTCCGTATTGCTCCTGTCCCTGCTTCTTCTGACTTCCTGT
>JAZNHT010000021.1:0-48402 GCA_045577175.1 Eubacteriales bacterium | reverse complement strand
CCGGTATCTATCCGGCAGACGGCGCACGGTATAACGAGACGAAGGAAGCACTTGAGAAGCTCCAGCTCAACGATGCCGCGCTCACCTTTGAGCCGGAGACGTCCGCCGCGCTCGGCTTCGGCTTCCGCTGCGGCTTCCTCGGACTTTTGCATATGGAGATCATCGAAGAACGGTTGGAGCGCGAGTTCAACCTCGACCTTATCACAACCGCACCGTCCGTTATCTACGAGGTCACGCTCCACGACGGCACACTCGTCCGCGTGGACAACCCGTCCAACTATCCCGCCCCCGAGAAGATCAACGTGGCGGCGGAGCCGGTCGTCTCCGCGAATATCATCACGCCGACCGAATTTGTCGGCAACATCATGGAGCTTTGCCAGGACAGACGCGGCACGTTCCACGACATGAAATACCTTGACGCCGGACGGGCGGAATTGCACTACACGCTGCCGCTCAACGAGATCATCTACGACTTCTTTGACACAATGAAGAGCCGCACCAAGGGCTACGCCTCCCTTGATTACGAAATGAAGGGCTATGAGCCGAGCAATCTCGTCAAGCTCGATTTCCTCCTGAACGGGGAGATCGTCGATGCGCTCACGTTCATCGTCCATTCCGAGAAGGCGTACAGCCGCGCACGGAGGATCGCGGAGAAGCTGAAGGAGAACATCCCGCGTCAGCTGTTTGAGATTCCGATTCAGGCAGCGATCGGCTCGAAGGTCATCGCACGCGAGACGGTCAAGGCACTGCGCAAGGACGTGCTTGCCAAGTGCTACGGCGGCGATATTACGAGAAAAAAGAAGCTGCTTGAAAAGCAGAAAGAGGGTAAAAAGAAGATGCGTCAGCTCGGCTCGGTGCAGGTGTCGCCCGAGGCGTTCATGGCGGTGCTCAAGCTGGATGACGATACCTGAGTTGTCCTGCATTTCGGAAAGGAGGAGTGTGTATGCCGGGGATTCAGCTGTTTGACAACAGATTGGACAGGAAGTCTCCCTTTGCACGCTATGAGAAAAATCGGCTGGGGCTGTATCTGCATATCCCGTTTTGCCGCGCGAAGTGCGCGTACTGCGATTTTTACTCCTTCGTGCCGAACGATGAGGAGCTTATGGAGCGATATGTGGACGCGCTGATTCTGCATATGCAGTCCTACCGCGCCGGAGCGAAGGATTATCTGCCCGATACGGTGTTCATCGGCGGCGGTACGCCGACGGCACTTCCGATCGAGCTTCTGCTCAAGCTGATCCGTGCCGTGAAGCGGAATTTCACGCTGGCAAAAGGCGTGGAGTTTACGCTTGAGGCAAATCCTGCCACGGTCGATGTCGGGATGCTCCGCCGGCTCAGATGGGCGGGCGTCAATCGCCTCAGCATGGGACTCCAGAGCGCGAACAACGAGGAGCTTTCGGCACTTTCGCGTGTCCATCGACGGGAGGATTTTGCGGAGAGCTTTCGCGCGGCACGCCGCGCACGGATTGAGAATATCAACGTCGATCTCATGTTCGGCATCCCGTACCAGACGAAAAAATCGCTCATGAAAACGCTTTCCTACGTCGTGCGTCTCGGTCCCGAGCATATCTCGCTGTACGATCTGATTTTAGAGCCGTCCACGCCGCTGGCAAAGCGCGCGCCGGGACTCCCGATGCCGTCGGATGACGAGGAAGCGGAGATGTATCTCGCCGCAGTGGAATTTCTTGCACAGAACGGATATGCGCAGTATGAGGTTTCCAATTTTGCGCGCCCGGGATACCAGTGCCGGCACAATCTGAAATACTGGAACTGTGAGGAATACCTCGGCCTCGGCGCGTCCGCGCACTCGTATTTCCGCGACAGCCGCTTCTCGTTTGCGAAGGATATAAAGCGGTATATGCACGGCATCGAGGTGCCCACCTCGCGCATCAAAATGACGGACGAAAACGACGTAATCTCCCAGCAGGAGCGAATCGGGGAGTATATCATGCTCCGCTTCCGCCTGACGGCAGGCTTGAGCGACCGCGAATTTACGCGCCGCTTCGGGTTCTCCTTCACGCAGAAGTACGGCAAAAAGATGCAGCCGTATATCGGCGGCGGATTTGCCACGTACAAGGACGGCGTCTACGCGCTCACACCGCGCGGCATGTTCGTGAGCAATTATATCCTGTCCGACCTGCTCGATTTCGACGATCTCGGTCAGATCGGTCTGTTCAGCGGAATGAAATAAGAAAACCGCCGTCTCGGGACGGCGGTTTTGGTTTGGAGATGCTTTTACGGATCGCAGTTGCCGCACGGCTCATATCCCATAGCAATAAGTTCTCCGCGCGTTCCCGTATAATAGTCTTTGTTCTTGTCGCTCATTCTTTTTACGCTGGAGCAGGTAGGATAGTGGAATTTTTTTGTATTTGTATTCAGTACGTACATTTGATTTCCTGTATTTTCCGCAGTGGTTTCCGCTTCCGTGACCGCAGTTGTGTCCTCTTCGGCTGTGGAGGAAGAATTGCCTGCGAGCGTATTGGCATCGGCATTTCTGGAAACGGATACAGTAACACTCTGCCCGTCGCTTGTGCAGTAAATATCCCCTTGCATATCCGTTCGGAATACTGTTACACCGGCATCTCGCAGACGGCTCAGCGTGTTTTCGTCGGGATGCCCGTATGCATTGCCCTCTCCGACGGAGATTATGGCGTATTGCGGCATGATCTCGCGCAAAAACGGATATGTTGTGGATGTCTCGCTGCCATGATGTCCGACCTTGAGCAGTGTTGCTGCAAGCGGAACGCCCGTATTCAAAATCGCTTGCTCTGCTTCACGTTCCGCATCTCCCGTAAACAAAAATGAGGTTTCTCCGTACCGAATCATCAGTACGATCGAGCTGTTGTTTGCATCCGTGCAGGTGCCTGCGCCGAGAACGGTAACAGACGCACTTCCAAGCATATATGTGCTTCCTACAGACGGCACAGTTATGCCGCCGCCTTTTTTCTCTGCATACTTTTTGAAATCCGCAAATGCATCACTGTCATATGAAGTAACAGGGCAAAGAGTCATATCTGCGGAAGCATAGTTGAATGCACCCGGCAAGCCTCCGATATGATCCTCGTGTGCGTGCGTACCCACAACAATATCTAAATGCTTAACGCCTGCTTGTTTCAGTACGCTGTAAATTTTATTGGAATCGGCTTTGTTGCCGCCGTCTATCAGCATATAATGTCCGTCACATTCCACAAGGGCGGCATCTGCTTGCCCGACATCAATAAAATGGATGGAAAAGGATGACGGTGAGGGCTCGGTCACGGGCTCGGTCACGGGCTCTGTTACGGGTTCTGTTACGGGTTCTGTTACGGGCTCTGTTACGGGCTCGGTCACGGGTTCGGTTTCGGGCTTGGTTACGGTTTCGGTTACGGTTTCGGTTTCCGTTTCGGACTCGGTTTCGGCTTCCGTTTCGAATGTTGTCTCTGCCGTATCATTTGCAGTGAAATTATCCTCATCTGTCACGACTGGCTCATCCTGCAAAAGTGCAGAACAAGCAACAAATATGATTGCAATAATACAGAGAGTAACTATCAGCCTGTTTTTTCCGCTTTTCCGTTTTTTCATTGTAATACCTCTTTTATTAGTGATACATCACTATTATAAAACATAATTGTGACATAGTGATGAATCACTAACAAATAATCCGCCGATATTATATAATATATCAGTGATATATCGTCGGAACAGGGTGAAAAACATGAATACGCAGCAAACAGTTGCTTTGCGGATAAGGCAATTATGCAAGGAGCGCGGTGTAACCCCTAACGCTATCAGTTTGATTTCCGGTGTTCCGCAAGCTACCGTAAAAAGTATACTCAACGGGGAAAGCAAAAATCCCGGTATCGTCACCATTAAAAAGTTGTGTGACGGTTTTGAAATAACGCTCGGCGATTTTTTCTGCACACCGGAATTTGACTCTTTGGAACAGGAATTACAATAAAATAAACGAAACATCTCCCACCGATACGTTCGATGGGAGATGCTTTTTGTAAAAAAGGTTTTTTGGGGATTCAAGGGGGATTGTTGCAAAGTCTTGATTCGATTTCGTCTTTCCGGGCATGGAGCGTCCGCAAAGGCTCCCCTGTGTAAGGGGAGCTGGCGGTCGAATGGCCGACGGAGGGGTTGTTTTTTGACAATCCCTCCGCCCCTTCGGGGCACCTCCCTTTACACAAGGGAGGCTTTTGCCCCTCAATTTGCATCGGGCACACAAAAAGAATTTGGGATTTTTCAAAATTTCCCCTTGCCGTCCCCTCAGTACTCCAGCGCTACAACCTGCTTGCAGGTGAATTTCTCCACCGTAAAGGAGCAGACGCCGCCCTCGCAGGTGAACGGGATTTCTTCATTCTGCGGTACGGCTGTCACGCGCTTGATCGGCTTTTCCGTGCGGATTTCAAAGGTCGTGCCGTACACGGGCGGCAAATCCTCAATCACCTCTACGCCGCTTCCGCGCTTCGTCGGGATCGCGTACAGCATGTGCAACACAAGGCGATGCTCCTCCGTCTGCCCGTTCAGCGTCACAACGCCGCCGCTCGGGAGATTCGTCGTAAGCGTTTTTGTCTCCCCGAGGAGCGTATCCAGCACGCGCGTCACCGTTTCACGCAGAATCAGACTGCCTTCTTCGGCGTATTCCGTAAAGATTTCCCACGCGATGTAGCCGCCGTCCTTGCCGATCACGACACCGGGCGCGTGATCTTCGGGCACAAACGGCGTGTGCCGGTGCGAGCAGAAATGCTCTCTTGCACGGTTGAAAAACGTGACACGGCTGTGTCCCAGCACGTTCGCGCCGTCCTTCGCCTCGGAGAGATCGTACAAGGGACTGTACATGCAGTACGAGGTCGGCGTGAGCCCGAGCGCGTCAAACGATGTGTGCAGATACGACGGCTGCGAGTCGTTTCTGCCTAGGAAATCCGCACCGAAATCAAAGAGGAAGTGCTCCCCGTCCGTGGCGGATACGCCCGAGGCGAGAATTTTTCCGCCGTGCGCGACGTAATCCTTCAGCTTCGCGGTCAGCTCCGCATCGGTGAGCGTTATCATATCGGGCAGGATAAGCACCTTGTATTTAAGAAAATCACATTCCGTGTCGATCACGTCGTACAGGTAATTTCCTTCGAGCAGCATACGGCACGCGCCCGTGTCCGCCGGGTGATTCTTCGCCTCGCCGATCACGGATTCCACCGAAAGGAGCGCGATGTCCGCGCACGTCGTGATGCCGTAGCAGTACTCCTCGACCGCTTCCGCTTCCGCGTAGGCTTTGCCGATCAGCTCGTAGGTGGCGTCGTCCAGAAACCCGAACGGGTGCATCTGGTCGCCGATCGAGCAGCGTGCGCCGAGCGCAAGCGACAGAGCGACCTCATAGCGGAGCGCGTTCGGGTGCTTGTATCCGCCAAATTCGCCCCAGCCGCTATGAAATTTGCCCGTCATGCCGAGGTAATCCATGCCGAGCATGGCGGCGTAGTGCGCCGAGCGCGGAAAATGATCGTAGCCCCAGCCGCCCGTCGGCAGGCTCTCCATTTCCAGATGATGCGTGTTCGCACGGACAAAATCGCGCCGCCCTGCGGGGATGTGCCCGTTGTTGTGGAAGATGGCGATGTCCGGCTTCAGCCGCTTGGCGGCACCGTTGATCGCGGTGTAGTACCGCTTGAACGTGTGCCTTGTCAGCTTTTTGTAGCTCTCCTCATTTTCGGGATTCATGCCGTGGGCGATCACCTGCGCGCGGCAGTACGGGCAGAAGCAAGTAAACTGCTCGCCCACGATGTCGAGGAAGATTTCGCACGGATCGTATTTTTCGATGACCTCCTCCACCTGCGATACGAGGACGTCCAGATACGGCGAGTTCATGCACAAAACGTGATAGCCGACGCCCTCAGCGTCCACGTAAGGGGAGCCGTCCGCCGTTTTGCCGATCTTTTTGTATTCGCCGCCGAATACGGCGATGCGCCCGTGATCGGGATGCTCGAGAAAGTATTTTTCATCAAATCCCGCGGAGAGGTACACGGGTGCGCGCACGCCGATTTCGCGGCACGCCTCAAGCTGTGCGCCGAGGAGATCGAACGTGAGCCCGGGGTGCATTTTGTTTTTCTCCGAGGGGAAGTACGCCCAGCCGTGGTGGCATTTTGCGAATACGGTGATCGAGTTGACGTGCCCCTTTTTGAGGCACGCCTGAAACTGCTTTTTGTCGAACATGGATCCGATGTTTCCGATGTGCTCCGAGGTGTGAAAATCGAGATGAACCTGTCTTTGGGAGAGAGAAGACATAGTGTACGCACCTTTCGTTTGTTTTTTCCATTCTATCACAACGCGCCCGTAAAATCAAGACTTCCTCATGAAAAAAGCCACAGCCTCCTAAGCGGAAGTTGTGGCTTTATTGTGTTTCAGCAGCTATCGTCCGGTAACACCGAACCTATGCCCCAAAGGTTTTCGGATAGGGGTACGGGGGAACCCCTTTTGCAAAAGGGGCTCCCCCGTCATTTCTCTTTTACTTGAAATACTTCACTGCGGCCTCAAACATGCGGATGTCGAATTTGCCGGGGACGTTTCTGTAAAGCCCCTTGCCGATTCGCTCGGAGTGACCCATCTTACCGAATACGCGTCCGTCGGGGGAGGTGATGCCCTCGATCGCCATCGCGGAATCGTTCGGGTTGAACTGTACGTCATCTGTCGGGTTGCCGTCAAAATCGACGTACTGCGTTGCGATCTGTCCGTTTGCCGCGAGAGACGCGAGCACGGAATCGTTTGCGAGGAAGCGTCCTTCGCCGTGGGAGATCGGCACGGTGTATACCTCGCCAACCTCGGTCAGTGCCAGCCACGGGGACTTGTTCGACGCGATTCTCGTCCGGACGAGCTTGGACTGGTGGCGCGAGATCGTGTTGAACGTCAAGGTCGGGCAGTCCGCATCGGTGTCGATGATCTTGCCGTAGGGGACAAGACCGAGCTTAATGAGTGCCTGGAAGCCGTTGCAGATACCGCACATCAGACCGTCGCGCTTGTCCAGCAGATCGCCGACTGCGTTTCTGACCGCCTCACCGCGGAAGAATGCCGTGATGAACTTGCCGGAGCCGTCCGGCTCGTCGCCGCCGGAGAAGCCGCCGGGAACGAAAATCGCCTGCGATTTTTTGATCTCCTCGGCAAAGGCCTCCGCACTGCGGGCGACGTCCTCCGCCGTCAGATTGCGCACGATGAACAGCTTTGCCTCAGCACCGGCCGCTTCGACCGCCTTCGCGGAATCGTACTCGCAGTTCGTGCCGGGGAATACGGGGATCAGCACACGCGGCTTTGCGCCCTTCACAGCCGGAGCCACACGCTCCTTTGCGCTGAACGCATACGCAGGGATGTCCTTCTTTTCGTGCTTGATGTTGCACGGATATACCTTCTCGAGCTTTGCCTCATATGCCGCGTCCAGTTCGGCGGTCGTCACAGAGGATGCGCCGTAGGTGAACGCGCCGTCCGCCGTAATCGTGCCGAGCGTTCTGCCGTCGCTCACGCCGTCCGCCATTTCGCAGACGAATGCGCCGTAGGCGTGCGAGAAGATTTCCTCAAGAGACCACGCGGCATCGTATGCAAATCCGAGACCGTTGCCGATTGCCATCTTGTAAACAGCCTCCGCAATACCGCCGTAGGTGGGCGTGTATGCGGCGTAAATTTTGCCCTCGCGCATGAGGGACGTGATCTTGTCAAACAGAGCGAGCAGAGAGTCCGCCTTCGGCAGTCCGTTTTCACCGATTTCGGGCGCAAAGACAGCCACGCGGTGTCCTGCCGCCTTGAAATCGTTTGTGATGACCTCGCCCGTCTTGCCCGTCGTAACGGCGAAGGAAACGAGCGTCGGCGGCACGTCGAGCTTTTCAAACGAGCCGCTCATGGAATCCTTACCGCCGATGGAGGCGATGCCGAGATCAAGCTGTGCGTCGAGCGAGCCGAGCAGGGCGGCAAGCGGCTTGCCCCATCTCTTCGGATCGCGGCCGGGCTTTTCAAAATATTCCTGGAAGGTGAGGTAGGTGTCCTCACGGGACGCGCCCGTGGCGATCAGCTTTGCCACCGATTCGACAACGGCGAGATACGCGCCCTTGTACGGATCCGCGCTTGTGATGACGGGATTGTAGCCCCAGCTCATGTACGAGCATGTATCGGTGTCGCCGTGCTCGACGGAGATTTTATGCACCATCGCCTGAATCGGCGTGCGCTGGTTTTTGCCGCCGAACGGCATCAAAACGGTGCCGGCACCGATCGTGGAGTCAAACGTCTCGGACAGACCGCGCTTGGAGCAGATGTTCAGATCTTTTGCGAGTGCCTTGTATCCGTCCGCAAAATCGGTGAAAGCCGCCGCCGTATCAGCCGTCGGAGCCGCCGTTTCGATCGTGATGTGCTTCTCTGCACCGTTGGAATTGAGAAATTCGCGAGAGATGTCCACGATCTTGTTGCCGCGCCAGAACATCGTCAGGCGTGCGTCATCGGTGACCTCGGCAACAATCGTCGCTTCGAGATTCTCCTCTGCCGCGAGGGCGCAGAACGCTTCGGCATCCTTCTTTTCGACAACGACAGCCATTCTCTCCTGCGATTCGCTGATCGCAAGCTCGGTGCCGTCAAGCCCCTCGTACTTCTTCGGAACGGCGTCCAGGTTAATTTTCAGACCGTCGGCAAGCTCGCCGATGGCAACGGAAACACCGCCTGCGCCGAAGTCGTTGCAGCGCTTGATGAGACGGGATGCCGCTTTATTTCTGAACAGTCTTTGGAGCTTTCTCTCCTCGGGCGCGTTGCCCTTTTGTACCTCGGCACCGCAGCTTGTAAGGGATTCCTCCGTGTGGGATTTCGACGAGCCGGTGGCACCGCCGCATCCGTCACGTCCCGTGCGTCCGCCGAGCAGGATTACGATGTCGCCTGCCTCGGGGCACTCGCGGCGCACGTTCTCCGCAGGAGCGGCGGCGATAACGGCACCGATCTCCATGCGCTTTGCGGCGTAGCCGGGGTGATAGATTTCATCGACCATGCCGGTAGCAAGACCGATCTGGTTGCCGTAGGAGGAGTAGCCTGCCGCCGCCGTCGTGACGATCTTTCTCTGCGGCAGCTTGCCGGGCAAGGTTTCGGATACGGGAACGGTCGGGTCAGCCGCGCCGGTCACGCGCATTGCGGCGTAGACGTAGGAGCGTCCGGAAAGCGGATCGCGGATCGCGCCGCCGATACAGGTTGCCGCACCGCCGAACGGCTCGATCTCCGTCGGGTGGTTGTGCGTCTCGTTTTTGAAGAGGAGGAGCCAGTCCTCGTCCTTGCCGTCATGGTTTACGGTGATCTTCACCGTGCAGGCGTTGATCTCCTCGCTCTCGTCGAGCTTTGTGACCTTGCCTGCCTTTTTCAGCATCTTCGTGCCGATGGTGGCGATGTCCATGAAGTTGATCGGCTTTGTTCTGCCGAGGGATTTTCTCGCTTCGAGATAGCGATCCCATGCGGCGGCGGCAGCGGGATTGTCAAACTTCACGCTGTCAATCGTGGTGAGGAACGTCGTGTGACGGCAGTGATCGCTCCAATAGGTGTCGATCATGCGGATCTCGGTGATGGACGGGTCGCGCCCTTCCTTTTCAAAATACTCGCGGCAGAAGGCGGCATCGTCCACGTCCATGGCGAGACCGTATTTCTTCACGAAATCGGCAAGACCGTCGCGGTCGAGCTTCGTAAATCCGTCAAGAATGGCGACATCCGCCGGTGCGGGATACTCCTCGGCGAGCGTTTCCTTTTCCGCAAGCGATGCCTCGCGGGATTCCACGGGGTTTATGACGTGCTTCTTGATCGCGGCGAGCTCATCGGCGGAAATATCGCCCGTGAGGACGTACACCTTTGCGGTTGCAACAAGCGGACGGTCTCCCTGCGAGAGGAGCTGTACGCACTGCGCGGCGGAATCCGCACGCTGGTTGAACTGACCGGGGAGAAATTCGACCGCGAACACGGTATCACCTTCGTTTGCGGTGAGCGTCTCGGTCACAATATCGAGCTGGGGCTCGGAGAACACGGTGCCGCGGCTTCTTTCAAACAGATCGGGGGAGATACCCTCCACATCGTAGCGGTTCAGAACGCGCACGCCCGTCACAGACGGGATCAGAAGCAAGGAACGGATGTCCTCCTTCAGCGCACGCGCCTCATGCGCAAGCTCGGGCTTCTTTTCAACAAATATTCTGTATACCATAGTAACCTTCCTTTAGGAAAATGGAATTTACTTCACGGGGGCGTTCAGGGCACGCTTGCCGATGTCACTGCGGCAGTACGCGCCGTCAAAATGCACCTTCGCCGTGTTTGCGTACGCGAGAGCGAGGGCATCCTTCAAAGTCGGCGCGGTCGATACAACACCGAGCACGCGTCCGCCTGCGGTGACGAGATCGCCGTTTTCGGCTTTCTTCGCGCCTGCGACGTACATTTCGGCGGCGAAATCCGCATCCTTCGTGATGGCGAAGCCGCTTTCGTATTTTTCGGGGTATCCCTTGGACGCAAGGACGATGCACGCCGCCGCGCCCTTTGAGAATTTCACCATATCCTCCGTCAGCGTGCCGCTGTCGCACGCACGCATGATTTCAAGCAGATCGCTTTCGAGAAGCGGCAACACAACCTGCGTTTCGGGATCGCCGAAGCGGCAGTTGTACTCGATGACCTTCGGTCCGTCGGGGGTGAGCATCAGTCCGAAATAGAGGCAGCCGGAGAACGGACGTCCTTCCTCCTGCATCGCATTGATCGTCGGTTTGAAGATCGTCTCCATACACTCTTTTGCGATCTCATCGGTGTAGTACGGGTTCGGGGCGATGGTGCCCATGCCGCCCGTGTTCAAGCCGGTATCGCCGTCGCCGATGCGCTTGTGATCCATGGAGGATACCATCGGCACGACCGTTTTGCCGTCGGTGAACGAGAGGACGGACACCTCGGGACCGGTGAGAAATTCTTCAATAACAATACGCGAGCCGCTTTCGCCGAACACGCGATCCTCCATGATCGTGCGGACGGCGTCCTTTGCCTCCTCGCGCGTCATGGCGATCAGCACACCCTTGCCGAGCGCGAGACCGTCCGCCTTGACAACGGTCGGGATCGGGCAGTCGGAGACGTAATCCATGGCTTCCTTCATGTCGGAGAAGATGGCGCACTTTGCGGTGGGGATGCCGTATTTCTCCATGAGCCGCTTGGAGAAGACCTTGCTTCCCTCAATCTCCGCGGCCGCCTTGCTCGGACCGAACGTGGGGATACCGATTTTGCGGAGTGCATCCGCACAGCCGAGGACGAGCGGATCGTCCGGTGCGACCACGGCGAAGCCGACGGCTTTCTCCTTCGCGAATGCGACGATTTTCTCAATTTCCTTGGCGCCGATCTCGGGAACGCACACAGCGTCCTCGGCGATGCCGCCGTTGCCCGGCAGGGCGTAGATCACACCCGCGTCGGGACTCTGCTTCAGCTTTCTGATGATAGCGTGTTCGCGGCCGCCGCCGCCAACTACGAGAATGTCTGTTTTCATATGTACCTCCGATGGGAAGACGACGGGGCTCCGCCCCGCACCCCGCGAGCTTTTGAAAAAGCTCGACCAAAACTTTTAATAGGGGGAAATACTTAATTTTATTTTACCCAAAAGGTTTTTGCTGGGGGTTGCACATGCCGCCAAAAGTCGGGCGTCATGTGCGTCGAGGTTGCAAGCAACCTCGCGGGGATTTTTTCAAAAATCCCCCACATCGCGTCCCCTTAACCGTAAATCGGGAATTTTTCGCAGAGAGCCTGGACTTCTGCGGAGATTTTGTCCTTCTGATTTTCAAAATCGACGCAGACGGCCTTGATCCATTTTGCGATCCGGCGCATCTCGTCCTCACCGAAGCCGCGGGAGGTCACGGCAGGCGTGCCGAGACGGATACCGCTGGTGACGAACGGGCTTTCGGGATCGTTCGGGATTGCGTTTTTGTTCGCCGTGATGTGGACCTCGTCCAGACGGTGCTCAAGCTCCTTGCCCGTGATGTTCATCGGGCGGAGATCGACGAGCATGAGGTGGTTATCCGTGCCGCCGGAGACGATATTGAAGCCTTCGGCAAGGAGCGCCTCTGCGAGAACGGACGCGTTCTTTGCAACCTGCTCCTGATATGCCTTGAACTCCGGCTTCAGAGCCTCGCCCAATGCAACAGCCTTCGCCGCGATGATGTGCATAAGCGGACCGCCCTGCACACCCGGGAAGATTGCCTTGTCGATCTGCTTTGCATACTGCTCACGGCAGAGGATCAATCCGCCGCGCGGACCGCGGAGCGTCTTGTGCGTGGTGGTGGTGACAACATCCGCATACGGAACGGGGGACGGATGCACGCCTGCGGCGACAAGACCGGCGATATGCGCCATATCCACCATGAGGATCGCACCCACCTCATCGGCGATCTCGCGGCAGCGTGCGAAGTCGATCGTGCGGGAGTACGCGGATGCGCCGACAACGATCATCTTCGGCTTGCAGTCGAGGGCGATCTCGCGCATCTTGTCGTAGTCGATGCGCTGGGTGTCGTCATCCACGCCGTAGGGGACGATGTTGAAATACTTACCGGAAATATTTACGGGCGAGCCGTGGGAGAGGTGACCGCCGTGGGCGAGGTTCATGCCCATTACGGTGTCGCCGGGCTGGAGGAATGCGAAGAAAACGGCGAGGTTTGCAGAGGCGCCGGAGTGCGGCTGCACGTTTGCGTGCTCGGCACCGAACAGCTTCTTTGCGCGCTCACGGGCGATGTCCTCGACAACGTCAACGGCGTAGCATCCGCCGTAGTAGCGCTTGGACGGATAGCCCTCGGCGTATTTGTTTGTGAGAACGCTGCCTGCGGCAAGCAGGACTGCCTCGGACACGATGTTCTCGGAGGCGATCAGTTCAATGTTGTGCTTCTGGCGGGTCAGCTCCTCGTTGCACGCGGCATAGACCTCGGAATCAAATTCAGCAAGTTTATCGAAAAACATGGGAAATCTCCTTTGAATTTTTATATTACACAGTTCTTTCCGTCCAACGCGACGTAATTCCGCGCGGAGGGCGTTTTTTCTCCTGTCGGCGAAATTCTGCCGCGCGGGAGAACGGTTTTCGCAGGGGGCTTTGCCCCCTGCACCCCCTTTTCGGGAGTTTTCTCAATGGTGGAACAGGCGCATGCCGGTGAAGGACATGACCATACCGTACTTATCACAGCACTCGATGACGAGATCGTCGCGGATACTGCCGCCCGGCTGTGCGATGTAGGAAACGCCGCTTCTCTTGGCGCGCTCGATGTTGTCGGAGAACGGGAAGAATGCATCGGAACCGACAGCAACGCCGGTGATCGTGTCGAGGTATGCGCGTGCTTCCTCGGCGGTCAGCGGTGCGGGCTGCTCGGTGAAGTACTTCTGCCAGTTGCCGTCTGCGGTGACGTCCTCTTCATTTTTGTTGATGTAGCCGTCGATGACGTTGTCGCGGTCCGGTCTGCCGAGCGTGGGCAGGAAGGGCAGGGCAAGAACCTTCGGATGCTGACGGAGGAACCACGTGTCCGCCTTCGATCCGGCGAGGCGCGTGCAGTGGATTCTCGACTGCTGACCTGCACCGACGCCGATTGCCTGACCGTCCACGGCATAGGCAACGGAGTTGGACTGCGTGTATTTCAGCGTGATGAGCGCGATGATGAGGTCGCGCTTTGCGCTCTCGGGGAGATTTTTGTTCGCGGTCACAATATTTGCGAGAAGATCGCCGTCGATTTTGAAGTTGTTGCGTCCCTGCTCGAACGTGATGCCGTAGACCTGCTTCGTCTCCTGCTCGGCGGGAACGTAGCTTTCGTCGATCTTTACGATATTATAATTGCCCTTGCGCTTTGTTTTCAGAATCTCCAGAGCCTCGTCCGTGTAGCCGGGGGCGATCACGCCGTCGGAAACCTCGCGCTTGATGAGGTTGGCAGTCGTCACGTCGCATACGTCGGAGAGAGCGATCCAGTCGCCGAAGGAGCACATACGGTCGGTGCCGCGTGCGCGTGCAAATGCGCAGGCGAGGGGGGAATCGTCCAGGCCCTCCACGTCATCCACGAAGCACGCCTTCTTCAGCGTATCGGACAGCGGAAGACCGACAGCGGCGGAGGTGGGACTGACGTGCTTGAACGAGGTCGCGCATGCCATACCGGTAGCCGCCTTCAGCTCCTTGACGAGCTGCCAGGAGTTGAACGCATCCAGGAAATTGATGTATCCCGGGCGTCCGGAGAGGATTTCGATCGGAAGCTCCGAGCCGTCTGCCATATAGATTTTTGACGGCTTCTGATTCGGGTTACAGCCGTATTTCAGTTCAAATTCTTTCATGTTGTGCTCCTTTATATAAATCAAATAAGTATCAGACTTTGAGTTCCGCCGTTACGGTGCCCGTGTAGCGGGCGAGGATCGGATCAACGATTCCCTCAACAAATTCAACGACCTGCGACGGGGCGCGGCCGACGTACTTCTGCGGATCGAGGTGGGCGAGGATTTCGTCCTTGGAAAGCGGGAACGCGTCATCTGCGGCAATGCGGTCGATCAGATCGTTCACGCCGCCCTCCAGCTTGACCTTTGCCGCCGCCGCGTGGGAATGCACGCGAAGCTGCTCGTGAAGCTCCTGACGGTTGCCGCCGCGCTTGACGGATTCCATCAGAATATCCTCGGTTGCCATGAAGGGGAGCTTGTCCATCACGCGGCGCTCGACCACGCGATCGTACACGACCAGACCGCCCGTGACGTTGATGTACACGTTCAGAATCGCATCCGTTGCGAGGAACGCCTCGGAAACGGAGATGCGGCGGTTTGCGCTGTCGTCCAGCGTTCTTTCAAACCACTGCGTGCCTGCCGTCATGCCCGGATTCACCGAATCGGCGATGACGTAGCGTGCGAGAGCGCAGATGCGTTCGGTGCGCATCGGATTGCGCTTGTACGGCATGGCGGACGAGCCGATCTGCTTTTTCTCAAACGGCTCCTCCATCTCCTCAAAGGACTGGAGGATACGGAGATCGTTTGCGAATTTGAACGCGGACTGCGCAAATCCGGACAGGACAGAAAGGAAATACGCATCCACCTTACGGGAGTACGTCTGTCCCGAGACGGGGACGCATCCCTCGAAATCCATGGCGGCGGCGATTTTGTCCTCGAGAGCCTTGACCTTTGCCTCGTCGCCCTCAAACAGCTCCATGAAGCTCGCCTGCGTGCCCGTCGTGCCCTTCGATCCGAGCAGACGGAGGCGCGAGAGCTGGAACTCAAGGTTTTCGATGTCCATGCAAAGCTCGTTCATCCAGAGCGTGGCGCGCTTGCCGACGGTGGTGAGCTGTGCCGGCTGGAGATGCGTGTATGCCAGCGCAGGCATGTCCTTGTATCTGAGCGCGAAATCCTTCAGATTGCGAAGCACCTGCGCCGCCTTTTTCAGAATAATGCGGGATGCCTCGCGGAGCGCGATGACGTCCGTGTTGTCGCCGACGTAGCAGGACGTCGCACCGAGATGGATGATCGGTGCCGCCGTCGGGCACTGCACGCCGTAGGCGTAGACGTGCGACATTACGTCGTGGCGGACGATCGCCTCGCGTGCCTCGGCGACGTCATAGTTTACGTCCTCGGCGTGAGCTTTCATCTCCGCGATCTGCTCGTCGGTGATGGCGAGACCGAGCTCTTTTTCCGCCTCGGCAAGCGCGATCCACAGCTTGCGCCATGTGCGGAATTTGAAGTTTTCGGAGAAAACATACTGCATCTCTGCGCTCGCATAGCGAGTGGACAGAGGGGATATATATTTGTCACGATTGTCTGACATGGTGATCTCCTTGGGAGTGTTAAAAAGTTTTCGCCCGCCTGGGGGAGAAGGTTCTCCGTAGGGCGGGGGCTTGCTCCCGCCGCCTCGGCGGTCTTTGATTTTTTGAACGGCGGGACCAAGGCCCCGCCCTACAAAAACACGGGCTGTTGTGGTGTTTCTCCTCTGCGGGAGAAGAGCGTCCCCTTACAGCTCCATTTTCGGGTAATCCTCATCCGCGAGAATATCCCCTGCGACCTTCTCCGCCGCTTTCGGGAGGAGCTTCCACTCCACCTCTTCCATGACGCGGCGCTGGAGGATTTCGGGCGTATCGCCGTCAAGAACGGGTGCCGTTCCTTGGAAGATGATCTCGCCGCCGTCGGGGATTTCGTTCACGAAATGCACCGTGGCACCCGTGATTTTCACGCCGCGCGCGAGTGCTTCCTCGTGCACCTTGAGTCCGTAGTATCCCTTGCCGCAGAACGCGGGGATAAGCGACGGATGCACGTTCAGAATCCGTTTCGGGAAACGGGACGTGAACGACTCCGACAGGATCGACATGAAGCCTGCGAGCACGATCATCTCGATTTTGTGCTCGCGCAGCTTTGCGAGGATGCCGTCCTCAAATGCTTCCTGCGATGCGGATTCCTTTCTGGAAACAACCGCCGTCGGGATGCCTGCATTCGCCGCTCTCGTCAGCGCGTATGCATCCGCACGGGAGGCAATGACCAGCGCGATCTCTCCGCTCGGGAGATTGCCCGCCGCGGCAAAATCGATCAGTGCCTGCAGATTCGTACCGCCGCCGGAGACAAAGACCGCGATGCGTGTTTTCATAGAATCACGCCCTCGTCGCCTGCGACGACTTCGCCGATGAGGTACGCGTCCTCACCGTTTGCCTTTAGCACTTCGATCGCCTTATCCGCGTCCTCCTTGGCTACGATGATCGCCATGCCCACGCCCATGTTGAACGTGTTGAACATGTCTCTCTCGGGGATGTTGCCCGCCTTTGCAATCACGTCAAAGATCGCAGGGATGCGGATCGCGCTCTTGTCAATCTTCGCGGTGCATCCGTCGGGCAGGGAGCGCGGAATGTTCTCATAAAATCCGCCGCCCGTGATGTGAGAGATGCCCTTCACCTTGACTGCTTCGATCAGGGCAAGGACTGCCTTTACGTAAATGCGCGTCGGCGTGAGCAGTGTCTCGCCGAGGGATTTGCCGCCGAGGTCGGCACGGGGGGAGGTCAGATCGGCGTTTTCAATATCGAGCGCACGGCGCACCAGCGAGAATCCGTTGGAGTGCACGCCGCTGGACGGGAGCGCGATAATCACGTCACCCGGCTTGATTGATTTGTTGTCGAGCACCTTCTCGCGGTCCACGATACCGACCGCAAAGCCGGCGAGGTCGTATTCATCCTCGGGCATCAGTCCCGGATGCTCCGCTGTCTCGCCGCCGATCAGTGCCGCGCCGGACTGCACACAGCCCTCGGCAACGCCGGAAACGATCGCGGCGATCTTCTCGGGGACGTTCTTTCCGCACGCGATGTAGTCAAGGAAGAACAGCGGCTTCGCACCGGAGCAGATGATGTCGTTTACGCACATAGCCACGCAGTCGATGCCGACCGTGTCATGCTTGTCCATCATGAACGCGAGCTTGATTTTTGTGCCGACGCCGTCGGTGCCCGAGACGAGCACAGGCTCCTTCATACCGGCGATGGAGGGGATGAACATGCCGCCGAATCCGCCGATGTCATCCACGGAGCCTTCGTTTTTTGTGCGCTTAATGCTCGATTTCATCAGCTCAACCGCACGGTAACCCGCGGTGATATCCACGCCGGCGGCTTTGTAGCTTGCACTTTCGCTTTTCATAGTATATATCCTTTCCGTCTTTTGATCTGTATTATTCCTGACCTTCTTTGCCGTTCCAGCAGTAGGTGCAGAGTTTGCAGGGAGGCAGTCCGATCGATTCGATCAGTCCCTCCAGCGTCTGAAATTCGAGAGAGGCGAAATCGAATTTGTCCGCAATTGCGCGACGGAGCTTTTTGCCGCGCTCGCTCGATGCGTCGCTGTACTCGTCGAGGTGGTTGAATCCCTCCTCGCCTTCCAGTTCCATAATCACGCGCCGTGTGATGAGGTCCATTTCGTCCGTCGAGCGGGAGAAGTTCAAAAACTTGCACCGGTACATGATCGGCGGGCAGGCGGAGCGCATATGCACCTCTTTTGCGCCGTTGGAGTAGAGGAAATCGACCGTTTCCTTCAGCTGTGTGCCGCGCACGATGGAATCGTCCACAAAGAGGAGCTTCTTGCCCTCAATCAGCTCATGCACGGGCGTCTGCTTCATTTTTGCCACACGGCTTCTTTCCTTCTGCGTCTGCGGCGTAAAGCTGCGCGACCACGTCGGTGTGTATTTGATATACGGACGGGCGAACGGCACACCGCTTGCGTTTGCGTAACCGATCGCGTGGGGCGTTCCCGAATCCGGCACGCCGCCGACGTAATCAAGATCGGGTGCACATCCGTTTTCTTGATCGTTGCGTGCGATGATCGCGCCGTTTTTGTACCGCATGGATTCGACGTTCACGCCCTCGTAGGTGGAGGTTGGGAATCCGTAATAGCTCCAGAGGAAGGCGCACATCCGCATCTCCTCCCCGGGAGGCGCGAGCTGTGTGAGTGTGTCCGCGGTCAGATGCACGATCTCGCCCGGACCGAGCTCGCGGTGCTTTTCGTAGCCCGTTTTGTAGCAGGCGAACGGCTCAAACGTGACGCAGTGACCGTCTTCGTTTTTGCCGATCAGCACGGGGATGCGCCCGAGCTTGTCTCTCGCGGCGATCAGCGAGCCGTCGTCCTTCAGGATAAGGATCGATGCCGTGCCCTCGATGCAGTTTTGCGCGTAGCGGATGCCCTCGGTGAAGTCGCTTTTTTCGCAAATCAGTGCGGCGACGAGCTCCGTCGGATTGACTGCGCCGGCGGTCATCGCGTTGAAGTGACAGCCGTCCCCCTTCAGGTACTCGCGGATGAGCATTTCGGAATTGTTGATGATGCCGATGATGCAGATGGCGAACGCGCCCATGCGCGAGCGCATCAGAAGCGGCTGGGGTGTGGAGTCGCTGATGCATCCGATGGCGGCGCATCCCTTCATCTCGTCCAGCACGTGCTCAAACTTCGTGCGGAACGGGGAATTTTGTATATTGTGAATGTCGCGCTGGAGCCCGATTTCGGGATCGTACGCTGCCATGCCGCCGCGGACGGTGCCGAGGTGGGAATGGTAGTCCGTACCGAAGAAAACGTCTCCGACGACGTCATGACGGCTTACCGCGCCGAAAAATCCTCCCATATGGAAACCTCTTTTTTATCAGAATATCGTGAATTTCTATCAGAACGAAGCGGAGACCTTTTTGTCCGCGGCGAGGACCTTCTCCTTCGCGGCGGCACGGGCGGCATCCAGCTTTTCGGCGAGCGCGTCATCCGAAACGGAGAGGATTTCGACCGCCAGAAGTGCGGCGTTGGCGGCACCGTCGATGGCGACCGTTGCCACGGGGATACCGGCAGGCATCTGCACGGTGGAGAGGAGGGCATCCATGCCGTCAAGGACGGACGCCTTCACGGGGATACCGATGACGGGCAGCGTCGTATTTGCTGCGAGCGCGCCTGCGAGATGCGCGGCCTTTCCGGCGGCGGCGATGATGACGCCGAAGCCGTTTTTGCGGGCGTTTTGGGAGAACTCGCGTGCCTCCTCCGGCGTGCGGTGTGCGGAGTAGACGTGCACCTCGGTGGGAACACCGTACTCCTTCAAAGTGGTGATCGCTTTTTCGACGACAGGCAGATCGCTGTCCGAGCCCATGATTACGGCAACTTTTTTCATGTGTGAAATCCTTTCGTGAGGTTGATAAATGAAAAAACGGCAGTCCTCCCGCGGCGACGGCGGCACAAAAAGAGCCGCACGCCGGCTAAGGGATCAAGGACTGCCCAGACGGTCGGCAAAAGGGGGTGCGCTCATGCTCCTTCGCGGTTGTTTCCGCTGATCCGTCAGTTACATGAACCCCAAAATTATTACATTATATAGCATATCATATTTTTGGCGGAAAGTCAATAACGGGTGGGGATTTTTCGCTTTCTTTCGCTAAAATTTTTGCGGGGGATTTTTCGTGGAGGTGTGCGGCGCGCCACACCTCCACACCACCGTCGCGGTCAGGGGAAAGGAGAGGAGGAATCCTCTCTTTCCCCCGACACCCCCAATCTCTCCTCATAGCGCTTCTTCAGCGGAACATAAGCTAACATACCACTTTAGCCTCAGTTTTAGGGGAGAGTTATGATCGAACTTTAGTGCTTCCATAGCATAAACGCTTTCGTAAAAGACGCGCTTCGCGCGAGGGGATGGCAGGAATTTCAACGTACAGTTTCCGATCGCAAGCAATATGCGGAGATGAGGTTTGATACGGGATAGCGCAGCGCAATCTTGCAAACGTACCGTCAGCGATAGCAGAGGGGAGATTCCAAACGCAACGGCTTCGCTTCAGCAGAAGCGGTATGTTGTGATGAAGTTACCGCTGAGCCCCAAGGGAGAGGGGTGCAGGGGAGAGGGAATGCCCCTCTCCCCTTGCCGCGGAGGTGGTGCAGGAGGGGCTGCGCGTCTCGCCCCTCCTGCGTCCCTCGTTTCCATTTTCCCTCTTGCAAAAAGAGCGAATCTGTGCTATACTTATGCTATACTGTGGGAGAATCGTTCCCGCGATAAGGAGTGACATACCATGAGCAGTATTTCTGAGATGTTCGGCACGCTCGTTTTCAACGATACCGTCATGCGCGAGCGACTTCCGCGCGAGACGTACAAAGCCCTCTGCCAGGCGATCCGCGTCGGCAAACGGCTCGATCTCGCCGTCGCCAACGTCGTTGCCAACGCCATGAAGGATTGGGCAATCGAGCACGGCGCCACGCACTTCACCCATTGGTTTCAGCCGCTGACCGGCATCACGGCGGAAAAGCACGACAGCTTCATCACGCCTACCGACGGCGGACAGGTCATTATGGAATTTTCGGGCAAGGAGCTCATCCAGGGCGAGTCTGACGCGTCCTCGTTCCCGTCGGGCGGACTCCGTGCCACGTTTGAGGCACGCGGATACACCGCGTGGGATCCCACCTCGTACGCATTTCTGAAGGACGGCGTTCTCTGCATCCCCACTGCGTTCTGCTCGTACGGCGGCGAGGCACTCGATATGAAAACACCGCTGCTTCGCTCCATGGAGGCGATCAATAAGCAGACGATGCGCATTCTCCGCCTGTTCGGCAATACGGAAGTCGTCTCCGTCAAAACGACGGTCGGTCCCGAGCAGGAGTATTTCCTTGTAGACCGCGAGATATACGAATGCCGTCCCGATCTCATCTATACCGGACGCACGCTGTTCGGCGCAAAGCCGCCGAAGGGACAGGAGATGGACGACCACTATTTCGGCGTCATCAAGCCGCGCGTCGCCGCGTTCATGAAGGAGCTTGACGAGACGCTCTGGAAGCTCGGCATCCTTGCGAAAACGGAGCATAACGAGGCCGCGCCCGCCCAGCACGAGCTGGCACCGATTTTCACAACGACGAATATCTCCACCGACCACAATCAGCTCACGATGGAGATGATGCAGAAGCTCGCAAAGAAGCACGACCTCGTCTGCCTGCTCCACGAAAAGCCGTTCGCCGGCGTCAACGGATCGGGCAAGCATAACAACTGGTCGCTCTCCACCGATACGGGCGTCAATCTCCTCAATCCGGGCGAGACGCCTGCCGAGAACGCGCAGTTTCTGCTTTTCCTCGCCGCCGTCATCAAGGCGGTTGACGAGTATCAGGATCTCCTTCGTGTCTCTGTCGCTTCCGCCGGCAACGATCACCGTCTCGGCGGCGGCGAGGCACCGCCTGCGGTCGTTTCCATGTTCCTCGGGGACGAATTGAACGCGATCCTTGATTCCATCAAGAACGATACCCCCTACGGCGCAAAAGAGAAAGAGCTTCTGAAGGTCGGCGTACACGTTCTGCCGCGCTTCCCCAAGGATTCGACGGACAGAAACCGCACCTCGCCGTTTGCGTTCACGGGCAACAAATTCGAGTTCCGTATGCTCGGCTCCTCCGCGTCGATTGCGGACTGCAATACGGTGCTCAATACCGCCGTGGCGGAGTCGCTGCGCGTCTTTGCCGACGAGCTGGAGGCGGCGATGGATTTCGAATCCGCGCTCCACAACCTCATCCGCCGTACCATCGGCGAGCATGACCGCATCATCTTCAACGGCAACGGCTACGGGGACGAATGGATCCGCGAGGCGGAAGCACGCGGACTTCTGAATCTGAAAACGACGCCGGACTGCCTGCCGTATCTTTTGAAGGAAAAGAACGTCGCCTTGTTTGCACAGCATAAGGTCTTCAGCGAAACGGAGCTTCGCTCCCGCTGTGAGATCATGCAGGAGAACTACTGCAAGACGGTACATATCGAGGCACTCACCCTGATCGAGATGGTCAGACGCGATATTCTGCCTGCCGTCAGCCGCACGTCGGACGAACTGATCGGCGTGGCTCTCCGCAAAAAGGATGTCGGCGTGGACCGCCGCTACGAGACGGAAACGGCAAAGGAAATCTCCGCCCTCATCGCTGTGATGTATGAAAATCTGCAAAAGCTGGAGGCGGCGGTTGCCGAGCCATCGCTGATTGCGGATATGGAAAAGCGTTCGCTCTATTATAAGGATACGGTCATTCCGCTGATGCAGGAGATCCGCGCCTCGGGCGATCGTCTTGAGACGATCACGCCGGCGGATGCATGGCCGTTCCCGACCTACGGCGAGATGCTCTTTGGCGTTCGGTAAGAATACGAAGCAGGGACTGCTCACGGGCGGTCCCTGTTTTTTTAAAAAAATTTTTCTTTATCACCCAACCTTTTCCCCGTTTTTTGTGTCTGTATGGCAGGATCCGATAAACGCTTTTCGAAAAGCACAATAAGAAAGGATGATTAGATGTACCGTGGGCAAACGGATGAAACGCTCGTGATGCTCAGCCTCGCAGGTGAGGTGGGGGCATATGAGCAGCTCGTGGAAAAATACGAGCGAACGGTGATCGCCGCGGCATTTTCCGTCACGCATTCGCGATTTATGGCGGAGGATGCGGCACAGGATGCCTTCGTAACAGCCTGGATGAAGCTGAATCTTCTCCGCGAGGGGGAGAAGTTCGGCGCATGGGTATGCAGGATTGCGAAAAACTGCGCGAAGAACACCGTCATGCGTTACAAAAGCTATCTCAGCCTGGACGATTTCGGGGACAGCCTCATTTCGGGGGATTTCGGGGCAGATCCTGCCTGTCTGACCGCTGAGAGCTGTGAGCGCGAGCTTCTGCACGAAAGCGTGTCCCGTCTGCCCGAAAAGGTCAGTGAGATCATCCGCCTGTACTATTTCGAGGATCTTTCCATCGCCGAGATTGCCCAAAAGCTGCATCTCGCCGAAGGGACGGTCAAATGGCAGCTGAACAGCGGCCGCAAAAAACTGAGAAAGGAACTTTGTGCGATGAGTGAAGAAATGAATGACGTATTTGTAAGACGGGTTATGAAAAAGGTTGAGGAGCTCAAAAGCTGGCAGTACAAAAACTGCAAGGACGGCTTTGCGGACGTGTATAAAGACGTCCTGCGCGACGTCGAGGAGCTGCCCGAATCCGTAAAGAAGCACCACGCGAAGGCGGACGTGCTCCTCTGCGGCTGGTGGTGGCTGCCCGGTACGCAGAACGACGCGCTCTTTGCCGAGATCAAGGACGCCGCCCTGCGCGGTCATAACGACGACGTCATGCGCTTTGTCTCCATCCGTGAGCATCAGAATATGTGGGGCGACGGACGGCAGAAATTCATAAAAGAGGTGCAGATTCCCCAGCTGAAGGAGGACGGCTTTGTCAAGGCGCTCGGCAGTGCGTATTTCTGGCTTGCCTACGGCGATCTGGAGGCGAAAAACTGGGATGAGGCACGCGAAAACCTCACCGAGGCTGTCTCCGTTTTGCCGAAGAATGATCTGTACCATGCGGCAGCGACGGGATGGATCACGCAGATGGAGAAGCTCTCCTCCGATTTTGCCGATGTGCACGAAAAGAAATACAACATATACGCCGGCAGTGCGGAATGCCGTATTGCAAACGGAAGGCTTCGCCGCTACGTCGAAGAAGGTACGCGCTTCGGAACACTCTATTCCGTCGACCTCGATGCGGACCGTGTTCTCAGAAACGCGTCGCGCTGTGACGGATATTTCACCGATCCGTCCCTGACCGTCGGCGAAACGTTCACGGGCAGTGACGGCTCCACGCTCACATACGAGGCGGACGGCGTATCCGTATCCACACCCGCAGGTACGTTTGACGGCTGTGCGCTCTGGACGGTCCGTCACGAGGATACTGTATACAAAACGTACTACAAGGACGGCGTGGGCATCGTCCGTCAGGAGAAGCGGTGCGACGGCATTACGGAAACGCGCACCCTCTGCTCGTATCAGATCGTCGGCGGCACGGGGCTGATCCCGTGCGCTGAGGGCAATACGTGGCAGTACACGGGCGGATATGACGAAAGTATTCTCACGCAGTCGTGCACGGTTACGGTGCATTTCGCCGATGAGGATACGTGCATCTTTGCGGATGCGTCTCATCTGCACCGCCACCGCTATGATGAAAATTCGTGGCTGGATACGATCAGCGAGATTCGCAACGAATACTTCGACGGTGAGCACGTGTGTGACGTATCCGCCGCGATCGAGCGCGCGTTTGCCCTTGCCGAAACGCCGATGCAGAAGGCGCATACGAAAGCCGCCGCATCCGTGGCAAAACGGATCATGGATGCCGATCCCGAGTTCAATCCCGATTGCACCGAGACGGGGCACTGGAATTTCTTTGCGCGGAGAAAGGCGTACCGAAAGGACGGAAAGATCCGCCTGAACAGCAATTTCCGTTACTCGTTCGAACTAAAAAACACGGACGGCACCCCGTCCTGCGACGCGCTTCTCTATAACAACCTGTGGGATTTGCTGGAGTTTTCGACGAACTGTGTCTGGTCGGACGAATGGCAGGCAGGCAAGACGGTAACGGAGGAATTTCTTCTGTGGGACGGTGAGCCGATCAAAACGAACATCCTCTGTGAGGACGGCGGCAGTGTGGTCACGAAAGCGGGCACGTTTGAAAACTGTCTGAAAATCACCATGGAATCGGAAGGCTTTGAGGACGGGCACAACTACTTCGGCGTGAACAAGGAATTTTACTTTGCCGAGGGTGTGGGCATCGTGCGCACGGTCAATCACGTTTGTGACGGCGCGGCGGATGCCGTGTACGAGTTGACCTCCTATGAGGGCGTCGGCGAGGGTTATATGCCGATGGCGGATGGGCTTGTCCGCCGCTATGACGGCATCGGATTCTTTGACGGCTACGTCGGCTGGATGGAATACACGTTTGTCGCGGATGAGGACGGTACGATCGTCATTTTCGAGGATCGCGCCGGGGTAAGAAAGAAGCCCGAAAAGATGCGCGAATACACCACCTACGGCGAATCCTTGGAGGAGCCGCTGTTTGATGCGGGCAACTATAAAGGCGCGCATCTGCGCTACGCGGTGAATCTGTATCACGAAATGCTGCACATGCTGGCACGTCCTGCGTGGAACCGCACGAATCAGGCGAGAACGTCCGGGCTGAACCGATTCAAGATGCAGACGATCGAATCGTTCGGCGACACCGTTCCGCCCGCATGGGAGGGCTTGTACGCAAAAATCGCGCTCACCGGAGCCGCGGCACTCTTCTGCTACTGTCAGCGAGAGGAAGCCTACCGCTGTCTTGATCTCGCGTTTGAATACTGCGAGAAGTGGTGCGCGCACAAAAACGGCGACGAGCTTGACACCGGCAAAGTTGAGCTGTTCGGCGGCGTGAAGCTTGTCAAGGGCAAAAACGTGATTCTTATCCCCGACGGGACAAAGGAAGCTGTATCCCACACCTGGTCTTTGGATATTGAGCCGGATTTTCTGTATCACGCGCTGACGGCAAAAAGGGGCTGGGAATGGTTTGTCTCCGAAAGAGAGGAGCCGCGCTATCAGACCTACGTGGAGCGCGCTCGCGAGATGATGGAGAAGAAGTAAACGCATGCGGCGAGCCGGGGAAAGAACCATCTCATACACCGAAGTTTCTTTCCCCGGCACCCCTATCTCCTTGGCTCGCGCACCTTTTTATAACACAACACCGCTGTAAGTCTTGCATGAAGCAAAACTCACAGCGGTATTTTTATACACACTTGTACATATTTTCGATAAATCGGTGCCAGCCAAGGAGAGAGGTGGGTGAATTTTTTGCAGAGCAAAAAAGAGGGAGGAGGAAGAAACTTCGGCGTATGAGATGGTTCTTCCTCCTCCCTGTAATTCACATATTCTCCAAAATTTCAATCAGTTTCAGATACTCCTTCGGCGGCGGGGCGGAGAACGTCATTTTCTCGCCCGTGCGCGGATGTGTGAACGTCAGCGTCTCCGCGTGAAGTGCCTGCCCCGTCAGAAGCGCGGCGTGCTTTTTTTCAAACGGCGTGCGGTTTGCGCCGTAGATTTCGTCGCCTAAAACGGGATGCCCGATGGAGCTCATGTGGACGCGGATCTGGTGCGTGCGTCCTGTTTCGAGTACGAGCCGCACCTCGGAAAACTGCCCGTAGTCCGTGATCGGGCAGTAGTGGGTGACAGCTTCGCGTGCGCCGGATGCGCCCGACGGCAGCACGACCATCTTTTTGCGGTCACGCGGGTGCCGTCCGATCGCGGCGTCGATCACGCCCTCCGTATCAATGCCGCCGATGACAATCGCGCGGTACTGCCTGTGCATCGAATGATCGGCAAGCTGTGCGGCGAGGGAGACGTGCGCGCGGTCGTTTTTCGCCGCGGCGATCAGTCCCGTCGTGTCGCGGTCGATGCGGTGGACGATGCCCGGGCGAAGAACGCCGCCGATCCCCGATAAGGAGTCGCCGCAGCGGTAGAGCAGGGCGGAGACAAGCGTGCCGTGCCCGTGCCCCGGCGCGGGATGAACGACCATCCCCTTCGGCTTGTTTATGACGATTACATCCTCGTCCTCGTATACGACGTCCAGCGGAATATCCTCCGGCTGAGCCTCGGTGGGGACAGGCTCGGGCAGCTGTACGGTGAGTACGTCCCCCGTTTTGAGAACCGTTTTTTTGTCAAGCGGTGTGCCGCCTGCGCGTGCCGCCGCCCCTGTTTCAATCAGGCGAGCCGCCGCACTGCGGGAGAGTGCCGCCAGAGACTCCTCTCCGCAATTTTTGGCGAGGATGGCAAGCGCGGCATCCGCACGCATTCCGTTTGCTTCCTCACCGACGGTGAGCGTTACGGCGTCCGCTTCGGTAATGTCCCACGCATCAGTCCGCATACGGCACTCCCTTTTCCGCCGCCCGTTCGGCGAGAACGACGGAGAGAATCAAAAGTCCGGCACCGACGCAGACGAACGCATCCGCCACGTTGAACACGAAGAAATCGATGCACGTCACGTCGATGAAATCCACGACAAATCCGCGGAAGATGCGGTCGATCATGTTGCCGATGCCGCCGCCGATGATGAAGGCGAGTGCGAGCGTTTCAAGGCGGCTTTTCGGCTTGGCGATCATGACGTACAGAAGCATCGCAATGATTGCGGCGGTGGAGATCACCATGAACACCCAGCGGTGATTCGCGAGCATACCGAAGGCGGCGCCGCGATTCTCCACATAGGTAAAATGAAGCACGCCGTCCCACAGTTTGTACGTGCCGATCGGAACGAGCGCGTCGAGCACCCACAGCTTCGTCAGTTGATCGAGCACGACAACGCCGATCACGGTCAGGATACAGAGAAGCATGATAGCTCCTTTCTATGAAAAATCACTCTTCCTCAAACAGGAATGCAAACGGATTTCCGTCGGCTTCGGCAGGCTCTTTGTCGGTTTTTGCAGGCTTTTCTTCGATTGCCTCCGCAAGTGCCTTCATGATGTCGTCTTCGGGGAGGGCGGCATCGTCCGCAACCGTTTCCTCTTTCGGAGCGTCAAAGCTGTTGACGAACGTATCGTGCAGCTCCTTGAGGAGCAGGGCATCCTCGTCCTCGGTATCCGTGTCGGAGGCACTTACGTCGCCGTCGCTTATCTCGGCGAGCAGATCGTCAAAATCAATCTCGGTGTGCGAGAGCGGCGGCTCTTTTACAAACAGATCGTCCTCGGTAAGCTCCTCCTCGGAGTAGGTGTCCTCGTCCGAGACGGTAAATTTGAGGGAGATCGGCTCGGCGACCGGCTCCTCCGCTTCTTCAAACAGCTCCTCGTCGGAGTAGAGGTCTTCGTCTGCGGTGTTTGTCTGCTCCTCATACGGAGCGGTCATGTCGGCGGTGGCATATGTATCCGTTTCGGCATCCTCGGTGTCCGTGTTTTCGGATGGAACAAACGGATCGATCAGCAGTGTGCCGTTTTCGGTGTTGTCCTCGGCTTCGGTATTTTCGTTTCCTTCCTCTGTGAAGGGATCGGTCATATCCGCCGTCGCATACATGTCCGCTTCGGCTGTATCGGGGGGGGTTTTCGCCTCCGCCGCGGTCTCGGCTTTTTCGTATGCAGTGGGGATTTCCTGCGCGATTTTATCAAGCGCGGCAGGAGCTTCCTTGGGTGCGGAGAAGGTTTCTCCCGCAGAGATGGCAACAAGTTGCTCTACGCGGTCGATGTGCTCGCTGTATGCGGCATAGAGCGTGTCGCGCAACGCGGAAACATCCTTTTGCAGTCGGCGGAACACCTTTTCCTGCGATGCCACGTACTGCTCCGCTTCGGCGGTGATGCGATCCGCTTCCTCTACGGCTGAGCGGATGATCTCCTCTTTCTTTTTCTCCGCATCGGCACTCGCCTGTGCGGTGGCGGCGGTCAGAATTTTTTCAAGCTCTGCCACCTGCTTTTCTCTCGAGCGCAGCTCGTCGAGCGATTTGAGTGCGATGGCGAGCTTGTGCGCAAGCTCGCTGTTTTCGCGGTAGAGCGCCTCGTATTTTGAGACGATAAACTCAATATGTTCATCCACCTCGCCCGGGGCGTATCCGTTCATGGAGTGGCGGAATTTGTAGTTTTTCAGTTCCTGTGGCAGCAGCATAAGTACCTCCGGTTATATATACTTCCGTGCGATCAGGCGGTTTCGTCCGCGCCTGGTCACGGTGTTGGCGGAATCTATGATAAATTTGCCGTATCCGCGGATGGAGAGAATGTCTCCGTCCGTGATCGGCGCGTCCGTGTTTTCCTCGGGAAAATAATTCACCTCGCACAGTCCGTCCTTGACAAGCTCGGCGGCATCGGAACGCGCGAGATTGGTCAAAGCGCGCACTACGCCGTCGAGGCGCGGAGAGGCGACGGTCACTTCGATTTTTTCAAATTCGCGCGGCACGGAGAAGCCCTCGGGCAAATCGCAGACGGCGGCACGCACGCCGTCCGAGCCTGCGCGGTGCAGATTTTCGATGATGAACGGTGCGATTTTCGCGGTAAAAAAGGCGATGGCGTGATGTCCGTCCAAAATAGCGATGTCGCCGAGCACGGATCTCTCCACGCCCAAGGCGAGAATTGCGCCGAGCCAGTCGCGGTGGGAGAGTGCGGCGTATTCGCTTGCGGTGAGGGACACGGGCGTGACCGCCCCTGTCAGATCGACACCTCCGTTTTCCGCAAGGGAAAGCAAAAATTCGGCTCTCTCCGCCCCGAACGGATCGCCGTGCGGCTCCTCGCCGAGAAACCACTCGGGCAGGAGCACGGCACACCGCCTTTCGGCATCCCGTGCGCCGCCGTAGAAAAACAGACGCTCAGCCTGCCCCTCCGAAGCCGCGGCGACGTGAAAGATGCGCTCCTCCCTCGGGGAGAGAAAATCGGTGTACGTGATTTCGTAAGCATCCCTGCGGACAAGCTCTGCCGCGCGCGCCATCAGGCGGCGGGATGCGTCATCCAGTTTGTTTATCGGAATCGGTTTCATTAGGACAACCTCGGACAGATCAAAGTAAGGAGCGCAGGATGCTTAAAAGCATCGCGGTGATAAAAAACGACATATCGATCGGCATCGAGCGGAAAAACTCAAACCGTTCCAGAATGGCACGGACGGGCAGAATGAACGGCTCGGTCGTGACAAAAAGAAGCTGTGCGAAGGCGGAATCCTCGTCTGAGGGAAACCAGCTGAAAATCGCACGGATCAGCATCAGAAAAAGAACAATGCTGAGCAGAAGGGAAGTCACACCGGACAAAACGTAGAGAAGCGCAGTCAACGGGAAATCTCCTTTCGGGAATACGTTTCGGCGAAATGACACGAATTATGACAAAACGGGGAAACGTGCGTGCGGGCAGCACGTGATTCATGCTGCCCGCTATGTAGTATTCATGTCAAAAACGGCACAAAAACAGAAGGCAACGGATGCTGCCTTTGTTTTGCCGCAGGGGGTGCGTTGCTGTCGGGCAGATCAGAAGGAGAGCAGATCGGATGCGTCGGCTTTCGGCTCCTCTGCCGCTGCGGGAGCACTCGGTGCCTCTGCCTTTGCACTGCGATCCTTCAGCATAGCGTCGCCGACATCCACGTTGGAGGGCGTGATGACGTATGCGTTGCTTGCGATCTTCTTCAGAGAGCCGTCGATGGAGTAAGCCACGCCGGAGAGGAAGTCGATCAGACGGCGGGCCGTCTCTTTGTTCGTGTCCTCAAGATTCAGAACGACCGTGCGCTTGTTGAGCAGGTGATCCGCGATCTGCGGAACGCTTTCAAAGTGCGTCGGCTTTACGACCTTGAGCTCCAGTGCGGCGCCGGAGAGGCTGATGCCGGAGCCTGCGCCCATGCTCATGCCGCTCATACCCATGCCGCCGTAAGAAACGACAGGCTCCTGCTCCTCTTCAACCGGAGCCGGATCGGTATCGCTAAATTCATCGTAATAAGGATCGTCGTAGCTGTAGCTCGAATTATCCGTGCCGGTAACCTTTTTGAGTTTGTCCATAAGTCCCATGATTGAATCCTCCGTCCTGTTATACGTAGTTTTTATTTTTGCATTTCCTGTCCGTTGTCATTGCCTGCGGGGTACACCCGTTTTCCGAAGATCGCGCTTCCGACGCGCACCTCAGTCGCGCCCTCTTCCACGGCGATTTCGTAGTTGTCGCTCATTCCCATGGAGAGAATCGGCGGCAGAGAAAATACAGGCTCTATTATATTATGCGATTTTTTTGTGAAAAAGTCAATAAAGATTCCGTAAGTTTCTCGAAAAAATTTGCGAAATTCTTCTTTTTCATGCTGGACGGGTGCCATTGTCATCATTCCGCGCACCCGAATGGCGGAAAATCCTTCCAGATTTTCGCAAAAAGTGAAAATATCCTCCGGCATCACGCCGCCCTTGTTTTCCTCCCGACCGATGTTTATCTCCACGAGAATATCCGAAACGATCCCGAGTGCGCGCGAGCGTCGGTCGATCTCTGCGGCAAGGCGGACGGAGTCCACGCTTTCGATGACGGAGACGTTTCCGACGACCTTTGCGACCTTGTTCGTTTGCAGGTGTCCGATAAAGTGCTGCTCGACTTCGCCTTTGAGATACGGGAGCTTTTCCGTAAGCTCGACGGTACGGTTTTCGCCGATCAGATCAAGTCCGAGCTTATGCACGGCAAACAGGATGTCCTCGGGCGGTACGGTTTTCGTTGCGGCGAGCAGGCGTACCTCGCCTGTTCCCGCGCGGCGGCGATCCATCGCACGGGCGATATTTTCCTTCACGCGCCGATAATTTTCGGTGATTTCACGTTGCCGTTCAGGGCTCGGCAGCGGTATTGCTTGCTGATTCATTGCAGTATGCGCCCCTCGGCGAGGCGGCGTCCTTTCGTGATGACGATTTCGTTTTGTCTGAGCCACGTGTATCCCTCGGGCGGATCTGCCTGCGGCTCGATTTCAAGAAGGCACCAGTCTTCTCCCTCCACGATCAGCTTGACGGCACGGTAGTGCATCACGCTGCCTTCCAGCACGTACACGCCGGTCACGCCGTTTACCACACGGATAGCGGAGGCAGGCACGCGCAGACCTGTGTACGAATTGTCCCCGATCTCCGCCGGCTGTACGCGCGTGTAGGTGAAATCGGGCGGCACCGTACCGCAGGAGAACACGAGCATGACGGTATCCCCGTCACGCACGAGGCGCACAAGCGTCATGCGGATCGCCGTCTCTCCGTTATACGGGAAATGGACGGAATACGTCTCGCCCTCTGCAAAATTTTTCGTTTCGGAAAGAGGGAGCAGACATGCCGCGTACCACGTGTAATCCGTCACGAGCTTGCCGATGGCGGAGGGGGAAATCCCTTCGGCCTCCGCACTGCACAGCGCACGGAAATCGGAGACGGTCATGGAGAGTGCCGTATCGGGGGTGAAAAGAGATTCGTAGCCGTCGGCGGATGCGTAAAAGTATCCGCTCTCCGATACGGTGGCGGTTTCGCGGCAGCTGCCGAGGCTTCGGATGAGGGAAAGTCTTTCCGATTCAAGGCGGTCAAGCTCGCCGTCCACGTTGGCGGTCGCGCCCGTTACGACGGAGCGGCGGATCAAAGCTGCGCGCAGATCACTGCGGCAGGCGATCGCACTTTCGCCGTCCCCTTGCCGTGCGGCGGCGGCGATTCTTTCCATGATGTCGTAAATTTCGCGGTCGATCGTGACCGTATCGCGCACGGAAAGCGTGTTTTCCTGCATGGCCTTCAGCACGCGGATCTGTTCGTCCAGCTCGGCGATCGCGGCGACGGTGTTGGGAGAGGAAACGTCATACCGTCCGGCGACCTTGTCGCCGACGCCTACGCGTGTTCCGTCCGCGACGGAGGCAACGACGCTGCCGCCGCTAGTGCGGGAAAGAAGAATTGTTTCCTCCCTGAAGAGGTACATGTCCGCACTGCGTACCGTGCGTACCGTTTCCGGGGAGGCGGGGGCAGTCTCTACCTTCTGCGTAAGCCCGTAGAACAGGTGGTAGCCGATATACAGAATCACACCGATTGAGAGAAGCGAGGTGAGAATATACAGACCGACCTGCTTCAGATATTTTTTATCCATATTTTTCGTATCCTTGGTAAAGTTACGGCTTCACCAGACGCACAACGCGGCGGGTGAGAATGGAGGAGATTTCGTAGTTGATCGTCTCGCCTGCACGGGCGATTTTTTCGAGCATCGTACCGTCATCCGTGCCGAAGACGGTGATCTCGTCACCCGGATGCACGTCCGCATCTCCGATGTCGATCATGCACTGATCCATGCAGATTCTGCCGACAATCGGCGCATCTGTCCCGTCGGGCAGGCGCAAAGAGGCTCCCTTGTAGCGGCGAACGAAGCCGTCGCCGTATCCGATCGGTACGGTGCTGATGCGCATATCGCGCTCGGCAGTGAACGTCGCGCCGTAGCTGACCGATTCGCCTGCTCGCAGCGTGTGGATGTGTGCGATGCGCGTCTTGAGCACCATAACGGGGCGGAAATCCGGCAGAATTTCGCCGCTCGGCGACATGCCGTAGAGGATAATTCCCGCGCGGACGCACGATTTGTACACGCGCGGCAGGTGCAGAATCCCCGCGCTGTTTGCGCAGTGGACGACGGGCGGACAGTCTCCGCTTTCCTTCAGCAGGGCTTCCGCCGCCTCAAAGCGGTCGATCTGCTTTTTCGTCATGCCGATCTCTGCCGCATCCGTATCGGCGCAGCAGAGGTGCGTGAACATGCCTTCGATTTTCAAATGGGGATACGAGGCGATTTCGCGGATTGCCTCTGCCGTGCCCTCGGTGTCGGAGGCGTCCAGTCCGAGGCGGTTCATGCCCGTATCCAATTTTACGTGCACGCGCAGAGACGTGCCGGCAGGCAAAATCCCCTCGCGCAAAAGGCGTTCCATTTCCGCAGAGAGGGTACGTGCGTATTCCACGGAAAATACTGTCTGGATGATGTTCAGCCGGCAGAGAATCTCCGTATCCTCGGGCAAGGTGTAGCCGAGGATCATGAGATCCGCGACCTCGCCTATGACGGGGCGGAGCTCCTCTGCTTCCGTAACGGCGGCGACGGCAAAAAAATCGCATCCCTCGCCGAGAAGCGTGCGCGAGACAAGGGCGGCACCGTGCCCGTATGCGTCCGATTTGACAACGGCGATCACACGGCAGTCGGGCGACTGTGCGTGCGCCTTCTCTGCGATGAGACGGTAATTATGTTTGAGCGCGGAGAGGTCAATCTCCGCCCAGACTTTGTACTTCCGATTGTTCATGGCATATCCTTTTCAGTTTGTTATTGCGGCTTGGTTTCGCAGGCGATCACGGTACAGGTGCCTGCCTCCGTTTCAAACGATACGGGCAGTCCGTCCGTGCCGAATACGGCGGTGATGCGCTTTCCGTCCGCGGTGGTGAACCGTGCACGCACGGTGCCCGATTCCTTGTCGGGATGTACCTCGCTCACACGGGTTTCCTCCAGCGTGAACAGGGCGATCAGCCGGGCGGCACCTGCCGTCATCGCGTCCGACACGGGGATTTCGATCCCCTCGACCGACACGCTTGAGGATACGTCCGTGACGGTGAACGTGATCCCGGCGGATTCACTCGGCGCAAGGACGGTGACGGTGAATCCGTCCGCGACCGGTGTGATACGGTATGTCTGCCCGTCCGCGCTCACATCGGCGGAAACGAGCACGTCCTGATACCACAGAAGCGGACGCGAGCTCTGCATACATCCCGTGAGCGAAAGGCAGATTGCGGCGAAAAGAAGCGCGGTCAAAAGAAGCGTTTTGAGTCCCGATTTCATAAAATCCCCTCCGAAAGGCTGCCATGACGGCAGTTTTTTTGATCCTATGCGCCAGAGGGATTTTTTATGTATTTTTATTTGGACAAACTGTCCGACATAACGGTTGCGCTGTTGTAGTATTTCATGATCTGGAGTGCCTTCGAGGTCGCCTCAAACAGGACAGCGGTGGGCTCTCCGTCACGGTCGTTGATGATGAAGTAGTACGAATCCGTGCTCTTCACCGAGCCGCGCATATCGACGGTGGTTTTTACGTTCAGCTGTGTGGTCGCGCGCAGAGGAGCGATCTCGCGCATCTCCTTGACGGGGCAGGCGAAAAGCGTTTTGCGCTTTCTGCCGCCGCAGATGTCAACAAACGTCATTACGCCGGAGGCGAGCATGTATTCGTGCTCAACGGAGACGTAGCGCCACGTAAAGAAGATGATAATCCACAAGGTCACAGGCAGAAGCGCGATCATCATGGGGATTTTGAAGCTGCCGATGCCGCCGAGGAAAACGACGCAGAACAGGGCGGAATAGACAACGTACAAAGCGATCAGAAGCAAGCGGTTTGTGCGGTTTTTGCCCTCCGCCTTCTGTACGACGGTGTATTCCGTATAGTTGTTGGCGTACTCGCCGGCGAGGGCGGCGTTGTGGCTTTTGGGATCCTCGAATTTTTCAAGTCCGATACGGTACTGCATGGGAGTATCCTTCCTTTAACAAGAGATTGATTACAGTATAGCACAGGTGTGCGGCAAAATCAAGGCGGACGAAATTATTTCGTCAGTCGGCGGATCCATTTTTTCGTGAAGAAATACCACAGGCAGACGGCACTCTTCGGTACGTCTTCCGCGATAAACATAATCGCCACGATGGCAACAAACGGTACCTTCAGAAGAAGTCCTGCGATGCACACGGCAGGGACACCGACTAAAAACAGGCACGTCATATCCATAAAGCAGCCTGCTTTCGTGTCTCCGCCTGCGCGGAACACGCCGCAGATCGCCGTGTAGGAGATCATGCGGATGCCGATCCAGAAGCCGTAAAAGAGGAGCAGGGACATCGCGGTTTCCCGTGCAAGCTCCGTTTCAATCGTGAGCAAGGAGAGTACCGGGGCGCGCAGAGCGATCAGTACGCCGCCGAGAATCACGCCGGCAAGCGGCGTCATGAGCATGAAGCATTTGGCTGTACGGAAGGCTTCCTCCTCCTCGCCGCGACCGACCGCCTTGCCGACCATGATCGCCGAGGCATGACAGATACCGATGAAAAAGACGAAAACGAGCTGCTGCACCGTCTCGTAGATCGTGTAACCGGCGTAAACCTCCGTTCCCTGACGGGCGAGCACCATGACGTATGTGTTCGTGCCGACTGCCCACAGTACTTCGTTCAAAAGGACGGGGGATGCCACCTTTGCATACTTGAAAGCGAACGCGCGGGTGAAGGACAGATACTCTGCGAGGCGTGCGCGCACGGGATTTTTGCCGAATTGGAGAAAGGCAAAGACGATCAGTGCCTGTACGACCGAGCCGCATACGGAAGCGATCGCCGCACCGCGCACCTCAAGGCGCGGAAAGCCAAAGTTTCCGTGGATCAGGCAGTAGTTGAGCGTGATGTTTGTCACGACCGCCGCCGCGGAGGAAATCAGCGGTACGGATACCTTTTCCGTCGCGCGCAAGGCGGCACAGGATACCTGCGAATACATGATAAACGGTACGCCGATGGCGAAGACGCGCACATACTCGGCGGCGAGCTTTGCAGGCTCCGGCATGGGTCCGAAGAGGGAGATGCACGCATCGGGGAAAAACGCCAGCACGGCGGCGTACAGACACGCGAGCGTCATCGCGGAGACGAGGGCGATACCGTACGAGCGGCGGATGCCGCCGAGATCCTTCACGCCCCAGTACTGCGAGATCAAACTTGCGGAGCCGGAGCAGAAGCCGAACGCCATCACGTTCAGAAGAAAGGAAAACCGACCGGCGACGCCGACCGCCGTGACGGCGGTGTCCCCGAGGGGGATAATCATCGCGGTATCAATGAGGGTGGCACAGGATGTCAGAAGATTCTGCATGGCGATCGGCAAGGCGAGCGCGGCAGCCATGCGCCAGAAGTGTAAGCGGGAGCGGTTTTTTGACATAGATTTCTCCGATCAGATAAGGTAGCGGATTCCCCACAGAATTGCAAGATGCAGGGGATAAAAAATGTAGAAGAAATACTTCATTTTGTATTTGCCCGGCTTGCCGTTGTACAAGGCGAGCAGGGCGACGGCGATCATTGAGTACCACTGGAGGGAATGAGAGTCGGCGCAGAGGACGGCAAGCCCTGCGGCAAACGCGCCGAGGCGCGCCCATTTGTTTTCAAACAGGGCGGCAAACAGCGGCAGGATCACGCCGAAGAAGCCGTAATCCACCGCGATGTACTGCGTGAGGACAAAGACGGCGATCAACGCACCGCCGAACGCGGCGAGGAAGCGGACGTCCTTCTTCGATTTGTCGAGCAGATACAAAAGCGTGAGGGAGAGGGAAAACGTGAGCAGCACGTTCCACGCCTCGCCCGGGGAGAAGATTTCGGCGACGATCTGACAGAATACACCGAGCGAAAAGACGGTGAGAAAATAGCGGCGGCGGTTTCTCGTGCAGCGGAAGCCCTCCGCGATAAAGAACGCGAACAGAGGAAACGCGATCCGACCGACGGCGCGCATCCACGGCTCGTCTCCGAACAAAAGAAGCCCTGCGTGGTCAACCGTCATGGTAATCACCGCGATGATTTTCAGAATAAACGTGGACATGAGCCCCTCCGCGATCAGCAAAAATATATCCAAATTACATTATACCACAGAAACCCGGGCGGAGCAAGCGGATACGCAAGATTTATCCCGTGACGGACTTGACAAAATCGCCGCCTTGTGCTACCATGCTCATAGAAACAGGATCGGAGGCGGAAAAATGACAGAGCTTACACGGGCTGCGCACGAAGCGTATGCGGTTTTTCGGGAAAACGGATTCACCCTTGCCACGGCGGAGAGCTGCACGGGCGGCATGATCGGTGAGGCACTCACCACGGTGGCAGGCGTGTCCGAAATCTACCTCGGCGGCGTGATTTCGTATGCCAATTCGGTCAAAACGGGCGTGCTCGGCGTGTCCGCGGATACGCTTTTACGCTTTGGTGCCGTATCGGTGCAGACGGCGAAGGAGATGGCACTCGGTGTGCGCCGACTGACGGGGGCAACCGTTGCCGTTTCCGTCACGGGCATTGCGGGACCGGACGGCGGATCGGCGGAAAAACCGGTCGGGACGGTCTGCTTCGGCGTGTCTTTCGAGGGGGAGACAACGGCGGTGCGCGTGCAGTTTGATCCGTCGCTCAGCCGTGAGGAGATCCGCCGTGCCGCCGCCGCGCACGCACTTACCCTCGCCTGTGATCGGGCACGGGGGATTGCGGGAGAGTAAAGAAATTTACCATCGGCGAGCCAAGGAGAGGGAGATGGGTGTGGGAAGAGGGAGAAACTTCGGCGTTTGAGATGGTTCTCCCTCTTCCCATGTTTTTGGCGAAATTTGAAAAAAATTCGTCAATCTCCTTTACACAGGCGGCAGAAAGTGCTATAATATATCCGTAATATGCCCATCGGGCAAAATCAATACTACATAATGAAAGGATCCCCACCATGGAAAATAAAGTTCTCGTGGAAACCTCCGCGCGCCACGTCCATCTGACGGAGGAGCACATCAGTGCCCTGTTCGGCGCAGGTCACACCCTTACGCACAAGAAGGATCTGAGCCAGCCCGGCCAGTTCGCTTGCGAGGAGAGAGTTACCGTTGTCGGTCCGAAGGGTCAGATCGCCAAGGTTATCGTTCTCGGTCCGGCCCGTCCTGCAAGCCAGGTTGAGGTCTCCCTCACCGATGCACGCACACTCGGCGTAGAGGCTCCCGTCCGCGAAAGCGGCGACGTTGCCGGCTCCGGCGCATGCAAGCTCGTAGGTCCCGCAGGCGAGGTTGATCTTAGCGAGGGCGTGATCGCCGCAAAGCGTCACATCCACCTCACTCCCGCCGATGCCGAGAAGTTCGGCGTTGCGGATAAGGAGATCGTCGGCGTGAAGATCGCGTCCGAGGACAGAAGCCTTATCTTCGGTGATGTTGTCGTCCGCGTCAGCCCGAAATTCGCTGCCGCTATGCACATCGATACCGACGAGGCAAACGCTCTGCACGCAAAGGGCGAAGTTTACGGCGAGATCGTAAAATAAGACATACGAAAAAGAACACCGTCTGCGAAAGCAGGCGGTGTTTTTGTGTGGAAATACGTTCGGAAAAATCAACCGCAGGTTAAACGTGTGTTGCCTGCGCCTCGCTTGTAATTCGGGGGGAGTATGGTATAATAGAATCGAAACGGGCCCGTTTACTTTACGCGTTATTTTACGTACAAGGAGAATGGTTATGGATTTGAACATTGGCATGAACATAAAGCGTCTGCGCATTGCAAAAGGACTGACGCAGGAGCAGCTTGCGGCGCTTTTGACAGTCTCGACGGCGGCGGTAAGCAAATGGGAAGTGAAGAACACCTATCCCGATATTACCCTGCTGTTTCCGCTTGCGGAAATCTTCGGTGTTACTGTTGACGAGCTTTTGGGATACGATGAGGCAAAAACAAAAGCAGAGGTGGATGCGATTCTTGCGGAGAATCGGTGCTTAAATATTGAAGGCAGATTTGCCGAAAGGGCGGCATTGATCGCAGATGCAAGAAGGCGATATCCCCACGATTATCGCATTATGAACGCGTATATGTGGAACATAGCGGGCGGCAGTGCCGGAAACGACACGGAATCTTTGCTTCAAAACAAGGAGGAGCTTTCGGAAATATGCGATTGCATTCTGGAAGGCTGTGCCCGGGAGAATCTCCGCAGCGAAGCAATCCATATGAAAGCAAAACTGCTCCATGCAGAGGGGAAGACTCAAGCGGCTCTTGAAACTCTTTCAGACCTTCCCGCATGGTACGCGCCGATGGTGAAAGAACAGCTTTTCGCAAAAGACACGTCCGAGTACCGTTATTGGAACAAAAAGAATTGCTACGGTTTGATGGATGTCATGTCCATAAAACTTGCTCGCACCGCTCGTTTTGATCCTGCCCTTGCTGCTGCGGAAAAGATAGAACGTATGGAAGCGATGGCAGAGGCTTTTGCCGAAATGAGCAAAAAGAAAGATCTGGAAATCTTTTGTGTCGGTGAAGAATCCATTTATGCCCTTTTGGCGGATATGCTTACGGTGGAGAATGCTCCTGTTGAGGATGTGATCCGCATCCGAGAAAAACAGTTCACGGCTATAGAACGAATGATGGCTTTGGCGGAAACGGACGAAATTCTGGCGGAGCAGATCAGAGATACCTATAAAACCGATGATATGATCGGCTGGCTTCTGCATCGTTTGTTGAACGCGTCCCATCTGTCGTTTGCAAAACTGCGGGAAAATCCGAAGTATATGCAAATGCTTGATAAATGGGTAAGATAAAAAACGCCGCCTCTCTTTTGCAAGGGAGGCGGTTTCTGTATGCAAAGAAGCGGTTTGTGTATGTCTGTTGTAGGGCGGGGGCTTGCTCCCGCCGTTTCTCAAAACCAAAATGCACACTTGATCCCGTCCGTGTTATCCTCGCAGTATTCGATCTCCTCGGAAACGATGCGCGCACATTCGGCGACGGCGGTCGTGTCCGCTTTCGCAATCGAGGCGAGCAGCCGTTCCAGAAACAGCGACAGCCCGAGTGCGGCGCGGAAATCCTCCATGGATCGCGCACCCGTGCAGTGGCGGAAAATGAAATAGGCGAGCGCCCTCTCCAGTGAAAGCTCGATCTCCTTCGGTGTGGCAGGGTCGGACGAAAACGCCCGAAACAGTGCCCGATCTCCCTCGGCAAGATATTCCAGCGAGGCGAGGACTTCCTGCCATTCTGCATCCGTGCGGTCGGACAGGGAAACACCGTGCGCCGCACTGATTTTTGAGAGCCGTTCGGGATACGGCATCGCGCGGTCGGAGAGAATTTCGTACAATTCCGCCCGAAGCGGCACGGGATCAAATCCGTTCGGGCATTCGCCGTCCGTTTCGCCGCTCCCGATCATGCGTCCGTACCCGTCCGAGGTGAGAATCAGCCTGCACGCCTCCTCGCACGACATGCCGAGCCCGACCTCCTTGCCGTTTGGCGTATCGTTGTAGAACCTGGGATGCTCACGGCAGATTTCGCAGAGCGCACCCTCGCCGCAGGTAAGAATGATGCGGCAAAGCCCGTTTTCATCCAGATGCGGACAGCGGTCTCCCTCACCGAGGCGGAAGTGCGGCACGTCGGCAAAATCGATGCTTTCGCGGATTTTCGCGGCGTACTCTCCCGTCAGAGATTCGTATTTTGACAGGGTATCTCCGTCCACGTCGATTTCCCAGCCGATACAGCAGCTGTGCCGGCATCGGTCTGCAGTGCAGGCGAAATCCTTGTAATATTCCGGTGCGTACAGTTTCATAAAAGAACCTCATAATAAAAGATTCGCAAGCCAAGGAGATGGGTGAGGGTGAATTTCGCCGTCAGGCGAAAGAGGGGGAGGGAAGAACCTTCGGCGTGTGAGATGGTTCTTCCCTCCCTTTTTGTAAATCAGAGCGCGTATTTCATCGTGAAGTATTCGAAATAATGGTTGAAGCCCTGCTCCTCGCCCGCCTTGACGCTTCTGAGGTACTGGTGCATATCCATCGATTCGTGAGACATCTCCAGCATACATCCGGCGATGTTGGAGCAGTGGTCGGAGATTCTCTCCAGGCTGTTCAGAAGATCCGCGAGGATGAAGCCCATCTCGATCGTGCACTCCTGCTTCTGCAGGCGAGAGATGTGCTGCTTTTTGATCTTGTCGCGAAGCGCGTCCACGACCTGCTCAAGCGGCTCTACCATAGCGGCGGCGGCAAGGTCGCGCTTCTGAATCGCGGTGAGGGCAAGATCCAGAATTTCCGAAACGGCATCGGTCATGACGGTCAGCTCGCGCTTTGCGTCCGCGGAGAAATCCAGTCCCTTCTCGTGCATCTCCTCAAGCGAGGCGATCACCTCAACGGAGTGGTCGGAGATTCTCTCGATGTCGCCGATCAGACGGAGCAACTCGTTTGCCTGCGTGCTGTCTTCCTCGGAAAGCTCAAGCGCGGATACCTTCACGAGATACGTACCGATTTTGTCCTCGTACAGGTCTACCTTGTCCTCCGCCTCGCGCAGTGCTGTCGCCTCCTTGGCGGAGAACGGCTTGTTCAGCATGGCGAGGGCATCCTTCATGGAACGGATGGATATATCCGCCATTTCCGTGGCGACGATGCGGCTCTGCTCAATCGCAACGGCAGGGGTGGCAAACAGACGCTCGTCGAGAAGCTCGGTTTCGCCCTCTGCTTTGGATTCGGGGAGAATCTTCATGGCCAACTTTTCAAGCAGGCGAGAGGCAGGCATCAGCAGCACGAGCGCAAAAATCTTGAATACGGTGTGCACAACAGCGATGCCGACGGGGTCGGCGTATCCCTGTACGAAGGGAATTTCGAAGATCATATTCAGTGCATAGTACACCGGCAGAATAATCAGCGTGGCGATGACGTTGAACGACAGGTGGATGATCGCCGCACGGCGTGCGTTTTTCGATGCACCGACGGAGGAGATCATGGCACTTACGCACGTACCGATGTTCTGACCCATGATAACGGGGATTGCGGTGGCGTAGCTGACCGCGCCGGTTGTCGTCAGTGCCTGCAAAATACCGACCGAGGCGGAGGAGGACTGGATAATCGCGGTGAAGACCGTACCGACGAGAACGCCGAGGATCGGGTTGGAGAACGCCGTGAGGACGCTTGTGAATGCCTCGTTTTCTTTCAGACCCGCTACGGAGCCGGACATCGTATCCATACCGAACATCAGAATGGCGAAGCCGATCATGATAAGACCAATATCCTTGCGCTTGGCGTTCTTCTGGAACATGAACAGGATGATGCCGATGACGGCAAGGATCGGCGTGAACGTGGACGGCTTGAAGAGGGACAGAATGCCGCTGGCCTCAATGGAGGTCATGGAGATCAGCCATGCGGTGACGGATGTACCGAGGTTGGCACCCATGATAACGCCGATCGACTGACCGAGCGTCATGAGGCCGGAGTTGACGAAGCCGACGACCATGACAGTCGTGGCGGAGGAGGACTGAATCAAAAGTGTGACGCCGAGACCGAGCAGAAAGCCCTTGAACGTGTTGGAGGTCATTTTGCCGAGGATGGATTTCATGCGGTGACCGGCGCACTTCTCCAGTGCGTTGCCCATGACGGTCATACCGTACAAAAAGAGGACGAGTCCGAGCAGAAGCTCGAGGATTTCGGAAATGCCCATGTGATTTTACCTTCTTTCTTTTTCTTTTCTTACTTCTTACATCGCTGCGGAGAGCTTCTCCGTACAGCAGAGAGATTTCCCAAATCTCCCCATAATAATCATAACACAGAGCTTAGACCGTGTCAAGAATTTTTGCATAGGCATTTTTCACAAAAAAAGGAGTGCCGCACCGCTTGCGCGGCGGACACTCCTTCCGTCAGGATTTCTTTTTAAGCAGATTTTTGAGAAGGGAGAGGGCACGCACACCGATAATGACGGCGGCGAGCAATGTCCCTGCCTTCACAAGGGACAAATCGAGCGAGCCCCTCAGCGTAAGCGTGCCGCATTTCTCCCGGGGCTGATCCTTGCGGTAGACGGACAGGGTGAGATTCATGTCCTCGCCCACCGTCAAAGGGCTTTTCTTCTTTTTTTCTGTGAGCTTTTCTGCAATTGTGCCGGTATCCGTGATGTTCATGGAAATCCTCCCGATCCGTAGTTTGTGCGGCTGCTTTTATGATACCTCACGGATTCGAAAAAAGCAACGGCATTTTGTAAAGTTTTCGTTTTTTACAAAAGAGGCGGATAGCCGCCGATGCTTCCGACGATTTCGCGCATATCGGCTTTGCTCTGTGCCGCCTTGGCGCGGGCGATCAGCTGCTCCTTGGCGAGCTCGTCCAGACCGGCGAAGGCTGCCATGGCGGGACCGTTTTGCGCGAGTGCCATGGCGAAGCCGATGGGGAGATCGCTTTCGGGGGTGGTGTTCTGCTTTGCCATTTTTTCACCTCCTTTCTTTATGTACGTAAGGACGCAGGAGGTGCTTAGTGCGGAGCACCTCCTGCACCACCGCCACACCAAAGAGGGGAGGAGGAGTCCTCCCCTCTTGGAACTCCCCACTACATATGCGTTCTTTCATCGGTTACTGCATGACAACATACCACTTTTTCTTCAGCTTAACATGACGTCATGATCGGCGTGCAGTGCGAACAACGGCGAAACGTCATTGTAAATGATACGTCGCTCATGCGACGTGCTTCGTCTCTGCTGACACAGCGTAAACGCTTTTTGTATTTCAACGAATCTCGTGGGAATTGTACGTGCGAAGTCCGTTCGCAAATAATATGCGGAGGTGACAAACGGAAAAGCTACACACCGCGCGATTTTGCAAACTCTCCGTCAGCCGCAAATGCCGCCAAAAGGCGGGCGGGGATCAAAGCCTCCCCGCCCTCTGACCGTGGCGGTGGTGCAGGAGGCGTTCCGCGTTAAACGCCTCCTGCGTAGGTGTGCGCGCCGCAATCGTGCCTCCTACACTCATTCTTCCCCGAAATTCGCAAAAAAACCTTTACAGATGCACGTTCGCGCGGTATAATAAAGAGATGATTTTATACTTGTGAGGTTTTTATGCAGATTTCAGAATCCGTGCGCGCACTCGCACTGCGCGCCGAAGCGGAAATGGCGGATATTTTCCGCGATATTGACGAGATTGCCCGTGTCGGCACGGAAAAGGTGCTTGACGTCTTCCGCGAGGAAAGAGTCAGCGAATCCATGTTCGCACCCTCCACGGGCTACGGCTACGGCGACAGCGGCAGAGATGCCGTTGACCGTATTGCCACCAAAATTTTCGGAGCCGAGGCAGGCTTTATGCGCCCTGCAATCCAGAGCGGCACGCACGCGCTTACGATCGGCTTGTTTGCGCTCCTGCGCCCCGGCGACGTGATGCTCTCCGTCACCGGCTCGCCCTACGATACGCTCCGCGAGGTCATCGGCATGGACGGTGCCAACGGCGACGGCTCCCTTGCCGATTTCGGCGTCCGCTATGACGGTGTTGATTTCACCCGCGACGGGAAGATTGATTTCGCCGGCATCAAGGCGAAGATCGCCGCGCACGGGAGTGCGCTCAAGGTCGTGTTCATCCAGCGCTCCAAGGGCTACCTCAACCGTCCGACGCTCACCGTTTCCGAGATCGGCGAGATTGCGAGATTTGTTCGAGCCGAGGTGAAGCACGAGGTGTACGTCGTCGTCGATAACTGCTACGGCGAATTTACCGAAACGGCGGAGCCGTGCGCCGTCGGTGCCGATCTCATCATCGGATCGCTTATCAAAAATCCGGGCGGCGGCATGGCGGACATCGGCGGCTATCTCTGCGGTACGCCGCGCGCCGTCGAGCTTGCCGGAAACCGCCTCATCTGCCCCGGTGTCGGACTCGATGCAGGTGCGTCCCTCGGACAGAACCGCAATATGCTCCGCGGTCTTTTCTACGCACCGCATACGGTAGCGCAGGCGATGAAAACCGCGCACCTCGCCGCGTATATGTTTGAGGCGTGCGGATTTGATGTTCTGCCGCGTGCGTTTGAACGCCGTTCCGACATCATCCAGACCGTCTCCCTTAAAAACCGCGATGCGCTCTGCGCGTTCTGCCGCGGCATCCAATCCGCCTCTCCTGTCGATTCCCATGTCACCCCCGAGCCGTGGGCGATGCCCGGCTACGCCGATGAGGTCATCATGGCGGCAGGCGCGTTTGTCGGCGGCGCTTCCATCGAGCTTTCCGCCGATGCGCCTCTCCGCGATCCGTTCACCGTTTTTTTGCAGGGCGGACTCACCTACGAGAGCGGCAGACTCGGCATTATGGCGGCGTGCGAGGCGGTCATGGGAGAAAAATAACCGCATCTGTGGATATTGCCCATAACCGATACGGGAATAAAGAAGAATTTTTACAAAATTTTTTTGAAAAAATTTGAAAAACAGTAGATATTTTCTGTAATATATGGTATAATGTACGTTGCGGTTGGTATGTTTTGCCGATTGCAACCAACAGAGGCTAATAATAAATTATTTTTTTGGAGGATTTTATGGCAAAGAAGTATGTGTACCTCTTTTCCGAGGGCGACGCAAGCATGCGCGAACTGCTCGGCGGTAAAGGCGCAAATCTCGCAGAGATGACCAACATCGGTCTTCCCGTTCCGCAGGGTTTCACCATCACGACCGAGGCCTGCACTCAGTACTATGAGGACGGCAGAAAGATCAATGATGAGATCATGGCACAGATCATGGAGTACATCGGCAAGATGGAGACCGTTGTCGGCAAGAAGTTCGGCGACAAGGAGAACCCGCTTCTCGTTTCCGTCCGCTCCGGTGCACGAGCATCCATGCCCGGTATGATGGATACCATTCTGAACCTCGGTCTGAACGAAGAGGTTGTTGAAGTTATGGCAGCTAAGTCCGGCAATGCTCGCTGGGCATATGACTGCTACCGCCGCTTTATCCAGATGTACTCCGACGTCGTTATGGAGGTCGGTAAGAAGTACTTCGAGGAGCTCATCGATGAGATGAAGGAGAAGAAGGGCGTGAAGCAGGACGTCGAGCTCACCGCTGACGATCTGAAGGAGCTCGCAAACCAGTTCAAGGCTGAGTACAAGGCTAAGATCGGCTCCGACTTCCCGAGCGATCCCAAGGAGCAGCTCCTCGGCGCAGTCAAGGCAGTATTCCGCAGCTGGGACAACCCCCGTGCAAACGTATACCGCCGCGACAACGATATTCCCTACAGCTGGGGTACTGCCGTTAACGTACAGGCAATGGCATTCGGTAACATGGGCGACAACTGCGGTACCGGCGTAGCGTTCACGCGCGATCCCGCTACCGGTGAGAAGAAGCTCATGGGTGAGTTCCTCACCAACGCACAGGGCGAGGACGTCGTTGCAGGCGTTCGTACTCCTATGCCGATGGCTCAGATGGCAGAGAAGTTCCCGCAGGCATTCGAGGACTTCAAGAGAGTTTGCGAGATTCTCGAGAACCACTACCACGACATGCAGGACATGGAGTTCACCATCGAGAACGAGAAGCTCTACATGCTCCAGACCAGAAACGGTAAGAGAACCGCTCCCGCAGCTCTGCAGATCGCTGTCGATCTCGTAGCAGAGGGTCACAAGACCAAGGAAGAGGCAGTTCTCATGATCGATCCCCGTAACCTTGACACGCTTCTGCACCCGCAGTTCGATGCAAAGGCTCTGAAGGCTGCTAACCCGGTCGGTAAGGGTCTCGGCGCATCCCCCGGTGCCGCTTGCGGTCAGGTCGTATTCTCCGCTGGGGATGCAGAGGCCTGGAAGGCAGCCGGCAAGAAGGTCGTTCTTGTCCGCCTTGAGACCTCTCCCGAGGACATCACCGGTATGAAGGCGGCTCAGGGTATCCTGACTGTCCGCGGCGGTATGACCTCTCACGCAGCAGTCGTTGCCCGCGGTATGGGTAAGTGCTGCGTATCCGGCTGCGGCGACATCGCTATGGACGAGGAGAACAAGAAGTTCACGCTCGCAGGCAAGACCTACGTTGAGGGCGACTTCATCTCCATCGACGGCTCCACCGGTAACATCTACGACGGTATCATCCCGACCGTTGACGCAGAGATCTCCGGCAACTTCGGCACCATCATGGGCTGGGCTGACGAGTTCCGCACGCTGAAGGTCCGCACCAACGCCGACACGCCCGCTGACGCTAAGAAGGCGCGCGAGCTTGGCGCTGAGGGTATCGGTCTCTGCCGTACCGAGCACATGTTCTTCGAGGCAGACAGAATCGCCGCATTCCGCGAGATGATCTGCTCCGATACCGCTGCGGAGAGAGAAGTTGCTCTCGCAAAGATTCTCCCCTACCAGCAGTCCGACTTCGAAAAGCTCTACGAGGCTCTCGAGGGCAACCCGGTCTGCATCCGTTTCCTCGATCCGCCGCTGCATGAGTTCGTTCCGAACACCGAGGAGGAGATCGCTCTCCTCGCTAAGACGCAGGGCAAGACCGTTGCACAGATCAAGGAGATCATCGCATCCCTCCACGAGTTCAACCCGATGATGGGTCACCGCGGATGCCGTCTTGCTGTCACCTATCCGGAGATCGCTGCTATGCAGACCAAGGCTGTTATCCGTGCCGCTATCAACGTACAGAAGGCGCACGCTGACTGGAACGTCAAGCCCGAGATCATGATCCCGCTGGTTGGCGACGTCAAGGAGCTCAAGTACGTTAAGAAGGTTGTTATCGAGACCGCTGACGCTGAGATCGCAGCAGCCGGCGCTGACCTCAAGTACGAGGTTGGTACGATGGTTGAGATCCCGCGTGCATGCCTTACCGCTGACGAGATCGCTGCAAACGCTGACTTCTTCTGCTTCGGTACGAACGACCTTACCCAGATGACTTACGGCTTCAGCCGTGACGACGCAGGTAAGTTCCTCAACGCTTACTACGATGCGAAGATCTTCGAGAACGATCCGTTTGCGAAGCTCGACCAGACCGGCGTAGGCAAGCTGATGAACATGGCAATCACGCTCGGACGTCCCGTGAACCCGAACCTCCACGTAGGTATCTGCGGTGAGCACGGCGGCGACCCGACCTCCGTTGAGTTCTGCCACAAGCTCGGTCTTGACTATGTATCCTGCTCGCCGTTCCGTGTGCCGATCGCAAGACTGGCCGCTGCTCAGGCTGCTATCAAGGGTTAATCCCGGACACAAAACAGCTGTTTTAGGGCAGACAAAAATTTCTGCCCAAGCACAAAATGAATAACCCACAGACCTTGTAGGAGAAATCCTATGAGGTCTGTTTTTTCTTCATAAGTGGCGAAAAACCTTGAATTTACAGGCATTTTTGATAATAAAATC